>CASIAW010000004.1 GCA_949372875.1 Candidatus Poseidoniaceae archaeon
CGGTAAACGGTGGGCGTTGTGGCGAATAATCTGGGTCTTCAAGATGCATTGGCCAATCGGGATGAGCTATGCCAACGCGAGCAACACCGACAAAATCTGCACCTTCATCAAGAACCCATTGCGCATCTTTGGAAGTCCAAACAGCACCAGTTGAAATCAGTGGAATATGTTCAGGAACGACATCTGCGAATCGCTTGGTCAAACTTGGACCGTCTTCATCACCTTCAACACCTTGAAAGACATCCCAGCATGATACATGCAGCATATCAATGTCCATAGTACAGAGTATTTCGGTAAGTTCAAGGCTTTCATGCAGGAATATTCCAGCCTTTTCGATAATGGGAGAAATACGAACTGCGATGATAAAATCAGGTCCTGTTGCCGCTCGAACAGAAGTGATCATGTCACGTAGGAACTTACTGCGACCCATTAAATCTCCACCCCATTCATCCTCGCGCCGATTGGTAACGCTGCCTAAAAATTGGCAAATCAGATAGGAATGCGCACCGTGCAATTCAACACCATGGAATCCTGCTTTTTGACAGCGAACTGCTGCATCGGTAAACGATTGAATCATGTCAAGCACTTCTTGATGCGTTAGTTCTCGAGTGTACAAGCCGTCCATTCCTGCCTCGGTGTTCTCACTTGCGGAAACCGGTTGAACCCCGTTGAGTGATTGGGGTGCTCGCATGCCACCGTGGAAAATTTGAGCAAGGCTCACGGTTCCTGTTTCGTTCAGTTGCGTCGCCATTTTGGTCAAGCCAGGCAGTTGATGGTCGCCCCATACACCCATTTCCCCATCCCAACCTCGTCCGTGTTCAGTGACGTTGGCTGCAGCTGTTGTGGTGATAGCAAATCCACCTTTTGCTCGGCGTACCAGCCACTTGATTTCTTCATCAGAAAGTGTACCGTCTTCGTTACTCTGCTTGTTGGTCATTGCCGCAAGAACCGTACATGATTCCAATAATCGCAGTTCGGAGAACATAATATTTTGAGTGCGCATGTTGAACCCAGTTAAAACACTATCAAAAACACTGTGAAATTTGAAATACCAAAACGCAACCATACAAATATGCCAGCGAATGCCAATACCTTCCCAATAACAAATGTCGATTGGACTAACGGAGCGGGTATTATCCGAGATATTACCACACCATTCTATCTTAGAATGCACTGGTTGGCTAAACAATTTGCCGTAGTCAGGGTAGATAGATTTCCTATTGACATTGAGATTAAAGATTTTATGAATAAAGCAAAATGTGACGTCACACTCTTGAAAGATTCTAAATTTCGTAAAACTATGACTGAAAAATCTTCAAAAACACCGAGGAAACAGTTTGAAACTGAATTAGATTCGCTCAAAACAAAGGGCATGAGTATCGATACACTCGATCAGAAGCTGTCTCAAGATGCAATTACTAATTCTGAAGATATCAAATTGGAAAACATAACTCTATCAACTTTAAGAGTGATGATCGGTGGAGACAGCAAATCAGCGCCGTTGTATACTTATTTCAATATTGACGAAACCAATCAAACTCAAGTTCAACTTGAGATGATGGTTGGTAAACAAAAAACAAATACGAAACCTGCTATCATTCCGACGGAACAAATGTTTGAGGATACGAAAGCTAAATTCCTTGGCAAAAATGAATCGAAAGAATCGAAAGAGATTCAGGCGAATACTGAAAGTGAAAAAAGTGATGATTTAGAACCTGGTGATTCTGATAATTTAACTGACAATCAAGTGTATGCAGACATCCTCAATCGAAGAAAAAACATCATCCTTGAAGGACCTCCTGGTACTGGAAAAACCCACGCCATCAAAGGCATTGTTGAGCAACTTGAGAAGAGTGAAGAAGATGATGGCGAAGGCCTAGAAATTGGCGGCAGAGGAAAAGCAAAATGGGCAATTACCATGCATCCTGCAACAAGTTACGAAGATTTCATTGAGGGTTTAAGGCCAGCAGAAAAGTCCGACGAAGATGCAAAAAGTAGTTTTATCTACAAACCAGGAGTATTTGTCGAACGCGTTCGAGATGCAATCCAAAATCCACATCAGCAACATGTGGTCTTGCTCGATGAATTGAACCGAAGTAACGTTCCCCGTGTTCTAGGAGATTTGCTCACCACTTTAGAAGCCAGTAAAAGAACTAAGCGATACAATTATTCAGAAAGTGGAAAAAAGAATCTCACCCCGATAAAATCTTGCGATGCAGAGATTATCTATTTACAATATACTGACAGAGAGAAGGATAGCTTGTCTGAAAAACGGGATGAATTGCTTCAAAAAATCGAAAATAGTGGAGAGGAAGAATTTAGTGTAGAACAGCTCAAAAGCCAAATTAATATTATTGAGAAAACTAAAAAAAGAGCGCGTAAGTCACTAATCAAGGAATTGAAAGAAAAAGTTGGAGCTTTGCCAACGGATGGCACGAAAGGAAATCGAAATATCATGAAAAAACTTTGTGAAATGAGAAATGTCCCAATTTCCAATACTGCTGTTGACTCATTCCGGCCTGGAGCAAGGATGTTCGACGGTTCTACAAATTTCAATTATATCGGAAAAGAAGGCACCGATGTTAAGATCCTTTCTAGAAAAAAAAGGACAGGCAAAGAGGATCAACGCGATATAGGACACGGGAAAATTATTGAGTCTTGCTTAGTTTCAAAAGACGGTGAAAAGTACTGTGCTTTTCTAAAGTTTAACGATATAGCCCATCCAATATTGGCTAAAGATGTTGAAAAATTAACTAAAGCTAGAGAACAAAATTGGCATAAATTTGAGATTGATAATCTCAGTATTCTCGATGAAAAAAGTAGGCAACTTGAAGTCGCTGTGATGGGCACCACTAGCATATCTCCAGGAACTGATGGAGACCGATATAGCCAATTCATCGATGTGAAAATTGCAGACTACTATGATTCTGGATGTAATGGCACATGCCTATTTGAAAATTCTGAGCGCTATTGGTGCGAACTATGCGATAGAAACTGGAACAAAGAAAAGAGAACTGAAGTCACACTTTCAGGCTCAAAGAAAAAACTTCACATCCCAGATAACTTACTTGTTGTCGGAACAATGAATACAACAGACCGTTCTGTTGCTCCTTTGGATTCGGCTCTAAGACGCCGATTTGTGTTCTTGCGTGTAGACCCACAAAAAGAAATTTTCAAAAAGTCGGAAACTAAGTTTCAGGATCTATCAGATGACGCAAAAAAATATTTTGAAGATGCCGAGAAAAACTGGATATCTCTTAATACCTGGCTAGAAACCAATCTTGGTAAAGATGCAACAATTGGGCATTCATACTTGTTTGAGTTAATTGAACAATTATCAAAATCAAACGATTCGGTTGGAGAACCTAAAAAATATACCAAACAAATGTGGCAATATTCAATACTGCCCCAAGTGGCAGACTTACTTGACGCAACAGGACAATCTCATGCACTTTGGGACAAAAATCCTAAGCCTGCAAATAAGGTTAAAGAATATCTACTGGGTTTGAAATTGGTATTAAAGACTCCCGATGAAAACATGAACCGAACTTTCTCTAGAACCCTTGTTGTTCCTACCTCTAAGAAAGATGAAACACAAATAGATGATGAAGAGGAATAATTCCAAACATAAACTGTAAAATAGTGCTCAGGGAGAATGAAGTATGGTACAATCTTCATCTGAAAAATCATTTTTCTATAAATTGGAAACAAAGGCGAAAGAATTGTATCTTGGTTTCAGTGTGTCAAATGGATATACCGTCGCAGTTGTGCCGAGGTTTTGGTTTCCAAATCCTGAAAAAATCAGTCCTATGAGAGTTGATGATGGAAAAATAATTGTATTGCCGGATAAAGGTTCTAGAACTATTCAATCAAATAAAGAAATAAAATTCCAAACGTTTGAATCCGAAAAAGAGAATACTTGGATTCGTGTATCCACAATGAAAGATGTTCCTGAAACTAAAAAAACCAAACTTGAAGAGTATTTTATCAAGAATAATTTTGAAAAAGACATGAAAAGGTTAGAGGCTCTATTTTACACTATATGGGGTAGAAAAACACGCTCACGACATCTGCTAGAGTTGGGTACTGGTTCGAGCAAATTCCGTTACTTTCTCTTTATCGGAATAATTGAAGAGATAAATGAACAAATGCGGGAATTACGTCGAAGTTACAATGAATTACGCGTTCAAACCTCGACACTACGAGGTCGTATCGATTTTGCATCGAGCATTCCACTCATTGCCTCCGGTTCACCAGAAATGGTCTGCATTACGGAGGAATTTTCGATTAAAACACCTCACTATTCAGCACTCATGTCGGCAATTGATATGATTATTTCAACGCCATCACTTTCCGGAAAATCAATGTTTGACAGTTTTCTCAACAAATTACGTAATGAAGCATCCATAACACGCGCTCGATTTCGAGAAATCCCTTCAATGTCTTTTGGTATGGCCATTCGCACATTAAGGTCAACTCCTGTACCACCTCAACTCAAGAAGTGGAACACAATTTTCGATTTCGCTCTACTCATACTAGAGGGAGATGGAGTTCTTTCTAATTCCCAAAATATCTCAACGAAACCGTATCAGTGGCAAAGCAGTTATTTTTGGGAAGATATACTTGAAAAAATTGCCATTAACGCTAACATTGGAGATGTTACAACTCAAAACCAAATGAATGACCCATGGGTCAAGGTTTCGGAGAAGAACAACAAGAATCAATCTTCTAAAGAATATGATGATGATGACGCGAATGAGGAAGACAGTGATGAACATGCAATCATTGCCAGAGCAGCTCGTAAGAAGCCAGATGTCGTTATATCGTATGAACAACAAGAAATGGATCTTATCATTGATGCCAAATACTACTCAAGCACATCGAAAGTCATGTCGTCGTCAAATTATCAATTGCTTGGTTATGCCCTTGCTGCATTACATCGAAAGGAATCAAATACTGATACCCTAGAAGTCAGTGCTCGCAAGAGAAGGGTTCATTTTGCAGTGCCTACCGTGAAGAAAAAGGTTGATGAAGAGAACGAAATGGAGATCGTCAAAGTAGGAGACGATGGAATATGGTAAAGAACAGATTTGGCAATTGCAATATCCATTCACTATCTTAGAAGAAGCAGGAGCAATCGACCCCAAACTCTACGGCCTTGAGATTGAATTTCCGCAGCCAGATGTGTTCCTACCCGATTCCAGCAAGAATACGGAACAAGATTACTTTACTAAGGCAGGTAAATCTCTGAAAACTGTTATGGAAAGTCTCGACAAATTGGAAACAAAGGAAACGAAATCAGACTGATTTGGATTTCTTGTGCCTGTTGAACACTGATTCACACAAGGTCCAATAGACTTCATTTCGCTGTTCTTGAGAAAGTTCAAGCACATCAAAGACAATATCGTCCAATGCTTTTCTGTCGGCCAATGGGTTCGGTGTTTGGCTTCGGATTGAACGGTATGCTTCATCCTCAGCATCGAGAGTGGCTAATGCTTCGTCAAATCCACACTCAACAAACACATCGTTCATTTCTCGTGAAGTCAAGTCGTTGTAGTGGGTATCTGTAAGAGCCGTAAGCAACTCGGGTTTGATGATGAGATGCCCTCTAAATTCAGGTCCGTAAAACGAAAGCACTCCACCGCCCTGACCCTTTCGACCACGTAATTCTGCAAACATGAGGCTGAGTGTTGAGTTCAGGGACAGAATGGCTTTGTTGTGATCGATGTTTTGATTGATTGTTCCAACAAAGAAAGAATCGTTGACAAAGTAATCTTGACCATGAATGAAATAGATTCTTTTACCGAAAAAGCGATTTGAAATTATGTTCGGTAGAACGAAATTCTCATGCGCTAGTGCGGTTTGAATATGAGCGTGTTGAAGTGATTTTTGATTTGAAAGGTTGATGACAATAGAACTGGTGTCCTTGAATGAATGGAGAAATGAAACTCGATTTTGGTGCTCTCCTGCTGGTTCTTCAATCTTAGTCGTTTCTGAGTGAAGAACTTCCATGTTATTGCGTTGAGTTTTACTGCACATGTCTTGAATTGACACAAATTTATCATGATGATTTTCAACCAAGTTATGATACAATGCAGGAGCGTTCAGAATGAGACTCCATTTCGAACCGACATAGTCTTGTTTAGGTGTTCCACGAAGAGTGAGTGTGGATTTTGGAATCTCTTGCTCAGTCCGAAGTGCCATGTCTGGCTGTGAATTGTACTGTTCTAATGGTGGCCAAACCTTCGTCTCCACCTCGGCTTCAATGGATTCTTCAAATGGGCCTTCAAGCATCGTAAAACGCACCGATTCATCAGCCGAATGCCCTTTGGTCATGAATGAAATAACCGTATTGATTTCTGCAGTTGCAAATTGGCGCTCAATTCGTGAATCAATGATATGTATATCCCGATAGTTTTGGAGGAATTCGTTCTGTAAAAGGAAACCAAACTCGACATCCATCCACGTGTTTGAACAAATAAAGCAGCTTACTCCACCTTGTTTGAGAAGATATTTTGTTCGAGCGAAGAAATAGGCATAGAGGTCCGATTTACCGGTGATGACCGAACCGTAAATCTCCTGCTTCTTGATCCACTTCTTAACAGCCTCAGGTATATTTTCTTGACGCACATAAGGTGGGTTAGCAAGAACAATATCAAAACCTCCGTTTTCTTCAGCAAATACTTCAGCAAACTGAATTTCATACTTGATTGCACCATTCGGTGATTGTGAACTGATTTTCTTTTCCAATTCGGTTTGCAAAACACCCATTTCTTTGCGGAGTTTGGATTCCTCAAAGCCCCATAAGAACATGCATTGTTGTCGTAATTCACCAATCCGTAGGGCGCTTTTCTGGTCTGCCGGCCAAAGGTAGTGTTTACCAGGATTTGGTCCAGAAATTGAATCACCAACAACAATATTCAGGTCAATATGCGGTAAAGGCATTGGGTCAACCGCTTGCGAAATCAACGACAACCACAAACGCAACTGAGCTATTTGAACAGCGTATTCTTCTAAGTCAACACCAAAAATACATTTCGAGACGCAGTGTTTCTTGAATTCAAAAATAGAGTGTGAGTCTGCATCAGGGCTGAGCGTACAATAGAGACGCATGATTTCGTTCACAAATCCAACTAAATAGGCACCTGAACCACATGCTGGATCTATTATTTTGACGTTTTTAAGCAACTCAAGAATCTGTTGAGCATCTCCCGTGTAAGGATTTGAAGCATCTATTGTTCCAATCAACTCCTTGGATAAAAGAATTCCATTTGCACCGAGGTAACGTTTAATTGATTCTTTGGACATATAAGATACGACATACGCTGGAGTGTAATATGCCCCCTGCTCATGCCGGCCAGTGATTAATTCCTCAAACAAGGTACCGAGCATTTCTGGAGTAATCGTGTGTTCAGAATGTTGACCTGATTCATCAACGCTAAACTCAAATTGAGAGAGTATTCCATCTGGGCCGATTAAATCAGTGAACACCTCATCAGGAATGTCACCAAGTCTTTCGTCCAATGATGTTTTCTTGAAAAGCCCCCCTCCAAGACCTTGTCCATGACCATAGGTGCCCGATTCAAAAGGCGAGGAATTGGAAAGTGCCTCAAAAAAAAGTGGCCTTATTCTAGAATTGTAAATCGATTCTTTTCCAATACCTTGTAATTGAATAAGACGTTGAAGATAGTTCTCAGGAGACCCCTGGAGTGAAAACCAGTTGAGTTTCTCAAGAAATTTGAGAAGAAGCAGACGGCTGAAAAGTAATTGAGTCGATGTATGGACTTCTTCTTCATCCAAGTCATCGTGTTCAAACAAGGGTTTGGAGGCTGAAAATGCCTCTCGATATTGTTTGAAAAATTCATCCGACATTGTTTCACCGAAGTTGCAGATGAACTGCAACTCCTCCTAACGAAGTCGACTATTAAAATACCTCATTGCTGGATTCTCACTATTCTTCGGATTCACTCTCTTCCTTTGAGGCGTCAAATGGCTGAGGCTTTGCGGGGTAGCAACTTGTCGAGCCATTTTGGAGACCACCAATTGGCTTCACCCATCAAGCGCATGGTTGCGGGAACAACCAATGCTCGAACAATCGTTGCATCAAGGAGAATTGCCAATGCCAATCCGAATCCGATTTGCTTGAGAATAATAATCGAAGACAAACCAAAGGCACTGAAGACAACCACCATAATTGCTGCTGCACCGGTAATCAGGCGTCCAGTCTTTTGCAATCCGTTGGCTACTGCAAGCGTGTTATCACCGGTTCGCTCCCATTCTTCATGGATACGTGACAGCATCAAGACCTCGTAGTCCATCGATAATCCAAAGACAATACAGAACATAATCACCGGATTGGTTGCCTCAATGGGTTGAGGTGTGAAGTTGAGTAATTCCGCTCCATAGCCCCATTGGAACACAAAGACAAGCATACCGAATGACGCTGAAATCGAAAGGATATTCATAACGATGGCCTTGATTGGAATCAATATACTACGAACCTGAATGAAAATTAGAACGATGGTCGCAATCAGAATGAACGCTAATGCGATTGGGAGATTATCTTGGATGGCCCAAAGTGTATCAAGGCTGTAAGCAGCAAATCCAGCAACCTTGAGCGATGAGTCTTCACCTTGAATCAGCACACTGGTGAAATCATCTCGGTCATTACGCAAGTCTTCAACAAACTCGTGACTGTCTTTACTGGTACTTGGCCCGTCAATTGCATACACGACATACGTGACATCTCCCGCAATGAATTGGTCACGAAGATATTCTCGAGTGGCGTTTTGCTCAGGAGTCAGGTATTCGGAGGGCGTGGTCCAAAATTGAACAACACTGGATTCATTCATTCCTATTTGAGGCAAGGCATAACCAAAGGCTTCGATGATTCTATCATCTGCAACTTGAGCGACCATCCATTGATGCATTTGACGCAAGTTCGTTTCGTTCAACGGGTCTTCGCCATCAAAATCAATGACAACCAAAGCAGCATTTGATGTGCTTTGAGGCCACAATGTATCGATGTGGTCAAGACCAAGTCGAGATTCATCATCGGGTGGAAGCGCATCACGGTTCGCAAGCGAAAACTCAGCTTGTAAGAAAGGCAGACCTGCACCGAGCAACAGAATAAGCGTTGGAATCAATACCGCCCACGGGCGATCCATGACAGTCGTTGCGATTTTCGACCAAACACCATCTTCTCCATTGCTGTCAATCTTAAAGGAGAACGGAAGTTTGCGCCCGGTATTAATTCGTGGACCGAGTAAAGAAAGAACTGCTGGCAAAACCAAAAGTGAGTAGATCATTGCAATGGTCACTGCTAACGTACCACCAATTCCGAGACTGGGCAAACTCGTATTGGCAAAGAAAAGCATGCCCATCAATCCAATAGCGACTGTTACACCACTGAAGAAGACCGCTTTACCAGCCGTAGCAACAGTCATAGCCGTAGCAGTACGAATATCATCAGAGTCGCGCTCCATTTCCTCACGGAATCGATTCACAAGGAATAAAGAATAATCTATTGATACACCGATTCCTATCAGAGAAATGATGTTGACTGCATACTGGGTCACATCGGTAACGTTGGACAGCCAAATGGTGACACCCATGGCTGATAACACCGTGAGAACACCCACTCCCACCGGCAACAGAGCTGCAATGAGCGTTCCGAAAACGATAGCGAGAATAATCAGAGAAAGTGGACCTGAAACAAGTTCTGCTTTGATCAAGTCTTCTTCGATTCGATGGTCGAATGTGTATTCAATGGCGGTCTTATCTGTTTTCCAAGCCTCAAATTCTGAATTAATTTCGACTGATTCCCAATGTTCGGAATAGAGCGCTTTCGCATCTTTTCTCGACATGTTAAACACAACAAGGTTTTGAGCCCAAAATCCGTCTTCTGTATCAGATGTGAATTCTAAACGTTCATCGCTTTCAGTCTCCCAAGAATATTCTATAGAAACGTCGTCTTTGGAGGCAAAGACAGAAAGAGCATCAATCACTTCTTCCTGCCAATACGCAGAGGAATCATTCAAGTCCTCGTGGAATACAAGGTAAACAAAACCTTGCCCGCTTTCGGAATTAGCACCGTCTGCAGAGAAGGCATTGTCCATGATCGAGAGTGCTTCAACCGATTCAAGGTCTCCTTCACCCCAGGCCTCGGACCAGTCGGGACCCATTGCCATGAGTGAAGACATACCCAAACAAGCCAAAATCCCAAGAACCAGTACTTTCTTACGGTTATCGTGGGTAAATTCACCAAGTTTGTAGAACGCTCGGCCTTCGAACATTCGCGGGTCGGTTGACGATTCCATTACCGCATGGCCAGTCCAGCCTGTTTATGAAAGAATGTTTATTTTGTACTGAACGAAAGAGAAATCAAATACGAGCATTCAAAGCATTCACCTCAAACCCACAGTCATGGAACGAGCGTTACTCGGAGGTGGCTGCTTTTGGTGCACAGAAGGTGCCTTCAAGGGATTGTATGGAGTTGAATCGGCATTGCCTGCCTACGCTGGAGGACACGACCCGAATCCACGTTACGAGCCGGTCTGCGCTGGAACAACGGGGCATGCAGAGATTGTTGAGGTTGTTTTCGACCCCGACTTGATACCTTTCGAGACCATTTTGGAAGTCTTCTTTACCGTTCACGACCCGACACAGTTGAACCGACAAGGCAACGATGTAGGCACGCAATACCGCAGTTGTATCATGCCAACCTCTGAGCAACAACGACTCGTGGCTCAAATCTCAATTGAGAACATGCAAGCTTACTACGACCGTCCTATCGTCACAACGCTCGAAGAAGCGAAGTACTTCACATTGGCTGAAGAATACCATCATGACTACTACGCACGCAACCCTGGTCAAGGTTACTGCATGGCTGTAGTCGGCCCCAAATTAAGTAAAGTTCGCGCCAAACACGCTCATCTCTACATAAAGTAATCTCTTAAATTCTTTTAAACGGTCGTGGTATAGTCACCCTGCGGGGTGTGATTATGGTGAACGGCATATCTTTTGATACATACGAGGTGTCGAAAACTCCGGAGATTCATACTTGGCTCAATTCTAAGAAAGCGCGTACAATACACCGCAAATTATTTTTTAAGAAATTACAGCGTCTTATCGATGACTTTCGTAAAAAAGGCCGCCCTATGCGAGGAAGAGCTAAAATTATCCCTAGTGTTGAAAAACCTGTATGGACAATTCGACTTGAGAATGACGAAGGTATCCGCATCCTATTTACCTGGAAAATTGTAGATAGGAAATTAGAGATACAATTACTGGCTGTCTCAGATAAAAAAGATTTCCAAGATGATTTAAGACGTTCATCAGAACATCCGGTGCACGCCTCTACCCTTGACCGCCTGCCATGGGTTGATGAAGCACATGACTTTCTTGATTTAGAGGATTGTACGGAAGAACAACTTGAGCAATTTGTAAAAAAGGCTAACATAAAATTTGCGAAACTACCACAAAATGAGCAAAATGAGGGATGGAGTAGTGAAACCTTTGACAAGAGAACCAATCGAGCATCGATATATTCTCTCAATTACAAGAATAGAGAAAACTCTGACCCGCTTACTGAAGATTATCTTCTTCCGGATGTATTGAAACTCCAACCAAACCAAAAAAGGTTGATGGACCCGCATAATAACAAATTCATTCTTGAAGGAGTTGCAGGAACTGGAAAAACAACGATTCTTTTGTATCGTTTTGTTCAAGATATTCGAACGTTTAGAAAAAACGATTCTTTTTCCTATTCACAAATTCTTTTTGTCACACACAATGAAGATTTAAAAACAGAAATTCAAGATAGCCTGATACATTTTTTCCCACCGAGAGAACTTGCTGAAATTAAAAAATGCATCAAAACCGTGGAAGAGGTGTTTATCGAGATTATTGACACCTTGCCTCAGAGTGTATTTGTAAATCATAGAGATTGGCCAATTTTTACTACAATTCCGCTTTTCGATAAAAAAGTAAAGATGTGTCGGACAAGTTTCTGCCATACAAAAAAGCTAACATTACACCGGTTCAGAAAACTCTTTCCAGAAAAAGGATTTGATCGGGATTTATTTTTTGAGGAATACAGAGGTGTTCTCCGCGGCTACAACCTCAACGGGTCCGAACGCATCGTTTCTCAAGACGATTACCACGCGATTGGAAGGAGGCGAGGTCGAATCGATAAAGAACAACGTAAATTGTTTTATGAAACTGCGAAGAATATTGAGAAAAAACTTAGTTCAGGCTTAGAAATGAATACTCAAAAACAAAAATGGGATGATTTAGATTTATGTAATGCAGTTGTCTCAGCAATTGAATCGAAGAAATATCTTCAGCAAATACAATGCCTCTATGTCGATGAAGTTCAAGATTTAAGCGATGCTGAAATTCGCACTTTCTTGCATATAATGGACAGTAAGGACAACGATGTTCGTCTCGCTATGGCTGGAGATATTTCTCAATCCATACAACCGAGTTCATTTACCTGGCAGGCTCTATCGGAAGCAATATTTGATATTCTCAACGTGAAAATTGAGAAAAATGCAACTCTAACCGAGAATTACCGCTCGACACCATTCCTCGTTGATTGCGCAAACTCAATTTTACGCTTGCAAGGGGAACTGGACGGAGAGACAACACCGGAGTTACAACGTTCTTTTGCGGGTGAAAATACTGGAGATCCTGCCCTTGTATTCATTGGAGATGAAACACAATTGATTGAAAAGTTATCAGAACTCGACTTACCCAACGCTGCCTGCCCAATGTTGGTCCGTGATGATGCAGAAAAAAAGAGGTTGGGACTTTTGTTGAATGATAAAAACCGTAAGTTTATCCAAACTATTGCTAAATTTAAGGGTCTCGAAAAAACAAATATGCTTTTATGGGAGCCTGAATGTGGTTCTGAAGGAATTCTGAACCGTAGAGCGCACCCTGAACGAGGCCAACAAGCCAGAAAAGAAGAATATGGAAATAGTACTGCTCTTCTTGAATTGCGACATGTGTTCGTAGCCTTTACTCGTGCACGATATCAAATGGGAATCTGTTGCCCTAAAAACGATGGATCCTATTTCATGAAGAATTTAATAGAAAATGAGGAGTCAATCATTCAATGTGAGATTGAACACCTAAGTAAATTTACCAGTATCAGTTCACAAGAAGACCACGTAATTTTTGCAACCGAATTTAGGAAGAAAAGACAATGGGCTATGGCTGCTGAATCATATAGAAACGCGGGCGATGAACACAATTATCACTATTGTATGGGACGTAATCATAGTGATGAAGGTAATTATCTAGAAGCGGTACAAAGTTTTACCAAAGCATTGGAGCATTTCAATGAAAATACCATCGAAGATTCGAGAGCAAGTTCTACAGATTTAATTTCTGAACACGCAACATTTGCACTGGAAACCGTCTCAAGAGAACAGCGAACAGAATTGGTGGCGAGGATTATCCACTATGCTGGTGCATCGCTTCCGAATGAAATGAAGGCCAGATTGGAAGCAGAGAAGAATGAACAACGCCAATATTGGGATAAAGCTGCTGAAAAATATATCACAGCAGAGGATTTAGGCCGAGCCAAGTTTTGCATTAATAAGATGCCAGATAATCCCAAAAAAACAAAGTTACTGATTGATGTTGGAGATATTAAAAAAGCAGTTGAGACATACAAAATCTTTTTCTTGGAGAAATATGGCAATGAACAAACCTTGTCATTAGCCCTCGGCTCTACAAAACTAATAGAAAAATTTCCAGACTGGCTAGAGCCTCTAAAAAAGAGTTTTAAATCTCCAGATTATATTTTGGCTAAAAAATGCGCAAGCAATAATCCTGCTATGCTTATGAGCATTAATACACATAAAAAACAATCCATCTTAAACAGAAAGCATTCAACGAAACGAGAAGAAGAAGAGGCATTTGATATTTTGAAGATGACTGAAAATCCTAGGCAAATTGAGCAAAGGACATGGACTCACCTATCACCGGAATACCTGCTCTTTGAAACCTTATTGGCGCAAAAAAATTCAGTTCAAATGTTTGAAGAATTGAAAGAAAAAGAAAAAGAAAGTCCTGACTCCGTAAACATATATTGGATGAAGTGGGAAAATCTTGTGGCTAAAAAAGGAAAAAAAGATTCTAAATTTCTTTCTTTTTTCCAGCGTAATAAATTGATTTTTACAACAGATGCGGGTGCTGAAACTAATAAAAGATTAGAGAGGCTACAAATCATAAATTGGATTGCGCGTTTCGATTGGTATGAAGATCAAGAGTTTATTGATTTCTTGTCTGAATTAATGCCCTTTGTGGAGCAAGAGAAAATTACATTAACACAAGAAATGGCTGCTTTTTTGATACATACAATTCGAATAAAGTTTGACGGATTGAAGAATATTACGGAGGAACAATCCATACTCTCCTGCCTTATTACTCTTGAACACGATTTAAAGGTTGAAATATTGGTAATGCTAAATTCAAAGATTTACAGTAAAAAGAAAATTAGAGAAAATCAAAGAATTCTGGGCAAAATGAATTCCCTGATTCGCAAATTATCTTCGAAACAATTTCACTTTTTATGTGCTGTAATGATTAAGCAACTCAAAGCAAAATCGAGAATGGATTATGATTTACAAGTGGTCCCAGCGATGAGAATACATACTGATGAGTGGTTCAAAGATTTAAGTGGGATACCTATTCCAAAGGAAACTCTAACAGTCCTCAAAAAAACATCAAAACAAGTAGAATCCGTAATAGAAGTCACTCTTCGAAGTATTTCATCTGAACTTAAGTTTGCATCAACGCTTTTCAACAAGAGTTTTACTAATTTCAATCGAAGAGTTCCGTCAAAGAATGTAAAAACTAAAAATCCCCAAAAAGAGAAACTAGAGTCGCAAAAAACCAATCCTATTCCGGTGAAGGCGAAGGTGAAACAAGAGTTGAATCACGAAAAAGAAAATGCTGAACCGATTATCGAATTGCAGATATCTGAGGAAGAAATCCTAGAAGTTGTGTTCGATGATTTGAAGTTCGAAGATACCGAGGATGATCAACTCATCATAGAGGTCTACCCTGATTGGATCTCAAAAATTCTTAATCAAAATCAGAAGGGAGACGAGCATCTATCATGTATTCAATCACATATTTTGAGCCTCAAATCAGATAATATCATCTCTTTTGTTGGAGTTTTGAGAGACATCTCAGATTATGTATTGGACCCATCAAATCAAAAGGAAATTCCTCTCATACATCGCTTCGCATATATCTTAGCCATTCAAGATATAATTAAAGGAATAGAAGAAAGAGATTCTATCAAGAATATTCATGACTCGACAGTGAAAGAACAAATTCGCCTGTTTAAAAAATCAAATACTCCAGATATATTACGTTCAAAAGTACAATATTCGCAACGCGTATTCTAAATCGCAAGAAAATAGAGCGTGATGTTGAAGTGGCGGGTGCGATAGCATCGGTGCATGGTGAACAATGTTCCTCGCCCACCGACCCCTGTTAACGAACCCGTACTTGGATATCTTCCAGGTAGTCCTGAACGTGCTGCACTCAAAGCAGAAATTGCACGTCAAGAAAGTGAAATACTTGAAATTCCGTGCATCATCAACGGTAAAGAAGTCTTCACCGGTGATGTTGTTGAACAAGTGATGCCGCACGACCACAGCCACGTCATTGCACGTGTTCACATGGCAACAAAGGCTAATGTCGAAGAAGCGATTCAGGCATCTTTGGATGCACATGAAAGGTGGTCAACCATGCCATGGGAAGCACGTTCTGCTATTTTCCTCAAAGCAAGTGAATTGCTGCGTGGAAAATACCGTGCTCAAATCAATGCAAGCACCATGCTCAATCAATCAAAAACATGTCATCAAGCAGAAATCGATTCTGCATGTGAATTGATTGATTTCTGGCGATTCAATCCTTACTATGCTCGTCAAATCTACGAGGACTTGCAACCTCCAGTCTCTCCTTCTAGCATGTGGAACTCAAGTGAAGTGCGACCATTGGAAGGATTTGTCTTTTCAGTTACGCCGTTCAACTTCTCAAGCATCGCTGCAAACTTGCCATCAAGCATGGCAATCATGGGGAACACTGGCGTATGGAAACCAAGCCGTAACTCGTATGTATCCAACTACTTACTTATGCGACTGATGATGGATGCTGGACTTCCAGCAGGTGTTATCAACTTCATCCCAGGCAAAGCAAGCATGGTCGGTGATACCGTTCTTGCACACCCAATGCTTGCGGGAATACACTTCACTGGCTCAACATCAGTATTCCGTAAAATGTGGCGAGATGTTGCTAATAATCTTGAGAATTACCGTTCATACCCCCGCGTTGTTGGAGAAACTGGTGGTAAAGATTTCATTGTAGCTCACCCAGATTGTGATGAGGCTGCGTTGATTGTTGCCCTCTTGCGTGGTTCCTTTGAATTCCAAGGCCAAAAGTGCAGTGCTGCAAGTCGAGCATATGTTCCACAGAGCGTTTGGGACAACATCAAGGATGAGTACTGTGCAGAAGTTGGGAAAATTACTCTTGGAGACCCACGAGACTTCACTAATTTTATGTCTGCAGTCATCGATAAGAAGTCCTTTGACAACATCACTGGATACATCGACAGAGCAAAAGCAGATGCTGGATGTGAAATCGTCACTGGTGGTGGATATGATGATTCCACAGGATACTTTGTTGAACCAACGACCATCGTTTGTTCAGACCCTCATTACGAATCAATGGCAGAAGAAATCTTTGGCCCCGTTCTTTCAATTCACGTATACCCTGACGATGGTTATGATGCGGTTCTAAAAACATGTGATGAAACATCAGAATACGCTTTGACCGGTTCTATTTTCGCAACGAAGCGAGAAGATGTCGTGACAGCGATGAAGGCACTTCGCTATTCATCCGGAAATTTCTACATCAACGACAAGCCTACAGGTGCTGTAGTTGGTCAACAACCGTTTGGTGGTGCTCGGGGTAGCGGAACCAACGACAAAGCAGGATCTCCGCTCAATTTGCTACGCTGGGTTTCACCTCGTTCCATCAAGGAGACATTCGCTCCTCCGCATGAGTGGGGTTACGGTTTCCTAAGCGACAAGTGAAGTGACTGTTTCTTAGAGCGGTCGATTCGATGAAGTGAATCGACCAGTGCTCGAGTTTCTGTGTTTTGACTGACCAGTGAGATAAGCCACCAGCCTACAGTGAGTAGCGGGGTAGAGATGAAGAAAACGAGTCCAAACCACAATGTGAAACTACCGTTTGTTTTTGGCCACGACCATAGACCTACAACGATGAGAAGCATCAGAAAATACAGACGTGCTGCTTCGCTTGGCGTCGACCAGCCACGGTGATCTTTACGAGGTGCAAACAGATATTCTACAAGTCCCATACATTTCAACAATGCTGTCGAGGTTATCAAGGCGTGTTTTTACTCCGTCGACTCCGGTGGGTTGATGTGTAAGAGATTAGAGGCCCAATCCCGCAATGATGAATGCTTTGGCCGACTGCTGTTTATCTCAGTGACGAGTGATGGGCGAACTGAGCGGGACCTCTTCGTAAATGTGATAGGGAACTCCCTCACTGTTCATACCATGCAGGGCCTTCCGGCAACTCCGTTGACCCCTGCTCCGCCTGGACTGATTTTGACTCATCCATCTTCACCATGGAAAGTTGTACGCTCGATGCTTGGCTTCGTTTTCCTCGTCTTGATCATCGTGCAAGTGTCCTCTGTTGCTATTTTTGCTGGAATTCTTGATAGTGATTTTGATGGTGATATCGGTCCTTCAGACCCTTTGTTAACCCTTTTTGGGTCAGCATGCTTAATTCCGTGCGTTGCCGGATTTGCATTTCTTCGACGACCGAAACTTACCCACATCATACGAGGAACTGAGTCTGTCTTTGGCTTAACGTTCAACATGATTGAACCGCAAACTGCTGTTCAGACACCTGTGCCAGTGGTGGTTGAACATCACCTTGTACGAGATTCGGCACCGCTTGAAATGCCACCTGGAAAGCATTTATGGTGGCTGTTCTTTGGAGGTGTTCTCATTAGCACACTCTTCATGTTACCAATGTTAGTCGTGGGGATTAACCTCTTTACTGGCTCTCTTTTTGTTTTGATTGCCATCCCTGCCTTTGTCATTGGTTTTGCTACACCAGTGTTCGCATGGTGGTCAACACTCAACGCCTATTTTGGGTTACCAACAACCCGCCGTCTTGCAGAGTGGATGCTTATTGCAGGCATGGTCTCAACAATACCGGCTATTTTGATCAATTCCTTTCTCTCACCAATCCTTCTCAATGGAATTGGTATTGAATCAGTTGACCCAATGAGCATTGGCTTTGGAATGATTCTTTTCCTCTCAGCCCCTATTGGAGAAGAGATATGTAAAGCAGCAGCGATACTGGTCTTAGCGCGCTTTATCGATAGTCCACGAAGAGGGTTCCAAATCGGATTCACAGTAGGTTTAGGATTCGCTTTACTCGAAAACTCACTTTACGTAATGACTGCGTTTTTTGAAGGTGAAGCCTCCGCAATTTCATTTGCCTTTACCAGCATATTACGGGGAATCGGTTCAATTCCTGCACACGGTTTGTGGACCGGTATTTCGGGATATGCAATTGGTTGGTATCTCACGACACGAAGAGTTCCTTTTCAAAACCCGGGCTATACAGTAGCTACAGAAAGCATTGAACCTAAAGCCGACCAAGCATGGATGTTAATGGATAATAAAGGCCAAATCATTCAACAATCTGCAACACAATTTTCAGAACCCATTTACATTCCAAGATGGATGTGCTCGTCGAGAGAAGAAGCATTTCCCCTTCCCAAGAATCCACTGTTAGGAGTCGGCTTAGCGATTCTTTTCCACGCCTTTTGGAATGGTTCTGCTTGGCTAATCGGCATCTTGTCTGAAGACTCAAACATAGCGTTACAATTTGTGTTGGTGTTCGGTTGGCTCATTTTGTTAATCCTAGCGCTTTGGCAAATCACTCGAAGAATTTTACCTACAGCCCTGTCTTGAGATTACAGAAGGAAACGCTGTGTAGCGGATTTCTTAGGCAAAGCACCTTTCAAGGAGAAGATTCCCCCGAGGGTTGGAGGAATATCGATGGATGTGCTTTCTGGAGGTCTCAATCAGGGTAACCTGATTGTTACAACAGTACTTTTAATCGGCCTTGTTGTCACTTCTCGTCAAGCGAAAATGCTTGATAATCCCGGTATTCTTGCTGCAACTGCACTTGGATTTGTTGTCGGAGGATTAGGACACTGGACGTGGCTTCTCATCCTGCTTGGTTTTCTTTTAGCATCCCACAAAGCCACGAAATGGAGATTTGATGAAAAGAAGTCCCGAGGGATGTCAGAATCTGAAGACGGTCACCGAAGTTATGGCAATGTTATCGCAAATGGAGGATTACCTGGACTCGTTGCTGTCTTTGCATTTCTAACCGAAGACTGGTACAACGGGATTTGGATGTTTGGAGCTGCAGTGGCCGTTGCATCATCAGATACTTTTGCCAGCGAAATCGGATGTCTTGATGACAATGTACGCATGATTACGACGATGAAACCATGTGAACCCGGCATCAATGGAGGATTCTCTCCCTCAGGCCAAAAAGCGGCGTTTGTGGGCTCAAGTATGATTGCTATACTCACATTTGCAGCATGGTTCGTCACCAATACGGATGGAGACAGTATGCTGGTTGGAATCCAAAAAATGGCTCTAGTAGCGCTTCTCGGCTGGTTAGGATGTCAAGTCGATAGCCTTCTTGGCGCAGTGTTTGAAAACCGAGGTTTCCTTACCAAAGGTGGCGTAAATGGTATTTCGATCACCTGTGGAATGCTTGCAATGTGGTTCATCTTATCTTCAAACATGTTTGTTTAAGGATGATAAATCGTTCTCAAAGCGCCACTGCCTTCATGAACCAAAACCATGTGGTGGTGTCAATGCGACAGCGTAGCCTTGCCTTGGTCTTACTCGCACTCCTCATGGGAGTGACTGCAACGGGGGCAGTTGAGGCGATAGAAGATGAGACCTATGAGCCAGGTTTTGTCGAATGGGATGTGAACCCCATGGAACGCTTATTCGTTGAAGGTCTCGATATTGAAGAAGCAGTCTTACAACGTGGACGAACTGATAATGCGGTTGGAAGCCACCCCGTGACTAACGGTCAAGGAACGGTTCAAGTATTCACAATAAGCAGTGAGCCATTGCAAAATCCAATTAATGCTACGGTCAACATGTCGGTATTCATGTCCGCATACATAGATGGACTTGGTGGACCGCAATATTGCGAACGCCAAACACTGGTGGACAGCAGTTTTACCATGATTTACTCGGTTGACGCAGGTGGTGCACCAGTCTATGATTCGGTTGTTACGCAAGTTGTTAATTCTGCAACATCAAATTCTGCAATGAACTTCTCAGGTGATCGTCTCGAAGTATTCCTCTCAATGGGAGTTGGTGATGTGTTCACCTTGTCTGTTTCTGCCGTCAATAATTGTGGAGGTAGTACCATTCAGGTTCAATGGGGAGCATTTGAGCAAAACAGTGGTGGAATCATCATGGAAGGCCAAATCTATGAGCCTAAAGCCAGCGTCTTTGTCGATGCCGAACGACGTGCACACATCGAGTTTGAGCCATTGTTCCCCTGGGGAATTGACGATGTTAAAACCGCAAAATGGGAACTTTGGGGCCCGTTAGCATACGATGAGAAATTCATCAAAGATGAAGATTCAATTATGGAAACATCGACTGGAAGATTACGTATCGACCGTTCAATCGAAGGTAACAAGACCGTATGGGCATGGTCAGGCATTACTGCACTAACCCCCGGAGATGCGAACTTAGAAGTCTGTATTCAAACAACGTCAGGAGACCTCAACAGTGATTGTCACGCATTTGGAATCATTCGATTTGAAGTTGAAAAAACAGACAAAGGACTTGCGAGTTCCACCCTCATCTTATCACTGACAACCATAGGCTCACTACTTGGATTTTTATTCATGCAGGTGAGAGCTGGTGAATTACCACCTCTTCCGATTCTCATCGCCCTTGTGCTCATGACGCTTCTGTTCATTCCGACTGCAATCAGTCAACCGAATCTTGGTTCAACAGAACTGATTGATGACCATGCACGAATGTTGGATACAGAGGTGTTTGATGAAAACCTGCAGCCAATGATGATTTCAGATATGTTTGATGGAAAGGATGCACTTGTTATCGCCATAGCCTTACCAGGAACACAAAATGTTGCGGAACAAGGTGTTGAATTGAACAAAACGTTTGACCTACTTGGAGAGGACATTACGGTACTTCACATTCTTGCGGGAATGGATGCTTCTCCAACGGATGTTTCGGCGATTAAGTCGAACTACAACTTCTCATGGATGACTTATGTGGATGTTGATGAATCGTTTACACAAAGTTCTCCAAATGGAACATCAGACTCGATAATCGTACTTGATAAAACCATGAGAGTCGTTTACTCAAACGCACCTGCTGCGTCTTCGGAAGAAATTATCAGCGCTGTTGAAAGCATCAACAATGGTGGCAGTACAAGTGCATGGTCGTATTTCTCTTTGTTCTTTGGACCAGGATTATTCATGCTCTTCCTTGCTTTACCTCGCGAAGAATATGAGGTGCTCGAAGAGCCGTTACCCTTTGGGATGTATTGGGGAGCAATCATCGCTGCTAGCGGTGCTGGAATTGTCTTGGTGAACCTCCCCGTTCTACTGGCAACCCTCGCACCTCTACCATCCAATACCCTGTTTTGGGTTGATCTAGCCATGGTTCTTTGGATGATTGAAATGTGTGTCGTAACCGCTCGTCGTGGAACACCGTTTGAAGCAGATATGTTGGGGGCTGTTATCCACAAACTCTTCCCGGAAACATTCCGTAACTGGCGAGGAGTCGAAGACATGCAACGAGATACAATGATTGGAATCTGGCTCGGATGGTTTGGTTGGCTCGCTTTCCCGGCACTGTTCCCACAAGGCATTGGAGCAACAATGTTGAGTGGTGTCTTTGGAATTTTCTTCTCAGTCTTAGGCTTTGTATTCATCGTCCTGTTGGGTGGTGCTGTGGTACTTCTTCTACGCTTTATTGCATCTCTTGGTGGTATATTCTCGCGCATGTTTGGTGACATGGGAGAAGAATACTTTGGCCGTTATTCAGGCTGGTGCATCTTGCCTGTCGCCCTTTGGGCCTCCGTTAACAGCATCATTTCTCTGTTCAAGATTGGGATTCTTTAACCGAATCATTGACAACCGTTGAAGCCCATGTAGGGAATATGCAACAAAGAATGAATTGGAGCAGGACTCGTCGAGATTTATTTTTTAAATGTCCACGGGCCTGGTTTTTGCGTTATGGAAACACTACGGAATCGAAAAGTCAAAACGAATTCCTGAACAAGAGGCGCCCTTGGGATTTGATGCTTCGAGCCATGAAAGAGACGCTTGTTGAACGACTCGAAGATCTACGGCATGCAAAGCAATGGTCACCTTTGCTTTTGCAACATCAACTGAAATACGCACTTGAAAGGCATCTCCAGAATTCCACAAAAAGCGTAAATAAGCGCTCTACAGAGGCGTTGTTACGATATGCAAACCATCGATTCACATTGTTATGGCGCTGCCATATAATTCAACAGTTGGTGCAGAGAAAACATCCCTGCTGGTATGTATTAGATCGGACTGAATCGGTGACTACCGAAAAATTCGAAATCTATGCATCCCCAGACTTGGCTGTATTGATTCAGAATAAATGGCATTTGTTCCGGATTGATATGCAAAGTGTTTCGAAAAAATCAATCGATGAATTAGAAGCAAATGCAATGATCATATGGGCCCAGCATCAAGGGGGCTTTTCCCAATTAGAATCCTCATATCGATTGCATACCATCGGATGGAGAAGAGGGTTTTGGCACACTGAAAGTTTTCAACCAACCCGCAAATCCGTCGAACAAAGTCACCAACTCGTAGATTTAGATTGTGAAGCAATGAGACAAACCCGCACCTATGGCCGCTCAAATCTAGCTTTACTGCCGCTCGCACGTTCCAAAAAAATCTGTGATTCTTGCTCTTATCAATTGTATTGCCCTGCCAGTGAAGGTTTGCAACGCGCTCGGCAAGAACAAAAGTTACTCGAACTGGCTCACTTTTCAAATCGAAGCAAGGCTTGAGGTTAAGTCCGCAAGAACCGCTTCAACATCGCTTGCCTTAGTGACGCCACTGGCTAATAGAACACCTTCTGCACCAAGTTCAACTGCTTTGGCAACATCAGCACCGTTTTTGACTCCAGCACCACAAAGAACGCGGACTTTGGGATTAACGGCTTTGACAACAGCCACTGTATCACTGACAATTGAAGGGTCTGCAGTGGTTACTGAGATATCTCCGCCAATCAATTCAGGAGGCTCAACTGCGATGAAGGTCGGTCCAATTTCTGCAAGATGTTGAGCCTCTTCCACATTTGCTGCGCACCCACACATAGGGAAGTCATTGGGTAATTGGTCCATCAAATTGGCGACATGCTCCATGGAGACTTTGTGTTCAGCATGGTTGATGATGGTTCCCTGAGCTCCACGATGAAGTGCAGTATGGGGTTCAAGCCACCCGGTGAAGCCTCCTTGGCCCACGGGGTCGAGGTGTTGAGTCCATACCTCCAAAGAAGGCGCAACTCGTCGAACTGCTTCTAAATCAAAAGCCGAGACAACCGCAACCATCCGAGCAGGGCCATCGGCGTGCGCCTCCATAGCAAGAGCAAGATGTTCCGCAGTTGCTCCGCTTGCGGATGCATACGTTTTGAAATTTACAACGACCAATGGCTTGTTCATGCCTTTGGCAAGTCCAAAGTGCATTTGAGTTCTTCGCAGGTTATTCCGCAAATCAAGTCGTTCTCGAAATCAGGGCCATTGGCCGCCATGCAAACGCGTTCCGTCAGGAACGACGCTACCGTGGTCAACAACCACATCCACGAGATGAACATCCGTACCGATGGTGACGTGGTCTCCAATCAAGCATTCCTTAATCACGGAGTTTTCGCCGATTACTGTTCCTTCAAGAAGTGTTGAGCGATGAATTTGACTGTTCGCAAACATGACCTCTTTTTCAATCATCGATTCAGTCACCATTTCCGAGGTCTGGTTTTTCGATGAACCGTACCACGTATTTCCGTGAATCTGTCCTCTGTTGAATCTCTTTTCCAGGATACATCGATGCACCGCATCGGACCATGCTGCAGGAGTTCCAGCATCGATGAAGTAACCTTCAAATTGCTGCCCATTCAGCAACTTTTCTTCAGCCAAGCGTGGAAATACATCTCGCTCTATAGAATGTTTTCCTTGAGGCATATAATCAAAAATATCGTCTTCAAAGATGTAAGAACCGGCATTAATCAGGTTCGAAAACACTTCATCTGGCTTGGGTTTCTCTTTGAATTGGGTAATTCGTGACTCATCATCAAGTCCAACAATTCCGAAGCGTGTAGGGTCTTCAACTTCCCAGAGAGCGAGACTTCCAATACCACCGTTTTTCTTATGCAGTTCCAAGAGTGGTTCAACTTGAAGAGAAGAGACGATATCACCGTTAAAGCATGCAAATTTTCCACTTATTACGTCTTTACAGTTACCCAATGCACCACCCGTACCTAAAGGCTGAGTCTCATGAACAATTCGAACATCAAAATCAACTTCTGCTTGAGCAAAGTATTCTTGAATCATTTCCACTTTGTAACCACCGGCAACAACAACTTCGTCGATGAGATGGTTTGGAACGCCTTCAACAACGCGTTCAAGCAACGACATATCGAGCATTGGAAGCAAGGGTTTGGGCATTTTGTTGGTCCATGGTCGAAGACGAGAACCAACTCCGCCTGCTAAAACCACGACTTGCATGAACAGGGCCTTTCACCGATTACCTATCAAAACACCTCTGCCTCTCCTACCGATACGATGTTATTGGAAAGAATCGGCCAACTGTCGCATCAAAGTATTCAAAGACGGCCTATCTTTGGAAGTATTGGAGAGCATCATGAATATCCACGAATACCAAGGAAAATCACTCCTTCGAGCTAACAACGTTGCTGTGCTTGAAGGCGTCCATTGCACCAGTGTAGAACAAGCCCTATCCGCCTATGATTCACTCGGAAGCAAAGTCGTCGCTGTCAAATCACAAATACATGCAGGCGGTCGAGGAAAAGGAACACTCTACCATCCTGAAACACGTGAACACGTCATGGATGGCGGAGTAAAAATCGCTTTCTCAAGAGATGAAGTTGAATCCTATGCAACCAATATTTTAGGGAACATTCTGGTAACCATTCAAACTGGAGACGAGGGTAAACTCGTCAGCAATCTGTATGTTGAAGCCGGTTGCGATATCGCTCACGAATACTATCTTGCCTTACTTGTTGACCGAGATAACAAATCCGTTCTCATCATGGCATCAACCGAAGGTGGAATGGACATTGAAGACGTTGCTCATAACACTCCTGAACTCATTCACAAAGTTGTTGTCGATTCAAATGCAGGTCTCCTTGGTTTCCAGAAAAGAGATTTGGGAATGGCATTGGGGCTTCAAGGAATGGCATTGAGATCGTTTGGAAAAATGTTGTCCAACATGTATACAATGTTCATTCAAGAAGACTGCGCAATGGTCGAAATTAATCCACTTGTGCGAACCGGTAGCGATGAAATCGTTGCTCTTGACTCCAAAATCTCCTTTGACGAAAACGCAGAATTCCGTCACAAGAACTGGGATGATTTGCGAGACCTTTCCGAAGAAGAAGACGTCGAGATTCGAGCAAAAGAAACGGGGTTATCATACGTTAAACTCGATGGAAACATTGGTTGTTTAGTCAACGGTGCAGGACTAGCAATGGCGACTATGGACGTCATCAAACTGTATGGAGGCGAACCTGCGAACTTCTTGGATGTCGGAGGCGGTGCAGACGAAGAGCAGGTGAAGACTGCATTCTCAATTATTCTTGAAGACCCGAACGTCAAGGGAATTCTCGTCAATATCTTTGGTGGTATCATGCGTTGCGACATTATTGCACGGGGCGTTATTGCAGCAACTGAAGCACTCTCATTAGAAGTTCCTCTCGTTGTTCGACTTGCAGGGACCAACGTTGATGAAGGAAAGGCAATCTTGGCTGCATCAACTTTGAACATTCACGCTGCTGATGATTTAGCAGAGGGTGCTCAAAAGATTGTAGCACTCATTGGAGGTGACGAATAATGTCGATTTGGATAGAAGAAGATGCAAAGGTTTTGGTTCAAGGTATCACTGGAAAACAGGGAATGTTCCACGCAGATAAGATGGTCGAGTATGGCACCAAAATCGTTGGCGGATGCACACCTGGAAAAGGCGGACAGACTGTTGAACTTCAAGGAAAGCCATTCCCAGTTTGGCACGGCATGATTGAAGCAATTGAAGCAACCGATGCGGATGCAACAGTGATTTATGTCCCTCCTCCATTTGCTGCAGAAGCAATCATGGAAGCCGCAGATGCTTTTGATACTGTCAAAGGTGAAGGCGTCATCGTTTGTATCACTGAAGGTATTCCAACCCTTGACATGGTCAAGGCTGTGGCCTATGTTGAAAACCGGCCCGGAGTTCGACTCATCGGTCCAAATTGCCCTGGAATAATTACTCCGGGAGCAACGGGTGGGGCAAAGATTGGCATTATGCCTGGCCACATTCACGCAAAGGGACGAATTGGTATTGTGAGCAAGTCAGGAACGTTAACGTATGAGGCGGTCGCTCAGACAATGAGTATTGATGAAGGTCAATCAACCTGTATTGGAATCGGTGGAGACCCTGTCAACGGAACAGGATTCATTGATTGTCTCGCTGCATTCCAAGCAGACCCGCAAACTGAAGCAATCATCATGATTGGTGAAATTGGTGGAAATGCTGAACAAGAAGCCGCTGCTTGGGCTGCTGATAATGTTACAAAACCCATTGTCGGATTTGTTGCAGGCGCTACTGCACCTCCGGGCAAGAGAATGGGACACGCAGGTGCAATCATCTCGGGTGGAAAAGGAACTGCAGAAGAAAAGTTCGAAGCTTTTAGAGCCGCAGGAATTGCATGCGCTATGGATCCTTCAGAACTTGGAAAGGTTCTCCTCGAATCTCTCAAAGCTGTTGGCCTACGGTGAAGCCCATTAACCGATATCCTCTCTGCAGAGCATGGCAGAAGAGTCGGCGTTTGACCCCGCTGTCTTGGATGGATACTATTCAAAAGATTTTGACATCGAATTTTCATGGATGAAAAAGCCGACTCAACATCAGTTTCGGTGGAGGAACATGAACAATCGCTGGTCTTCTTCAGCACGGAGAATACGTGATGCAAAGACATTTGTCAAAGCAGTAGGGAAAACGATTCCAACCGATGTTTATGTTTCGACCTCTTCTTGGCTGAATCCAGTTGAATTACCTCGTCTCCATGATACAGATGCATCACCTCCAGTACTCTTGGATCACCTTGTTGTGTTCGATATTGACGTACCGCCTTTTTCACAACAAAATATGGAAGTTGCTCGCAAATCGGCGGCAGGCCTCTACGCCTGGATGCAACAGTATACCGAGTATCAATTCTCCCACGTTACTTTTTCAGGAAGTAAAGGATTCCACCTTTTCTATCACGACCTTGCAAGAGAAAAGTTTCAGATTGCAGACCTAAGGGTTCGTGAAGAGACAGTACGCGACGCAAGAAAGGAATTACTTGAACGAGTCATAGATGCAGGTCATACCGTCGATAAAAAAATCACTGCTGATACTCGACGTATCATTCGCCTGCCAGGAACTGTTCACGGAAAAACAGGTTGGATATGCTCAATCATCGATGTAGAACAGCTGCAACGACCGTTCAAGGAATGGGTGGGCACACTCAAACGCCACCCTGAATCGGTCCCTATGCCGAGAAAGGTTCGTGCCAAAAAAACGCTTTTCACTCGGAAAAAGAAACCTGCGCAAAAGGTTGAGGAGACACAAATGAGTATCGAAGTGAGCACCCATGTCCCTGGTACGAGGAACCGTTCAGCGTTTTTGCAATGGCTCCCTCCAAATTGGGGTACTCCGGATAAAGCCGTAGAAAAGGCGATTGAGTTGTGCCGAAATGAAGCATTGGGTTCCACTGCTTTTTGGACGGATGGAGAACGTACACTGATGCTGGTTCCTCGAGCGATTCCACGTGAATATCTTGTGAAGATGGCAAAGAAAAATGGTTTCTCGAACTTGACATATGAACTCAAAGAAAGAGAGCATGCATGGATTCGAATCTCCCCCCAATTAGCGGAACTGAGCGGTTGGGACAGTGATTTGATTCCGATTAATGTTCTTGCCGAGGAAACCAATCGAGATTGCAAATGGCCTTGGTCGCAAGCACATCTTCTTCTTGCAGAACGTATGGGGCTGCCGATGCAAAAAGACGGCATGGACCAATCTGGGACCGAAGAACCATCGATGCGGATTGTTCGCAGAGAATAGGTATTCGATTAGAAAATGATTATATGGCGCCTTATCAACTTTCTATTGTTCCCACCGGAGCTTCGGCAATGACGGCTGCTCACGAGCGAATGAAACCACCCGCTGTTGGCGCATGGGAACAGCGCCAACAGCAAAACCTTAGGTGTTGAAATGAATAAGTTTGGCGCTGTCATATTCATTTTATGCTCCCTGTTTTCTGGTGCTTTTTTACTTGTAGGCCCCACTGGATCAGATGCAGAGTATATCGCTGCTGAAGCAAGGATTACCGATGAGACAACCTATGAAGAAAGATATTCTTCATACTTTACGTGTACTGCCGATATTAAGTTCGTCTATACCGCAACGATGACTGGCAGCACTGTCAAATCCTATCCTGGTTCCGCCATTGGGACAATAGAAAGCGGCCAATCGTGCATCGAAGAAATTGAATTCACGTATTCTATTGACTCAACACTTATGGTGTTTTATCAGAGCGATGAGCCAGAGACGTATACCTTCGATCAACCAAATATTGGTGATTCAATACTCTACCTTTGCTGCTCTTTTGTGTTTGCCATCTTCGCTTTATTCGGACTCTTGGTTGCCTTCATGACCGGTACGCAAGGAACCAGCGGCGGAACTGGCGGTCTCGCTGGAAGATTAAGAGCATCGTTGGGTGGTAAAAGTGAACAAATTAAAGGCACATCAACTGGTTCGTTCCCAACTTTGCCTTCACAGCAACATGTGAGTAGAAACAAAAAGTCGTCGAAGCGTCGTAAGCGCTGGAAAGATGGAACAATGCCGCCATCTCGAATACGAAATTATGATTCAATCATCAACCGGATGGGCCTTAATAATCGAGGGTTTTCGAATGTCAAAGAAGCTAAAGCACATGCAATGACCTATGGAATAATGTCACACAATGAAACAGATGAGTTCTTTGCCAACGACCATGTTTTGAGAACACTAGGACTATCAAATGCGAGTGCTTTCAATTCCACTCCCGCTCCGAAAAGTTCGGGATTCTGGGGTCAAGCGAAGATTTCAACCTCGAGCACTCAAGCATCTGACGAAACCTGTGGCCACCCAGGCTGCTCCACAACAGTGAACACGTTTGACTTCCGTTGCTTCGATTGTCGTAAGAGATTCTGTAGCACGCATCGGGGAGAAACGTTCCAGTGTGACTCTTGTGCAAACTGATTAGAAATACACATCCTTTCTGTGAATTCCCACTTGAGGACTGAGATTCCGCTGCGCAATCGAGTGAAGCAATTCTTTTCCTTGGTCTGTATGCATGTACGTCATTTGCCCAGGGCTCACCAGTTGTGTCCAGTGCTTTAGAAAAACATCAGCACGCTCTTTGCTAGAAGCAAGTTTTGATGGAACCTTGTGATACATTTGTACAACACTCACTTCTTTGCGCAAGTATTGTGCAATGACCTCTGGCATCAATTTTGAAACCCAATTATCTTGCATAAATTGAGATGAGCGAGTAACGACATAACGGGCCTTGTCGAGAGAGCCTAGAACATCTTCAAGCGATTCGCTGAACAATTCCGCCTCTTCTGGTGTGGAATGATGTAAGTGATAACGCAGCCATCCACCCCCACGTTCTCCGCCCATAGGAGAGCAATGTTTCGTCATTTCACCTAATTCAGTAAATGCACCAACAATTGCTTCAGAAATAGCCAGTGTGAGAGAATCATCTGTCCACATATCTTTCTGCGATCCAAATTTGAAACCTTCTGAAAACCCTGAAGGAGCTTTCGCCTCCAATGCTGGACGTGTCTCGGTGCCGAACGGTTGGCCAATGCCCCATAATTCACGAGTATGCTCACGGTTACGTGCCCTTCGTATCATCTCTTCGTTGAACAAAGCCATCCCTTCACTGATTCCTTCAGGACGTACATCATTGAATGCTGCATGGACATGCCCTACCCCTTTCTCGATGGTGCCATCATCACAAACACCATACAATTGCTTGTGCTTTTGTTTGAAGCGCTCATAATCATCGAAGCCTTTGGTGAACTCTTCAGCGATACAAATCACATCCCAGTTATTGGCAACTTTTTCAGGCCATAATTTGTCGATACGAATTGAACGACCTCGTAGTTGATTGATACTTACGCTGGTTGTTACAGAAGTCATGTCTACCAAGACATTGATTCGGGAAGCATCCCATCCCTCACCAAGTAACCCCCGAGTACCAACTAAACATCGAGTAAAACCCTCCTGGAAAAACTCTGTTATCATCAATGAATAATAACGGGGAATCCAGTCCTTCCCCTTACCTTTAATTTCTATAAAGCCTTTGTTAGGGCTACCTTCAAGCCGGATATCTAGTTCACGTTCATGAATCCAAAGATCTGCCTTAGAAATAAAAGGTTCATACAAATCATCATCGACAAGTACCGTACTTCCAGTCATCAAGATAGGATCTAAATAATCTCCAGCAGGGTGATGAACTAAGGAGCGCAATACCGAGATTGCACCTCCTGCTTCTTCGTCTAAGACTCCTTCAACTAGGGTCGTAGCGGAAGTTTTCTCATAGTCAGTGACAATAACTGCCCGGATATCTTTTCCTAATGTTTGCATTTCAACCGAAATGATTTCATTCACGGCATTGGTTTTAGCTGATGCATAGGCCATAACGCGTCCGACGGGGGAGGCACAGGCTCTTGAGCCAGTTTCAGTAATCATAATTCCAAGCATACGCAAGCGAGCAACAACAGACTCAGCAAGTTCGTGGTCTTCTTTAGATTTCGAGCGACGTAAGCCATGCCGAACATAACGGGATAGAACATTACGGAGAATACTGATTCGTGTGTAGGATTCATCGTTTGAATTCATGCGCAGTTCAGGAACTCCTTGAGGCAATCCTTTGAAGTTCAATTGTAAAAAACGACGTGCATCGAGGGTAAAGGATGGATATCTTCGTTCATACTGAACCCAAGAAAGAGTATCGCCCGTCGGTGACTTTCGTTCCCTTAATTGATTCTGAACCCATCGATCAAGGTCGGGAACTCTATGGTTTCCCTCAGCATAGTTCGTTTCTCTCAATTCTGCAAGAAGTGTTTCAAATTCTTCATCAACACCAGCAATGTATTGCAACTCATGGCTTGCTGGGCGTACAAAATAGCACAGGTCTTGGTATGGTGCAAGGTTGGAATCACGCACTAAAGCCGGGACTGGAACGCTGTAATCCACTGGGCCAAAGAAGTCTTCATACCGTTTCACATCAGATTCTTTGAAGCCATCACCTTCTGGCGGTGTGGCAGTAAGCCCCAAAACGACGGGGTCTCCAAACATCTCTCGAACCTCACTAAGCACGCGACCCCAGTGATGCATCAAATGGTGACATTCGTCTAAAATAATCAACCCAATCCCAACTTCTTTGAGCCGATGAAGATTTGCTTTTGCACTCTCATGCAATGTCCATAGAGCATTACCATGCTGTGCGAATTCATCTCTGACTTTTTTTCTATAGGTCGAGAGACGCTTCGAATAATACTCCTCATTACTCTGCTCTAAATCTTGTAGCCAAGACATGGCCTCTTCATGATTCGAAGCCTCTTTCTTTTCGATTAATTTCTCAGCCCAAAGCTCGATAGCAACCTTGTCAAGGTCTTCTCCACCCTTTCGCGGCATTGTTACAGATTGATAGGTGAGCGAAGTAAGTAAACCTGGATTTTGAGGATCAGTGCTGACGAAATCATCTTTTCCATCCAAATCAAACAAAGACGTGCGAGCAGCCCATTGAGCTTGTATTGCTGAATTAGGAGACAGGACAAGAGCTGGCTTTCGAACTAAATCTGCCCATACATACAGGCCGAGTACTGTTTTTCCCGAACCTGGGGGTGCTACGATGTGTAAACGAGTTTTACCAGATTCGAGTTGAGGAATTATTATTGAAGCAGCCGATTCTTGAGACGGGCGTAACGTACCGGAAAAACGAATGTTGCCAAAATCAGGTAGTTCTGTCAAGATTAGCCCCCCGTTTCAACGTGGTGGACCTCTTTTTGGGCCAGAAGGGCCGCCTTTGGGTGGGCCACCCTTTGATGGACCTGGTGGACCACTTTTCTTTGGAGGACCACCTTTGGAAGGCCCTGGTGGACCGCCTTTCGACGGACCAGGTGGACCGCTTTCTTTGGAGGGCCGCCTTTGGAAGGGCCTGATGGACCACCCTTGGACGGACCAGGTGGACCACTTTTCTTTGGAGGGCCGCCTTTGGAAGGGCCTGATGGACCACCCTTGGACGGACCTGGTGGACCACTTTTCTTTGGAGGGCCGCCTTTGGAAGGGCCTGATGGACCACCCTTGGACGGACCTGGTGGACCACTTTTCTTTGGAGGGCCGCCTTTGGACGGGCCTGATGGACCACCCTTGGACGGACCTGGTGGACCGCTCTTCTTTGGAGGACCGCCTTTGGAAGGGCCAGGTGGACCGCTCTTCTTTGGGGGGCCACCCTTGGAAGAACCAGGAGGGCCACTTCGCTTTGGAGGGGGGCGACGAGGCGTTTCGACGACTTCTTCTTCCTCGTCTTCAAACATTGCACCACAATGTGGGCACTCATTGTCCGTTTCTTTCACGAGTCCATCACAGATTTCGCAAGCAAACATTTCAACATCTTCATCACCGGATTTATCGCCGCCCAACGTTTCAACTTCGCCGTCTTTGGAACGGAACAACTTCAATTCAGTTGTAAGATCGAAACCTTTCAGGGCGACCTCGGTTTCGATAGCATGTTGGAACGCTTGTGTAAGGTCTTCAGGAGTATCGAGAACTCGCCCGTCGTCAACATAAGTGACGTTAACAGTCAAGACATCGTTCTCGACTTTTGCTTGAGGAGTCTCAACGGCGACACCTCTCTTACGAGCAACACGGCGAACGGCGACTTCGCACATCCGGCGCAAAAGTGCCTCATTCGGTGCATTTTGAGAAGATTGACCCAGGGCGCCCGCAATGACGTCTTGGGCCGAGTTCGAGGCGTCAGCGCCTCGTAAATGAGATGGGAGGTCTGCGCCAAGTGAAGCAAGAACATTTCCGGCAGGTGACTGATTCATGTTGAGCCACTGGCTGCGGCGTTCATCTTTCATAGCCCGTTCCGCTTCAGCCAATCGATTGACCATAGCGTCAGTTGGAGAGGCAGAGGGGTTGTTTGCCACAACGGTACCGCCAGGAGTCAAAGCCGAAATGTTACTCACTGGTTTTTGAGGCACTGCGCCACTGGAAAGTGATGGACCTCGGGCTTGTTGTGGGCGATCAGATTGAATATTTGGCGTAACATTACCTTGCATGGGGGGTTGTTGCTGCATACCTTGTGGAGGCATCTGGTTCATTTGATTCGGAGGGAACTGACCCATTTGATTCGGAGGGAACTGACCCATTTGATTCGGAGGGAACTGACCCATTTGATTCGGAGGAATATTTTGTGGAGGAAATTGCCCGGGAGGGATGTTTGGTTGCTGCTGAATACCCATGGCGATTTGCTGAAGCACTTCGGGAGAGACATTGGTATTACCGATGTTCATGTCTCGCTGTTGACGGACTGCTTCTCCAGAGACAACACCAAAGTTCCGACCACCTGTAACTTCTTGACCGCTTAAGCCGATTGAATTTGGACTGGTGAAGTCACCAGCACGTGACATTTCTTGGCGAGCACCGCATTCGGGACAAAAAATACTGTCGGCAGGAATCACTTCATTGCACGAGCCACACTCCATGATACACACCCCGAGGTTTGGCGCTCGCATAACCCTCCCTAAAGGCTTACGACGGATTACCACACTTATCGAACAAAAGATTACGATTCTGTGAGCGCCAAATGGCGATAAAAGCATCACCCAAAATACTGATTCCTGCTATCATCATCCCACAGGGTCAAGAACAGAGAACCATCCCGGTAGAATGAGGGGATTTGATGGCGGTACTCATCAACGAGAAAATCGATGCACTGCTCGAAGCAACTTCTCGCTCATTTTACCCCACACTCAAATACCTTCCAAAAAAAATTCGTGGTCAAATAGGATTACTCTACCTCCTTGCGAGAGTTGCAGATACAATTGCAGACTCAAAGCATGGAGAGACTGAGTTTCTTCTGCGACATTTGCGAGAATACAATGATGTGGCCCAAGGGAAGAGTTCTACACTCCCTGATTTCACCGAACTTGCGAATCTACAAACCAACAAAGATGAAGCTAAACTACTTCGAAATGTCGAAGATGTAGTAGCAGGTCTAGAGGTCTATAGCAAGACTGACCAGGAACTTATGCTTGAATGCCTCGGCATCATAGTCGACGGACAAATTCTCGACCTCGAGAGATTTGGACCTGCGAATGAAGGGGGCAACATTTCGGCACTCACTTCGGATGAGCAAATGGATGATTATACGTTCAGGGTAGCGGGCTCCGTAGGGGTTTTTTGGAGTAAAATATCCCTCGAACATCTCTTCACATTACCTCCGGAAAAAGAAGAAGAGTTTTTCAAAAAAGGTATTCGATTCGGTAAAGCCCTTCAAATGATCAATATTCTTAGAGACATTCCTGAGGACTTGCGTTTTGGCCGGTGCTACATCCCTCAAGAGGCACTGAGCCGCTTTAATCTCAAACCTGGAGACTTAATGGATGACAAAAACATCGACGCATTTCGACCATTGTATGATGAGTATCTTGACTTGACAAATGGGCACCTTGATGCAGCAGTCGAATACATCATGATGTTGCCTGAAACGCAACTTCGCCTCAAAGCATCGTGCATGCTTCCCGTACTCATTGGTCAAAGGACTGTGACGTTATTACGAACGGGTAATATTTTGAATTCGGAAGAGCGAATAAAAGTCACGCGGGATGAAATGAAAGTTTATGCACGGAAATTGCTCCGAGCACTGATAATACCCGGCGGAGTGAACCGACTACTCAAGAAGAATAAGGACAGTTGAAAAAAAAGTGAAGTAGGCAATTAAGGGCAGAACTCAAAAAGGGTGAGGGATGAGCACCTACTGGTCACGATGCTAGAACGCCGAAAACCTTTGGAGTTGCTTTTCCCCCTAAAAGGGAATGCAAAGTCAAGGGAGGAAGGTTCTGAACAAAAGAGCATGACCACCCTTGACCACCTTCGTGCAGGTGTTATGCTCGCTCGTGATGCTGTAAAAGCGGTCAGTTTGACGGCCATGGAAGCACTGCGAGAAGGGGCTACATTCATTGGAATTGTCGGAGAGACAAATGAACTGGTCGACCCCTTTTCTCACCTTGACGCACCGATTTGGTCCGAGAGACCGCCTCAAGAGTTAACGAAACTCGCTTTCCGCTACTGTGAAGAACTCACCATGCGAGAAGCTGGAAACTTCTATCATTCTTTCAAGTATTTACCAGATGAACAACGCCATGCTATGTGTGCAGTCTATGCTTTTTGTCGAAGAGCCGATGATATCGCTGACGGCGATTGGGCAGACCGATTCCCAGGAAGCATGGGTGAGATGGATCCAGAAGCAGTCGAATACCGAGAACAACTCGAGAGCCTCCAAGACCAAGGCACGATACTCGACCATGAGGCATACCTCAACAAAATAACTCAACTTTTCTTCTTCCGTAAAAAACTCTCGACCTGTTACTCAGAAGTGTATTCAACAGACCCAGTATTCCTTGCACTAAAGGAAACTGTTGAACGATATTCAATCCCTCGTGAGGTCTTTGATGATTTGATTTCAGGAATGGAAGACGATCTTTACAACAACCGTTACAGAAGTTTTGACGAATTATACGTCTACTGCTACCGAGTGGCATCCGTTGTAGGATTAATGTGCATTGAAATCTATGGATATGAAGACCCGAGAGCAAAGAAGTTTGCAGAATCATGGGGCATATTCATGCAACTTACCAATGTTTTGCGAGATGTGGGTGAAGATATCGAACGAGACCGAGTCTATTTACCCCTCAATGAACTTGAGTCGAACGGAATTGTCGAAAGTGAATTGGATGGAAAGGTTGTTCTTAACAAAAACTGGGAACCATACTGCCGAGAATATGCTCAAAGAGCCCGCACTTATCTTGCCGAAGCTCGCCAACTCCTCCCACTTCTTCCTCGCCGAACTCGGTATTCACCTGCTGCAATGATTGCATTTTATGATAAAATCCTCAGGCAGATTGAACGCCAACAAGGTGACGTTTTCACCAAGCGAGTGAAGTTAAACAAGATTCAGAAAATCAGTTTGGCAGCAGCGGTCTATATGCGACATCGATTGCTGCCTGCTTTCCTTGACCCAATTTGGTCTGGACTCGCACGAATTGGAATTCTTCCAGCTGTTTGATTCAAATCGGACAGGTAGAATGTCCCATTAACTTGTAGAAGGGACAGAAACCGAATGCAGATGTCAATACACCCCAACAGCCGACTGCGAGCAGTAATATATCCCAACTTACGTTGGATGCATAGTCAATTGCGACCATGCTGAAACCTGCAGATACTCTGATAAGACGGTCTGACAAACTTAGATTCACACAAATCAACTCTTACAAATTGAAACTAGGTTGAGTGCATATAAAACCCTGTACGACTCGATTCCACAATATTTTGCCACTTTTTGAAGCAATTAGCCCATTGAATGAGACCAAGCCAGCGTAACCGATAAGAATCAAATTGGGCAGGTTGAGTGCCCCATCAGTTTGTAAAAGGGGCAGTAGCCAAATGCAGAGGTCAAGACTCCCCAGCAACCTAGAATCAAAAGCAGAACGTCCCAATTCAAATTTGAAGCATAGTCAATAGCGACCATACCGAAACCTGCTGAAACTCTGATAAGACGATCGGTAACACCTAGATTCACATAAATCAACTCTTGAACAAATTGAGTTCAGGTTGAGTGCATATAAAGACCTGTATGATTCGATTCCACAATAATTTGGCCCTTTTTAGGTTCAAACGGTACGTGTGAAGGCTTGAATCCCAGTGATGTAACGGCCGATAATCAAGTTGTGAATGTCATGTGTTCCCTCATAGGTTTTGACAGATTCAAGATTTGCCATGTGCCGCATGACTGGATATTCGTCAAGAACGCCATTCGCTCCGTGGATGTCACGAGCGACACGAGCAATTTCCAGAGCAATGTCGACATTGTTCATCTTGGCAAGTGAGATTTGTTCATTAAACCACGTTCCGTCATCCTTTTTGCGACCCAGGTGGTAAGCGAGAAGTTGACCTTTGGTTATTTCTCGAAGCATCCAAGCTAACTTATTTTGAACCAGTTGGTATGAAGCGATTGGGTGGTCGAATTGAATTCGGGACAGAGCATATGTCTTCGCGCTGTGGAAACAAGACATGGCAGCACCTAAAGCACCCCAAGAGATACCAAATCGTGCGTTGTTGAGGCACGAAAATGGGCCTTTCAATCCTTTCACATTTGGCAACATTCTGTCCTTAGGTATTTTGCAATCCTGGAAAACAAGTTCGCTTGTGACTGAGGCTTTCAGAGAGTGCTTTCCTTTCATCTCTGGTGCAGTAAATCCTTCATCATCCTTTTCGACGATAAAACCACGAATGACGCCGTCGAGTTTTGCCCAAACAATCGCTACATCAGCAATTGTACCGTTTGTGATCCACATTTTTGCTCCGTTGAGTAAGTAATGGTCGCCTTTGTCTTCTGCTTTGGTAATCATGTCACCAGGGTTGGAACCGTAATCCGGTTCAGTTAACCCAAAGCATCCAATCCATTCACCAGAAGTCATCTTTGGCAAGTAAAGGTTCTTTTGTTCTTCTGTTCCAAATTCCCAAATTGGATACATAGCGAGTGAACCTTGGACAGATGCAAATGAGCGAAGACCAGAGTCTCCACGCTCGAGTTCTTGACAAATTAATCCATAGGCGACATACGAGAGTCCGGGACATCCATAGCCCTTCAACGGAGCGCCGAGAACCCCCATTTCACCGAGTGCTACACGCCATTCATCCAAGAAAATACCTTCAGCACATGCATGTTCGATTTTTGGAAGAACTTCTTCATCTACCCAGTCACGAACCATGTCGCGAATCATGATTTCTTCTTCTGTCAGTAGGCTTTCAATATCGTAGAAATCGACTCCTTCGTAAGGTTCCATACTATCCTCTCATGACTGGGTCTACTAGGTGCTTCAAGAACCTAACCCTCTCAACATTAGAGGAAAGCGTTCATTTTTTATCCAACCCACGAATCTGGAGATACTTTCTTTGAAGATAGGGGCTGTTCATGTAAATCAGTCCTAAGACCACACCAGGAACCGATACAGTAACAGCCGCCATGACAATGAACGACATGAGGTCCATTTCCACAACATCGCTGAGTGTGGTAAAAGAGACTATGTTACCGTATGATGTGATGATAAATCCTTCTTGATGGGCATTTTCCCAAACGACCTCAATAGAACGGCCAGCTACCACGGAATCCCAATCCATAGCATCTTGAGCTACAATTTGGGCAAAGGCTTCTGAAATCAATGGTTGTTGGCGTATGGTTGAAAATGGCGCCATATGAATCAACGAAGTTCCATCATGCCCTCGTGAGACTCCGGTAAAATCACCTTCAAGCTGTGAAAGTTGCATCATCTGCCTCAACGTAGACTTGCTTGGGTCGACCATATCCAGTCGTATTGCTTGGGTTTTCAAACCACTTGCAAATCCGACGCATTCGTTCAAAGTTGGGTCCGCACAATCGACACCAATCCAAGTATCTCCACCGGTCCCGGAGAGGAATGTCAGTTGATGATTTGTTGAAAGTACTGCCATTCCATCGCCGAGAGTAGTGACCACGCAGACGTTTTGGTTTCGGTGACAGGCTATGTCGCTAATTGCCGAGTTTAGCGTATCTTCAATCGCCTCCATACCGGAACCTTCTGAGAACTTCCAAAGGCTACCGTCGGATGCCCCGAAGTAAGCATAATCTCCCGCAGGTCGCCATGCAACTGCTGTTAACTCAAGACCCATCAAGGCGCCAGATCCGTTTACAGTCGTAATAGCATGATTCTCAGCAGTGTACCGTAGAGCAACACCTGTATCTCCGGCAATCAATGCGGTTTCACCACGTGGATGCCAAGAGACATCATAGAGCGAGGCGCTTCGAGCCGTATTCAACTCGATATCTCGGCTGCGGTCTTCTGCATGGAAGGCTGAGATAAGATGTGCATATCCATCTTCACCAATCAATAAAACCGAAAGTCCGTTTGGGGATACTGCTCCAGCGTTAAGTCCGATATCAGAATCGCCAAGAGTGTCCACCAACTCCAACTGAAGAAGTGACTCAGGCTCTGCAGGGACACTTGGCAAGAGCAATATGAGTAGGCATACGCCGATGAAAAAGTGCCCTCGCATGATTTGCCCAAAGCCAACTACAAAAAAACACCTTCTACACATATGATGTAGTTTTCTCGTTCCTCTCAACGGTGAGCCTTATGGCAAAGAGACTCTTCGCCGATGCATGGAGCGATTCGCAGTTAAGCGCGGTTTAGAGAAAAACATTGGTGGGAATGCAGGTCTTGCACGTATTGCAACCACATATTTTGATGATATTCAGGTGAATGCAGAAGGTGTATTCACAGGCTCATTCGCCATCCTAACTAACATCACGGGGCATTTTGGCTCTGATGGTAAACTCGTTGTCGATGTTGAGCAGATGAAAGGTGAAGACCTCAATGCGTTCCTCTCTTCAGATGGCGGTCGTGAAAAGGCACTGGACTCTCGTAAGAAATGGTCGTCTTTCCTCGATGAAGTCACAGGATACTCTCCAAAACAACGTGGCGATAAAGCAAAAGAAGATGCAAAGAAATTTTCAAAAGCAAAATCAGCCATTAAAATGGCACACAAAATGATGGAAATGAGCAAGAGCATTGACCAAGAAACAATCGATACTGCAAATGCTATGATCGCTGAACTCCAAGGTATGATTGACTCTGGAACTCCCCCTTCAGAAGGTAAAGTCAAGAAACTTAACGATTTAATTTGAAAGAAAGTGGTATCATGGGCATCGATTCATCTCTCGAATCCTTTGTCGAAGACAATCCCCGCATACTCGAATTAAGTGAACATGAACAACACCGCCTTGCCCTCATGGTCGGGCATGTTGAAGAAACCGTTGGGATTGAGCATTTAGTTAACTGCTTAGCCGATAAAACCAGCATGGCTGGCGATGGCGTGATTCGATGTTATGTTGGCTTTGAACCATCTGGAAAAGCCCATATCGGTTGGAAAGTTCTCTCCTTACAACTTCGACGAATGCTTGAAGCAGATGCAAATGTCCTCATCTTTTTGGCCGACTGGCACGCTTGGGTCAATGACAAATTCAATGGAGTTATGGAAGACATCCAAACTACCGCCACCTACATGGAAGAAACATTCCGTGCTCTTCTTGGTCATCCTGAAGAAGGAAATGGTCCTGGTCAACTTCGTTTTATTTGGGCTTCTGAAATAATGAACTCTGGTGACTACTGGGCACGTGTTCTACGTTGCTCTAAAGGTGCAACGCTGGCTAAAGTGCGCAAAACGTTCACGATTATGGGCAGGGATGAGGCTTCTTCAGACCATGACCTTTCCAAATTCTATTACCCCGCAATGCAAGCCAGCGATATCTTTGAAATGAACATCGATATTGCTCTTGGCGGAATGGACCAACGCAAGGCTCACATGTTCATGCGAGATGTTGCCACCCGTTGGAATTGGAAGAAGCCAACCTGTTTACACACGCCTATTCTGTCATCACTCAAAGCCTCTGGAGTGCGTATGGAAAGTTTTGACCATAAGATGAGTAAATCCGACCCATCAGGTGCTATTTTGCTCCACGATGAAGTAAAAGCTCTTCGCAAAAAAATGCAGAAACACGCCTACCTTGACCCAGTAGATCCTCATTCTCCCGTCTATGAACTCGCCGAGCATGTCGTTTTACCAGAATGGGGTGAAATTATAGTCACGCCAAATCCTAAGTTTGGTGAGCCCTCTACTTGGACGGATTTAGAAGCGTTCAAGGCCGCCGTCACCGATGGAACTCTTCACCCACTTGATGCCAAACTCGGTGTTGCGGATGGAATTAGCAAAGGCTTGCAAAGCGTTGCTGAATATTTTGGAAAACACCCGGAAACACTTGATGCAGTTACCTCACTTCGAAAGTGAGTGATAAGCACTTACTCATCTTCGGTATAATCCGAGAACCCTTCTTCGACACTGTGCGCTTTGAGGAAAATCATACGACGAGTGTCTCGAATAAAATCTCGGTTAATCAAAGGGTCAACTGCAACAACAGCATTAATCGTCAGGCAATCTCCTTTTGAGAATTGTCCAACGTATTCATCGAAAACAACCACTTGGAAGTGCTCTCCGGAATCATCTATCCCACTCGCAAGCATTTGTGGAGAAATAACTTGGAGATATTGAATATCCTCATAGTAACATTCCTCTGCGAGGAGGGATACATCGTCAGGATCTTTGTGATATGTCTTGGGTTTTTTGGATTTCATATCCGCTATGATGACATCTAAGCAGGTTTGACAATATTTCACTTTTTCACGAGGTCGTGCCAATCGCTCATTCACAATCCATTTCGATTCACAATCGTTACATTGGTGAACACTGGTTTTGAGCCAACCAATAATCGGGCTAGCAGAAGTTACGATGGCATCAAAGGAAAGCAACCGCGTTCTGTCCCTCATTCTTAGATCACTCATCTCATAGATTCTATTATCGGGGAGATTGACCACTCGAATTACTGGGCGTGTTGTCATGTTCCTATCGGAATATTGTTCCAAAAGAACTTGATTTCCGATCGAAAGAGTAGCTTCCATGTTTTCAGTGAATTTGGTCTGAAGGTCTTCATAATCTGCCAAGTGATCCCACTCGACTTCAAAACCAAAAACGGAGTCATCTTTTCCCGGGCAGGTGTCAATGTCGTTTTTGTAGGTTGCACTCTCAAACAAAAGCCTCCATGAGGCGAGTGTCTCTTGGTCTTCTGCTGGTGGTTCAGTTGGAGATTTTCGTTTCATGGATTCTATCGGCGAAGCGTGACGGTTAAGAAAGGTTTTGATGTGTAATCAGTTACTTACTAGCCCTTTAGACATACAAGTTCCAAAGGACTGGGATGAAAAAACCAGCAGACGAAGTGCAAACGTTCATCAATCTCTTTGAGTTGGTCGAAGTATTCCTCTGGAGTGTCTCTACCATGGCCAACATAATTGTCCTCGTTAAACAAGTGCCTGATACCAATGCTCGCATCGTTCTCTCTGGAGATCGTGTCGACCTTTCTGCCGTTAAGAAAGTCATGAGCCCGTATGACGAATTTGCTGTTGAAACTGCACTCCAACACCGAGAAGCAAGCGGTGGAGAAGTCACAGCAGTCACTGTTGGAGGCGCTGGAGCAGACAAAGTTCTCAAAGATGCAAAGGCCATCGGTGTTGACAAGATTGTCCGTATCGATTGTGATTCATCACTTGACTCCAATGCTCTACAGTCAATACTCGCATCTGTTGTTTCAAGCCTTGGTGCTGAAGTCGTCTACTGCGGAAAGTCGGCTGCTGACACGGGTGCAGGTTCAACAGGCCCCGGATTAGCTGAGCGCCTTGGTTGGGCATCTGTATCCCACACCACAAGTGTTGCCTTTGGCGACCAACTCTCAGTAGTCACACCTGCATCAGGTGGTAATGCCCGAGTTACCGTCCCTCTTCCTGCAGTCATCTCGTGTGACAAGGGTGACATCAAGGTTCGAAAGCCCAATGTAAAGGGAATCATGCAAGCAAAGAAGGCACAAGTCGATGTCCACGCAGTTGATGCCCCTGCATCGACTGTATCCATTGTATCCCACAGTATGCCACCTGCAAAACCTGCAGGAAAATCCTACCAAGGCGGCGAAGCAGCTGCTGAAGTCGCACAACTCCTCCGTGATGAGGCAAATGTAATTTGAGGTGAATAAAAATGTCAGAAACAATCGTAATCGCTGAAATCGTAAAGGGTGTCGTACACCCTACAACATCCGAACTCATTACCGCTGCTCACGCACTTGGCTCCCAACCTGTTGTCATTGTTCCATGCGCAGATGCTGGAGTGGCCGATGCCGCTGCACAATTCTCAGGTGCTTCCAAAATCATCGCAGCCAAATCAGACGTGTTCTCAAATTATGATGCTGCTGGATGGGCTGCAGCACTCGATGCAGTAACGCCTGCAGGCATCATTGTAACCTCCGCTTCGCCTCAATCCAAAGACATGGCTGCCCGACTAGCCGCTCGAAGAGGCATCTCTGTAGTCCAAGACGTCGTCAAAATCGAAGGTGGAAACTTGACCTCTCCAATTTACTCCGGAAAGGCAATGCAAACTGTCAGCCTAAGTGGCGATGCAGTAGTTACCGTTCGTCCAAATGTGTTTGATGCATCTGGAAACGATGGCTCAGGTGAGGTTTCTGTTGTCGATACAACTGGAAATGTAGCAACTGCAGTTCAAGAATTCATGGCTCGTGCCTCTAGCCGACTGGATGTTGCAGAAGCCAACATCATTGTGTCCGGTGGAAGAGGAATGGGCTCTCCAGCCAACTTCTCTCACCTGGAAGCCATTGCAGACACCATCGGTGCCGCAGTAGGCGCCTCTCGTGCAGCAGTGGACACATGGGATGATATCCCGCATTCAATGCAAGTGGGTCAAACTGGAAAAACTGTCAACCCAAATCTCTACATTGCTGTAGGAATATCTGGTGCTATTCAGCACCTTGCAGGAATGCGTTCTTCAAAATACATCGTGGCAATCAACAAAGATGCAGATGCTCCAATTTTCCAACATGCAGACTACGGAATTGTTGCGACATGGGAAGAAGCACTACCTGTATTGCAATCTTCACTCGCAGCAATGATGGCGTGATTAAGCGTATTTGCCCCGGCTATAAACACCTGAACCAGCACCATCTCCAACAAAAGGATTTGTTGCTTTTTCATGTCCAATTGTGGTAAGTGGACCATGTCCCGGATAAACGACTGTGTCCGGTGCTAAGGGCCAAAGCTTGGTTTGAATCGAACGTGCTAAGACGGTGAAATCTCCGCCAGTGTCAGGTAAATCAGTTCGGCCAACTGAACCAGCAAACAAGGTATCACCTACAAACAAATGATCAGGTCCATCTTTGACGACTAAACGAAGACAACACCCTCCGAGCGTGTGCCCTGGCGTATGAAGGATTTCAAACTCAAGTGCTCCAACTTCGAGGAATTCACCTGCGACAAAATCAATATCGGCAACAGCGGGTTTCGGAACTTGTAGACCATAACGAAGCGCTGAAGAACTCGCGAGCGTTTGCAAATAGGTATCATCTGGATGAAGATACCATTGTACTGGGTAGTGTTCCAGTAAATCCGGAATATGACCACTGTGATCGAAATGTGCATGAGTGTTCAAGAGAGCAACCACCTTACGAGGGGGTATTTTTTGATGCTCCATTTCATCAATTGATTGAGGCCCATTCGACCAGTCTGGACCTCGTCCATTGAATCCATCAACCCAGTTGATGAGCCGCTCAGGTTCACCCCCCCCATCAATAATGACCGTATCACCAGTTTCACGGTCGGTAACGACTGAACATCGCATTTGTAAAACGCCTACAAAGAAGTATTCGACCCATGGCTCGTTCACGCTCATAGCAATGCGATACCGCTCACCTTCATGAGACTTGAGCCTTATTCTATCAAGACGTGGAGTGAATCACTGGACCATTGCCCTTCTCGGTCGCAGATTCGCAACTCAAAACGATGACTTCCCCGAGGGATGCGAACACGAACTTTTGGTCCTGATGAGATTTCCTTCCCGCTTTCTTCAATCCATGACCAAGTTTGAATACGCTCTTGCGGGTCATACGAATCACTTCCATCCAGTGTTATGATTGTCGAACCATCTTCACTTGCTTGAAGGCGTTGATCTTCACCAGCAACTGCTCGCGGAACGATAACTTCACCAACTTCAATATTCAATTCATTCATTAAATCCTCAGAGGGTAAGAGAGCCATCTTTGTGATTGCATCATCAAGTTCTGCAAGGAGTTCATCGGTATCGATGTCAAGGGAACCATCTTCAGTCGTTTGATGCGAATCTCCAAAGTCTCCTTCAAGTGCAGTATGTAATACATCGATTGCAACACCTGCTGGTTGAGGTTCTTGCATTGAATCCAACTCTTCCTTAGAAAAGAAGTTGTCCATTTCATCATCTTTTCTATAGAGTTCTTCGGCGGTCAAAATAACGCTTTCTTCGACCTTTTCAAACCAAAGGTTCAGTTCTGAAGAATCGACTTCCACAAGCGTATCAGTCAAGGAAAACAGACCGATTGGCTCGACATCTGTCCAATCATTTTGGTCTTCACCTGCAAACAGGCATAATGAGCCATCCCGGTTCGCTTCCAAAAAATGAGGCATCCCTTGGTGTTCAAGTTTCCATTCCCGACCATCTTCTTGTACTCCAAAGATGTAAAACCAAGCCGCTGCGAGGATATTTCCATTTCTATACAGCAGTTTTTGAATCGGATAACCACAAGAAATTCGGGGCTCAAGAGCGTAGGATTGTTCGGCCATTACTTCGAATACTTGCCCATCATCAAACCCACAAAAAAACCCTTTTTCGGAAGGAATAGCTTGCAACAGTCTACTTTTAACATCCATTCGATGGATGAACTCTTGGCGTTCTATGTCCCAAACTTCAACTTCAAGAACTTCCTCATCACCGGCTACAAGCGCATATCCTTCACGCCCAATTATGAGGCGCTGGTTCGAATCAGAACCAAGACATGTAATCGATTCTCCAGTCTCACCTCGGACTGGTCTTGACCAAACGGTACGACCGTTCTTCAGCGCTTGAACTTCACCATTTTCATGTGCGAGTATCAGGAAATCACCGATGACTGCGGTCTTCAGAATATCTTCATATTGCCGACTCAGCGGAACCTCCATTCCGTCATAGCCTACCGAATGCAATCGCCCTAAACCATCGATAACGGCCATGTGAGAAGGCAATTGTTGCAAGGAAAATCCACCGGCTCCGATCTCGTATTGCCACAATACCTCGCCCTCAAGATTTAGGCAAGAGAGTCCAACTTCATCATCCAAAACAAAGATTTGTGCGCCACGGATGATAGCTTTACGAATAAGTGCAGGAGCTTGCCACGAAGTACTCGGAGTAAGCTGACCGTCTGAATCCCGGGCGATGAAAAGTTTCCCGTCTCCTTCAGCCCAAAACGCTACATCACCATTCATCGACAACCCGAGAGCACTCACTTTCGCTTCGGGTTTGAAGGCGATGTGCACTGAATGGGTGCTGAGCATGAATCGTAGAAGTGCCAGTCTCAATTAACCTCATCCCTTGATTGAGCAAGGTGATTCACTCGAATCAAGAGGTCGTGTCCGGGTGGGGAGGGAACTTACTTGGCGCATGGAGATGCTTCCATACGTTTGGTTTTTCATTTTCAGTCCAACCATAAAGTGGGTTCTGGGTCAGTTGATAGTTCGAAGATTCTATCAATCGCTACGATTCCGAAACCATAACAAATCACATTTTCAACCGTTCCAATGGGAGCCTGGAAGAAAGAACATCGAGATGACGAAGGCGATTTCGATTTCAGACCGAATTCTCCAAGCTGAAGAATCCAACAATGTTGTAGTATCGAAAAGCCTCAATCTGCTGTATCGTTGTGCATGTCAACAATTTCATCATCTTCACTTGAATCTATTTTGGCAGTATCATTGCGTGAATTAAACAACCGCTCAAGGTATGCATCATCGATATTTCCTGTAACATATTCCCCGTTGAAACAACTGGTATCAAATCGCGTCGGAGGATTCTCACCAATCGAAGTTGCCTCAATAAGGTCTTCGAGAGTTTGGTAGAACAAACGATCGCTACCTATGATTGAGTTGATTTCTTGGACCGACTTGCCATTGGCAATAAATTCCGTAACCGCTGGCATGTCAATTCCGTAGACGTTCGGATGGCGGACCGGAGGGGCTGCAGAGGCGAAGTAAACTTTCTTTGCACCTACATCACGAGCCATCTCAATGATTTGAGCACTGGTTGTGCCTCTCACAATTGAATCATCAACAAGAAGAATATTTTTGCCGGAGAACTCATGTTCAATAGCATTGAGTTTTCGCCGAACTGATTTTTCTCGCAATGCTTGACCAGGCATGATAAATGTTCGACCAACATAACGGTTTTTGACAAAGCCTTCTCGATACGGAACATCCAGTGCGTCTGCCATTTGGAGAGCAGCAATTCGTCCCGAATCAGGAACAGGAATCACTGCATCAATATCATGATCTGGCCATTGTTCAAGAATACGTTTTGCTAAGATATCTCCCTGATTCAATCGAGCGTGGTAGACTGAAATGCCATCAATAACCGAATCGGGTCGAGCGAAGTAAACGTGTTCAAAGATACAAGGTGATGCTTCAACTTTATCCGAACATTGTCGATGGAATAAATGACCAGATGTGGAAATGAAAATCGCTTCACCTGGCTCTACATCACGGACAATTTCGAAACCAAGCGCAGTAATGGCTACCGATTCACTGGCGACCATCCACTCAGTATCATCACCGATTTCTCGCTTGCCAAATATGAGGGGCCGGATTCCGTGAGGGTCTCGGAAAGCCAACAAGCCATATCCAGAGATAATGGAAACACAAGCATAACTGCCTTCCACACGCTTGTGAAGGTTGTGAACTGCACTAAAAACGGTTTCAATATCCAGATGAGGTGCACCTTCAATCGACAGGTTTGAAGAATTACTACTCAATTCAACTGCTAACATGTTGAGCAGAAGTTCAGAATCGCTCGAAGTATTCATGTGTCGATGATGATTATCAGTGAGTTGAACTTGAAGTTCTGCAGCATTCGTAAGATTGCCATTGTGTGCAAGTCCAAGGCCATAAGGTGAATTGACATAAAACGGCTGAGCTTCAGAACGAGAAGAAGAGCCGGCGGTTGGATATCGCACATGGCCAATACCAATGTGACCCTGAAGCCGGCGCATGTGGCGGGTGTAAAAAATGTCAGAAACAAGTCCTTTCGACTTACGAAGGCGGAATTGGCCTTCAAAATCAGTCATGATACCTGCAGCATCTTGACCTCTATGCTGGAGTACTGTAAGGCCGTCATAGATTAATTGGTTCACATGAACGTTATTCCGTCCAACAATTCCAATGATGCCGCACATTGCTTTGCCTCAACTCCATCGAGTGCTTGACGCTTTGTAGCCATTGCGGCATAGAAACATGTCCTTAGCCTCAAGCTTTAGGACGGTGAGCCTTCTTTGACCAGTTGAATTTGCGCATGCGTGCTGTAGCACCGTAGCCACATGCTGCACAAACTCCTTTTTGCTTGTGATATGAATTACGACCGCAACGACGGCAACGAATGTGGGCTGTCTTCTGACGTTTACCCATGGATGGCGTACCTTTCGACATAGAAACACCTGTATAGCCGCTCCACCGACCTCCCCCTTATCAAACCGACGGCTAAGGTATTGGCTAATGGTGAGTCAATTATTCTTCTTCCAAATCAAAGTCACTTCTCGGTTTTTGAGATGTAATGGCGGAAAAAGTCACCCCTAGAGCGACACAAACAGCCACAAAAATGGCGCCAGATGAAACAAACATGTGTACGATGTTGTAGATTGCTTGCGCCTGGACAGAACCATTGTCTTCAAGCAGCATTGAACCTTGCCCGATGAGGAAGACTGTAGCCAAAACGCCCAGAACTGTAGCGAAGAACATCCCAACCAACGGCGCCAGCGGACGGTTGCGAGATTCTCCGTAAAAGAAGAGGTTTCCAAGTAGGAACAGAGAGCAGAGTGTGTATGCAGTCAAGGTGGCATTGGCAAAGCGAGTGAAGGATTCAGCAGAATCAATTCCTTTGAAAGAACCGAAAATGGTGATATCAAGAGCGATAATAAGCAGAGGTGGAAGCAAAAACGCAAGAACAATCAGTCTCCAAGTGACTGCTAAACCGGTTTGCTTCATTCTTCTTCACCTCCCAAATGAGATTCAATGAGGGCGGACACTTGGTCGAGTTCAGAGTCCGATGGCGGTGAAATCGTTTTCGGAGGGGGCAGACTCCGTTCGTACGAGTAGATCACCAATGCGAAAACGAGTATTGACAGCAAACTCCCTACGACTATACCTGCCATGTCTGCAACAGCAAGCCAGAGATGATGGCGGAATTGTTCTCCAGTTACCAAAGGACCGTCGACATTCAGCCCCAATAAAAGAACGATCAGCGAAACTGCCGATACGAGAAACATAGCATTCGATTCTGCTCTACGACGGTCTCCAATTGTCAAAAGAGTTACTGCTGAACACGATGCTAAGCATGAAGTGAGGAGAAGGAATGTGGGCCAGAAAACAAACCAGTACGGGTTGACTTCATCCGGTGCGAGTTGCGGTGTGAGAACCCACCAATGCATACCTGCTAACCAAACAAATCCGGAGCCGGCCATGAAGACCCCTAATTTTCGATCGCTTCGAGGCAATTTACCAACTGGAACATTTCCGGAAAAAGAAATCAGATAAATTCCAAGAAGAACTAACATGCATGGGCCAATGATGGCTCCGAGCAAATGTCCTGCGGCGCTCGATGGAGAGGATGGTACTGTCCAGGGGCTTGCGCATATCAATATTAGACCTAGAAAGGCAAGGAACCGACCGTTGGTTGTTGTTGATTTGTTTGATGAGGACATCGAATACCAGAGGCCTAAAGGCACCATGGCGACGGGTATCCAAAACAAAAGAAACGCTTTGAAAACCTCGTCCATGCTCTTAACCAAGGCTTGAATGTTCATTATCTCTCCCCCTGTTTTCGTCGCAGTCTCCCGAATTACAGTGGAGTTCGAATGCGGCACTCCTAAATACCCGACTCTTGTGGGCCGAATGCTCAAGGTGTTACTATGGTGAAGATGCCACGTCAAGTCAAGCGTTACAGCCCTACTGCTGGTAAGCATACCATGCACACAATCGAGCGAGTGAAGAAGAAGCGTGCTTCTGAACTTCGCTGGGGACAACGTCGTTTCCGCCGTGTTATGGCTGGATACCGTGGTTTCCCTCGTCCTAAGCCTGATGGCCGTGAAAAGCCAACAAAGCGAGTCAACATTCTCTACCGATGTACGGAAACCGGCAAAGCGCACTATGCACCTTGCCGCCGTTCTAAGAAATTCGAATTAATTGACAAGTGAGTTGGATACCATGGCAAAAAATTTCCTAAAAGTTACCTGCAAAGATTGCGGTAGTGAAGCAACCATTTTTTCTCGAGCAACCTCCGTTATTTCTTGCGGTGTTTGTGGAGCAACTCTTTCCACCCCATCGGGTGGCAAAGCCGATTTAGTCGGATGCACTGTGTTAGAGACACTGGAATGAGGAGGCAGAGCCTCCATGTCTGAAATCACAAATACGCCAAATGAAGGCGAACTTGTTGTTGTTTCAGTTACAACTGTCAAACAGAACGGCTGTTATGTCAAACTTGATGAATTTGAAGGCGTTGAAGGTTTCATTTTCATCGGCGAAATTGCAAGCGGTTGGGTAAAGAACATTCGCGTCTATGTCCGCGAAGGTCAACGACTCATCTGTAAAGTAATGCGAACCCGTAAAGACGGTTCATCACTTGAACTATCACTCAAATCGGTCTCGGAAGAGCGACGTCGTGAACGACTTCAAGAATGGAAGAATGAGCAACGTGCAAACCAATTACTGAAGGTGCTCGGTGAAAAGGTCGGATGGTCGGAAGCAGATGTTGAATCTTCGAAGCAAGAACTGATCGATGCCTATGGTGGCCTTTACACTGCATTTGAAGAAGCTGCCATGAATGAAGGTTCTTTGGCCGATGCTGGATTTGAAGGTGATTGGCTCAAAGAATTCATCGAAATGGCTGTTGAAAATATTATTCCAGACTTTGTTGAGATTCGAGGCGTACTTACCTTAAGCATTAACGACATTAACGGTGTTGAAATTATTCAAAAGGCACTTCTAGCAGCTGAATCCTTTTCCTCAGAAGAAGAAGAAATCGAAGTTCGTTGCCACTATAACGGGGCGCCAGAATACCGAATTGAATTGAAAGCACCTGATTTCAAAACTGCGGAATCAATTTGGGAAAATGCAACTCAATCAACACTTGACCACGTTCTTTCAGCGGGTGGAGAAGCCACTTCATACCGTGAATGAGGGCTCGACTGATAAACTGGAAACGCAAGGGTGGTAACATGGCGCGTCAACTTTTACAGCAATGTCTCCAATGTGGAGCATGGACTCTATCCACAACTTGCCCAGCATGTGGCGCAAAAGCACAGGCAGCCGCCCCTCTCAAATGGTCTCCTGAAGATCACCGTGCAGAAATCCGAAGAAAAATGTACAATGTTGAAGACACTGAGTGGGCGCAATCCCTCGCAACACTCGAGACTCTGGAAGAGATGAAAGCAACCCATGTCGCTGAAGAAGAAGAATAACGCATTTGATTCACACCCTTTGCAATTCACCTTTTTTGCCCTCTTTGAATGTCAAACATTATAGCGCGGCGGAAGACGATACGCTCTTTATGGGCTTACATATTGAATGGCGTGGTTCGAATAAGGAAGTTGGTACTCACGAGATGATGTTGTTCGCACTTCCAGGCGTTGGTAACGTAGGAAAAGTGGCTATTGAAGGAATCAATGCATCACACCTTTGTCACGAAGTTGCACGTTTGCACCATACTGCTCTCCCTCCATTAGCCACGCTGGATGAGGATGGCCTACTCGCCCCTCCCCACCTAACTCTTTCCTCTATAGAGTCAGTTACTGGGAAAAGAGTGCTCACATTGACAGGAATCTCGCAACCTCTTGAGCCGGAACATCAAGGCATGATGGCTCGAGAGGTTCTTGAATGGCTCGAATCACAGGGAGTATCTTCACTGTACGTTCTTGCAGGACTTATGGATGCACCAACTCGAAAAGAAGTCTTTGTCGTTGCTTCAAATGCTACGCATCGGATTGATTTGGAGGCAATGGGCGTCGATGTTCGCAGGGATGAGCCAAAATCTGGAGCTATCGGCCTGGCTGCTCTCATCGCTTCTATCGGCCCCCTGTTCAACATCAACACTGCATGCGCCATCGCAACTACTGTTGGTTCAAGCGGAGACGTTTTTGCATCCCAAAGACTTCTCGAGGCTTTGGATGGGTGGTTTGAACTCGGAATTGCTTTACCAAGCGACATACAGGAGAAACTCACTGAGAAATTATCAGCATTAGCACCTGGAAAGATTGAAGATTTGGTTGGTGAATTAACCGAATCTCCTGATGCCTTTTACATGTGAAAACTAATTCCGAAAATGAAGACGGTTTGCACGATTGACCAAATCGGGTATTAGAGCGATGTCGATAAGCCACAATAATCCACACCCACCGAACGTGAAGAAGTAGAAAAACCCCATTCCAATTTGGTTCAGATAAAACCTATGGCCACCCAATGGTCCGAGTAAAAACCAGAAGAGGTACGTGATGAGAACGTCCTTCTGTTGGGGATTCTGAATATAACGCGAACCGTGTTGCTGATAATAATTCGTGAAAGGAGTTTGAGGTGCAGCTTGTGGTTGCTGATACTGAGGTTGCTGCTGATGCAAATGAGGGTTTAGATTCGAACCTCCGGGTGAAACTAATGGCTGCTGTGGGGCTGCCGGTGGTTGCTGAGGCATGTGGTAATGATTGTGAATAACATTGCCAGTATGCAAATCTCCAGAGACGACGCTGTCTTTGACATTTGGGCCAGACGCAGGTGAGGGCTCCATGTCAATCGGTTGATGTTACTACTAATCGATAAAAAAGCCTTGGATTGCAGTTAGGCGCCGAGAGAGAGATTTGAACTCCCGAGTCACAGGGACAGTGGATTTCGAATCCACCGCAATACCGGGCTATGCGATCTCGGCCGCAAGTGTTCGGTTTAGCGCCACCGTCATAAGCATGGTGTTGGCTCGGAGTGGTATGGAGATACACCTGAAAGGCCGGGACTATGATGTCAAAATCGATATCGAAAGCGGGCGAACAGTTCGTCAGGCCTTAACAAAAGCGGAAATCCTTCCATCGATGGTTATCGTGAGCCATGAAGGCGTTATTCTCCCTCATGCAACAGTACTTTCTCAATCAGTAGAACTGCTTGTTACGACCATTTCTTCTGGCGGTTAATCACGATTTACTCGCTTGGAGATATGGAACTTCGTATTTCGTGAAACGCTTCCACGAACCTCAACTGCCCAGGCATCCAAACCGATGTTGGCAACAACCACCGTATCACCAATTTCTGCTAAGTCGTACTGAGGGCCCCAATCATTTGCCCATCCGTCTACTTTCATTGCACCACTTGAATCTTGAATCATTGCACCTTTACGATGCCATTCTTTGCCATTCCGACCAACACCTTTCTTTTCGAACCGGTAAATAAGACGCCCTGATATGTTCCAGCGAGCACGGAACTCCATTAAGTCGGAAGCAATTTCATCATCCGAAGCAGGTACAATACATGCATGTGGGTCGACTTTAAGTTCAATCTCCCCCTTCCAATTTGCACTTGGAATCACATTATCGAGCCGGACTCTATCTCCTTTCGCTATGTTTTCCGGCCAGGAAGGTTGACCGTCTTGGTGCTTGTCAACTAAGAGAATTACTTTTGCAAAAGCACTTCCTTGAGACACTTTAATTTGAGGTCTTCGACCTTCTCTGCCACTCATTACAGTAAATACTTCAGCGACCAGCGTCATACGTGGGTCGAGGTCTCCGATGGGCGTTAGATCGAACGAGGTTGTATTTCCTGGCAATTGAACAGAGCCGCCGTCTGGAAGATTATCATCGCCTTGACCCCCTGGACAGATAGACTCCCAATCGCATCGAGTGCAACGGACCTCATTCGGCGGTTCTATAGCGATTCCGCCCGCTTTATATCCGCGAACTGGAGATGGCTCAGGTGGGCATTCTTCAACGGAGGGAGTGGTTTCTCGAAGTTGATGCCACATTGATTCTAATTCTGCTTCCATTTGGGACATTTCTTCGACGTCCGGACATGGAATGGTTTTGATTGAATTCGCCCCGAGATACCAGATTTCCAATTGGTCTACGACTTGTTGCTTTTCATGAGTCACCCACCAAAGCATTGCATACATGCGCAGTTGTTGAACATAATTCCCTGAACGGTCACCACGCCCAACACTGGCTTTCAAGTCAACAATATTTATTCTGCCATCCCAACGATAAACCAAGTCATATTCGCCTTGAAACCAATGTTCTGGATGAACAGCATTCATCGCAAAGTTATCCGCATTTGGATCTACAAACCATGGTCGAGCAATCTCCCATGCCTCGATAAGTGTAACATCACCGTTTTGCGAAAGGGGATGATTGTTGGAAAGCGTATAGCGTCGCGCATCGGGTGACGGCCATTCTGGCCGATGGCCACGCCGCCATTCTTTGAGTTGCGGACCTCCATTCTGTTCAAGGCACCGCTGGACTTCCTTCAAGTGAAAATCTAAACCGTTAATGCACATTTCAAGACAGTAGTCGGGATTAACTGAATTCCAATCTCCTGCTTTTCGTTCATCTTTTTGCCATTCGGCTTTCATTGAATTGAGAGCGAGGTGAAGGTGAACTTTCAATCGTCCAATACCCCACTTGCGAAGCCCATCAAGGTCTTTAGGCCACATCGAATCAGGTAGAGCCAACAATCGTTCAGCTGGCCAAGGGTCCAGACTTGAACGACTAGGAACACCTCTCTCGTCCACAGGAATGGCTGAAAGTGTGTCTGAAGCAGCATTGGCAACAAGAAGGGCTGGAGACTCCATGAGCATCCTACATACGGCTTCTTCCACTGCCCGCCCTACGAAGAGAACCGGGATTTGAGGCATTTTGAAACGACGGACTTTTTCATAAAACCAGAGTCGAGGACAAGAGCGATAGGTATTCACTTGGCTTGCTGAAAGCCGATTATAGGGTCCGACTGAATCTTCTAATGGAGTTGCGAGTCGAACCGGCATACTACTGATACTTTGTCGAATGTTCTTGAACCCTGCTCTCAAACGGTTGGCTCTTTAATTTGAAGGCGAGTTTTTCTCGTATCGATTCGGAGTTGGGGTAATCCTGCTCTCCAGCCAATCTCGGCGGCGAGTAATTTCAGAGTCTGACCGGGCCGAATCGACTCCATTTGACCCGTGATACTTGAACCAAAAGAGGCGACTTCAACTACCGAATGACCATCCCAGAGATGAACATTCATCATGGTCCATGGTTTTCCATCCAATCGAACACCTGAGCGTTTGCGTACGCTGAGAACGATACCTTCGACATTCGCTCTGGTACGAAGTAAACCAATACGAGTCGTTCGCTCTGAAAGTGCCATCTCCGTATTCTCAAATTCTTTGGCGGCCTCGGAAATCGGTAAAATTCTGGTCCGAGCATCGACATATAACCGAGGCGCTCCACGCCAAACTCCGGGTAGAGCATCTAAAATGACGAGTTCTCCATTTGGCTGGTCATGAAGAAGTGGATAACAACCCGGTTCACTTTCTTCGACTGTAATTTGAGCACCACCTGCAACAAGCATTGCTCCAAGTACCGGTTCTCCGAAATGATTTGGCAAAGGACCCCATGCACCTGTAAACTTGCCTTGGACGCTTACTCGGACGGGTATTTTTGAAAGTGGTTCACTCGGAACGGTGAGTGGTATATCTCGTAAGGATGTGATTTTAGAAAGTAATTCTTCACCAGACCAATTCCCGTCGTCATCTCGAGCAAGACTGCACCAGTGGCAGCCGGCTGCAGTTCCATCGCATGCTTCATCGGGATGAACGGGCAATGAAGCGGGACCTGAACCCATTTTCTGCATGGCAGCATTAATTTCAAAAAATTCAGAAGTCATCGACTCGTATTCTTCACCTTTCGGAGCATCATAGAGAACGCGATGGGGACCATTGAGATACCATCCCTCGAGTCCATCAATGCATTCACCGTCATGGGTTTCATGCCACAACCATGCATAGAATCGAAGTTGGTGTTGGAGTGACTCGGCAAATTTTGAACTTGGATCACCTGATTTAATATCGACTAATCGTATTCGACCATCCCAACGAAGAACAAGGTCCAGTTCGCCTGCTGCCCACCGCTCTGGATGGAACAAACGTTGAGGTTGGTGGACACGAGGGTCTTTGGTCCATGGACGTGCAATTTCAAGAGCCTCATTCCAAGAGACTGGCGAGCCAAGAGATTGCCATTGCATTGCTTGTTCTGGAACGGCCCATGAGCGCAGGTCATGGTTACGAACTTTGTCGGGGACTGGGAAATACGGTTCATCACCCCATGCAGGAGAAGGGATTTCAAATGGTGACTCATCAGCTCTAAACAGTTCTAAGTAAGGACCTCCATTCTCTTTATGGCATAATTCAACTTCTTCAAAAAGGAGCATTAAACCATTTTCAAGACGGTTTTGAAAAGATTCAATATCAACATCATCCCATGAAGTTCCTGGCTCATACCAAATACCTTCATCCCAGAGTATTTTTCCAGCATCGAGTGCTTCTTTGGCCGCTTGTGGTATTTGGCCAGTCATCCATTCTTTCAACTGCGAGAAGTTCTCAAGATGTTTTGTTGGTCGTTGCATCATTAATCCGCATAGAGCGTCTTCAAGGACAATTCCAATTACTTGAGATGGACGTAAGGGTCCAGAGATTCCTACTTTCGAGCCCAAAAACCACTGACGCTTGCATCGTAAAAAAGTCGTAAGACCACTCGCCGAAATACGAGAGCGGGAACGCCCTAATGGCCCTCCAAGTGGTGGCATTCCGACTGGCATTTCTTCATGACACCTCAATTTTCAAACGAGTAAAAGTCGCCATCCGACCTCTGTTCTCTATCTTTTCTGCTCTCTGGTTTGTTGATTCGAGGACGCTTCGAATCATGATCTCGACGAAATGTAATGTTAACACTTTGAAGAAAGCGATTCATTCCCTCTCGGAGGCGGAACGGACCCTTAGCAGAACCATGAACCGCACCTTCACCTTCAAAGACAAGAAGAGAATCGCTAACGATATCGATAAAATAGACGTCGTGGTCAATAACAAAGGCAGATTTTTCATTTGTCTCCATGGTCTTTCGTATGGCTTTAGCAGCAACCATGCGTGCATTTGCATCTAAGTGGGCGGACGGTTCGTCAAACAAATACAAATCCGCCTCACGACCAAGACATATAGCGATAGCAACTGCTTGTCGTTCACCACCCGAGAGTTTCTTGACTCGCTTCGGGAGTAATTTGTCGACACCCAGGGCTCGAATGACGGTTACATTGAACTCACCAGCACGCCATTTCGGGCCAATTTCTGTATCGAGCCAAAGCTGTACACTTCCATCAAAATCTGCGGTAATGTGTTGCGGCTTGTACGAAATGGAAGCGCCATCCGAAACCCAACCTGCATCATAATCTAATTCTCCTGCCAAGATTTTGATCATCGTCGATTTCCCTGTTGCGTTAGGCCCTACAACTCCAACAACCTCAGAACGATGGACGGAGCCTTGACCAGTCGTGAGGGTAAAGTCACCAAGTTTCTTTTCAAGATCACCCCATTCAAGAACCACATTTCCTTTTTCGCTCGTTCGTTCATAGTGCTTCAAAAAGCGGATGGGTTTGTCCCGAATACGGACGTTTTCTTCAACTAAAAAGCCGTCAAGATAAGCATTGATTGCGGTACGTGTTGAGCGAGCAGGGGTAAATATCCCATATGCACCTTTGTCTCCATAGACGATGTGAACCAAGTCACACAACACATCGAGAATAGCCAAATCGTGTTCAACGACCAGAACTCGCTTGCCTCTTTCTGCCAGTGCCTGAAGAATCAAAACCATTCTCATACGCTCGTAGATATCAAGGTAAGACGATGGTTCATCGAAGAAATAGACGTCTGCTTCTTTGAGCATGGTTGCGCAAATCGCGACTCTTTGTAACTCACCACCGGATAAAGCGCCTAATTTCCGCCCCAAGATATGTGTGATTCCAAGTTCCTTGGCAAAAGATTCGAGTTCATTTCGGTCATCAACCCGAGTGAGAAGCTCCCGAACTTCTCCATCAAACACTTTGGGCAATTTATCAATATGCTGCGGCTTTGTCGAAATAGTGACTTCACCTTCGGAGACTAAGCCAAGATAATCTCGCAATTCACCCCTGGGGAACATGGTAATGACCTCTTCCCAATCTGGGGGCGGGCTTTCCCAATCGCCAAGATTTGGGCGCATGGAGCCTGAAAGAAGTTTGATCGCGGTTGACTTACCAATTCCATTTGGACCAAGGATTCCGACAACCTGTCGTTTTCGAGGTGCTGGAAGGCGGAAAAGACGGAAGCCATTGAGAGAAAAACGGTGAATCATATCGGTGTCCAGTTCTTCAGGAAGATTGATGATTTTTACCGCATCGTCAGGGCAAAGTTTGGCCCGAATAAGGCACGGAGGACACGCAGTCTCGAGGATCTTACACTCTTCTTCATTCACTTGGATGCATTCAGCACCACACAATCCTGCATACTTTTGCAGATATTTGAATGCGTTACTGTTCGGCTTGCAACGTTCTTGTATGAGAATAGCGACTCTCATCGAATCACTCCCTGGAGGGAAAAGAGAGTACAAACAGAGACTTGGCAAGAGTCATATTCTGTAGTGATGCGAGTCATGACTGTCTTCCCTCCATTGTATGCTAATTGTATGGCCTTGCTTCTAACTTAAGGAACTCCCGCCCAAGTAGCCTTGCCAAACAGAGGTTTGACTGACGTTGGGCATAGCCCAATGGTGTTCAAACGAGACCCTTGAGGTGTTCGTGACCTTGAATAAGTCGAACAGTGCACGGTGTTGGGAACTTCATGCTCGCCTTGCGAAGTGCATCACGTGCAACGGTGTAGTGTTCAGGGTTGATTTGTAGAGACATGACTCGCTGACCCCGCTTAACACGGGCTGCGGTTCCGACGTTTTTACCAAAAGCACAGCGCATACCTTGAGACACACGGTCTGCACCGGCACCAGTTGCTTGCTTGTTTTCGCGAAGGATGTGGTGAGGGAATGTGTGGACACGGAGAGCGTATCCTTCTGTTCCGGCAATCTTACGAATGGTGGAATTTGAAATAACACGGGCTGCTTCTAGAGCAGTGTGACGGATTTGACAACTGTTGTCAGCACGGAGTTCCATGATGACTTTGAATTGCCCCGTCTCCGCAGCAACACGGTTTCCAGCGTGGAATGACTGGATTCTGTTGTTTGGCACACCGCCAATATACTTGCGGCGAGTGAAGGCAGGGCCCTTAAGGCGGCGATACATTGATGCTGGTTTACGTGCCATGATACTCTCTCCAAGCATTCCTGCGACCGATATTCCCTTTATCATCTCTCCGCCTCAAGCCTTGCCGTAAGATTTTACGAAATGAGGAAATCATACATCTCTTCTCGTTGCATAAAAGGTTTCATGTGCTCGTTTCACATCCTGCAAACATGGCGAAGGGTTGGCGCAGTCTTCTCGAAGAAGAATCCGAACATCAATGGATGGCTATCGCCGGCTTTTTCGTTTTCATCCTTCTTGGTGCACTTGCTATCCAAGGAACATCATCTCTTCCTGGAGTCGACTACAGAAGTAACGGCCTTGAAGCGGTTGACGGTCGTGTGTTAGACATCGTCTATGGAGATTCAGACGCATATACTGCAATGGTCTTGGGAGATGATGGAGGAATGATTTTCCATTATGATGGAAAAGGAGACATTCGAGACATTGGATCAGATTACGATGACGTATTGGGCATGACGTTCATGACGCAGCTCCATGATGGAAGCATTGCCGTATCTCCAATGAACAATACGCTCGAAGTCATTCATGTGAATGATGATTCAGCACAACGAACCATTGTCCCACTCGTGAGTGGCGGTGATTCGTTCGATATACTCGACCTCGCTGAACAACCAAAGGGGGACGGCTACAACTGGTTGATGGTAACGGATGAAGGAGACACATCCAGTCTTCGAGGATTCGGAGCGGTCAATGCACCTCTTCTCCCAGCCCAAGCTGCCTTTGGAAGCGCAACACTCACCGCTGCAATGGTGAATTCTGGCGGCATAGACTGGAATATGGTCGAAGCCCTCGATGATGATTCCTGGATTGCTGTTGGCACTATGGCAAACGTGTTTGGAGCAGACGAAAACAGCCCTGCAACACCGCTTAAGCATCCCGTCATTGGTTTTATTTCTTGGTCTGCTGGCCCTACGTCTCCAATGCTTACGTCCATTGAAGAACTCGATAAAGGCGAGATTCACAGTTTGGTTCAACTCGATAACGGAACATTACTTGCAGCCGGAACAGACTCGGCAGTTCACATCTCAAAAGACGGAATCACAACTGCAATTGACGTTTCGAGCGAATCGGCAACGCTCGATGAAAAGGGCGCTGTTTGGATGTTTGGGAGTCAAGGAAGCACCTCAGTTGTCCGAATAGTGGATGGAGTAGCCGAGAAAATGCCCTTAGCTCTACCTCTGCCTTTGACCGTAGAAATCTCTGGAGTCTCTAACGATGTGATCTATGCGCATGGAATTGACTTTCAAGGCGAACCAGGAACGTATTCCATAGACACCTTAGCAATCGGTTCTATAGAGAGTGGAAGGGGCTTTCTTAACTTTGCTTTTGTCACCATAGCGAGTGTTGTGATGAGTGTTATGTTGTGGACTGCAATCAAGCGAATGCGCCAGAATCAATAATACCCTACCCGCACCTGAAAACTGCAATTCTTTCTCGGCCACGCGAGAACCTTCATGTGCTCTCGGCAACGACAAGAAACTCCAGCGAGAGCAAGGAGTGTTACGAGTATGGTAAAAAGGGGGATGATGGACCAATTCATGGACATCAAAAAGGAACATCCCGATACCATTCTTTTTTTCCGAATGGGAGACTTTTACGAACTTTTTCATGAAGATGCGGAAGTCGGTTCCGAAGTACTCGGCCTAGCGCTCACCTCTCGAGATAAAAAGGCCAACAAACCGATTCAAATGGCTGGATTCCCTTGGCATGCTCTTGAAGACAACATCCGAGGTATGCTCAAAGCAGGACACAAAGTGACCGTTGCAGAACAAGAGCAGGAACTTAGAGAGGGGGCGAAGCTCCTGGAAAGGATTGTCACCCGAGTATATACTCCCGGAAGTTTGTATGAAGAATCGCTACTCGGTACTGATGACCGTTCGCTTTTGGTTTCTGTAGCCCTCGGTAAGTCGGCGCTTGGAATCGGTATTGTCGATGCCTCAACGGGTCAAGCATGGGCTTCTAACCTAAACGGAGAGGATCGTTTTGCTCGAGCATTAGATGAAATCATGCGATGGAGACCGACCGAAATTGTAGTCTCACCTCAGGATGCAGAAGATACCGCTTTATGTGCTCTTTTTTCACATCTCGACAATGTATTAATCAGTCAACACAGAGCCAGTGAAAAGAAGCGCCGGACACGTTTGGAAAAGGTCCTCAAAGTAGCTGACTTGGGTCATTTGGACTTGGATGATTCACCCATCGCCCTTGCAGCCGCAGGGCTAGCAGCAGACTATCTTGCTACCATGCACATTGCTGACGAAATACCGCTTCGAGACATCGAAGTGATTGATGAAAATGGCCATTTAGTATTGGACCAAACGACTTTGAGGAATTTAGAATTAACTTCAACGCTTGCTGGCGAATACGAAGGAAGCCTCCTTTCAACGATGAATGCTTGTCGAAGTGCCATGGGAAGAAGATTACTGAAAACATGGCTTCTGCGACCGCTTTGCAATATTGAAGCAATCAGTGCTCGCCATGAAGCAGTTGGTGCCCTTTCCCGTTCTGCTCGGCGACTTGACGGTATTCGTGAAGCGTTACGAGGACTTCGTGACATGGAACGTCTCGCCACCCAGTTAGCATACAATCGTTCAAACGGCCGAGACCTACATGCTGTTTCAGATGCTTTGGAGCGAATGCCTGCCATCATCAACCTCTGCAATGAAACTGAAAATCCGCTGCTTGCACACCTTTCTCATGAATTAGATGCCTTGAGTGACCTCGCAGAAGATATTCGACGGACACTTGTCGATGAGCCTCCACTCAGTATTCGAGATGGGAACTTGATTCGAGTGGGTGTTGATTCTAAAATTGACGAACTGCGAGAAACCTCTGCTTCGGGCCACTCGTGGTTCAAAGATTTGGAAGCAAAACTACGAATTGAATTAGAAGTTCCTTCACTCAAAGTTCGAATGAATCGTCAAATTGGCTGGTTCATTGAAGTGACAAAATCCAACGAACCCAAAGTACCTGAAGAATGGAGACGGAAACAGCAAATGACCAATGGTTCCCGTTATGTAACCGATGAGTTATCGCAAAGAGATGACCTTCTTCTCACCGCCGACACCAAGGTCAAAGAATTAGAATACCGTGAATTTACTTCTCTGAGAGACCGATGTCGAACGCATGCCCAAGCGTTGGCCAACATTGCAGGGAGAGTGGCTGCAATAGATGTCCTCCAATGCTTTGCTTCCATTGCTCGGTCACGCTCATGGACTCGACCAGAACTGACCGAGGGCCAACATCTCAAAGCCGAAGGTGCTCGTCATCCAGCTCTCGAGATGCAATCAGGATTTGTCCCCAACGATATCCAACTGCAGAAAAAGCGTAACTTTTTGTTAATCACTGGACCAAATATGGGTGGTAAATCGACCTATTTACGCACAACTGCTTTGTTGACAATTCTTGCTCAGGCTGGCAGTTTTGTACCTGCTAAGAAAGCAAGAATTGGACTTGTGGACCGTGTGTTCACACGTGTTGGAGCCAGTGATGATTTGCGAAGAGGGCGTTCTACCTTCATGATGGAAATGATTGAAGTTGCTCACATTCTTCGTAGAGCAACGCCACAATCTCTGGTATTACTTGATGAAATTGGCCGAGGTACTTCGACCTTCGATGGCCTCTCAATCGCTTGGTCCGTGACTGAAGACATCTGCAAGCGAATAGGATCTCGAACGCTTTTTGCCACGCACTACCATCAGCTGATTGGCCTGGAAGGTGAAGTCGATGGATTGGTAAACGTGCATGTTCAAGTGGCACAAGCCGATGGTGAACTTCGATTCCTTCACACGGTTGCAGATGGGCCATGTGATGATTCGTATGGTGTCCAAGTGGCTGCTTTAGCCGGCTTACCACGCCCCGTTGTTGAAAGAGCCAGTGACCTTCTCGCCTTCCTCGAGCAACAAGCACATGGCGCAAAAGCAGGAGAATCAGGGACTCCTTCGGCTCGCGCCCAAGGCCAATCGAGCCTCATGGGTTATTTTGCAGCCGCCGCTCTCACTCAGAAAAACGGGGCACCTAAGCAAGTTCCTCGCCTCAGTGTTGAAGAGAAAGAAACACTCGATTACCTCTCTAATATTGATGCGGATGAAATGTCGCCTCGCCAAGCGCATGATTCACTCTATAGACTAAAGAAACTGATGAGAGGTGATGGTAATGTCTGAACCAAAACGAATACAACAACTAGATGAAACGACCATTGGTCATATTGCGGCAGGTGAAGTTGTAGAACGACCTGCACAAGTGGTCAAAGAATTACTTGAGAACAGCCTTGATGCTGGTTCAGCCCGAATGGTGATCACCATTGAACGAGGAGGATTCGACTTAATTCGTATAGAAGACGACGGAAGTGGAATCGATGAACACGATTTACGACTTGCACTGGACCGGCATGCAACCTCAAAATTACAAAAAGCAGAGGATTTGAATTCGATTCACACCCTTGGTTTCCGAGGTGAAGCACTCGCAAGTATTGGCATGGTATCACACCTCTCAATATCCAGTCGACCTGAAGGCAAGGAAGGAAAATCAATTGCCATGTTAAATGGCCAAAAGGGTCAAGTCGAGCCTTTTGGGATGCAACAGGGAACTCGAGTAGATGTTGAACACTTGTTCAAAAATACGCCTGCCCGCTTGGCCTTTCAACGACGTCCTGCTACCGAAAATGCTCGTATTGTCGATGTTGTTGTCGCACATGCTATGGCTCACCAGAATACTGGATTCCGACTTCTCATCGATGAGAGAGTCATGTTGGACATACCTCCTGCTGAATCAATGATGGACCGATTGTTCGACTTACTTGGTGGACAAGTTGAGTCAATGCTCGAAATTAAATCCCCTGAAAGTGATGCTGAAGCACCCGGCCAAGAAAGATGGAGTGGATGGATTAGTACACCTGACATCACACGAGGAAAAGGTGATGACATCCATATTTTAATCAATGAACGGCCAGTTGCTGCTGGACCTTTTCTTCAAGCCATACGACGTGGATACCGCACCCGTTTGATGCAAGGAAGACATCCAATTGCAGTTCTTTCACTTACCCTCCCTCCCGAAGAAGTCGATGTCAATGTGCATCCAACCAAGCGTGAAGTGCGACTTCGTCATTCGTGGCGGGTGTTAGAACGGCTCGAGAGAGCTATTGCCCATACGCTTGAATCAGCACCAACCCAGCCAGATGCTGCTGGTGGGATTCCTGGATTGCAAGGGCTTGGTATGCAAAAAGCAACATCGATTCAAGAGCACCTTACTGCTGATGTCCCAACTGTGAATCCTTTAGAGGCTGCGGCTGGTTCCTTGTCGCTCGTGTTGCCAAAAGAAGCCAAAAAGGAAGCCGTTCCTGCATGGGCTATCGCTGCTGGTGCTCAATTAAACCTCCATGGTAAAGAAGCGACTGAACCGGAAAGTGTTGAGAAAAGCCGCCCTCAATCAACTGCACCTGAAGCACAGGAAACGTTGCCGGGTTTGGATGAAAAACCAACGGCTCCTGCATTATCACCTGCGGAACGAACGCTTCACCGTCATGCTGGATGTGGTCATCGTCATTCTCCAAATGAAGAACTACCGCTTGAAGGTATCAAGAATGACTTACCGGAAATGGAACCTTTGGCTCAATTTGCGGATTCCTACATCCTCGTTCAAGCAGAAGGGGAATTACTGCTGATTGACCAACATGCTCTTCATGAGCGTATTCGATACGAACGATTACGCCATGACCCATCACTTTGGGAAAGTCAAACAAAACTCGAACCGATTCAATTAGACCTGGATCCTCGACAATCTGCACGCATCTCGGCCTCGGTTGATACCCTAAGCGAAGTTGGTTTCTCACTACGTGAAAATGAGCAGGGGTGGATGATAGATGCTGCACCACACTTGCTTGAAGGCCAAGAACTGGTTCCATTCCTCATGGACTTACTTCAGGACACTGCGGAAGATGGTGCGCCACTGGAAACTGTCGACCGACGTAAGGACCACCTCGCATTCCTCAATGCTTGTCGAGGTGCTGTTAAAGCGAATGAAAAGTTGACGCTACCAGAAATGAGGAGATTAGTCGAAGACATGCGACGCATCACCAATCCGTGGGCCTGTGTTCATGGCCGACCTACAGCCTTACGACTTCCATTGGATTCACTGGATCACCACTTCGGTCGACACGGTTAATCGAGAAGTGAAGGCGTTGTTGTCGCTTCGATTCCGACGCCTGCCGTTTTCAAACGTTCTAAGAACGACTCATCTGCAACATGGTGAAGCGTCTGACCTACAACTTCGCCACCCGTTTTTGCAGCGAGTAAAATAGCCGTCATAAACAATCGATGGTCACCAAACGTCGGCACCGGCTGAGTTGGAGCAACTGGGGTTTGATTTCCCGCAACTTCAACTCCATCATCGAGCAATGTGGCTTTTAGACCGAAGAAGGATAGTAACTCTACGGTACGAGAAAGTCGATTACTTTCTTTGTGAACTGCATGTGAAGCACCAAGAATACGCCCACCAGGGCCTAAAGAGAGTAAAGCTGCTAACGGAGGCAAAATATCGTTTGAATTCGTTACATCAAGTTCGACTGGGGCGGGAGAAGAAGTTCTTTTCAAGATATCTGAATCCCACTTAACTCCGCACTCTATAGAGGATTCTTGGAGAATCTCATGCCCGATAGCCTGTTCAGGAGAAGGCCATCCTTGAAGATGTATTTCTGCATCAAGACAATGCGTTGCAAGGAGTGCAAATGATGCCATCGATGCATCACCTGGGACTTGGTAAGCCTCTTTTTGAACAGGAACCCACGGTGAAAGGGAACACTTTCCGGATTCGAGGCTCACTTTTCCACCTGTACGCCCCACCATGTCTGCAGTCAGCTTTGAATGGCGATTCGAAACTCCTTTTCCGAGAAGATTGAGTTCTACATCGCATGGAAGGGCTGTGGATGAGAGTATCCATGAAGAAAGAGGCTGACTTGAACGGCTGATGTCAAGATCAATACCCTGCTTGAGGTTCTCCTCCCTCCATGGACCACTGAGAATTACAGGTAAGCGTTCTTTCCCTTGCCCTATAGACACCTTCACTCCTGCTTGCCTCAGAGAGTCCCACATGGCTTCAGAATCTCTTTGACGCAATGAATTATCACCATCTAACATCACTGGACCTTCCATTCGAGCAGCTATGCCTGCTAAAAAGCGAAGAGCAGTGCCTGAATTGGCAGCATTAAGAACGCTCGCTGGACGCTTAAATCCATTTGTGCCTACTCCAGTCATAAGCCACTTTACAGCATCTGGGTGCGGTCCAAGGTCCATCGGATTCTTCTGATGAAGTCGTTCACCCTTCACATTGAAATCTTCAAATGCCACACCCAATTGAGCAAGACTGCAACGCATGGCTCGAACATCATCACCTGAAGAGCCCACATTTTCGAAGGTGACCTCTTGATTGGTTTGTGAAAAAAGTGCGAGGGCTCGTATCAAGTGACTTTTTGATGGAGGGAGTTGCCATTCAATCGGAGAAGATATGCTCTCTGGCGTAATCCGAAGAATGCGCAAATCATTACGACGATGATCCTTGCCCGATGAGGTCCAGCGCTTCACCCAACCCCTCGCCATGGTCGTTCCAGACTCCAAACACCCATCAACCCTTGCAACACAGGATAAAAAGCCGAATCCGCATAGGCTGTTCAATGTCGTTGCAAGATTCACGTGGCCGCCCCTTGAGGGACCTGCGAATCTCGATTACAGACCGATGTAATTTCCGTTGCACATATTGCATGCCCCGAGAGAATTTTGGAGCCGAACACGAATTTTTGGCGAAAGAGGAAATCTTGAGTTATGAAGAGATGACCAAAGTAGTCGCCTCTTTACTTCCATTGGGCCTCTCTAAAGTCCGGATTACAGGTGGAGAACCACTTCTCCGTAGAGATTTACATGTCTTTATCGGGTTATTACGTAACCTTGACCCTGCCCTTGATATCGCACTGACTACGAATGGCGCGCTCTTACACAGACATGCAGAAAGTCTGTTTCAAAGTGGGTTAAGCAGAGTGACAGTAAGTCTTGATGCAGTGGAGAAAGATTTGTTCCGCTCGATTACTGACAGCAAAAATACTCCTGAGGAGATCTTCAAGGGAATTGAAACTGCTCAGAGAATTGGACTCCCAGTCAAAGTAAACTGTGTGGTCAAGAATGGAGTCAATGAGTCACAAATTGTTCCTTTGACCCAAGCCTGTATTGAACATAAGATTCCAGTCCGTTTCATTGAATTCATGGATGTAGGGACAACCAATAACTGGAACCTCGATTCCGTTGTGAGTGGGAAAGAAATGAGGCAGATTCTTCGAAACCACTTCGGACCTCTCGAACCACTTTCAGCCGAACACCCGTCAGATGTCGCTCGATTGTGGCGCCTTGTGGACGGTTCGACCGTTGGATTCATTGAATCTGTTACCAAACCGTTCTGTGGAGATTGCTCTCGAGCTCGTTTATCGGCTCATGGCTCCATGTATACATGCCTCTTTTCCGAACAAGGATTTGATTTGAAAGGAATCCTCAGGTTTGGGGCAGACAGAAAAGAAATTGCTCAGGTCATTCAAGACATTTGGACGCACAGAGAGGACAGATATTCAGAACAAAGAGCTCAACTCAAAGAAAAGCGACAACCGGTTGAGATGTCGTTTATCGGTGGTTAATCACGTCTCAATTGGTGGTAATATTACGCTGACCATCAAAGAATCAGTCGTTAAATCGATGAGTTTGAATCGCCATGTACCGGAATCAGACCCTATCGATGTTGAATCAATTACAAAATAATCGCCTTGGCTTACTGAGTAACCAGCATCTCGATCATGGAAGGATATGTTGGCACCTATGAGGCCATAGACACCTGGGTCGTTGACTTTACCCCGAAGAGGGTCCCCATCAGCAGTGTTCTCTGGAGAAAGGTCATACTGAATCTTGGCTGGGTCAATTGTTTGGTCAAGTGATGTCATTCGGATGACGTGGAAACCGTTTGACAAACCACGAACGCTTACCGTTGCTTGAGCTGCTGGTTTTTCTGCCGTAGTGAGTGCACCTTGCATCAAAACAAAGACCATGCTTGAGAGCATTACTGTAATTGCGAGAAGTAAAACAGTCGCAATAACGGGGCTAACTGCCTCGTTCTTGGAAGCCCTCCGCAAGTTGCGCATGATACCAGTGTACGAGCGATAGGACTTGAACCAACCGTTTCGAAAGACGGAGAAAGAGACGCTTTTGAATTGGATTAGAACAGCCAAGCAGGCTTGTCACATTCCATTGCTCGCTTAATTCCACCAATAGGCCCAAGAATCCGCAAAAGTGTTTCTGTGATCAAGTCGCCTTTGAAAAATGCATAACCCATGTTCTTCGAACGTAGTGAATTTTTCAAAGCCCGACCCATTGAGGCTCGCACTCGTGTTTCGTATGCTTCCAAAGTGGTTCCTTCACGAAGGTTATCGAGGATTGCTTCGGCAGCAAAACAACCGGAAATAATCGCTTGAGAGATACCTCCCCCGTTACTCGGCATGACCAGCCCAGCAGCGTCGCCAATAGCCAATGTCGTGCCGTCGACCATTGTTTTTACCGGCCCCCCCATTGGAATCCAACCGCCACCCCATGAGAGAATTTCGAAACCAAGTGAGTCGCAGAATTCTGTCAAATGGTCTTTCAAATTACCTTTGAGATAACCGGCCCGAACCCCAAGTCCCACATTGGCTGTATCTGGGCCCTTCGGTATAATCCAAGCATATCCAGAGGGCGCAACTGAACCAAGGAAGACATCAAATGTTTCCGGAACCTTTCCTTGGACTTGGGCATAGACTGTAGGAACTTGGTCTTTTGGTCTATAGCGCTCGTCTTCTCCATGACGCAGTCGACCTACGTGCGCTAAGGAACCACTTGCATCAATAAGGAAATCAAAGGAATAACGGCCATTTGACGTTACGAGTAAATCTCTGTCCAACTTCGATTGATGTTGAATTCTCATCATCGCTTCACCGGTTCGAATTTCTGCACCTGCATGAATGGCTTTATCACAAAGGAATCCATCAAAATGCAATCGATGGCCTGCAAAGGCATCTAAATCAAAATGGTAGGCTTTACCTGACGGAAGGAACACACGCATGTTATCCAAATCATGCAGTCTTAGCCGGTCTGGGAATTCAAAATAATCTTTCAGCCATTGATGGTCATCAAGATTGGAAAAAGTTCCTACAACTTCACCCCAATTTGGTATGCATTCGCCACACTGGGCAGGATTACCAACGATTTCCCGGCGTTCAATCACCAAGACATCAATACCATCTTCCGCAAGGCGTTGTGCACATGCAGAGCCTCCAGGACCTGCTCCAACAACGATGACCTGCCGGTGTTCCACTTCTTTACGACCCATAGAATCCCTCAGACATGTCTTTTCATGACATACTCTGTCACATAGAGCATTAACGACTTCGCATTGCTTTCGGCGAATACATCAAGAGCGGTGATAGCGCGTTCAAGATGGTTGCGAACCAATATCTCGGCGTAGTGTAAACTGTCAGAATGGTTGAGTAATGACATTAATTCATCAAATGAGTCATCGGTGAAGTTTTCGATGATGTGAGCTAATCTGCGTCGCTCATTCCCATGAGAAAGAGTCAGTGCATGAATCAATGGTAACGTCATTTTTCCTTCAATGACGTCCGCTCCTCTTGGCTTACCCATCCGCTCATCGCCGCGTAAGTCAAGCAGATCGTCAACCAACTGGAAAGCAATACCCAGTTCCATTCCGAACTGCTTGAGTGAAAGGGCTTGTTCATCGTTGAGTCCTGCAACCAAACCTGCAGCATAACATCCTGCACCAAAGGGCCCTGCAGTCTTGCCTCGAACAATGCTAAGATAGTCTTCGGGTGAAGTGGTAAGGTCAAGCACGTGGTCGAGTTGCTCAAATTCCGAAACAGCGAGATCAGCACAATATTGAGCCAAAATACGAACTATATTTTCATCATAACAGCCTCCAAGTCCGAATCCTTTGGTAAACAGCCAGTCGCCTGCAATCACCGCTTTAGGAAGACCAGCACGTGAGTGAATGGTCTCAATACCTCTCCGGTGGGAGGCTTCATCATTGATGTCATCATGAACCAGAGTAGCAGTATGAATCATCTCAGAAGCCAGAGCAAGCGGCATAATCTCGTCAACATCGGTGCCTCCCGCAATTTCGTGAGCCAGAAGAATCAACAGAGGACGAAGGCGTTTACCACCTGCTAAGAGAACTGAGCCACAGAGTTCTGCAACTTGTCCAGAACCGTTTGCCACTTCATCTTCAATCAAAGATTCAAGTTCAGCATCGATGAGGAGCCTCATTGATTCAAGGCGGTCGCTCGCATCTAACTCAACGCTCACCATGGTTCTCCTACAAGGGTGTCCTTCTTAACCCGTAGTCTCCGGCCTTGTAATGTGAGGAGTACTCCTCGCCGAGGTGATGTTTTGTCAGAAAGGGTTCGACTTGAAGTCCTAACCACTGCATCACGCAACGACGGTGTACGGCTTCAAATCGAGCGTAGCATCGAAAAGAATCGTAAAGATTTTGATTTCAAATTAAGCCAACTGCCTCACATCGAGTCCGCAATTGCAGCGCTAAAAAATGGCAATGGCGATCTCATGGCAATGAGTGCTTTGGACTGGAGAGAATTCGATGTTGAGGGGCTATCGATTGTCTCAGTATTACCTCGAAGAGAACCAACATGGGTTCTTGTTTCCGACGATAAACCAGAATATCTCCACCAAGCAGCAATAATCGTTTGTGACCATGAATTGCTCCGGAGACAAATGCGCAGACTTCGCAGTGACCTGACGATACTCACCAGTGAACAATTCGCTAAGCGAATTCGAAAACTCGATGCCTTTCTTAATTTGGAAGAACAAGAGAGGATTCATTGGATTGAAGAATGCAGACAAGACGGCTTGTTGGAAGGCTTCGTCGTCTCACGTGGTGAACATTCTGCACTCAAATACAAATCACGCCGACATACACTCGGACTTCAACGGGAAAATCCTGAACGAACTCACTTTGTCCCACCACCGTTGTATGGATTTACATTACTCGTATCTCGTAACGGTTTCCCCGCTGCTGATGTACCTCCAATGACGGACTCAGGCGCCTATCTTTCACACAGAATTGAAGGAGCTTTACTCGACTCGCTACCTGAAAATCTGCGCTCAATAACCGGAATCCATGTTGAACAGCGTAAGTTTAAGACAATTCTCAAGGAAGCACAGCGCTCAGATGATGATTTCACAAACGATTCGTTCCTTGATTCAAATCGAGCGCAAGGAAAAGTAAGTGGCAAGAAATTGACTGGAGCGGAAAAATGGGAACGCTCAGTTCCGAGAAAAGGAATTTCTACAAGTCCTCGGCTTGAGATGAAAATTGAGACATTGAACTATCTCGGAACCATCTCTGCAAGTGCAGAACGTATTTGCACTATTGAAGAAAGCCACATGGGAATGGTCAACGTTCTCAAAGAATTTGAAGTGTTACTCGAAACAATGCAATCTGAGCATGAAGAGATGATTCGAACATTCCCTGGGCTGCCAGAAGGATACAATCACGCTAAAGCAGCAATGCTCGACCTTCACAGTGTTCAGTTCTCTTCGGAAGAAGAGGAATGAGTTGGGCTTTCGAGCAAAGAGCCGTAACCTTGTTTGACGATGTGATGCTCTAAATCACCCAGTTCAGCGGGCTCGTTATCATCACAGAGTTCGTGAATCGATTCATCAATTTCTCGACCGTTGCGCTCCCATGTACCCGCGGAACGTTGGATATCTGAAGCAAACTTCTCAACGATTTCAATTGCAGATAAGTGGGGGTTAACCACGGCATTGAGCGATTCTACAATTTTGTTATTTGCGACTCTTAAGCGATAGATTCTATCAGCCAAATCTACTAAAAAAGCACGCAGTTCATCAACATCATTTGTACGAGAAAAGCGACGTTGAGATTTCTCGAGATCTTTACGCATCACATGAATGCCAGCTACAATGGCCAGTTTTCCTTTAGAAGAATCCAGAATCGCTTCCTCTGCCCCTTCAATCCTTGCCCGAAGCATTTCTTCAAATGAGGAATATTGAGTTTTGAGGTCTGTCCATACCAGTTCACGCAAAGACTCAACCAATGTATTGACAGTCTTGATGGCTGCCTTGGTGGACTTCACAGTTCTCGCCATTGTCTTGACCTATGCATCATACTCTTCAAACATTGCTAGAAAACACTCTCAATGCAGCATATGGGAGAGAGAAAAGAGTCGAAGAATTGGCCTCTCTAGCGTAACATCACTGCGAAGACACATATACCCCTTTGAACCGATTGATAACGGTAGGTGAGACAGTGACTGCGAAAAGCGAACTCCTAAATGAACTCTATCAAGCGCGTTTTGATAGGCTCAAAGAGCTTGCCGTCACCTATAATTTACCAAAAAATGGATCTGTCGAAGTCGTGAGATCTCGACTCATTCAGCACCTCATTTTGGACCAATGGGACCTTTCTCCCGACGGAATTAAAAACCTCATGAATGCCGAAATAGGAGAGATTTTGGGCATTTTTGGAATCAAAAAGTCAGGTTCTGTTCGTGCTCGACGTCAACGATTATACCTCCACCTCAATCATGATCCGAAGCAATTTGTTCCTGAATCCCTTGATTCAATGACTCGAGACCAATTGCACGAGATGTGTAAAATTCTTGAATTACCACTCTCCGGAACGAAGCAATCACTCCTGGTCCGAGTAGCAGGCGTGTTAGCATATCAGCAAGGCGGTTGGGGCAAAGTCAAGAAGAGTCTGCGACGACCACGAAGTGGTGACTCTGTAGTATCCATTCCATCGCCGAGTGAAGAATCCAAAAATGAAAGTCCTGAACAATCGACTTCAGAAGCACAAGACGTCGTGCTTGAAACGGTTGAAACATTTGTATCTGAACATCCAGAAGGATGGACGTTTGAAGAAGAAACTGAAATGCGAACTGAACTGGCCCAAGAAGGGATTCCGATTTCTAGAGCGCCACTTGCTGCATCAATTGATGATGCATTGCGAGCAGGACAGAAACAAGCAACGAGTGATGATGCACCTGCAATGGTTCAGAGTGCCCATGTCGCTGAAGTTGTTGAGCACAGCCTCGAAATCGAAGCGGTCTTGCTCGAGTTGACGGCACGTTCTGCTGAAATCGAAGCAGCAGGAAGAGACTTCCTCGCAGTGAGTAGCACCAGTGAAAGTGAGGACCTCGAAGCCTTTATTCGAAGCCTTGCTGACCATGGTTTTGCCGTAGAAATACCTGCGGTGAGTGATGGAATTCGAAATGCAATGATGGAACTTGAATTCCGTTCCCAAGCCGAGAAAGAAGCGGTGGTTGCAATGCCAAACTCTTGGAGTGAACGTGAAGCGCTCCGCAATTTTGAGAATGCCCGAGATGTTCTTCGAGACCAATTAAACAACACACTTTCCAGTTCGGAGGGAGATTTAGTTCGAGCACGAATGTCCTTCGAACAAGTTGGGCATGATATGGGTTTAGACCTGCGTATTCCAAGCGTATCTGGAAGACTTCATGCCCTTTTCGATTTACATGTAGAAATACACCAAGCAGAAGCACTTCAAGACCCTTCAATTGCTCGTCGTAACCGCATCCTTCGTGTTCTTCAACACGGTGCTGTTCACCTTACAGACCTCGAAAGAATGACTGTTGACCGTCTTGAGCGAAACATTTCGGCTTTCGAGGAATTGGTTGAAACAGTTCTTGAATCAAGTGAAGGAAGTTTCTCTGACGCTCAACAAGCCTTAGTCATCCGTTTCCTCGAATCAAGAGGATATGAAGTCAATACGGTTGATTTACGTCCCCGAATCCTCGCCTGTGCTGGAATTATTGGGGCCGAGTTAGGATTCATTTCACCCTCCGAAATACCACGAATCGCCCCTGGAATAATGATTTCAGATACGCAAGTTGATGCAATTGTAGCAGAACTCAAGGCACTTGCTCAAGCATTCAAACCGGATCAACAAGAGGGAGAAAAAGATGAAGAAATCATCATTGCTGAATCTGTGAGTGACGCTTCTGAAAGACTGAACTCCGCCCGTGGTAAGATCGATGCAATCGACGACTTACTCGCTCGATTACGTGGATAAATACTTCAACGAGATGCGTAGAAGTTCTGAATCACTTGTGTAACAGTTTGGATATCGTGAATATCTCGGTTAGCGAGATCTCGAAGAATTGCTTGGCGTTGTGAAACGTGCTTTTCAAACACATCAGGAGAAATGCCGGCAGCCTTGCAAATGATTTCACGAAGTTTCGAAGGGATTCCTGTTTCTTCTATTTGGTCTGTTGCAGCATTGTACTTCCAGATAATGTTCAAACGGGGCTTGTCGCCTTCCATACCTGCTATTTCAGCAACTTCGGTAATCTTACGTGTTGTTTTACCGTTAACATGGAGCCGAGCTTGAATGATAATCAAGTCAAGGCCACTGAGCATAATCGGTGGGACATTCATTGGAGGGTTAATCATTCGAGTGACTGTTTCTTGAGCAGTATTTGCGTGCAGTGAACCAAATGAACCATCGTGGCCGGTGTTCATAGCGGTGAGCAAAGTTGCAGCTTCAGGTCCACGAACTTCTCCGACAATAATACGGTCTGGACGCATACGAAGACTGGATTTGAGACAATCGTTCATATCGACTTCTGGAGTTCCATCAGGTCGCTGGCGGCGGGTTTCCATACGCAGCCAGTGGTCGTGATAAACTTGTAATTCAGCAGTGTCTTCCACCGTAAGGAGACGGCGGTGCCAAGGAATGAACATACCGAGACAATTGAGTGTCGTAGTCTTACCAGAGCCTGTTCCACCCGCAATTACGAAATTTGCAGGACGACTATCAAGGCCTTCAATCCAAACCCACATCATAGCAGCGAGGCGGGAATTCACGGTCCCAAATTTGACTAAATCTATCATTGTCAAAGGATCTTCACGGAATTTACGAATCGTGAGTGTTGGACCGTCTGGAGTAACTGGAGGGATTGTGCCGTTGACACGAGATCCATCGGGGAGTCGGCCGTCAAAGATTGGCACAAGGCCTGGTCCATCTCCCAATGGAACATTGGTGAAAGCGGCAATGTTCTTGGCAATTTGAATTCCTGAATCATCATCAATCCAAATATTCGTTCGGCACATACCGTGATCTCGATGAGCGATTTTGACACATTGAGTACCGCCGTTATACATCACTTCCTCAAGAGCATCGTCTTCCAAAAGAACTGCTATGTCCCCATAGGGGTTTGGTTCAACTTCACCATCAACGTGGTAAATAGGAGATGGGTGATTTGCCTCAGTATAAATCGTCACTCTACCGTATTGCGCTAAGACCTGTTCGCTCATTTATTTCATCCTCCAATCAATATGACTGCCCCAAGATAGAGGCTCATCGAAAGTGCAACCCACCCTGGCATCCACCAAAGCGCATCTTTGAATCGGCCGAGCATTCGGCCCGACACGCCAATAGCAATTGCTGACGCTGCTCCAAAGAAGAGTGAAAAGGTGGTATTGAAAGAGTCAATTTGGAAACCCTTGCTTGCTGGAGCGAATAAGCCGACGATGAAAGCGATGAGAATCGGTAGACCGACACTGACGAACAAGACAATGAGAATACCTCGGCCGAGTAATTCTTCCTCACGCTTATTCATGAGATCGTTGAGTCGCTGGTAATCCATTGCTAAATCTGAAAGAACACCCTGTAAAGGCGCATCTTGTTCAATTGCAGTTTCAATTAAGACCATGACCCTTTGAACCTGAGAAGAACGAGTTTTTGCAGAAAAAGCTGCCAGAGCAGCATCAAAAGAAGAGGAATGGCTTTCCTCAAGAGTTTCTTTGAGTAACTTACCAAGGATACCCGGGAGTGTTCGGGATTGTTCCATCATGGCTTCTTGGATACCTCGGCCTGCACCGACCGAATCAGAAAGCGATTCAAGAAGGGAGGGGAGGGTGTTTTCTATAGAACGGCGCCTACTACGCTCCCGCATTGGTGGAATGCCACCAGCTGCACATGCAATTCCGAAAACGACGAGTACCAACAACAGAATATTATCGTTGAAAGCCTCAAGGATTCCGTAAATCATGAAATCACAATCCCGGGTCCTTTGTGTGGGCTTTCAAGCCAATCATGAACATGCCAACCAATGTTAAAATCAGTCCAGAATTTACAACTGTATTGATGGTTGATGTGGGGGGTAACTGCATGAATGCACCAAGATCACCACTCATCAATTGTGGAACAAGACCTGCTATAGCAAGGATAATTGGGCCAATCATGCCGATGGAAAGAAGAGTTTCCGGAACTGCACCAAGTTCTTCGATGTATTTTTCAACAGACTCAGTGCGCTCATTTTCCATTCGAGTGCCTTGCTTACGAATCGTTTCGATGATATCGGTGTTCTGAGTGACGTTGGTATACATGGTGTTGAGAAGACGCCGATATCCTTCAGAATCTGCTTTACTCATCAAACTCTTCAATTCGGGACCCATTCCACGGCTGCTGCCTTTTTGTAAACGCTTCATCATGGATGAGAAGTCTTCAGAAATAATTCCATATCCACCGCTGCCAATCGTGTGAATAGCAGCTTCAAGACCAACACCTGAAGACATCAAAACGTCTAATGTTCGGATGACATAGAGAACTTCTCTCTGCTCCTCCAATTTCCGCATAATCTCACCTCAAACAATATCTTCTAGCAGTGCAAATTTAAACATCTCATTGGAACCATCGTATTCCATTGAAGCAAATATTACTTTGACATCCCGTTCTTCAAAGGGGTCATGGATGTAAGGCTGTCCAGAACGGAACATGGATAAAACTCGCTTGTAGTCATCGAGTGAAATTTCTCCAGTCACGGTGTATTCTGCAGATTCAGAACCTTCGTCATGGAGGTCATCACCTTCTTCACCACGAATGATTGTTCGTGTAAGTCGTCGTGTTAGTCGAACTTTCATGTCACAGTTTGGGATACGAACCCAATCTGCACTTGTCGTTCCAGATGCGGGGCGAATAAAAAAATCCATGCCAGCCATATGTTGACCTCTAATCTCTCCACGCAGTGGCAAGGTCTTCAATGTTGGGGGTGGAAAACCTCATCCTACGATTCTAAACCAGCCAAACCTCGGTTCATGCAGAGTTCCTTCATTGGAAAGTTCATCGAGTTTTTCTTCAGCAAGGCCTCGGTCGAATCCACGTGCAACGGCATTGGTCAATACCGTTTCAAAATCAACACCATCTCCCTGATCGAGTTGCTCGATAATGGATAAAATCGAATCCTTGACTTCCGATTCTCCGCTTGCGGGAGCTTCCTCGCTATTTCCACCGACATCAAGAGTTGTTGGCGGGGCAACTGGCTGGCTGGCAGCCTCCATGCGTCCTTCAGCAATATCGAGGGCTTGCATAATGTTGAGGGTATAGTTTTCAATATCGATTTCACCATAATGGTTTCGAGAGACGAGCAATCCATCGACCATGTGTTCCGGGATTTCGGCAGCCAACAAACCTTCACGTGTTGGTTCAGCCGACAAAGAATCTGAGAAATGTTTCATTCTTTGAAGCGTATCTTCACACGCCCTCGTTAGCCAAAGTGCATATTGTTGAGCGTCAATTTCACATGCTTCTTCAGGACGAAGCGAGGTGTAGACTGCTCCTTCGTCGGTTTGATACCATCGAGATTTAGCAACCATAAGCAAAAGAACGGGTTCTCCGACTTCTGTTTTAGCTACCAAAGACAAGGTCAATTCGCGCATAGACTCACTGGCATAATCTCCAACAGAGAAGTAATGCAGACCAGATGGGTCCCGCATTTGCCCCTGGTATAGGGTTGAGCCATTCGATGTTTCTCGAACTTCAAGACGCTCGAGAAGACCGGCTACAACAACTCGGTTGACTTTCGCTCCAAGTTTGGTGATAACGAATGAAGGGTCATACTCTCCTGAGCCTTTCTCGTTGAGAGTTGCTTCACTGAATTCAGAGGCAAGCATGTGCCAAGCAGGTTGGCGTTTTGCACGAGTTCCAGATTGCATTAAGCCACCCTCCATTGAGCACGAATTTCAGTTGCACGTAATCCCGCATCTTCTGGGACCATTGATGCTGCATCTGCGAGCAACATAGCTCCTTGGTCATCGACAATTGTACGACCGGAAACATTGATTTTACGTCCAAGCATCTTACTGCGCAAAGATTGGACAAAAGCCACTTGCCCGGATTCGTTTACCGCTTCTTGAAGTTGGGATTCATCCATGCCGAGAAGTGCTAGAGTCGCTTCTTTGTTGGTGAGAACTGAAACGCTAGCACGGCCATCATCAAGGGCAAGACGTAGACGCACATCGCTGGTTCCATCGTTCGGCCCGTGCTCTGCACACGCCCCATCTCGGAGAACTCTGCGGCATTCAGTACAACGCTGAATAAATCCTGAATCCTCTCGGACGCTAACAACGACTGCTGTGGTTGAGACACCAACTCGGCTTGAACCGGATGAGAGTTCATGCAATGGAGCCTCGACAGTATGATTCTTCAAATCCAATTCACTATCCCATGGCGGGGATTCAAGGATTTCGACTTGGTCAACATTGTCCACAGTGATGTCGGGAATACCTTGCCAAGCACGGACACGGACTCCTTTGAGACGAACCGTGACCGGTAATTGATCTTCAGTAATTGGGAGTTCACTCCATGCACTCATACGACATCGACCAGTTGGGTCCGCAATTTGCCCAGACCAAAGGAAGCGTTCTTCGCCATCACGTGTGAAAGAGCGCTTTGCCCATTCTGTAATCTGAACGACAGCATCGACATCACGGGCACCGTCTCTTAATTCTGAGAGTGTCAAAACAGTCTGTTCGGAGAGTGCCTCAGTATCGGCGAAGTTCTTGTCGTGATAGATTTCGATTTTCGAAGTTCGACCAAAGTTGAGTTCTGGTGTGTCTCGGAAGGTTCGAACTTGCGCACCTTCGATTTTCAAAAGTGTACCAACTTCGTAGCTAAACGGTTCCCAAGACAGGAAACCAATAGTTCCTGTTTCATCCGCCATACGGCCTCGGACGATATCAAGCGAGCCTGAACCATCCTTGCGATGGATTTGATCTTCTCGTGCGGCGAGGATTCGTCCTACAATGCAAACATAACCTTCCGCAGGTAGAGTGGAAATGTCTTGAGGTTCACCAGGGGCGACAACTGGTCGAGTTCCCTCACGGACCACGGCAATACGTGTTGATTGGTTGATGTTCAACGACATCTTACCTTGATACTCATTGACTGAAGCACCTTCGATTCGGACAACTGAGCCCGGAGTAATATTGGAGTTTGGCCCCCAATCTTTGTATTCCCAACGGTTCTTCTCTCCGTTTTCTTCCCATGGGTTGTCTTCAAGCAAACCGAATGCGATTTGCTTTTGTTCACCACGAATGGTTTGATCACGAATGTTGTGAGAAATAATTTCTACTTCGATTTCGATATCACGGTCATCACCTTTGAGTTCGTTAAGACGACTCACTTTACGGGTGGGTTTCGGTGTTGAGGATGAAGAGGAACCAGAGTTGCTCGATGAAGGGGCAGGGGCTCCTTCGCCTTTGAAGCGTCGAAGAATCGAACGCATAGCATCTTGAGGTGGAATGAAGAATTCTTTTTCGTATTTTTCAAATGCCGCTGCGACCTCATCGGGGTCTGCCTCAGGACATTCTGCAAGTATCGATTTGACATGTGTTTCGTATTTTTCAGACATTGCAATGACCTCCGCCAGGCGTGTTCGTTCGGGGCCTGTACGGAGAACAGGCTGCGGGCTTTCGTGCGATTTGGTTGAGACTGTACACTCCCTTGACCTCCATGGGTAGCCATAGGAGAGACGACGGGTCATAAAGAATGCCGTGAAGATTTTTGCTTTACCTCGATTACCGAATCGAGCCACTGAAGACTTAGGCTGGGTTGATTCGGAGACCCTGCATCAAAAGGACGTCGGGAAGATGCATGTTGCCGGATGAGTATGAGCCTTGAACTCGGACATCGTTTCCAAGATGAACATCTTTTGAGAGTGCCTTTGCCAAGTTACCCGACAAACCTGCTTGTTTGACTGACCCAATTACTTCTCCACCCTCAACTCGTAAGAGCGTGCTTGAGGTAACCGAGAAGTCGCCACTGGTTGGGTTTGCAGTGTGGGCACCCATTACGCTGTGGACAATGTAACCGTCTTCCATTCGTTCGAGAAGTGCCTGCTGCGAGGAACTCTTCTGAGTTGAAATCATTTGAAGGTCTGAACATCCAGTACTCGGTGGACTTTGATGGCCACCACGGACTGCACAACCATTGGTTTCTGCATGTTCAATACGTCCTTCAGCGACTTGCTGAGCCGCATCTCTGGTCGACCAGAGAGAACCGACCAGGCGACCTTTGTCGACCAGAGTTTGACGGCGTGTTGGAACACCTTCTCCGTCACGAGATGAAGCGGATTTACCACCTTCTAACCTTCCGTCATCGATAAGCGAAAGGTCGTTTGCAAGAACCAATTCTCCTTGTTTACCAGACCAAAATGATTCATCTCGAACCAGTCGATCGCCACGAACTGCGGAGGGAACGACCATTGAGAACAGTGGTGAAAAGCCTTCACTGGTCATCAACACAGGTGTATCATGAGCCTCTGTATTGACTTGGATTGGTCCACGGGTTTTCTGAGCCCAATCGACGGCAACTGCCACGCAATCAGGAACATGCTTGAGGCGTTGACGACTCGAATCACCTTCATATGAACTGGTTAACTCACCATCAGCCTCAATGGAAACTTGAACACCAATACCGTGAGAAGTTGTAACGCCGCTTGATTCAATTCCTTCACTGGAAAGAATTGCACCTGCGCTGGCACCGACACCCAATCCACCACCGGTTACGATGGCTCGCTCATCGAGTGAAGCAACTTCGCTCAAAATAGCGTCTGCTTGTTCCAAAAGGTCTTCGGGGCCGATACTGAGGATGTTTTTGTCAAACAAACCAGCGACTTTTTCAGCAGTTTGTTCACTTGGGAGAGTAAAACCGGCAACAGAAGGCGACATCTTTGCAATGTCACGTGCTTGCTGGATTGCATAGTCTGCAGAACCGAGATCGACAAGGTATGCATAGCCAAAACGACCATCTTCGACAACTCGAATGCCATAGCCGCCTTCGCCGCCCCCAGCAGCCAAGGAAATCTTTCCGGCTTCGATATCGATGCTGTGTCCATAGGATTGTGAAGCAACGATTTCCCATTGCTGGATTCCTTGAGCCTGACAGATTTTTCCAATTTCTCGACAACCGTCAGCAATGCGGTCTACTGCATCTTCTGGAAGCAAGTTCATCCCACCAATGCTTGAGAAATTCGCATAATTGGGCCACCGTCTCCAACTGGAACAGTTTGTCCTTTGCCACAGAAACCAGGTGCTGCAAGACGTGCATCACGAGTTAAACCATCAACGTCTTTCAAGATTTGAAGAGTAAGACCACTGACGCTAACATCCTTCAGCGGTCGGGTGAGTTCTCCGTTTTCAATCAACCAAGCTTCTTGTGCTGCGAATTGGAATGAACCCCGGCCTGTATCCACTTGACCGCCTCGAGAACCGCAGGCATAAACGCCATACTGAATGTCTTCCATCAATTCATCAATATCATTGTGAGTTCCACCTTGAATCAGCGTATTTGACATACGAACTAAGGGGTGGTGTAAGCCGTCTTGTGCTCGTGCACCGGCGTTAGGATCAAGACCGAAATGATGCGCAGTCTCGCGATGGTTGAGATATTCGGTGAGTACTCCGTTCTTGATGAGTGTCTTTTCACGAGTGTCAAGTCCTTCATCATCGATTGGATGGGCTCCGTATCCGCCTCGGAGTGTTGGGTCATCAACGACGGTAACAATATCGTTTCCAATCGTCTGACCAAGTTTGCCATCAAGGCATGAATCACCCGCAGCAACCAAGTCAGCTTCACAAGGATGGCCGAGTGCTTCATGGATGTAAACGCCAGTCAAGTCACGGTCGGCGATAAGTGGTAATTTACCCGAGGGTGCACGTTCTGCTTTGAGTAATCGCAAGGTTGCAATACGGGCAGATTCACCAAGATGACCGAGGTCGCATTCTTCAATGACTTCGAGTCCTCCTTCGCCCCCATGACGCGTTCTATAGGAAACAACTTCGCTTCCATCACGTCCGGTAACACTCGCATTGATGAGTGACCTTTGGAAAGACCATGTTCGATTCATGCCTTCACTGGTCATCAATTCTGTATGGAGATGCTCATCGCTCCAGCCACACGTAACTGAGATAATCCGGTCATCATCGGCCGCACTGTCATGGAGCGTTTTCATATGATCAATTTTCGTTTGTAAATCTGTATTGCGGACATCCAACTTTGATTTCCAGTGAATCTCATCTTCATAAATAGGGACTTCTGCAAGTTGAACCGGACGATCTTTCGAACTTCGGCGAGAAGCAACTGCTTTTGCCAAACGGACAGTCGATTCGATTTGAGAAGGTAAAGAGACTAAATCCGTTGTTGAATGAACTCCCCACGCACCATCTGCAAGAACTCGTAAGGTGACGCCCACTTCTTGGCCAGGAATTGCGCGCTCAAGTTTCGCATCTCGTAGAGCGACACTCGAGTCTGTAATTGCCATCAAACGAACTTCTGCATACGCTGCACCAAGGTCTTGGGCATGGTCGAGAGCCGCTTGAATTTTTGATTGATTCAAGTAGCGACCTGTACTCGGTCTGTGCTCATCGGTTGGACTTGCGCTCATCACCATGGAACAACCCTGGTCGCAAGGGTGTTTGAACTCTACTCTGTTTTGTTTTGTTCACGAAGTAAATTCAGAGGAGAGAATATGACCGATGAGAGCAGATTCAGTAAGGGTTTCTTGCTCAAACTCAAATTTCATTCCCAAACGAAGAGCACCTTGCTTGGAAAGAGCATAGTCGGTTGGATGGACCTCGAGTTCAAGTTCTGCAAGAATTTCTTTTGCTTGAAGTTCGATAGCATCCGAATCATATTCAACAATCTGGCAATCAATTTCCTCTTCATCCGCACTTGCTTCAGGCAAAAAGAGAACATAGCCGGAATTGTCTTTATTTCGAACACCTGCGCGTTTAAAAGCTTCAGAAACGTGATGCGTTCCTGAAAGATACCGTAAGAACTCCGCATCGATGGAACGTGCCAATGAAGTCTTACGAATCCAGCGGCGTGAAGCACTCATCCAAGCAGTCCATAACTGCAGATTCGATTGAACACATCCATCTCCAACCATCACCCATTGTGGGCTAGGGCGTTGTTCGAGGAAGGCTTGGAGGAGTTTCTTGGCATCGACCGAACTCTCGCTTTGCCAAGCAAAGCATGGGAACGGAGGTTGTGCCATGGTGAATCCAGTGGGAGATTCTCTTTCAATTATCCGATTGAGATTCATCAGAAAGAGGAACATCATCATCTCGTTGTTTGACGGCTTTGACTTGAGGCGTTTGTGAACGGGAGAGAACTTTTTCAACTTCTTTGTGAATTTTATCGAGGAGCATTGGTCCCCATCCTCGCTTTGCTAGAAGTTGATTGCGAGTTGGCCGGTCCATTGCCATGACATCTTTGGGTGTTCGAATACCCATGCCAGCCAACTCTCTTGCTCGAGAGCGACCTACGTGTTTGATGTTGACAAGTTGAAGCAAATCAGGTTTACATCCGTGGCGGATTCGTTGTCGAAGCATATCGAGCATGGTTGCGATTTCTCCAATGACTGGAAGGTGTTCTTCAGCAAAAACGTCATCAGTCATGAGAACTTGTTGCCCTGCGGCAAGAAGCCAACCCATGAGATCGACTCGGTGATTTACATCACCTGGACTGACATCAAGATCGCTTTCTATCGTTCGAAGCGTTTCCTCCTCCATCCACATCTCAAGCATCCATGCCGACTTGACTTTGCCGAGCAATCGTTCTTCCAGTGTATCATCGGAGAGTAATTCGTCTTCAACAGAGTTGGTTTTCAACCAAAGTGAGGAACTTCGCTCCATCTCTGAATTCTTCGCCCATAGAGGCAAAAAGTCTGGGGTAGAGGATGCCAAATGCATGAAGCCAAAATCGGTAACAAGACCGTTTTGACGAACTTTCCTCCGAACTGCACGGCGTAAACCCGTTCGTAAAACAGAAGCGGAGAGTGGGTCAAGGTAGAGTTGAGTGATGCGTTCACCCATTGGTGTAGCCTCGTATTCCATCGAAGAATGGTCATGTGCAGATGGGGCAGACCAACCACCGACATGGGCCAGATCAGAGGCAGATGTGAAACCTAAAGACGCCTGGGTAAAAGCTGTAGAAGATTGGGGAGGAGGTGAAGGTTCTGTTCGACCTGGGCGCAATTCAACACCACCTGTTGATTGAGCAATCGAAGCCCAGATTGGCATTTCATCATCCCAATCTTCTTGATCACCTTTGCCAACTTGAGCGTCAGCTCGACGTTGAGCATAGGACTCATCATTACCTTTCTTACGTAAAAAGCGCTCCTCTACAAGCCATTGAAGCATTTCATCAAGACGTTCATTCAATTGGCTTTTCGAAATCGTTGCGCCAAGGAAAGTTGCTGAGAAGAAATCACCAATTTCACCACGATGACGAAAACCTCCTGTCGCAATAGAAGCCAAAAGGTGAGAACGTAACGCTGGTTCACTTGCCAGTTTCGAAGAGATTGATTCGACAGGTCCGAAGAAATAGCGTTCACTCACATCGTCAGCAATACCCCATCCATCGGTTCCCTTACACAAGACCCATGCTTCTCCAAAACTGTCGTATTTAGGACGCCCTGCTCGGCCCAGCATCTGTCGAACTTCCATGACTGGAAGAGGGCGACTCATACCATCATCCCATCGTTTGAGATCACGAACCAAGACCCTACGGGCAGGGAGATTGACTCCAGCTGCGAGAGTTGGAGTTGCAGTTAAACCGATGAGCAAACCATCTTTGAAAGCCCCTTCAATGGCTTTTCTTTGGCCATACGTAAGACCTGCATGATGAAAGGCAACTCCGCCTCGAATCGATTCAGCAAGGCGTTCTGCCATGGCTGTCTGACTGCGCCCATCAAGGGTTGAAGCAAATGCTTCGAGGCGCTTTAATCGATCTGGGTCTTCCTTTTTTAATCGCTTTTCGATTCTTTTCGATAACTTAAGCGCTTCAGATTGAGCGCTTCGACGTGTGCCGACGAAAATCAAGACCTGCCCATCTTGATCAATGGCATCACTGACAACAACCCAACTCGGATGAGACTTCGGCCCGTCAAGGTCACGGGGAGGCTGAAGAACATCAGCCTCAGTCGACAGTTTCGAAGATTGAACAAGGCGTGGCTCGAGATGGAGGTCGTGAAAAGTGCTGTATTCTAATGCGACTGGCCGCCAAGACGAGAGAATGAGGTTTGCATCTAACCATGTAGCCAGTTCTTCACAATTCCCAACGGTTGCAGAAAGAGCAATAATCTGGGCCTTTGGACGCAAATATCTCAAACGAGTAAGATTAATTTCAAGTGTTGGGCCTCGGGTTGAATCGTTCATAAGATGAAATTCATCTGCTACGACAATCGAGACGTTCGACATTAATTCCGAACGGTTTCGCATCAAAGAATCGAGTTTTTCAGAGGTGCAAACCAGAATGTCACATTCATCGATTTTTTTGGCTTCCCCAGAGGCATCTCCTATTCCAAGTCCAACAGTTAATCCGACCGAGCCACCGAGTGCAACCAAGTCTTCATGCTTCTCACTTGCCAGAGCCTTGAGCGGTACGATGTAAACTGCTTTTGAACCAGGTTCATCGACCAATAAACGGCGTAAAATACCTAGGTAAGCAACAAGTGACTTACCGCTTGCAGTTGGAATGGCGAGTAATGTGTTCGAACCAGAAAGCACACTTGGCATTGCTTCAGATTGAGGAGGGTGGAGGTGTTTAATCCCCCATGTATTGGTGAGAAATTGAAGGACCTTTGGGGGCAAATCTAAGCCCGATACTGCCCGCTCGCTCTCCTCCATGTATCGACAGTCGCGCCAACAGTCCAAAAGGACAACGCTCGGAAAGGTTCAATCCGACACCCATAAGACCTGCCTTCTCATGACCTAACACATGGCCGATGATGTTGAAACAATGGTAGATGAGCGACTTTCAATCTTCCAAGACGAACCCGATATGAATGACTGGGTCGAAGTTATGTGCGGAGCAGCAATGGCCGTACTCGGAATTTTTCACCTTGTTCAGCCGTGGGAATTTGTCAATCCAGACGTCATGCGCTGGTTCGCTGCGGCAGTTATCGCTGCTGGTGCTGTTTGGGCCGGACATGGGCTCAAAGACATGGCAGTAAAGGAAATGCGCCGTTCTATTGCTATTCTTGAAATGTCACAAATGGATGATGGACCAAATCATGGCCTGATTCGAGATGTGTTACTCAATCCTGATGCATACCGTTCCTTCCTCTTGGAATCCTATGAATCCGCTTGGGAAGATGGAATCATTACAGAAGAAGAACTCGCTGAATTGAAATCATTCCAAGAAGCATTGGGCATCACCGATGAAGAAGCTGCAAAGATGAACGTGGATGCTGCTGTCAAGTCCGCTTCGAAAGATGGAGAAATCTCCGAAGAAGAAGAAGAGAGCATCAAGAAGGCTGCTGAAAAAGCTGGCGTTGACTCTGATGAAGTGATTCTAAAAGCCAAGAGTAAGGCAAAGAAAGGCAAGAAGTGAGAACCTACTTCCACTTTGAATCCTTTCCGAAAAACGTTGTAGCTAGTGCCTTGGCTTTGTTACGGCGCTTATATTCGGTTCGGCTCGCTAGAGCGCACAATGCTATGCCAAGAAGAGCCACTGGTGTCGAATATCCAATGAGGCCAGAGGCATTTTCAACGTCGATATATGGGGGTATATCGCCCATATCAAAACCAGTTGAAGCAATGAATCGCACATCCAAGAGGTCAAGATCGCAATCACAGAGACTCACTGATATTTGTTCTGGGAAAAGAGCCCTCTGAAGTAATACCCAGTCGTTAACGCTTACTGAAGTAGGCCGGGTGCCCCATGCTGGAACACTGACTGAACCTGTTGCTGGAGCATTCACCATGTCAAAATCAATGTGGAATACAGATGAAGTCGGTTTCTCATCGACAATCATCATTGCCTCAAGCATCAGTAAATCCAGTAGAAGGGAGCGACCTGCAAGCAGAATAAATTGGACCGTTTGTTGTTCAAGCATTCCTTCATCGGTCGTTTGAACCCCTCCGCGAGCAACTTGAGAGAAAATGGCTTGGTCGAGACGGAGTTCTTGTAATTCTGGAACAATCAGTTGCCATCGGCCATCTGGAAGAGGTCGAGCTTCTTCGACAACAAGGCGAAGTTGTAAACGATCACCGTCCAACATCCCCCATGTAGAACCGGAATGTGTAACCAGCACCTGCTCAGGAACACCAGGGTAAGAAATATCCCATAACTGTTGGAGTCGCATGTCGATTAAATCATCGAATTGGATTTCTGATTCCGTTTGGACTTCATCACCCAATGCCCACATCGGATGAAAGATTCCACCGACAAGTAACAGAACAACACCCGGGGTAAATACGCCCATACGGAGGAGTTTTGAGGTTGAATTGCGAAGACTGTCGATTACAAAAAATATGATTCCAAAAAACGAAACGAAGAGAATACCAAAGCCAGATTGCGACAGCGATACCGATTCGTCTTCATCACCGAGAAGAGCGGAGCCAGCAGGATAGAATGCCTCTCCATCGAATTCGGTAGGATTGGTTGGTCCCATTCCCTCGAAAGCAAGTTGTCCTGTCCAGAGGTAAGGTTGGAATTTGCCTGCAGTGCCACCTATGCAGAAAATGTAATCTCCAATTGGTAGAGCACGCCAGCGATAGGTAATTCGTGTGGATTCATCGTTTTCCTTGACAATAACATCAGGGGCAGAGGAAAGGCGACCAGATGGCTGAATGAGGTCTGGTAAACCATGACTTTGCTGAATCTCAAGTGGAACACTTTCCCATTCAAAATAGATGTTGAGGACTTCGTGTTGATCTACTTCAAAAGACCAGCAGTCTCGGTCGTTCTCCAACAAGGCGCCATAGTGTATTGTTTCAAATTCTGTAGAACGTGGTTCAAGGTCACTTGAAGGCTCATCGCTGTTTCGAGCATTGATATCTTCGGACCACGGTATGTCAAGTGTCATTGAAGATGCTCCACGAAGGTGAAGTTCCCAAGTTCCTGGTCGGTCAAGAACGAAGGTCATACGCAATCGGACTGTTTGTCCAGGCCACAGCAATCGTTCACCATTCAGATTGAGTTCTTCATCGTCTAACGTATAGGGACTTGATGCAGCAGTTGAGGGAAGAGGCTCGGCCTCAAAATTCCAAGTGCTAACGGTTGAACCTAGAATCAGTGAAACTTCCAGTTCGGGCTTATTGGCGTTGGATAACTCTCCAGTGAACCTTAAATCGATGACAAGTGATTTGAGAAGTGTGGGCAGCATTGCCAATTCTATTTGCTCAGGGTCCATCGCAAATTCAAACGAGATGGAGTCTGTTTGAGCAGGAGATGCAAAAACGGTGTCAGAAATGACTTCCTCTCCACTCGCCACTGGAGTGAGATAACATTCATTGTCTTGAATACAAGATAAAAAAAGTTCACCGCCATCAGTAGATTCCGTCAAATTGGCTTGAACTGCGGGAATACAGAGTGAAAAAAGTAGTACGCTGAGAACCACTATCAAGGAGCGATACGGTCGTTTTTCAACGTCCTGAATACACCCCATAAGATAGCCTCGTCGCCATCGAACTTCAATTCAGCGGGTTCATGTGACAACCAAATGGGGGTTTTTTTTATCGATGAGTGTCGTGTTACATTCTCGACATTTGTATTTTTTACGCGACGGCTTCTGGCGTGGGAATTCACGGTTACAATCTGGACAACACCAAAGCCAAACCGCTTTCTCTCGACGAAGGTGTTCAGTAAACTGAGTCCCGTGAGTACTGGCAGAACGGCCTGGCCATGCGGACTCAAGTTTTCGGAAAAGAGTGTTATGGGCACGCAGACCCAATGCGTGAATGTATTCATGATGCAAGACAAAGGCAGAGTATGCTTTCCAGTTTGAATCTAGCAACTTCGGATGTAAATCAATGATTTCGACGTCCTTGGGTAGAAGATTACGTAAGTCGACTCCTCGTTTCCAGCGAGTCACTCCATGGCGTTGCGTCGCGTTTCTTCGAAGAACGCCTAAGGGCACTAAACGTAAACTTTCGACATCGGCATCGACCCATTGAGGCATATCGAGCATGACATTAATCACAAAGTCCCTCAACTCACTCAGGAGGATGACTTGTTCTTTGCTCGGTTTAGCCATTGAGCGTTTCAACTCCACCGATGATATGCTGGGTGACCTTCTTTGACGGCGACAAATAGCCCACTTCCAGTTGCACAAACTTTCCCATCTGCTTCAAGCAACAATTCAATTTCTGCTCGGTCTTCACTCAACTCTTTGATTTGGCTGGTCACTTTGAGGACAACATCTTTCGGAGTTGGGCGGCGTAATTTAACAGTATACGAGGCTGTAACAGTACAAGGAGGTTCTTCGAGCCCTTGGGCATCCATAATAGCAACAGCAGCAGTCCAGTTGCCATGGCAATCCAAAAGCGTACCAATTATTCCACCGTTGATCATTCCAGGAAACGCTTGGTGATGTTGCTCGGGAAGGTATTCCATTGAGAGGCCGTTTTCAATACGAAAACTGTTAATTTGCAGCCCTTGAGTGTTGGCTGGACCACATCCAAAGCAAATCGAACTTGGAGCATATTGACGTTGAACACCGACTTCTTCCATACACTCGGCGCTACTTCGTAGCACTTGTTTTCTTTGCTTGTTTGTAAGAAAATATACGCATTCTTATTGGGGAGGATTCACTGCCAACAACATGGCAGCGAAAAAGCCCCGAAAGAAGGCAAAAATTCGCGTTGCTCATGAACTGTCGAAAAGACGACGAACTGCGATTCAAGAAGCAATGGCTGCTCACAAATTGGAAGACCGACCCGAATGGGACCGAGGGGCAAAATGGTCCAGTATTCGCTTCTATCGTAAAGTCATCAAACCCGGCACAATGCGGACCGTCCACCTCCCCCTTCTCGAAACAGACTTAGGTGAATCATGGCCGATTCCGGTCACTATTCTTCACGGCATTCGTCCTGGTCCGACGATTACGATTCTTGGAGGTGTTCACGGTGATGAATTAACTGGACCCTCGACATGTACCCATCTTCTCTCCAATACCTTTACCGATACAGGAAAGCCATTAGATCCGAAACATTTAGCAGGAACAATTCGAATTGTACCGATTGTCAACTTACCCGGATACCGCTCGAAGTCTCGCTATTTCCCTGATGGGCGTGACTTGAATCGGCACTTCCCTGGAGACATGAAAGGATCGACAACCAAGCGTGTAGCGGCTCAAACATGGAAATACCTGTTTTCGGATGTTGATGCAATCGTCGATTTGCACAGTGCTGGAAAAGGTCGCTCAAACATGCCACAACTTCGTGCTGACTTGGCCCATGCTGGTTCGAATATCCTGGCCAAGGCCTTTGGAATTGAAATAATTCTTGACTCAAAACCACCAAGTGGCTCTCTCAGAAAAGCAGCCATTCAAATCGATATCCCCGTCATTACCTACGAAGGGGGTGGAGCAAACTCGCTGGACCACGAATCAGTCAAAGTGGCTATGCATGGCGTGCTCAACGTACTTCGTTCTCTTCGCATGATTGAAGGCAATCCCCATCGTCCACGATTCAGAATGTTGGCAAGTGGCTCTCACTGGTTGCGATCTGGTGAAGGCGGTTTGCTTGACATGTTTGTCTCAGCAGGCTCGGTAATGCGTGAAGGAGAAGTTATTGCCACTATATCTGACCCCGCTACCCCTGGAATCACAGTCGATATTGTCGCTCCGGAGGATGGCTTGATTATTGGAGCAGCAACCAATCCTTTTACCGCTGCAGGAATGCCAGTTGGCCACTTTTTACCCATCTCAAAACACATCAAACTGTTGAAGGACCAAATTGATGAAAACGGACGATTCATGGTCTGCGGTTCACAAAGCGAACCTGTCTGGCGAGAAGAAGTCGATGTTGATGAAGTCGCTGTAGATGGAAATTGGAGTGGCAGAAGTGTCGACTCAGAATGGACAGTTACAAAAGAGAGAAATACCGCACTAGGCGACACATTCACCGATAATGAAGAAGAAGCCTAAGGGAAATCAAGCGTTGAGGAAAGTCTCGACTTCCCTCTTGACTTCACTGTCTTCCATGTTTCTACGCTGACTCTTTGCTACTTCGAAAATGTGTGCAACAAGGTCATCTGAAGTCTCATAGCCATTTTGTTCAAGCCACCAAATGATGTTTGAACGCCCGGCCATGTGCCCAATACGAATCACTTGCTTCAAACCAAAATCTCCGGCAGGAACACCGGAATATACTCGGTCTGCTAACCAATCATTACCCTTACGCATGGCCTTGATAACTGCTGAAGCGTGAACTCCAGTCCCTGTTTCAAAAGCATCCATTCCAAAGACTGGATAGTTACGAGGCAAAGGAACTTCGATGTATTCATTGGCCTTTTTCATATAAGCATCGAGGAGAGTGAGGTCATTATCGATGACTCCGAGAAGCTTGAGATTGACCAGCGTTTGGTCAAGCGGTGCGTTACCAGCACGCTCCCCAACACCTAATGCAGTTCCATGAATCACATCAGCGCCAGCTTCAACAGCTGCGATGTTATTGGCCACTCCCAAACCACGGTCTTGGTGACCGTGCCAGTTGACTTCAATCTCAGAACGCTTGTATCCTCCATCCTTGATGACTTCTTCATCGATGAATTGAAGCAATTTCTTGACGCCATTCGGAGTAACGTGGCCGCATGTATCACAAACGCAAAGACGACGAGCGCCGAGTTCCATTGCCCGTTGGTAGATCAGTTTGACATCTTCAGGCTTTGAACGGGTTGTGTCTTCTGTGACAAACATAACCGGAACATCGTTATCCACAGCGTAAGAAACTGCTTTTTCCATAGTCGTAAGGAGTTTTTCCATGGTCCACCCTTCAGTGTATTGACGAATTGGACTGGTTCCTAAAAATGCACTTGCTTGGATTGGTATTCCGTGCTTTGCTTGGAGTTCGACCAACGGTTCGATGTCATTCATGAGGGTACGAACAGCAGCACCTGGACGGATTTGGAAATCATTTTCGGTGATGTGAGAAAGCATAGCATCGATGTGTTCCAAATGAAAAGGTCCAGCACCAGGAAGACCAAGGTCGACTTTTTGAATTCCGAGTTTTTCCATGAAAGTAAGTAATTCTAACTTTTCATCGATGGTGGGATTACGAGCACTCGGACTTTGAAGACCGTCTCGAAGTGTCTCATCATCAAACCAAACACCGTGAGGGTGGTTAGCCGGATTTCGGTTGAGTTCATATTCAACTGTATTCCAATCATAAATCAATGAACGCTCATCCATACAACATCACCGCATCGGCAGAAGAAGGCCGGTGCAAACACTCACACAATGGATTCATGTTTGAAGGCGTCGATTCAAGAAGAGGTTCATTCCTCTTCCGAATTACCGGCTTCTTCAGCATCAGGTGCATCGTTTTCTACCAATTCAGCAGGTAGTCGAGCAGCGAAAATGATGTGATCATTAAAGCCAGTCTTCTTGGCGTTTCTCAATTCCATGATTCGAGTGCCCTTCGACTTCTTGTTTTTGGTTTCCTTAGTTTGACCTGCATTGATACGAATCATCATACCTTTCTTGGTCAACAAAAACACGTTATCCTCGAGATTCGGAATTTGTCGTGCACTGATGATATAATCACCGTTTTCATGGTCGAGGTTCATGGTGTAAGCACCTTTTGCACCCGGCTTTGTCTTTCGATAACCGTCGGTACGCATCTTGGCTTCACCTGTATCAGCATCGATTTTCTGATTGCCTTCAGCATCCAGGTCTGGGATTTTATGTGAAGTACCCAAGCGGCTTCGCTTTGCCATTCCATTACGGGTAATGGTCAGGATTTGTGTATCCGTGTTCTCGGTTGACATCATTCCAACAACATGACCGCCATCGGCATTCTTTCGATTACCGGTCTTGATACCGTAGACACCAGCAGAAACACGTCCAGAAGAACGAATGTCAGAACAAGCAAATCGACTTGCAAAGCCGGTGCTTGAAATCATGACAACAGAAGAATCATTGGTTCCAGTTCGAACATTGACCAAGCTGTCTCCATCGAGCTTGAAGCGGAGTGCATACTTTCCGTTACGGTTGATACGAACGTACTCCTCAAGTTTCGTCTTCTTAATGAGACCTAATCGGGTTGCGAACAACAAGAAGTTACCTTCTGGAGATTCAAGTAAATCACGGTCAATTGGTAGGATTGTAACGATGTTTTCATCATCTTGAATCTTCTCAATAACGTTTCGGATATGGCTACCACGTGCATGGCGACTGGCAAGTGGGGTTTCCCAAGCCTTGAGTCCGTAAACTCGCCCTTTATCGGTGAAAATCAGTAAACGGTCTTTACTGAAACACGTTACAATCAGTTGAGGTGTGTCTTCATTCTTGGTGGCAACGCCCTTGAGGCCTTTTCCACCACGGTTCTGAACACGGAACATTTCAACAGGCATGTGCCGGATGTAGTTATCTTCACTGAGGGTGATAGCAATTGCTCTTTCTTCAATAAGGTCTTCACGGTTCATTGAAAGTGGCATTGGGTCGATAAACGAACGACGTTCATCACCATGCCGTTCAATCATCTCGTCCAGTTCAGACAGCAGAATACTAAGGCGGCGTGAACGGGAACCGATGATGTCTTGAAGATCGGCAATTCGGAGTTGTAACTCTGCATATTCGCTCTGAACTTTGTCGACATCCAAACGACTGAGTTGGTAAAGACGGCGCTCAGCAATGGCTTTCGCTTGTGGTTCAGTAAAACTGAAAGCGGCAATTCCAGGCATGATTTCATCGCCTTTCAAGACCGTTTCAAATTGCTCTCGACTGGCACTGGCTTTACCCACTGCCACAACATCGTCAATTCGGTCTTGAGCCTTGACCAGACCCTCGAGGATGTGGGCTCGTGCCTGTGCCTTTTCAATTTCAAATTGGGCTCTACGTTCAATGATTGACTCACGGTGCGACACATAGGTGTGGAGCATGACTGGAAGGGTGAGAAGCACTGGTCGGCCATCCAAAATCCCCATCATGTTCGCAGAATAAGATTCTTGCAAACGGCTGGATTTGAACAATTGATTCAAAACAGCATGTGGGTCTGCATTATTCTTAACTTCAATAACAACTCGAATACCCTCTTTTGAAGACTCATCACGAATGTCACGTATACCAATGACGGTGCCTTTGGTGACTAGTTCAGCAATGTGAACAAGCATGTCAGCCTTCTTGACTTGGTACGGGATTTCGTGAATAATGATTCTCTTACCCTTACTATCGTCATGAACATCACACTTTGAGCGGACGTGGAATCGTCCCTTTCCGGAGGTGTACATATCGTAGATCCCATCAATACCGTGAATGGATGCACCAGTCGGGAAATCAGGTCCTTTAACATGCTCCATGTATTCATCTATAGATATCTGGGGCATGCCCATGTTGGCCTCTCCTTCCTCAAGGATTCGGTTCACATGCAGATGAATTGCACCACCGACTTCTGTCAGATTATGTGGAGGGATACGGGTTGCCATACCTACGGCAATACCGTCACTGCCGTTAAGCAGTAGATTCGGAAGACGAGCCGGCAAAACGGTCGGTTCTTGCTCAGAATCATCGAAATTGGATTGGAAGTCGACCGTTTTCTTATCGATATCATCAAGCATATGCTTTGAGATTCGGTCAAGCCGACTCTCGGTATATCGCATAGCTGCTGGTGGATCGCCGTCAATAGAGCCAAAGTTCCCTTGTCCATCGACCAAAGGATAGCGTAGAGAGAACTCTTGGGCCATTCGAACCATGGTATCGTAGATGGATTGATCTCCGTGAGGGTGATATTTACCCATGACCTCACCGACTGAACGAGCCGATTTACTGAATTTCTTATCTGAAGTATGACCGCCTTCGTACATTCCGTAGAGAACACGTCGGTGAACAGGTTTGAGACCGTCACGTGCATCAGGCAGTGCTCGCCCGATAATCACGGACATTGCATAGTTGATGTAGGAAGTTTTCATCTCCTCATTCAGTGGGTGGTTCAGAACATTGCCGGTTGGAATTATTGCATCGTCTTCTTCGACTTTTTCTTCTATATCATCAGATGTCAAGGTTGGTCACCTCCTTTGCGTGGCGTTCGATAAACGCCCTTCTATCAGGGACGTCGTCACCCATGAGAATCTCAAACATGCGGTCGGATTCTTCAGCATCTCGAACGGTTACTTTGAGCATCGTTCGTGTTGCAGGGTCCATGGTCGTCTCCCAAAGCTGTTCGGGATTCATTTCACCAAGACCCTTGTAGCGTTGAACGCCGATTTTGGTGTTTGGATTGTCTCCTCGCAACTCAGCAATAATCCGGTCACGCTCTTCATCAGAGAACGCATACTTACTGACCCTTCCTTTCGAGAGTTGGTAAAGCGGTGGTTGTGCAATAAAGACGTGCCCTTCTGTAATAGCCGGTCGCATGAAACGCCAGAGGAATGTCAACATCAGTGTTCGAATGTGAGCCCCGTCAACGTCAGCGTCAGTCATGATGATAATCTTATGATAACGTAACTTCTCAGTATTGAAACCGCCTTCATCTTCAGGATTATTTCCAACACCAGCACCAAGTGCTCGAATCATGGTTTGGATTTCATTATTCTGGAACACTTTGGCGATGTTATGCTTTTGACGCTCTACATTCAGAATCTTACCACGCAGTGGGAGAATTGCTTGGATACGTCGGTCACGTCCAGTCTTGGCTGAACCGCCAGCAGAATCACCTTCAACAAGATAGACTTCACATTCTCGTGGGTCACGAGATTGGCAATCTGCAAGTTTACCTGGCAGTCCGCCACCTTCGAGGACACCTTTGCGCCGAGTGAGGTCACGTGCTTTTCGTGCAGCTTCTCGGGCTTTGGAAGCGAGCAATGCTTTGTCGACGATTTGCTTAGCGACCGTTGGGTTTTCTTCAAAGAACTCACCGAGTTTTTCATAGACGACCGTTTGAACAATTCCAGTAACTTCACTACTCACCAGTTTGTCTTTGGTTTGCGAGGAAAAGGACGGGTCTGGGTGCTTAACACTGACAACAGCTGCTAAGCCTTCACGGACGTCTTCACCAGAAAGAGCATCGCCTTTGAGCAAATTACGCTTCTTTGCATAGCCGTTAACGCAACTTGTCAATGCAGTTCGAAGCCCGGACATGTGAGTTCCACCGTCTTTGTTGCGGATGATGTTGGTGTAACACAGGATTGATTCGCTAAAAGCATCGGACCACTGAAGGGCAAGTTCGATAGAAACGGGTCCTTTTTCAGTTTCTTTTTCCCCTTGGATCACGATGACATCTTCATGCATAGCCTCTCTACGTTCGTTCAGTTGGCGCACAAATTCAGCCAAGCCGCCTTCATACAGGTGCTCGACAACGTGTGCCTCTTCAGAACGCTCATCATGGATGACGATTTGAAGGCCTGCATTCAGGAAAGAAGTCTCCTTGAGCCGGGTATTGATTTCTTCGAAATCAAATTCGGTGACTTCTGTAAAAATAGACAAATCGGGTTTGAATGAAATCGTCGTGCCTGTATCGTCGCAAGTGCCGATATCAACCAAAGGCGCCACCGGGACGCCTGCTTCAAATCGTTGGAAATGGACAACTCCGGCCCGGTGGATGGTCACGTCCATCCACTGCGAAACAGCGTTGACAGCAGAAACCCCTACGCCGTGAAGACCGCCGGAAACTTTGTACGAACTGTTGTCAAACTTACCCCCTGCGTGCAGTTTCGTCATGATGACTTCTGCAGCGGAAACGCCGTATTCATCATGCAATCCAACCGGGATACCTCGGCCATAATCACGCACTGTGAGAGAATGATCGGCGTTGAGTGTAATGTCAATGCGGCCAGTATGGCCTGCTAAGTGCTCGTCAACGGAGTTATCGACAACTTCCCAAATACAGTGATGGAGGGCGGTTCCGTCATGCGGGTCGCCAAGATACATACCGGGTCGTTTTCGTACTGCTTCAAGGCCTTCGAGAACCTGGATACTGGATGCACTATAATCGTCTGACAAAATTATTCCTCTGATGGGTTGTGAGAGTTGGGTGTTTGAGCGTATGAGAATACGTTGAGATTGAAGGTAAAAAAGGAGATAATTTTGGGCCGCAGTCCTCTATTTCTCTACCGTCGCCCCCCTCTACAACTATACCCTGTGACGAGGGGGTATAAAGGTACTGCAAAGTGGGCACCAAACCACCTCAATTTACGGTCTAATTTTGGCCGGGAAATGACTCAAAACAGGCGGGGAAAAAGTCACGGAATAGAGCAAGGAAAAACTCAGAATTCTCGTTCTTTGTGAACGAAAATCCAACACCCTACAAGCGAGACCGTTAAGAAGCGTGCCAAAGTCGCCGAAAGTATGCCCAACCCTAAGATATGCGTATCTCTTGAAGAAACAACCGTGAAAGCAATGGTTGACGAAGCGGCTCGTGCAGGCATCCAAGGCGCTGACATGGTTGAAGTTCGATTTGACCGATTGTATCTCAAAAAGCCGCAAGCAACGATTTCTGAAGACGAGGAAGGGAACAGAGTTTCGACTATGCCTCCGGTGAACGAATGGCCAGTCATGGACTTTGAAGAACTCGATGTTGAGAAGTCTATCGCTGCACTCAAGGAAGCAATCGGGCTGCCAGTAATTTTTTCAGTCCGGTCAGTTCGAGACGGTGGCCATTTCTCCGGTGATGAGAAACAACGACTTACGATTCTGCAAGCTGGAATCGAATCGGAAGTGAAGTGGATTGACTTGGAAATGTCAATCGAGGCCAAAGAGCGAAAAGCACTTTTTGAAGCGGCGAAAGCGGCAAACTGCCAAATCGTAGCATCACAACATGAAATGAGTGGAACACCGAGTTCCGAGGAAATTGTCACCACGATTACTTCCAACTCTGACAGCGGAGATATCGTCAAATTCTGTAGCACCCTTAAAGATCATCAAGATGCTTTGCAAATTGTTCACGCTGCAAACGCATTGAGTGAACAAGATTCAACCCCTCCTTACAGCCTCATGGCACTCGGTAACGGCGGCGATTGGGCTCGACTTCATGCTCCGACTCTAGGCCAAGAACTCGTCTATGCAACCATGCGAGATGAGTTTAGACTTTCTGACAAGGGCCTTGTCAACGTTCGTGACCTCCAAGATGCTTGGAGACTCTTAGAGTATTAAGGTCGATTAGAGGCCTCGCAAAGAGTGTTTTTACGCCGTCTCTGAATCTTCATCGACTGTCGATTTTGCTTCATTCCAGATTTGTTGAGATGTTTCAGCCTCGAGTTCAACCTCCGGGGGAGGAAGTTCGACGACCTCTTTCTCCATCCGTTGGCCAGTAGGAGGTTGAGAATATTCAGCAGGTGTATCCAATGAAGGGACAATGTTCTGTGGCACTTCAGCAACAAGCCCTGCCTTCATGTACTTCGCATTCAGTACGAAAGGGATAGCGAGCGTCCCGAGTAAAACAACTAAGAAGACAAGCGATACGGTGAACGGAGGTAAGATGAAACTTCGTTCTGTTGTAATGATGGTAATATCTGCAGCAACAATTGAGTTCGGTGATTCAGCATCGTTGTCATGGATGTTATCCCAAGCATCTATCACGATGTAGAAATCTTCCCATGTCGTGCCGGTAAAGAACGATGAGTAAATTTCAGGACCATCCAAATTCAAAGCGAAATTGACTTCTGAGGTTTGCTCATACTCATGTGAATCACGATAAGATTTCCAACCCAGGAAATTGAAACTCCTCCATTCAGGAGGTATGTTCGAAAGGGATTCTTCGATGTCATCAAACCCGTAGTGGTTTTCATCATGAGATGTATGATAGGATTGAGTATAACTGTTGTATTCTTCTGTAGTGAGCAGATAGACATCCCCATTCACTGGATTGAGGTCCGTATCTTGCAGCGTAATACAGACTGTTGTTCGATAATCAGCTGAAAGATTGACTCGAAGGGCGCCGACACTGTCATTGCCAATCAACATCGTTGTGTAGTGGTTTTCCTCAAGTGGTTCAAGACGAGGGAGCATCCAAGTCTGATACATCCAAGGCTCTTCAGGGCTGAGCGTGAGGTCGGTAGTGTCCTGAGACTCCGAGGCATCTTGCTGCGATTTTTGCCTATCCTCTTCATAGTATTCAGCATCCTCATAATCATCAAATCCACCCCACCACATGCCGTTATGGAAGGGTACCAATGACAGACGTTGCGCTGTTTCATTCCATCGAATAGGAGACGTATCCCCTGCACAAGAATCAGCAGCCTGAACCTGCATTGAAGCCGGACTGGAAAGTGCCAACAAGAGCAACGGCATGAGCAAGGTCAAGGTGATGGTTCCCACTCGAATGTGCGATGACATGACCTCTCCTCATGCAAGGATAGGAAAGGAGGTTATACAAACTAACGGTCATCCTCTTCTGCGAAGAGGGCGGATGTAGCCACTATCATCGCTTCTCCGTTCATCTTTTGATAAAATCCCTGGAGCAGGTGGCGGAGTGTGGTGATCCATACCAAGTAATCCACCTTGGCTTTCGACATGCTCGACATCAGTATAGGTCTCAGCGGCTTGTTTTGCCTCATCCTCAAGTTCAGAAGGATCGCGCATGACCAGCCAACCGAGAATCAAAGCAACTGTAATCAAAGCGACAAAGGTCGCAAGGTCTGAACCTGCATCAGCAAGCCATCCCTTCCACTCTTCAACGCTAAAGTCAGACAAGGATGGAGGGTCGGAAGGTACCGGATTCACATCGATTTCTTCATCCATGGAATCACAGATTCCAATACTATCGCATATTTCTAAGCGAATGGTATAGGTGCCAACCTCGCTCCAACTGCCGGTGACTCTGGTGACGGAACCTGATGGAGGTTCAATCCAATCATCGGCTGGGTCTCCGTTGTTATCCGCATCAACTTCAATATCAAGGTCCCAGCGAATCTGTAAGTCTGAACTGAGCGTTTCATCTCGGTCCGAGATAGAACCGTCATTGATATTCGTATCTCGGTAGACTGCAATGCCGAGGTCTGCTTCAATATCTGAAAAATTAGCAAGGAACGAGTTCGAGTCTGAGACAATGATTTCCTCTGGAATAAAGATGTTGTAAATAATCGGCGGATGGTCGATGACGACGGTGAAATATGCTCGAGTAACATCACCCGTTCCGAATGCATCACGAACGGTAAGTGAAACGGTGTATTCACCCGGTAATGAATAGGCGTGCCAAGGTGTAGCTTGTTGGTCGAGTGGAGAGCCATCACCGAAATCCCAGCTGTATTGGACAAGGCCATTCCAATCAGGAGAATTAACATCCAATGGGACGTATTTTCCTTCAAACGATTGATCGCCATCACGGGTACCATCGGAGTCGAAATAGAGCAAAGAATGAGGTGCTGCAAAGGTATTTCCTTCTTCATTGAACGTACGAGACCAATCCAGGTCCGTCACTTCTGGCAGAACACTGGTGTCTGTCATTTGCTCTTCGTTATACCATGCATCGAGGATTTTAACCTCGATAATCGGTAATGGGTTTGCAATTTCAACGGTCAAGACTCGAGCGATGCTTTGTTCACCATCTGCATCCGTGACAAACAGGGTAACTGTGTGGATGCCAGGCTCCGAGAACGAATGAGTGACCTGAGGGCTAGCACCGAACGAATCATCATCAGAGAAACTCCAGTTGTATGTCAAATCACTTGAATCGCCAACGGTTCCATCAGGGTCAAACGAGGCTCGCCCATCAAATGTGTAGGGTGTTTCAACTTGGCCGTCTTCAACACGGAAATCAATAATGGACGTTCCCGAAGTCGTGGTTTTAACAACGAAATCAGCAACTGGAATTTGATTCAAAACCCTGATAGAAAGCGTTGCCATTGCCATGCTCCCATCATCATCCATCACGGTTAATTCAGCGGTTTTTAGACCAGGCGTATCCCATGAAGGTAGAGGGTTCGGGTCATTGGAAGAGGTCAGGGTAAACTCATCATCACGGTCCGTAACTCCACCATCGAGATTGACACCTTCAGGGAAGAACCAAGCATAAGAGACGAGGCTGCCATCAGAATCTTTGAACACATCAGGCATGACAATGGATGTGTAAGTAAAGGTCGACAAGTTGTCTGAAAAGATTTGATATGGAATTCTGTTGTTCACATTAACAACGATGTTTTTAACGCCAATGTTGTTTCCATCTGAGACGGTAAGAGTGAGGTTGTAAGTAGCATTGATTCCATCGATATCGCCCCATTCATGAGGTGCTTCGAACATCCCAATGCCGCCATCTGTGAGCCCATCGCCCCAGTTCCACTGGAACGACAAATTCTGAGTTGGAACATTGTCTACAGTAAGAGATGCTGAAAACAAAATCATCTGATTTGTAAGGATTGATATTTCTTCCTCAACCAATACACCATTCACAGTAATAAGTGGGATTGGAGGGGTTGAATCTGTGATATTGAGTTCAAGAATATCAGCATCAGACCACGAGCCACCTTGGTCTTGAACCTGTAATGTAGCGTTGTAAAATCCAATCGACTGATACGAGCGGAAAGGTGACTTCAATCCAGAGGTCGTCGAATCTCCGAAGTTCCAAGCATAGGCGACTGGAGCGTCGAGGTAAGGAAGGGAATTGTTGTCAAACGAAAGACCCCATGCGTCAAATCCATCACCTGTGAATTGTATGTTCTCCCAAGTTTGGGATTCATTTGGAGAAATCGAACCATTGGCAGTAGGCTTCATGTTATCGAGGATAAGAGGGGCGGCCGACAATGTGTCGACGGTTGTTCCAATCATGTCTTTCATTTCCATTTGGAAAGTGTATTGAGAGTTGTAAGGTGCAGTGAACCAAATGCTTTCTTCTGTAGCAGTGCCTCCTCCTGCGGAAACTCGCTTTGTTTGAGTATCAACGACAACACCGCTGTTGTCAAGGACTTTTGTCGTAACATCGAGGTCTTCAAAGAAAGCGTTTGAGAACACTTCATAATTCACTTGGACAGTATCAGGAGAACCATCACCATCACGATCACTCAATGTGGTCGTGTTGAGCGTCAGTGAGGCCGGCGAGGTAATTCGCGCAGCTTCGATATCAACAGTGCCTTGAGGGTAAGATGGGCCACATGATGTGTAATCGCAATCAGCAACGGTACTCGCATACCATGTAATCGCCCATACTTCGTCAGTGAGGTTACCAAAACCAGGGATGAGGGCAGTTGCAACATTGTTTTGGAAATCCAAATCGGTTGCAGTCCACAGTCCATCTGCGGTAGCACGAGAAACAACGACGCCGTCAAATTGACTGACGTCAGCGGTCAAACGCATTGTCAACGGAGCAGGTGAAGATGCACCTGGTGTGAATTTGAAGGCCCGTATTCCCCAGCCTTCAACCGAATGCCCGGTTGACGACCATGGTCCAGCCCAGTTGCTGTTCGTATCGGCAGGTTGAACTCTACAGAACGAGCCTGCAGAACAGGTAGCAGTGAGGTCGAGGTTTGAGAATCCATAGATACCTTGAGAGGAATCCAAGACTGCTGCAATGGAAAAGTTAGCAAAAATCTCTCCCATGGTTCGGCCAAGCATACCGCTCTGACCGCTGACTGGAGACCGAGCAAGGTTCTCAACACCCAATCCGCCTGTGGCAGAATCTTGAACCAATTGTCGGACAGCAGGACCGCCGCCAAGGTGGTCAGCCAAATACATCGTAAAAATGAAACCTGCACCATAATCGGCAAATCGCTGATTCCACCATCGGACTGAAAGTTCAGACGCTTGAGTCCACTGGTTCAAGTGACTGACAAGGGTAGAATCGGCTCCAAAACAGAGGAATATTGCAACGTCAGCATTTCCTTCATCAATCCAGAGGTTTTCGTAAGGGTCTTGTGCATTGTGCAGCAAGTGCTCAAGTTCGTGAGCAAGAATCGATTTACCCCAAGAAAGCGTTACGTCAGCGTAATCAACAAACAATGCTTCTCGTGAACTGGACATCGATGGAGAGAAATAACCGCCGATATTGTAAGCACCATCAATATCGTAAATGACAATTTGAACTTGACAGTTGTTATCGACATCCGGAGGAGCAAGCCCTCTGCCGTCTTGGTAGTCCTTGCCGTAATACGTCGTCATGGTCGGGTAAATGGTTTGGTCCCAAGAAGATGCAAGGTTGTTCAAGACTGTAGAACTGAGTGTTCGGCCAGATTGAACCAAGAAAGCGACAGTTTGAGTGGTCTTGGCGACATAGGTATCCACTGAGCCGCCCGAAGTTGGAACGGTGAGTTGGTCGTTGACAACGTGTGGGTTGCAGGCACGTCCACCAGCACGTGCTGAAGTTTGAGGCTCGTAAGCCATATCCTCAACACCGGGCCGACCAGCGTCAATCCACTCTTTTTTCAAGAAAGAGAAAGCAGAAACAACAGGCTGTTCTTCTTCGATCATCAAATATTGGTCGCCCATTTCGATTTCAAAGTCAGCGATGTCTCCAATAACAACGCCTCCAGCACTGTAAGGCAGCACCTCGTTTACCTCCTCAGGTTCTGCTCCAGCAGAAAGCAAAAGAGGAGAGATTCCGGAGACGAAAAGAAGCGTTACCAAAAGCAAGGCGGTATTGGAGCGTAGTTCCGACATTTATGGCACCTCATTTATTCGCAAGACTGCTAACATCTACACGACTTGAAATGAGGTATTTAAGAGTGGGTCTATGAGGCTTCATACATGCTCATGTCAGATGAAGGCAATTTCCGAACCTCCAAGTGGTTTGCCAAACTCGCTGTCCTCGTGCTTCTGTGCGCATGCAGCACCTCGTTTATTCAACCAGTCAATGCGGTTGAATCACCCTATGGAGAAGTCGAGATATGCGAATATGTGGATGACCTTGAGTTCAACGGGACACTTGCCAATGAATCAGTCCACTGGCAAACGGACCTTGGACCTCGCATCCCTGGCTCGAATGCATCCGAAATATTCCGCACTTCCGTTGATGAAAATCTCACGGAGTGGAACGTTTCTATGCACGAATACACGGTAGATAACTTGACCTTTACCAATATTGAAGCGGTATTGGAACCCGTGGTTGTTGCAGAAGACACCCCTCGTATCGTCTTAGTGGCGCATTACGATACACGTAATGTCGCAGAACGGGACAGCGATGAAAACAGAACCAATGAGCCGATTATCGGAGCAAATGATGGTGCAAGCGGTACAGCAGCGCTGTTGGAACTGGCCCGGATTATACCAACAATGAATCTCGAATACGAAGTGGAACTACTTTTCACCGATGCTGAAGACCAAAATTACACACCTCACCGATTTTTCGGTGCAGAAGCATGGGCCAGTGAACAAAGTCAGCATGACATCAATCGTACTGCAGCCTATATCGTATTGGATATGATCGGCGATGCTGACTTACAATTGACGCACATATGGCCAGGAAACGGTGCATTGTGGACAACCATCTCCCCTCTTGCTGAAGCACTTGGGATGGTCGAAAACAAAACCGATTGCTACGGTGAGATGGGCGTGAAAATCTTCGATAAAGAGACCTCCATCGGCGTCTATGATGACCACGTCGCTGCATTGAACATTGGCATACGAGCCATTGATCTAATCGACATACGCTTTGGCCCCGGAGCTCAAGCATTCGGCGGTTACTGGCACACGCATGAAGACACGCCCGACAAAGTGAGTGCTGAATCACTGGAAACCGTCGGCCGTTTGACCGAACTGGGGTTAAGAAGCGGTGCATGGTTAGAGAGAAACGCTACTCAAGAAGAAGTCCAAGAACCAGAATCTACGCAAGAGGAAGAGTTCGCAGAAGATGAAACACTTGAGACCAAAAGCCATCCATTTTTGACCGTAATGGCAGCATGTTCCATCGGAATATTACTCCTTACTGTCTCTTTCCTTCAAAGGAATATTCGGAAGAAATCCTGAGAGGGCTTGCGCGGCAGGACAAGGGAAGGGTATTATCCGCGCATGCTTTGACCTGAGTTAAGCGGAGGTGGGTGACATGGCACAAGAAGAATTGGATGAACGCCTCGTAGCCCTTCGTGCTCGCGTTCAAGCCAAACTTGAACATTCGGAATCTGAAAAGGCAATCCGTCAAAAAGCCGCTGATGATGAACTGGTAGTCGAAGCTCATGAACTGGACCAAGCGGTGGAAAAGGCAACAGTCCGTTTCCAAGCGAAAATCGATGAACTGGACCAATCGGACAAATCTCGACTACTCACTCTTGCTGCCTCTCTCATTTTAGTCGGTAGCATTCTTGGCATGGCATCAGGTGCGCTTATTCTCAATGGAAACCCTGACGATTTACTTGCTTCGAGTTTGTTTGAAAGAGCGGAGCGAGTTGACATTACGGGACTCACAATCGAAGCGGAAGATGGCAATGGTGTGGCGAATGTCACGATTCAACTGCTCAATATCGATACCGATGAAGTGATTGCTCAAATGGCGACGGATGAAAACGGCTATTTTAGATTTGAAAATATTCTAAGTACAGTCATGACGTTACATGTAGAAGCCGAGGGATACATTACTGTGGAGCGAGATTTCATGCCCGAAGAAGCAGGTATCAAGCCGGTTACAATGACTCCTGGAGAGGGGTTGAGAGTCGAAGAAGGCGTCACTTCTGACGAAGGATGGGTTCTGGAATTAGCCGTTGGCCTTTCAACTGCTGTCGGTGTATTCACAGTACTCACGGCCTTTGTCGGATTCCAAGCAGCGGTTGAAGTTCGGCGGGCCAAGTATTACCGAAGAACACAATACCTCGCTGGAATTTCCTTGTTTAGTCGCGGCCTGATTATTTTCGGTCCATTCCTTATCCTTCTTGGAATGATTCTTCTCGTTATTTCAAAGGATCAATTTAGCGACGTTGGCGGTGATTGAATGTACCTCATCACAGTCGAGGGCGGTGATGGCTCTGGTAAAGGTGAAGCAGCCCGTATACTGCTGGAATTGGCAGCGGAATATCCGTTTCCGGAAGTTCATGCAACACACGAGCCAAGGCGACACAGTGAACTAGGTAAGTTGGCACTGACTTCGGTTAAACTCGGTAACAAAACACCGCTTGAAGAAGCAGGCCTATTTGCAGCAGACCGACTTGACCACTCGCATACTTGGATACGTCCGTTATTGCAAAAAGGACATGTCGTCATCTCCGATAGAAACATTCACTCCTCACTCATCTACCAAGGAATCGTTGGCAACCTTGGTGTCGACCATGTCGCACAAATGAATGCTGCTGCAATGATTCCAGACTTGGTATTGTGGATTGATTGTGACCCAGATAAAGCCATGAAACGCATCCAATCGGGAACCTTGCGAATGAACAGTGAGAAGCAAGAATATTTTGAGACAGCCGAAATTCAAAAAACCATACGTAAAGGATTCATTGACTTGCTTTCGGGTGATGTTAAGGCGCCAGCACCTTTTGACAAATGCTGTGTTGTTGGGCCTATTTTGAATGAAGGCGGACTTGATGAACTCAAGAAAAAACTTCGTGCTGAACTTCGTGCATTCTTCAATCGGAAGCCATCCCCACTCAATGTTGTAGCAGATGAAGTCGACCGGTATTTACTTCGAACACTTGTTGCAGATGTTAAGAAACAACAACGCCTCCCTGGTGCGCCCCAAGAACGAACGGCGATTCATATCGGCTGGTTATCAGGTCGATCACCTGCACAATGGATGGAATTTGCAGAATCAAAGTGGGATTCGGAAAACGCCGGTTCCAACGATGTCCCGGCAACCCCTCATGCACATTCGTGCTGGTCAGTATTAGGAACGCTCTCGTTAATCGTCGGTTCAAGTGAAGTTCCTCGACTCCACAAAGCATTCGGACCTCATCGAATGGTCACACAACGCCATACGCAGAGGCTGATTAAGTGGCTTGAGAAGACACGGTGGATTCACAAACAACAATCACACGTTCCTTTTGCAGAGGCTCAAGTGTTCAAACTTCGTGACAGTCGATTGGGATACGGGCGCTTAGCTCTCGCCATGTGGCCATTACGAACTCAAATCGCTTCATGGAGGCGGGCCAACCCGGATGCTGAATGGACGACTGCTTTGCGCTCTCTTCTGAATCCAGTCGATGGCAGACAACCTCGCCCTCGTATTCGAAAGTCGGTTGAATACATTTGCAAGCGCCTCGAAATGTTGAGCAGTGGGCATGAAATGTGCCCAGTTCCAACAACCGTTGAAGAATTGTTGGCATGGTGGGAAACTCCACCACCAAAGGACTGATCACTCTTCTTGTCCAACTTCAAGTTCAAAACGAGCGTTTGCTGGCAATCGAACTTCACTGGCGTTTTCAAAGAACTGAGGTCGTGCACAGAACGCAGCACCGGTGAGTATTGCAATCCCAAGACCAAAAGGCGTACCTGTGAGTGGTCGAGTAAAGTTGTTTGACTCGTATCCGGTCAAAAGTTGAGTAAAACCATCAATCAACAAGGGCAGGCAAAGTAGAGCACCTACTCCAATCCAAGCAGCGGTTCTACGATTTTCTCTATAGATTCTTTCAAGCCATTGATCTGGAAGCAAAGAAAGGCAGGAATCTTTGATTGTCCAGCGATTATGTCCGAATCGAGAAAACATCAAGCCACCAATTGCGAGGCCAAAGAAGATGCCAACATCACGGGTGCAGACTGGCATCTGGTTCCCGTTCAGTTCCCAACTTCGGTCGTGCTTGTTATGGCAATTGAGATCGCCGAACATGTAGATGAAGGCACTGTAAGGGTCCAGTTCAGACCAAGCAAAAGGTTCGTGCAGATGCAGTGAGCCATCCTCGTGTTCATGAAGCAAGGAGTCGGGTGTGTTGCCTTTGGAAAAAGCCCCGTCTTCGGTTGCGTAGTCAAACGCATTGGCCCGGCCACTCAAATCAGGCACTGTATTTGCGGGTAAGAGAAACGGGACAAGAAAAAAGGAAATGAGAAAAAAAGTGCTTACACCAAAAATCCAATTTCCGGTTTTGCGTTCTCGAAGCCGGTCGGGTAAACCGTTCTTCTCCATGCATTGTGCAATGAGGGACAACTGATGAACTTTCGCTCGGCAAAAGGCGAGTATTGATGTGTAAAGCCTGCTTAGAGGTGGCATGAGCCTCAAGGAGGGGGAACCGGTTGGACTTGGAACAGGTCTGCAGGCAGGGGCTTTTATGGGCCTGTATCTGGGCTTCAGTTTGGCTGTCATCTCCGTTTTAACCGACCCGAGTGAACTGAAAAGACTCGTCTCTCTCATGTGCATACCTCCAATGGTCGGCTCGATTCTTCTCGGCCCTTTTTTGGCTCGTCGTCGGCGACCTGTTTTTTTGGGAACACAGCCGCTTGCAGTCGCTCGAGAACTTCTTCATCCATTCAACGAAGGTCAAGGAAACTGGCGGGTGCTTAGCCACATCAAAAGCGACGGTATGTCCATCCGAATCGACATGCACAATTTGACCAATGTTTCCGGCGTTGTTGAGTCCGCATTGCAACTTGCCGACCATTATTCTGTCAAATTCATCGTTGGCCAAGGCATGACGAACAGCCGACAACCAGAGTTACGAAACAAGGTGCTTTCTCATATTGAAGAAAAAGTCAGTATCTCTCGACGCTCAAGGAGCGCTAAATCAATTGAAGTATCTCCTGAACCGACCGTAAAATACGTCGACCAACAAAAGAAGATCAATCGAGCGATATTGATTCTTCTTCCCATTGTCTCTTTCTTTGCATGGTTAGAAATGAAATGATTCGTGTTCTGGTTTGATCTCAAAATCACCGAGCCCATCCTTTACATGAGTCGGCGTTCTTGCACTCAACATGACGGAGATGGATGACTTACTACGGCGCCTTGAGAAAGGTGGCATAGAAGTTCCCGCACATGTCAAAAAGGCCATGCTTGAAGTCGATGTGGCCGACTTTACTGACTACGAGGTTGAGCCGTTTTTTGCCGACCGACCGATTCCATTTCTTGAAACCGATGAAGGTGGCCTCAAGACCATCTCTGCACCGCACATGATTGCAACACTACTGCATCATCTGGAATTATCAGAAGGGCAAGAAGTCGTAGTTCTCGGCGCAAAAGGCGGCTATGTCGCTGCGTTGATTGCCATGATTGTTGGTGAGAACGGTCGAGTTCGCTTATTGGATCCCTCGCAATTGGCTGTTGAGCACGTCCAATCTCGCCTCACCCATTGGCCAACCGTTGAATCACGAGTGCTCGAAGCGGTTGAAGTCGCACCTGTGGCGTTTCCAGGAGAATTGAACCGAGTATTAATTACCGGACAAGTCCGTGAATTGCCTGAATGGCTTTCGTCACGAATCGTCGACGGTGGATTTGCCCTTGCCCCGCTTGGCAACACTGCAGGCCAGCACTTGATGAAAGTCGAACGCCAAGGCGATGAGATGTTCTCAACCGACTTAGGACCGGTCTCGTTTGGCCCCATTGATGTCAAAGATACTGAAACTGGCCCAATGAACCCCTACGAACTGGCTGATTTACTCGAATTAACCCTTGAGACCTGTGAAGAACTCGACATGGCTGATGAAGATGAGCGGATTGCTTTGCAAGACCTAATTGTTGAACTTCGTCAACTCCCTGCCGACTTACCGCCGCCCGGTGAAGGTGGCATTCCAATGAGCGAGCATCCAATGTTCCAGTTGATGTGGGAAGCAGCTCCATCCTTCCTTCGCCTTTGGCCAATGGTGCAATTGATGTTGCGTCCAAACCTTGCTCAACCTGGTGCAGAAGATTGGAATGAAGATGATGACGATGACGGTCAGCATTTTGACGAGTTCAAGCGTTAATGTCGAAGCGTATCTGCTTTTTTAAGACGAAAGCATTGATGAGCCGTATGCCAAACCTACACGCATGAACCGAACCGCACTTACTGCTGGAAGTTTACTTGTTTGCCTGCTGATGACCCTTTCTGCCCTTGGCGGAATGACCGTTGAAAACCACGAACAAGCCCCTTCAGAATTAACCGAAATAAGCGACGAAATAGCCTTTGTTGTCGCCAATGACTACTGGAGCACACCGGTCTCACTCGACAGCACAGATAACGTCGGCTATGATTCTTCATTAGCGATTGATTCCAATGATAACCTGCACGTGACCTACCTTGACAACACCAATTACAATCTTGAGTACATGACCTATGATGGCTCTTCTTGGAGCACACCGGTCACACTTGACAGCACAGATGCCGTCGGCTTCGACTCTTCATTAGCGATTGATTCCAATGATAACCTGCACGTGACCTATCTTGACAGCACCAATTGGAATCTTGAGTACATGACTCATGATGGCTCTTCATGGAGCACACCGGTCACACTCGACAGCACAGATAACGTCGGCTCTGAGTCCTCATTAGCGATTGATTCCAATGATAACTTGCACGTGACCTATTATGACAACACCAATGGCAATCTTGAGTACATGACCCATGATGGCTCTTCTTGGAGCACACCGGTCTCACTCGACAGCACAGGTAGCGTCGGCTATGATTCCTCATTAGCGATTGATTCCAATGATAACCTGCATGTGACCTACCTTGACGGCACCAATGGCAATCTTGAGTACATGGTCTATGATGGCTCTTCTTGGAGCACACCTGTCTCTCTCGACAGCACAGATTACGTCGGCCAGTTTTCCTCATTAGCGATTGATTCCAATGATAATCTGCACGTGACCTATCTTGACGACACCTATGACAACCTTGAGTATATGACCTATGATGGCTCTTCTTGGAGCACCCCGGTCACACTCGACAGCACAGATGACGGTCGGCTATGATTCCTCATTAGCGATTGATTCGAATGATAACCTGCATGTGACCTATCTATGACAACACCAATGGCAATCTTGAGTACATGACCTATGATGGCTCTTCTTGGAGCACACCGGTCTCACTCGACAGCACAGATGACGTCGGCTGGCAATCCTCATTAGCGATTGATTCCAATGATAATCTGCACGTGACCTACCTTGACCACACCAATGCCAATCTTGAGTACATGACCCCCGATTACGACGGCGATAACGTCGCTGACATCATGGATGCATGCCCGTACAATTACGGAACCAGTACTGAAGACCGCGCTGGCTGTATTGACACCGATGGTGACGGATGGTCGGACTTGGGCGATGATTTCCACAACAAAGCCACCCAATGGAAGGACTCTGATGGTGACGGCCTTGGCGATAACTATGCTGATTCAAGCTGGAGCCGCGAATCCCACTGGCCAACCAATGTAGTAGCCAATGCGTACCGACCTGATGCCAATCCGTTTGATTTTGATAACGATGGCTATGAAGACGAAGACATCGATGATGCCGAAGAAGGCGAAGGCTGGGATGCTTGCCCAACGTTGTATGGAACCAGCAGTGAAGACAGAAGCGGCTGCATCGACTCGGACGGTGACGGATACTCAAACCCAACAACCGACTGGGGCGTTGATGATGGAGCAGATGAATTCCCTGGTGCTTCAACCCAGTGGGAAGATTCTGATGACGACGGCTATGGAGATAACTCGAACGGGAATTTCCCCGATGCCTGTGTCTCAACCTACGGTACCAGTTACATCGATGTCTATGGATGCATAGACAATGACGGTGATGGATACAGTGAACTGAACGACGTTGACGATGATGATGATGAAGAATACTACGATTCAGACGGTGATGGTTACGGTGATGGTAGCGACATGTTTCCTTACGATTCAACCCAATGGGAAGATAATGACGATGACGGATACGGCGACAACACCTCAGGAAACAATCCCGACATGTTCCCCGGCAACGGAGATGAATGGCAAGATTCCGATGGCGATGGCTACGGTGATAACGAAGCGGATTGGGACCCCTATGACTCCACTCAATGGGAAGATGATGACGATGACGGTTACGGAGACAACACCTCAGGAAACAATCCTGACATGTTCCCCGGCAACGGAGATGAATGGCAAGATTCCGACGGCGATAGCCATGGTGATAACGAAGCAGATGCATTCCCTTACGATTCAACTCAATACGAAGACGAAGATGAAGACGGATACGGTGATAACGCCTCAGGAAATAATCCAGATATGTTCCCGGATAACAGGGATGAATGGGATGATTCTGACGGTGATGGCTACGGCGATAACGAAGCAGATGCATTCCCTTACGATTCAACTCAATACGAGGATGATGATAACGATGGCTACGGCGATAACGCCTCAGGAAACAATCCCGATATATTCCCTGAAGATTCTGGGGAATGGGCTGATACTGACGGCGACGGATACGGAGATAATTACGAAGACTTCTGCCCGTATGTGTTTGGTAACGTCTCCATGAGTTACTATCAAGGTTGCCCAGATTCAGATGGCGACTCCTTTGCTGATTTAGAAGATGCTTTTGTCAACGACCCGACGCAAAACTCCGATTACGATGGTGATGGTTATGGCGATAACTCAACGGGAACAAACCCAGATTCTTGTATGTTTGATTTTGGTTCTTCAACCACGACAATCACCTATAACTCAACGACGTTTGAGGCTGAGAACATGACCATGTATGGTTGCCCTGACAGTGACAGTGACGGCTATGATGACTTCACCGACCCCTGCCCATACACCTACGGGAACAGCTGGGTAGATTCCTTTGCTTGTCCTGATGCCGACCAAGACGGAATTAGTGACTCTCAAGATCCGTATCCAAATACACCAACCAACAACATCGAAGACTGGGATAACGATACCTACCTTGACAACGCTGAAGATTTCAATGATAATACTGATGATTTCCCTTATGATTCAACACAATGGAACGACACCGACATGGACGGTTATGGAGATAATCCAAACGGTAGTGAACCGGATGCATTCCCGCTTGATTGGTCGCAATGGCAAGATTCTGATGGTGATGGTTTCGGCGATGACTACTACGGAAATAATTCTGATTCTTGCGTCTATTCCAGCGGCAATTCCACCCTTGACCGACTCGGCTGTGCTGACTCGGATGGTGATGGAATATCGAACCCTGATGGCGATTGGAGTGTCTTTGACGGTGCAGATGCTTTCATTTTGGATGCAACACAATGGTCAGATGAAGACGGTGATGGATACGGAGACAATCACGAGGGAATGACGCCAGATTCTTGCGTAGGTGATGCAGGAAGTTCAACGCTCAGTGCGCACTACAACAACTCAAACGGCCAATGGAGTAACGTAACTGAATACGGATGTCCAGATGAAGACGGCGACGGCTACGAAGATTACAGTGACCCTTGCCCGTATTCTTACGGAAACAGCTGGATGGACCTCTTGGCTTGCCCTGATGCCGACCAAGACGGTGTGAGTGACCTCAACGACCCTTACCCGCAATCTTCGACTGCTACAGCCGGTGATTGGGATGGTGATGGAGTCCTTGACCACGCCTTCAACCAATCACTGAATGTCGATGCCTTCCCTGATGACGTCACGCAATGGTCAGATTCAGATAATGACGGCTATGGAGATAACGCAACTGGAAACGATGCAGATGCCTTCCCGAATGAACCAAGTCAATGGCAAGATACGGACGGTGATGGTTATGGCGACGACCCCAACGGATATGACGGTGATAACTGTCGTTTCACCGCTGGAAACAGTACCATGCCGTTCTTTGGGTGCCTTGACAGCGATGGAGATAATTGGGCTGATGACCATGATGATTTCGAAAACGATGCCACACAATGGCGTGATATGGATGGAGATGGATACGGCGACCAAATGAATGGAAACTCGCCAGACCACTGTCCTAACCAACCAGGAACTTCGACAATGCGTGCTGGACAAGATGGGACCAATGTAACGTTCTTTGGATGTGAAGACCGTGATAACGACGGTTATGAAGACCAGTCAGACCCTTGTCCGAATCAATACGGCGACAGCTGGGTTGACCGACTTGGTTGTATCGATGATGACGGCGATGGAATCAGCAATACCAACGACCCTGAGCCATACACTGCAACTACAAATACCGAAGACTGGGACGGTGATGGCTACCTTGACCATGCTGCCGATGAATCGCTCAATGACGATCATTTCCCTGAAGAATCAACCCAATGGATTGACTCTGATGGTGACGGCTATGGAGACAATTTGAACGGCACTGAACCTGATATGTTCCCGAATGAATACTCACAGTGGATGGATTCTGATGGCGACGGTTTCGGTGATAACAGCGAGATTTGGGCCTACAACCCAGATGCATGCCCGTATGAAAACGGCAACAGCACCATCGACAGAAACGGCTGTATTGATTCAGACGGCGACGGTTACAGTGATGCCTCTTCAACTTGGCTTGCATATCCATATGGACCAGCAGACAGCCTTCCATACGATGTTACCCAATGGGAAGACCTCGATGGTGATGGTTGTGGAGATAACTATGTCTGGACTTTGGATACTGAAACCGGATTGAGAAATGAATCTGGAGATGCTTTCCCGAACGATTCAACGCAATGCAGCGATGAAGACGGTGATGGTGTTGGTGAAGAAGAGGATGCGTTCCCTCAAGACCCGATGGAAGTTAAAGATACAGACGGTGATGAAGTTGGTGACCTCAGCGATGAGTTCCCATTTGACCGTACGCAATCTGAAGACTCGGACGGAGATGGTTATGGAGATGACCAAGACGGCAGAGATGCTGATGCGTTCCCTGACGATTCGACTGAACACCTTGATAGTGACCGTGATGGAATGGGCGACAATACCGATGCATTCCCGAACGACCCATCGGAAACAACAGATTCCGACATGGATGGAATCGGAGATAATGCTGACGCATTCCCGAACGAGCCAACCCAATGGCGTGATTCTGATTACGACGGATTTGGAGATAACTACAATGGATTTGAAGCCGACCAATTCCCGCGTGACCCTACGCAGTGGAACGATACCGACATGGATGGCCGAGGCGACAACTCTTGGGGTAACAACCCAGACTCCTTCATCAACGATGATACAGAATGGGAAGACTACGATGGGGATGGACTTGGTGACAACCTCGCAGATATGTGCTATGATGTAGATTCAGGCGAATTACGTTTGTGTATTTACGATGCAGATAACGATGGCTATGACGATGATGAAGACCAATTCCCTCTGGAAAGAACGCAGTGGATTGATGGCGACCAAGACGGAAAGGGAGATAACTGCCGGTTTGTCGAAATTGGTGGCGAGACATTCAACGCAGTCAACGGAGATTGTTCCTTGAATGACAGAGATAACGATGGCCGAAAAGACCCAGCAAATCCAGTTTATACAGATGAAAACAATATTCTCATTGAGAAAGATTCCTTAGAATGTTTCGAAGTTGGAACCACTTCATTATGTGAAGATGCATTCCCAGATGACCCAACCGAATGGTGGGACAACGATGAAGACGGACAAGGTGACAATGCAGATACTGATGATGACGGAGATGGCGTGAGCGATAAAGTCGAAGAAGAATCGGGTACCGATCCACTCAGTTCTTCCTCAACCCCGTTTGCTGGCCTTGATGTTGCTGGAATCAATCTCCAAGAGTGGGATTTAATCACTATTGGAATCGGTGGGCCAAGTGCCTTGTATCTCGCCTTTACCTTCCTTTCTCGAAACCGCAGAACTGAAGAATTTGAAGAAATGATTCACCTAGCCGAATCTGAGCAAGAATTGCAAACCATCAGCAACAAATACGAACGTGCACTGCAAATGCGATTGATTGGTCCTCACCAAGGATTGCGACTTGAACGTGTTCGCTCAAAGCGTGAAAACCTTCTCGAATACGACATGGTTGAGCAACATAACATGGAAGTCGACCAGCAAGCAAAGCCTGTGGTTGTGATTTCCTCTACTGAAGAGGAGTGATGCACATCCCTATGAGGCACCGTCTTCTGGGTGTTTCATGGCACGGGGTGGGCTGGACAGCGAAATCGCTCGCTTGAAGCACAGAGATGTGCGGCAGCGAAGACGTGCTATACGAGTCTTGTTCGATACTGATATGCCTCGCGCACTGGAAGGATTTGTCCCTCTGCTCAACGATAAGGATGCTTGGTTTCGCTCAAAAGCACTTGAAGCTCATCGAAAGTGGGCCCCAAAACAAGGCGTTCAATCCTTACGAACTTTAGCCACCCATTCTTGGCTTGATGCTCGAAGGTGTGCTGCGAATCTGCTCGGAGACTTCTCTCAAGACACCACTGAAATCGCACTCTTACTGATTAAAGACGACGACTTAACCTGCACCAGAAAGGCTGCTGAAGCCCTCCTCAAAGGTGAAGAAGCCACGAAGTATTCAGCCGAGTTTCAATCACATCCTGATAGCGCTATACGGCGTTTAGCAGTCTTGAGTAAAGGTGCGAATGCTGAGCATCGAACCGCTGCTCTTGTTGACGAATCCAACAGTGTCAGTGAAGCAGCGTTACAAGCTGTGGTTGACAGAGGTGAAACACTTTCTGAAGACAGCATGAAGGAGATGCTCAAGCGAGGACTTAATTCCATCCCGTTACTTTCCTCTGCTGTTCAAAACGCTGGAGAGGTCTTGGTTGAAATTGCTGAGAAAGCCGATGGCCAAACCATGAAAGCACTGGTGAAAGAACTGCGTTACCAGTGTGATTCGTTACAAGATGATGCGCTTCAGATACTGTTGAAGAATGAAATGTATGCAGTTACTGGTCGATGGATGCAAGGTAAGAAAAGTAAAGAAATCGATGCATTGCGGTGGAAAATTATTCGCGATGAATCGGTCGACGTAATTGAACGTGCTCGATTACTGGAGCGTCTTATCGGACGATGCGGTGAGGTGGAAATCGCTGAAGAAAACCGTCGTTTCCTTGAGGAATGCACAGATGAATTACTCCGCATTTCAGCAGAGAACCTTTCAACCGCCTCCACTGAACTGGGTCTATGAGCCGCCAATCCTCAGGCATCCGCTTCCTCATCGACGCAACAGAAGGCGAATCTCGACGCTTGTGCGTCGGCATCCAAATCAATGGACCTTTTACTTCCTCCAGCCTCACTATGCACTTCCCTCGATGGGTTCCTGGTTCCTACTTCTTGCGAGAACCTATTCAACATATGACGGAGTTTGTAGCGACCGACCAATCTGGAAATGTGCTATCAGCATCCCGTAAAGACGTTGACGCCATGCGAATCAAAATCTCTCCATCAACCACCAGCGTCATGCTGACCTATCGGCTTCTGGCAGTCGATCTTTCTGTTCGTGCCAATCATATGGACACCACACATTTGCACATGATGCCGCCCTTTACCTGGTTTATGCCAACTGAGGGAATTGATTCGACCCGAATGGATATGGAGCACATCGTTGAATTACATTCTCCAAAAGGTTGGACGCCTGCAACACAATACACCTCAACTGGAAACCGTTCTGGGAAAGGTGAACTGACCTCAAACCAGGGCACAACGCACTGTTTTACCTCACCAAGTCGTGATGAATTCCTCGATGCTATTATCGAATGCAACCCCAACCCAATGGATTCTTGGGTCGTTGATGGACGAACGCATCACCTCAAATTGTGGGACAGTGGTGGACATTCCATCGATGCAGGAATGCTTGAGCGATTCAAAGAAGACATGGACCGAGTTGTCAAAGAACACCATGCATTGTTCGGTATTCCTTCATGGGATAATTACGTGACCGTTATTCATCTTACTGAGAACATGAGAGGTGGGCTTGAACATCTCAATTCACAAACTTCGATGCTCCCTCGACAATGCCTCATCCCTGGCCATGAAGATGAGTACAGAGACTTGGTAAGCCTCTACAGCCATGAATACCTCCACCAGTGGAACGTGAAGCGATTGCGACCTCGGAACTTCCTTGATTATGACTTGCAACGTGAAGGCCACTCCGATTTATTGTGGTGGTTTGAGGGCGGAACCTCATGGTTGGGCGACATGTTGTGTGTTCGTTCTGGAGCATGGTCTGAAGAAGACTGGCGCAAGGACTTCATGCGCAAAATGAAGCGCCATACATCTCGCCACGGTATGGAAAGTGAATCATTGGCTGAATCAAGCCATGATGCATGGATTCACTTGTATCGAGGTCACGCCTTCTCAAGAGAGACTCAAATTTCCTACTATCTTGAAGGAGAATTAGCACTGATGCAATTGGATTCGGAATTACGACGACGGTCCAAAGGAGAAGTGGGTGTCTGTGACTTGGCTGCAGAGTTGTGCCGCAAACATGCTCTCGAATACGAAGGCGTCGAGCGCCTTGGTGTGACCTACAAAGACATTCGACGAACCTTAACTTCAATGAAAGGAGGCCGTCAATTGGGCTCCATGCTCGATGCTTTGATGCATGAGAGAAAAGCCCCCGATATGGAAGCAACAATGGCCTATTTCGGTCTTCAACTGGTTGCTGAAAATCCGCTTAAAGAAGGTGAAGAAAAGCATGGATGGCTTGGAGCGAATCTCTCAACGAAGGGTGGCAAAGTTATCGTTACCTCGCACCTTAGTGACTCACCAATACGCCATTGCGTCATGCCAAGCGATGAAATTATCGCCGTAAACGGGGTCCGAACTTCTTCACTGAATGGCTTGAAGACTTCACTCAAAAACAAAGCTGGAACGGAAGTGGAATTGACAATATCTCATGAAGGAATCTTGCACCAACACAAAGTCAGTCTGGTATCTACTCCACAGCATGGTGTGAAATTGGAAGGAAAAGGAAACGCCAGATGGAGAGCCTATCTTGCCACTCGTCAAGACCAATGAGACGGTTCCTGTTGTGCGAGTATCTCTAAGGATACGTGAATTGGAGGCAAGTGGTCTGCGATGGTGTGACGGCTTGTCTTCGGAGGATAGACATTGCCTGAAAGACACATGTCAATGACTTCTTGCTTCGTAATCGATTTGAGTTCTGAAGCAGGCCAAACATCCACTTCAATTCTCTCATCCGCCAAATAATCAACGCAAATTGCTGGAACACGGGCTAAGTTGAGTTCACCAGCAATCGAGTAACGATGATGACCGTCTAAAATCGCACCTGTTCGCTTATCGACGATCAGTGGTTTGGTAAATCCGCCCCACCTCTTGGTCATTTCGAGTAACTTGTCTCGATTTCGCGGTTTGATTTCCTCATGGGGCTTAAGCCACTCATAGGGCACCAGGTGAACATCTTCCTCCTCCCACATTGAGCCGTTCCACCAATCATTCTGCGATAATGCTTTGTCTGCCTTGCGCCCCCATTCGGAGTAAAGGAGGGTTTGGATGACGAGTGATGGTTGGCCGAATCCGGCTCTTGAAGCAGATGTTCCTGCTCTTGAATGCCCGGAAAATGTCCTTGAGTGGCTTGACAGTCTCCCCAAACACGTCCATGAAATTGCTTCAAAGGTCGCTGAACATGGTGGCGGCATTTGGATTGTCGGTGGAGCGGTCCGAGATGCATGTCTTGGCATCCCCGTTCACGATATTGATTTCGCAGTATCCCTTGAACCCCAACACATGATGGACATTTTTCCCGACGCACTGCCAACCGGTATCGATTACGGCACAGTAAGCCTTCGAGGTGGTGACCAATTCTATGAAGCAACAACACTGCGAACAGAAAGCCACTACGGGGATGGTCGGCGGCCTGAACAAGTAAGGTGGGGCATTTCACTCGCTGAAGACCTTGAACGACGAGATTTCACCATCAATGCCATGGCGATCGATATCGCTCGCCGAGTAATGCACGACCCTCACCATGGCCTACAGGACGTGGAAAGAGGTATGCTTCGTGCAGTCGGTCAAGCCCATCGAAGAATCTCTGAAGATGGACTGCGAATACTTCGAGCGTATCGTTTCCTTGACCGAGGCAAGGCAGGAGTGTGGAAGTTTGATTTTGAACTCAGTGAAGCACTGCGTCAGAACGCACACATGCTCAAAGCAGTGACTCATGAGCGAATTTGGATGGAGTGGCTCAAAATCCTCGATGGGAAAAACATGGCTCAAGTCGTTGAGAAAATGGCTCATGATGGCGTTCTGGATTCGTTCTTACCAGGTGAATGGGGTGTTCAGCATCTGCGACTTGCTGCGCTTTACCATCCATACATCCCAGATTTGAACGGGCTTACGAGGTTCGCGCTATTGCTTAGCGAATGCTTTTCTATAGAGGTAGAAGAAGCACTTCTTGCTCTCAAACTCTCAAACAAAGAACGAACCTATATTCTCGACCTTCACGGACGGTTTGGAAGCCTTCCTGAACAGTCTCTTTCAAGCATGCGAATCTTCCGTGCAGTGCTGGAAGAACACGCGGAGCAACATTTGAAACTCGAAGTTATACTTCGTAGCCATCAACTCTCCCCATCAATGGGTATTGGAAACGAAACAGCAGACGACGTCTATGCATTACTGGAAGCATATGAGCGTCTTGCTCCATTGAAAAGCGGTCATGAATCACTCATCGATGGTCATTGGCTTATGGAGCGAACTCAGATGGCAAAAGGACCCGCTCTTGGTCGATTAAAAGGATGGCTTCATCGATTGCAGATTGAAAGAGATCTCGCAAATGCGGATGAAGTAGAAGCCGTACTTTGTTCACTCCACTGGACTGAAGAAAATCATTTGGATTGGCCAAAATTAAGATTTCCTGAATGAGTTGTCGGCATCAAGTTGATGAGGAGAGACACTGTGCTCTGTACATGCAAGGCAACGGGGTTCGTGACATTGCGTTCAAGAAAATTGAAGAAAAAATGATGACCAAGGGCATTAATCTTGCCGTATTGGATAATCAAGAACTCGCCGAAGTGGCAAAACATTTCACGGGTGAAACTCCACCAGACCATATTCCTCGAGAAACAATTATCGAAATCTTATCCCAACAAGACTCGGTTCAGAGTTGGGCCCTTTCTGTCAAAGATAAAATCGGTACCAAGACCGCAGAAGCAGCGAAAAGTCAAATTCGAGAGCGGGTTCAATCCGTTCGCTCCAGCGCCGATGCAGTGGTACAAAATGACCCGGTAGCAGCTCAAATGGCTGAACGGTTCGGCGTTTGGCTTCAAAACAGTGGCTTTACGGCAGCTCAACTTACTCAAATGCTTGATGCGAACTCAGACGGCATTATCTCAACTGAAGAAGCAACGAACTTAGTCAAAACCCTCGCGAAAATGGACCCACCTGCTTGGGTTATGGACCACGTTACCAACTTCCTCGACGCTGATGGAAGTGGCCAAGTTACCGTCACTGAATGGTATGAATTCCTTGAATCAATTGGTTTTGAAATTGACCAAACTCCCGCAGTTGATGAGTTTGAAGATTTAGAAATGGAGATTGTATCCGACAAGAGAGATATCGAAGAATCCACCAGCCTTTCGCTGCGAACATATTCTGGACCAAACCTTGTCATTCACGTCACTGACGGGAACACAAAAGAGATTCAACTCGATGGGACTTTCCTTGTTGGCGGAAATGTGATGGGGCAAGGGAAATGGGTCTCAGATACCCGGTTCACAGTCTTCATCGAAGGCTGGAATTGGTGGGTCGGCGAACTTACCCACGAAGGAATGAGGACCACTTGCGTTGAGACTCAAGACCAAATTCTCTCCGTCAAACCAAGTAATCTTGAACCGTTCCATCCTTCTTACAACGGACCAATAGCCGGATTCTATGTAAGTGATTATGAACCAAAGAACGACTGGCACTATGTACATATTACCGAAAATAGCCCAGGTAATTTCACTTGGAAAAATCGAGCAAATGCCAGTTGGTCGCTAACATTAATGGGCGGCGTGTTCCACTTGTCAGATGATTGCCCATATTTCAAAGATGGACTTCGAGTATGGAACCTCAAAGCGGAAGGTGGTAAAACTGTCCTATCAAGCCCAGGTGTTGGGGAGAAATATTACCTTTCGGATGAACGTGATTACCCTTTATACAATACAGCACCTGAGCCGGTATACACTTCTCCAATTCAATCCCAACTTTCGGGATTCACTCTCAATCACGCGAATGATGATGACCAGAAGGATGAATTCAATCCAGACATCATCGAATACACTGAAAAAATGATTCATGAACTTGAGACATCACGTCTTTCCAGCGAATCACAAGCCATTATTGACCGCTGTGAAGAACGTTCTGTCGCTTTGAAGTTTGAAGAACACAGTCGAACATTATTGGCCTCGAGCGAATATCGTGGCGGTTTTACAGTTCAGGGTGAAATCGACAGTGGACCCTTTACTGCTGAGATTCGACTCTTACCTGAAGATAATGAATTGGTTGAGTCACTTAAGAAAGGCCAAATTATCACCTGTCAAGCGAAAATAATTGGATGGTCAAGCGGTTCACGTCGAGCGACTCTTGAAGGGCGAAATCCTGTCCAAGACTGAATCACTTGAGCGCACGAGCGATGACGATTCGCTGAACTTCTTGAGTTCCTTCATAGATTTGCGTAATCTTCGCATCTCTAAAGAAACGTTCAACTGGGAACTCCTTCGTGTAACCATAGCCGCCGAGAACTTGGATGGCTCGTTCTGAAACCCACATGGCTGTGTCACCTGCGTACAACTTCGCCATACTTGCTTCTTTCGAATGTCGAGGTCCGTTGTGTTCGTAATGTTGTTGCTTGACCCATGATGCACGATAGACAAGCAGGCGGGATGCTTCAATTCGTGTCGCCATATCAGCAAGGTAAGCGGTAATCATTTGATGTCGAGCGATAACTTGACCGAATGCTTCACGTTCATGAGCGTATTTGAGTGCTGCTTCAAAGGCACCTTGTGCGATACCCAAAGCCTGTGCAGCAATACCGATACGGCTGTTGTCAAGTGCGTTCATAGCGATTGGGAACCCTTTACCGACGCCCTTGAGGACGTTTTCAACAGGAACTTTGCAGTCATTGAGAATGAGCGTGCAGGTGTCAGAAGAACGGATTCCGAGTTTATTTTCTTTCTTACCAACAGAGAATCCTTCGAACGAAGAATCCACAATAAAAGCGGTTGAGCCACCGTGCTTTTTGACACCGTAATCTGGGTGATCAACATCTTTAGCAAACAAGACCAAGATTTTCGCTTGAACGCCGTTTGTCACCCACATTTTCTCGCCATTGAGGATGTAATGCTTGCCGTCATCGGATAGTTTTGCTTTGCAAATCATAGCTGCTGCATCGGTTCCTGCACCTGCTTCGGAAAGAGAATAAGCTCCGACTTCGCCTGCTGCAAGTCGTGTGAGGTACTGTTCTTTTTGCGACTCATTGCCATGAAGTGCGATTGTTTTGGCACACAATCCAACGTGAACACAATACATGACAGCGAACGAAGGGTCAACACGGGCTAATTCTTCAACAATGATAGATTCTGAAACATCATCGACGGGCGAGCCGCCGTATTTTTCAGGAATCGTTACGCCTTGAAGGCCATATTCAATGAATTGTTCCCATTCCTCGGAGGGAGCAATCTGATTTTCGTCTCGATGCTCAATTGTTGGCGTCAAGACGCTTTCTGCGAAATCACGGACAAGTTCTCGAATCATTTGCTGTTCATCGGTTTCTGCATAATCCATAGGCGACCAAAGGGGCCTAAAACGCCGACTCACTTAACCCGTTTGTCGTTTTTGGTTGAAGGTCGATTATGCCTCAATTTGATATACAATGGTGTTTGGGGCGGACTAAGGGAGTCAAACCATGGACGAAGAAGTGGTAGAATTCAGCGTAGCCCATAACAGAAAATATTCTCGAGACCACTTGTGGTATCAAGAGAAGGATGAGAGATTAATGATAGGTGTTAGTGAATACCTTGCCGTTGAAATCGGTGAAGTACTGCGCGTTATCCTCCCTCAAGCAGAATATGAAATTGATGAAGGGAGAGACATGTTCTCGATTTGGACAGCTGAAGAAAAGGTTGCCTTCCCTTCACAGTATTCAGGTCTCATCGCAGAAGTCAACGGTGAAGTCGAGATTAATCCTGACTTGGTCAATGATTCCGCATACGACCACGGATGGATTATCATCATCGAACCTCACGAAATGGATCTCGAAAACCTCCTCGACCCCGATGAGTATGTCGATTTCCTTGCTGAACTTTGAGTAAAGGTCATACTCCGCCACTCTTGGCCCTTTGCTATGACAGATGCTCTGCATCGGCTTCGTGAGAGCCTACGTAATGCCCCCGTTATTTGGAAAGGCGATTATCCCTATTTTATTCACCCCATCACCGATGGGGTTCCACGTCTTGATCCATTGGTATTGAAAGCCGTTACCGATTTGTGTGAAACGGCGATTAAATGGGACGATATCGACCTCATATTGGGTATTGAAGCAATGGGCTTACCCCTCACTGCACCTCTCAGTATCCGAGTCGGAATCCCGCTCATAGTAGCCCGTAAGCGGCCGTATGGGCTTGAAGGCGAAGTTATCATTGGGCAAGAGACGGGTTATTCAAAGGGAGAAATGTATCTCAATGACCTCAAGCCGGGTGAAAAAGTCGTTATCGTCGATGATGTACTTTCAACAGGTGGAACGCTCAAAGCCGTTCTTGAAGGTGTTCGCAGGACGGGGGCAGAAGTCACACACATCATTGCAGTGGTTGAAAAAGGCCCTGGATTGGTTCAACTGCAAGCCGAATATCCTGAAGTGATTATTGAATCTCTCGTCCGCTTAGAAATGGATGGAGATCGCATCATTTTGCTCGATGAAGACTAACTTCGTGCAAAGGGTGGATTGATGAAGGGTGGGCGTGCCCCCTTGGCTTGGGGACTGCTATGGACTTAGATCGTCACGACTTCCAACTTACCGAGTTGATGGAGCGAATTCAAGCCAATGACAACCGCTTAGTGGCCCTTCAAGTCCCTGAGGGATTGAAGATGCAAGCCCTTGAGATGATGGACACTATTGAAACTGAAACAAGTGCAAAAGTGATTTTGGCTGCAGACCCGTGCTATGGAGCGTGTGATTTAGTTCACGACAAAATGGGAATGATGGGTGTCGAATTAGTTGCTCACATGGGTCATTCGCAGATGAACATCGATTCTGGTATGCCAACACAATTCATCGATGTCACTTATGATGGTGACCCTGAACTCAAACCAATTCTTCCTTTCCTCGAAAGACATCGAGCCATGGCTCGTCAAAGATTGGAGAACCAACCGGCTGCTGAAGACCTTTCAGAAGAGGAAGCGCAAGACCGTTTCATGGATGCAGTCGGTCGTCTTGCCCCTTTAACAGGTACCAAACTCGGTTTGGTTGGTTCAATCCAACACCTGCATCTTCTCCCTGAATTCCATGACCGCCTCGAAGAGGCAGGCTATGAAGTTGAGATTCCAATCGGTGGTGCTCGCCTCTCCTTCCCTGGTCAAGTCCTTGGATGCAATTACTCAGGTGATGACGATTCGATTGGTCATTATCTGTTCCTTGGCTCTGGTGACTTCCATCCAATTGGCTTGGTGCTTCACACAGGCAAACCTCTGGCTATGCTTGACCCATACACAGGTGATGCAAAGGAAATGTCGCTTGAACGAATTGAGCGAATCCTACGCCAGCGGTTTGGATTGATTATGGCATGTGGTGAAGCAGAACGCTTTGGAATCCTCATTGGAGAGAAGCCGGGTCAGATGCGTCGCAGTCTCGCATTAAGGATGAAGAGAATACTCGAAAAGCACGGTAAGAAAGGTTACCTGTTAGCATTGGAGCACGTTGGTCCTGAGTTGATTGATTTCTATCCAGTCGATGCTTTTGTCAACACGGCATGCCCTCGTATTGCCATTGATGATGCTGTTCGATACCAGAAGCCACTCATCACACCGTTCGAGCTTGAAGTCGCTCTAGGCGAAAAGAAATGGGAAACTGGATATCAATTTGATGAAATCCCTTGAGTTCACGTACTTTTCATTACAAGTAGCGCTTTTTTGACCCAGATGAAACCGTATGTTCAATAACGGTTGGCGTAAGCCTTCCGATGTTATGAGTAACTATCTCGACCGAATTGGCGCCGGCTGGGTTCTCGCAAATCCTGAAGTGTTTAATTTTGATTATATTCCAGCGGAACTCGTTGGACGCAGCGATGTTCAAAATGAATTGGCCGCTAAATTTGCGACCCTCCATTCAGCGGAAGGCTCCGGTCGCGTGGTCATTACGGGGCCTGTCGGCTGCGGTAAAACGGTTCTTGCACGAACCTTCTGCCGTGATATTCAACGCCATTTAGCCAATAAGCGAAACATCCGCTCGGTCCATGTCAACTGCCGGAATGCCTCAACAAGTATGCGAGTTGTCCAACGAATCTTGCATGAACTTGCACCAGGGCATCCAGATCGTGGTCTTTCGATGGGTGAACTGTTGATGAGCCTGCGAAGGATTCTGCGAAAGGAAACATCGCACATGATTGTCGTTCTTGATGAAGTGGACCACATGCTGCGTCGCTCGGGCGATGATTTACTTTACCAGTTGCTCCGAATTGATGAAGATCAAAGCGGGAAAGGAACACTGTCCCTCATCCTCATCAGCCAAGAACAGGTTCTGGACGTTCTCGAGACAGCCGTTATATCTCGCATGGGGAGCACAAACCACCTCAGAATCCAACCTTACTCAAGTGATGGATTGGAAGCGATTGCCACACAACGCGCCATCGATGGTTTGGTTCCAGGAACATGGTCCCCAGAAATCATTCGTCTCCTCGCGGAAAAAGCTGCTCCAACTGGGGATGCTCGCCGAGTTATTGAGTTACTCAATGCGGCTGTCGAGCGATGTGAGTTCCGGCAAGATGACCACAGCGAACGGCGGCTTACGGTGGAAGATATTCACCTCCCGCTGGAAAATTCACCAACCACGCTGGGAAGTAACCTCGAACACATCGATGACCTCAATTCAAACGCGATGTTAGTGCTGCTTTCTTTGTGCCGTCGGTTGACAAAACAAGAGTCGATGACAACGGGTGATGTTGAACAACTTTACGCGGTTGTATGTGAAGAGTATGAGCAGAAAATGAAGAGCCATACCACGGTTTGGAAATATCTGAAAGAATTTGAAGAGCGCCAAATCATCACATCTCGAGTCGCCACAATTACCGGTGGTCGAGGAAGAACAACGCATCTAAGCATGCCACATTACCTTCCAAAAGACCTTTCAAGTCGGCTCGAAATGTTGCTGAAAAAGAAGTTTCGCTGACTGATTTTCCGTTGGAGAACAAACGGTGGGGCTAAATAGACGACGATGGTCGGAAGGTCGTTCTAGAAGTGATATTATGGCTGTTGGACAACAAGGAGAATTCGTCGCTGTAGTGAATGATACCGACCCGAAAAACGGCGGTAAGTCTTATTCACTCAAAATTAGTGGAAATAATCATGCTCAATTATTGGGTAAGAAAATCGGAGATACCGTCGATGGAATCTTTGTCGGAGAAGGTGAACAAACACTCTCCGGATTCAAACTCCAAATCACCGGTGGCTCTGACAAGACAGGAACACCTCTTCGTCGAGACCTTGAAGGCGGCCGCCGACAAGCCATTCTCGTAACACGTTCAACTGGATTCAAAGGCCACAGTCTTGTCTTCAAGAACAAAGGCGGAGAAAAGAAGCGTTTCCGTTACAAGCCAGATGGTCTACGAAAGCGACGTTTCTTCCGTGGTAACACCATCAGTCAAGACACACGTCAAATCAATCTCAAAGTCATCGAAGCAGGCAAGAAGTCTCTCGGCGACCTCCTTTCAGCAGGAAGCGAGGAAGCATCGGAGTGAATCCCGAGAGGGTTTTCGTAGTAAGGGAGTGAGGAAGCATGGCACGAAAGCTTCCCGCACAACCTGAAATCAACATTGGACTGGTTGGTCACGTCGACCACGGTAAAACAACGCTAACACAAGCTCTTTCCGGAGTTTGGACTGATACGCATTCTGAAGAACGAAAGCGTGGTATCTCAATTAAACTCGGTTATGCAGACACTGCTTTCTACAAGACAAAGAAAGGCCAGTACTACGCTACTGGGCGCCATCCTGATGGGAAAGATGACGACCCTAAGGAACTCGAAAGGGTCATTTCATTTGTCGACGCTCCTGGGCACGAGACATTGATGGCGATTATGATTACAGGCGCATCTATTATGGACGGAGCCATGCTTATGGTCGCTGCAAATGAGACCTGCCCTCAACCTCAAACTCGTGAACATCTCATGGCACTGGAAATTGCAGGGATTGATAACATCGTGATTGTTCAAAACAAAATCGATTTGGTAACAAAAGAACGCGCACTTGAATCTCATGCTGAAATCAAAGCCTTCCTCAAAGGAACTATTGCGGGCGATGCACCTATCATTCCAGTCTCAGCACATCACGATGTTAATTTAGATATCCTCATCGATGCTATTGAGAAGACAATACCCACTCCAGACCGTTCAAAAGACAAGCGTTCCATTATGCACGTTGCTCGTTCTTTTGACATCAACCGCCCAGGCACTCGTCCTACCAAATTGCGTGGAGGCGTTATTGGTGGCAGCATCATCGAAGGAAACTTCGACATTGGTGATGAAATTATTATTGGGCCTGGAAGGAAAATTGAAAAGGGTTCAAAGTCAATATGGGAGCCTATTGAAGCAACTGTTAGCAGTATGAAAGGCGGTGGCCTGGATCTTGAATCAATGCATTCTGGCGGATTGTGCGGGATGGCAACAAGGCTTGACCCGTCAATCACAACCGCGGACAATCTCTCCGGCCAAGTCGTCGCTCGAAAAGGCGATTTGCCAGAAGTCCGACATTCAGTTGCTGTTGAAGTCAAACTGATGGATAACATGGTTGCCGGTGAAGGGGAAGAACCTGAGAAAATTTATCCTTTGCGAAATAATGAGATGCTGATGATCAATGTGGCTACCGCAACTTCTGTCGGTGTGACTAAGAACTCAGAAAAAGGCAAAGCGACACTGGATTTACGATTGCCAATTTGTGCAGATACGGGACAACGTGTCTCTCTATCACGACGAGTCGGTTCCCGATGGCGTCTCATTGGCTACGGCACAATTCAGTGAACATCGAGCCATTGAAGGTGATGTGAAGTGCAACAGATTTTGATTGATGCCTGTGGATGGGTTGCAATCATTGATTCAGGGATGAACATCGATTCCGAACTTCTTCGCGTCTTTGGGCCAGCTCAAATACTGCTCTTAGACAGCGTTCGTCAAGAATTAGAGAGCGTGAATGCCGGACGACCACGAAGTAAGAATTTGCTGCTTTCTTTACTTGAGCAAAAATCCCAGACCATCGAAGCACTTACTCTCGAATCATCTCACCCTGATGACCAATTGTTTGACCTCGCCGTTGAACTCTCAATCCCGGTACTCACCGTGGATGTTGAATTGAAACGCCGGTTGTATGAACAAGGGTTGCCAATACTTGAAGTGACTAAAAATCAGCGTCTTGAACTCGTTGATTCTCTATAGATAGATTTACTCAATCGTTTCACTCAAGGAAGTGTGAACAAAACATCGTCTCCATGACCATCAAGGAGACCTATTTTTACCCCAGCATCAATCCATGCATGTGCATAATTGATAGCCCCAAAGGCTCGCACATGATCTCCTATGGAGAGGAAGTGTGCAGCATCAGATGCATAATCGTCAGCCATTCGCATCATGGTGGCTAAGTGACTGGCTTGCACGCTTCCTTCTTCGACCAGTGGAGTGGCTTTTTCACGGGCTCGGCGGGTTATGTCGAGGTATTTTTCAACCCGTTCCCGTGTGACATGCTCTGCTTCCTCGCTCACTCGCCACCCTCCTTTTGACGCTTTAACAGGCGACGCACGTCTTCTGTACGGCCTAAGGCACCATAGAGTTCAACCGCTCTTGACAGACGGCCTTCGTCTTCAGCAGTCTGGGCTCGAACGAACAATGCCTTACGCTCTTCCCAGTTCTTAGCCAAAGCGGCTTCTGCAATGGCTTGGTAACGCCCTTGGCGTTCAGCTTGTGCCAGATGAGGTGCAGACCAACGACGGACTAAACCTTCACGTGTTGCTGTCACCATGGTATCTGGCGTCAATCCAATCAGTATGTCTCCGAGGTTCATTGATTCGCCCAAAAGCATCGGTGTTTCGTTTTCGGCATGGGAAGAAAGGTGATGCAGGTGTCCTTCGATACCCAATACCCACCAACCGTCTGCACTTCGAACACCTTCCATCGGCTCAAGAGATTCATATTCGATTCGTTCTAAAGAATCCCAACCAAATGGATGTGGGACGCCCTCCCAAATGCCTCCATCACTGGACTGCATCAGGATTCTGCCATTCATCAGAGGCGTCACCCAACTCCAAATTCTATCTTCTAAGACTCGCTTCTGGTCGTTTTGAGCAAGACGTGCACACCAAAGTCTGCCATCTGCATCTTGCCACATCATGTGTTCACGGTCAAGCCATCCAAGCAAACGTCGGACTTTTCCGCTGTCGAGCCGCCGAAGGCCTGTTCCTTCGTGTGTAAACAAGTGAAGGTGCCCTTGGCGCCCAGAGAGTATCCAACCGCCTCCAGGGCGTGCGAGAATCTCTGTAAAGCCGCCTTGAGTTGAACGACCTTCATGAAGCATAGAACCATCAGAGGTCGAAAGAACATAGAAACCGTGTGCAGCAAGGATGCCTAAAACGCCGTTATTGGCTTGGGCACAATGGGCTTTGAACGGTAATTCAACTTTCCAACGGATACTTCCGTCAGCTTCGATCATGAGTAAATCCAGGCCGCTGCTTACGACCATGCCACCTTCAACTGGTGCCAGAGCAGCAATACGGCGAGGAGCCTGCCAAGACCAAGTAATCGACCACGACATCAGTTCTCACCTCCTATTACATTCCAAGCAATCAATTGGGCTCGAGCGGCTTGCGTCAACTCATAGTAGCGGTTCCGTCCAAGAGTGCGAACGCTGAGAACTCCCGCCTTTAGTAACCGATTACTGATTTGAGAAAGACGAGCACGCTTGATGCCTAACTGGTCAAGTATTTCTTCATCCGAAGGTGAATATTTTCTGTAATGAGCAACTGAGATAATGGAAATTTCATGACTCGTCAAGGCTGAGAGAACTGCAGCATTCAGGGCATAGTCCTTCTTTGGACCACTTGGCTTACGCTGGAATGCTTCAAGTGCTTCAACCAACTTTCTTCTCTGAATGGCACTACCGTTTTCACCTGGCAACATCAGTGCCATCTGCAGTGCTTTCATCACCGGAACCATGCCTGCAAGTTCGCTGAGCAATCCATTCGCCACGGGTTCGGTTTCCAAATCAAGTTCTATTTCGGGCATGGATGTTTCATAGTGGGCAAGAAGTTCTTCAACGCCCTCCTGCTCTGCTTCTTCTACGATGAAACCGACTTCGTCATGCAGCATGAAAGCCGAGTTTTCTTCGCTAATCTCTTCATCTTCCACCTCTTCAGCAGGTTGCAAAGAGGGATCTTCCCAGAGTTCAACGCCACCTAATTGCTCAACAATGTTACCTTGGGGTGGAGATTCATGCTCCATGTCCAAGAAGGAGCGGCTTCGAGAGAAGAGCCCCGTCATACCTGCTGGAGTGAGTTCGTCGAGTGGAGGGCGTTCCTGTACCTCGGGTTTAGCGATTGCAGGTGCAGCCTCATAGCCTTCTTGCAAGTCTTCAATCGATTCCAATATCTTCAATTCTTCTTGATTGTCTTGGTCTTCATTGAGTTGGTCGAGATTCAAGTCAAAATTCATGTCTTCAAGGCTTTCCATGATTTTGGTGTCTTGCTCAATCTGCAAAGCCGCTTCATCTTGTTCCATTTCCCCTTCAAGCGGCTCTTCAACCACCTGCTCTGGCTCAGAAAACATCGATTCAAAGATGGAATGAGGGCTTGTATCATATTGTGGAGGAGTAAATTGGGGTTCAGAAACCGGCGTTGTAGATTCATATTTGGGCTCGACGTAAGTGTACTGTGACATTTTCGCATGGTCAATAGCGTCTCTCATGACTCGAATCACTGCGGATGGAAGACCTGCTGTCTGTTCCAAAAGATGTTGTGCATCCTCTTTTGCGAGGCTAAACGGCTGACCAGCCGACTGTTCAACACGCCTTTCCACGAGGAGTTGAATCTCTTCAAGTGTAAGGTTTGCCAGGGGCTGCATTTGATCTAATTTTTGAAGAATTGATTCATGGAGCATGGTCTTGTCTTTGGTTTCCAGCACGATAACAATGACAGCCTGTATGCGTTCAAGTGTTGGTAATGTGTCGCGCAGTGCCACATTGAGTGCTGATATATCTACCGTCGATGCATCGATGACAATCAATGGCAATGCCTTCGTATAACTCTGGGATGCTTCAAGAATCTTCTTTGTCAATTCATTCCGACCTTCGGGAACCGTGGAATTAACGAACCGAGCGTAGATTTCTTTCAGTAAAGTAAGTCCAGCATCCATGGGCGGGATGCGATCAATGTGGACGGAGATAGGTGACATTTTCGACACACAGCGGAGCAGTGAGGTTCGACCTGAGCCGTGTTCACCAATCAACAAAATACGCCGAGGAGAGCGGAATTGAATGTATTGGGAAAGTACGCTAAGCATGTGCTGACGCCCCACGAGGAGGTTTGAATCACTTGATTCAAGAGCTAATGTCGAGAAAGGATTGGCATCAAGGGGGGGTAAGTCCATTTCTTTTCCAATAACACGCATGAGGCGAGCAATCTCCTTTGGGTATTTCATCTTTGAGCATAAACTCGGGCAAGAGAAGTGCGTTAGGACCTGTTAATCTCACTGCCGATGGCATTCAAACAAAGAGATTAACACTCAATTAACGCACTTATAACGCGTTAACGAACCCGTTAATCTCGTTAATTGCTGAGACTAAAGAACGCTTTTTCGAAAACAAGGAATCAGACGTTTCAATGCTTGAATGCCGATTGCTTGATGATGTACAGCCGCATGGGAACAACTGGACGTGAAGGAATGCCAGTGGAAAACAGTCGTTTGAGTGGTTTTTTCCGTCACAGTGTCGCTGAACGCCGCCAAATAGTTGCTGAAATGACCGACCTTAATGAATCTCAAATCGCTGCACTAAAAGCCTGTGGAGCATTAAGTGAAGAGGCAGCAAATCGCATGATTGAGAATGTAATCGGGACAATGTCACTTCCGGTTGGCGTTGCTACGAATTTCGTCATCGATGGCAAGCATTACCTGATTCCCTTCTGCCTTGAAGAATCAAGTGTCGTTGCTGCGGCATCGAATATGGCGAAGCGTTGCCTGAAAAATGGTGGATTCCATACCAACTCCGATGCACCTCTGATGATTGCTCAATTACAGATACTCGAATGCAGTGACTGGAAAAAGGCTGAGCAGGATGTTCTCTCAAATGCTGATGAGTTCATCGCATTGTGCAACAGTTTACCTTCAACCATGATTCGCCTCGGAGGTGGTTGTAAGCGTATTGAGACTCGGCTGCTGGACACGATCAGTGGTCCCATGCTTATTGTCCACATTATCGTTGACTGCCGTGATGCGATGGGAGCAAATGCCGTCAATACAATGGCGGAATTAATCGCACCTCGTCTGGAAGAAATTACCGGTGGACGGGTTCATCTGAGAATCCTTTCCAATCTTGCAGCACATCGTTTGGCCCGTGTGAAAGCCATCTTTACCCCTGAAGAGATATCGGAAGACGGAACCCATGAAAATGGAGTTTCAGTTATTGAGGGAATACTTGAAGCACAACACTTTGCAATGGCCGACCCATTCCGTGCTGCAACGCACAACAAAGGCGTAATGAACGCTATTAGCAGTGTTGCTGTAGCTTGTGGACAGGACTGGCGAGCCATCGAAGCAGGTTGCCATGCTTGGGCAGCATACAGTAACGACCACTATGGTTCGATGACGATGTGGGAAAAAGATGCCCAAGGAAACCTCGTCGGCTCTATTGAGACGCCAATGGCAGTAGGGACTGTAGGAGGGGCCTCAAAGGTCCATCCTGTGGCTCAGGCGAACCTTGCCATACTTGGCGTGGAATCGGCCCAGGAATTGGCTGGAATCATCGCTGCTGCTGGCCTCTCTCAGAACTTAGGTGCTCTTCGTGCGCTCTCTACCAAAGGAATCCAAGCAGGACATATGAAGTTGCATGCTCGAAACATGGCGGTCTCTGCAGGTGCAGAAGGTGAAGAAATCGAAATTGTGGCCGCTCGCTTGCAGCAAGTTACCGGACCTAAAACTCAAACTTTAGTTGGAGAGTTGCTCGAAAAGCTTCGAAATGAGTGAATCTCACTCTTCTTCTGTAAGAGGAAGAGTTGATTGAATCAAACCATCGATTTCTGATTCTTCTTTGAGGACGGCAGCATCTTCCATACCATCGAACAGTCCAGTGGTTTTGACTTGTTCACGAAACCACTTCTTGACTTTTTTACGGTCAGTGTAGGGGCATCCAAAAATCTCCGAAAACCGGCGTGTCGTTGAAAGTCGGCGTGTGTTTCCATCCTTACGACGATCAACCATCCCAAGTTGAGCTAATTCCCGAACATAGTCGTAGGCTTTCTGACCCAACAGTTCGACCAAGCGTGATTGAGGCATTGGTTGGTGGTATGCAATGAGTGCTGCTGCTTTGAGGAGTTTCTGTGGAATTTCTGTCTTTGTGCCTTTTGGAAGATAACTGGCTACATCTGGCTTGACTTCAATGGCCCACCTATCGCCAACTTCCGCAACTTGCAAAGCGCCACCACGTCGGCGTTTGAGAGTTGAACGAAGTGAGAACAGCGAATCCAATATTTCTTCTTCATCATACCCAAGTGCCGTTGAGAGTTCAGCAACACTCATTGAACGACCTGCACCAAATAAGGTGGCTTCCAGCAGCGTATCAACGGGTACTTCAGACATTTCTTTCCCTCTCATTCAACCAACCATTCATGGTTGTCATACGACTGTTCTTCAACGTCTTTCGAAACAGGTACTTCGACAACAGCTTGTTCGTTTTGTTGCTTAGAAAGGGCGCGTTCCTCTTTACGAAGTGCTGACTCTTCAGCAATACGAGCCTTTTCAGCACGAAGTTTAGCGTGACGGACTGAACCTGAATCTTGGTCCTGAATACGTTCATTTTCATCTGCTTGTTGGCTTTCAATCAACTCTTTAATTTCATCAAAGGTTTCAATTTGAGGCCATGAGTCTTCGAGGAATATCTCACCATCAGGAGCAATGTCTTGAGTAATCGAGGCAAAACCACGATGTGTGAGGAAAAGACCTGCAATAAATGAAGCAACCTTGGCTTCATCGTCATATCCTTCAGGTATAGAACCAAAGGTTCGTTCAAGAATGGGTTTGAGTTCCTTCATCACGTTCAGAACTGGGACTTTTGTTTGACCTGCATCCAGGCAAGAAGTTCGAAGAGCCTGCCAACATCGCTTGATGTCGCCTTCCAGGTCTTCGTTGTGCATTCGTCCACCGACATCGGCGAGATATTCTTTCAATTCCTCTTCATGCGCCAGTCTGTTTTCTTCGCGCAGACGAAGCGTTTCAGCATCATCGGAAGCATCCTTGAACGCTGAGAGAAGTTCAACCAAGGTCACTGGACGACCTTCATCCCTGCGAACACGGTTTTCCAAGAGACCGGGGAGAAGTTCATCAGCACTTCCTTGAAGAATGGTATTGGTGAAGTAGAAGTCTTCGTCATTGTAATCTGCTTCCCAGCCAAACCCAAGGCCGTCGTCCCAATCCTCTTCTTCATCAACGTATTGAACACGGTCAAACAAATCTTCTGCTTGTTGATGAAGAACCTCCCACGAGAGGCGGATAAGCCGCCCACAGGCTGGTAAATCGAGGTTGTTGGCCTCAGATTTTACCCTCGCAGTAAATACTTTCAAGAAACTGGAGAGGTCGATATTCCAGGCATCAAGACCTTCTTCACGAACCAACGAAAGTACGAGCGCTACAGACCGGTCAAATGGATCGATGAGGGTTTGATGTTCAGCCTCTTCTGTTTCAGCAATGGCCATGATTTTGTCACCGAACAAGGCAGCCTCTTGGGACTCTTCACCAGAAGCCAACAATTGGTCAATGACGTCCTGACGTAGGAACCATTTGTCCAAATCGGATTGTTGCTCTGACATTCAAATCACCTCAAACTGTTTCTTCTTCAAGATCAGTTAACTCTTCAGTCACGTCTTCTTCAGCCTCAGCTGCTTTAATTGCTTGAGAAACTTCAGCATATTCTTCGATATCCTCGGTCATGTCAGCTGTTCGCTCTGAAAGGGCGGCAAGTCCGAGTGCTGGTTCCGTTTCTGCGGGAACCTCTTCTTCGGCTGCCTCTATGTGATTGAGTAAGCCTCCAAGGCTGTTTGGTGTCGGTAATGGGTCTGGGACCTCTGGCATTTCATGCGTGGCTGCAAAGGCCTCTTCAATTCTTGAACGGTTCTTTTGTTCTGCCTTTTCAGCCTCTGCCATTGCTTGTTCTCCAAGAGCGATTGCTTGATCTCGGTCAAAGTCAACAATACGGCGACTGCAACCGTCTCCACCGTGGGTAATACCGATGTGGTGGTCCGCAAGTCGAAGTGAAACCTTTCGCAAGGTTACCATGATGAATTGAGCACGCTTGCTGCGTTCTCTACACATCAATGCGATGCGCTCTGCATTGTAACCGTCCAAGTTTTGGTCGACTTCATCAAAGTAGTAGAATGGGCTTGGGTCGTAATCTTGAATGGCAAAGATAAGCGCGAGAGCAGCCATTGACTGTTCACCGCCAGAAAGTTGGTGTCGTGTGACCTTTGCCGATTTTCCACGTGGTTGAGCCCACAATTCCAATCCGCCTTTGAATGGTTCATCCTTATTTTCAAGGAACAGTTCACCACGGCCTCCATCACTCAGAGACTTGTAAGCAACCTTGAAGTTCTCATTGACCTTTTCAAGAACCTTCAACAACCGTTCTTTGCGTTGGTTTTCGAGTTTATCGGTAACGTCAATAAGGTGCTTGCGACGGTCTTGGAGAGTTTTGAAATCGTCTTTCATTTCAGCAAGACGGGCTTCACATGCATCGAATTGTTCGATAGCAAGCATGTTCACAGGTCCGTGTGAGTCGAGTCTACGTTGTAAGTTCCGCTCATTGCGCTCTGCATCACCGACGCTTGGCAAAGAAATTCCTTCTTCAGCAGCTGCAATGTTGTTTTCTGCCATTTCTTGAAGCGTTTCTCGTATTGATTCATCTTTCAAACCCAACGCACGACCCATTTCTTCAACCATCACACGGCGTGAACGAGCATCTGTGGCCTTTTGTTGGAGGTTGACGTGTAAACTTGTTCGCTCTTCGATAAGTTCCAAGCGCTCTTCTTCAAGTCCTTGATTTTCTTCAAGAAACTGGAATCGCTCGGCTTCTTTTGCCTTGAGCTCTATAGAGTCAGTTGCTACTCCGGCTTGGAGTGTGTCCATGCGGTCACTTCGGTCGATCATGCTCTGCTTGATCTGTTTGATTCTTAGACTGATTTCATCAACACGGCTGCTGAGTAGGTTCTGATGATTCGAATCTCCATTGAGGGAAATTTCTGCTTGGGCTTTGAGGCCCTCTGCTTCGACACGCTTGACTTCAGCAGCATGTAAGCGGTCTTTGAGATGTTCTGGACTTGCATCTTCTAATGCACTTTGAGCAGTAGCACGATGTTCACTCGCTGCTGTGAGTTGTCCTCGAGCTTGGTCGTGTTCACGGATTTTATTGGTTCCTTCCAGTTTGAGATCAACTAATCGCTTCTCGTGTTTTGCAACTTCACCAAGGGCTGATGTGTGGTTGGTTTGTGCTTGCTTGTGCTCAGCACGCCATTCTTGGAATCGTACAGCGTGGTCGCCTTCGGAAAGAGCGTTAATTTTGGCCCGTAATTCGGATTGAACTCGGCGAGCATCAGCCAGTGCACCGTTCACGGTTTCGGCCATTAATCGGAACCGTTCAACATCAGCAGAGAGTGTTTCAACTTCACTTGCTCCCTGGATATTTCCACCAAATGCGACGCTCATTCTGCGTTTTGAACCACCGACCATAGCGCCACCGGCTTCGGTAACGTCGCCACGGAGGGTGACTAAGCGCACACCGCCCATGTTCATTCGAGCGGTGGACATGTTATCGACAATGAGCGTATTTCGGAGAACGAAACGAACTGCAACATCGATTCGCGGGTCATAATCAAGCAGTTCACTGGCAAACCCAATAACGCCGGGTTTCTTTGAAACGATGATTGCCTTTCCAGCAGCACGTGATTGAGTCAGTTTGTTGAGCGGTAAGAAAGTTGCACGTCCTGCTTTATTCTGAGCCAGCCATTGAATCGCTTTCGCAGCCACTTCATCGTTATCGACGACAACTGAGGTCATGCCGCCGCCAATTGCGGTAGCTAGAGCATCGTTGTGAGCAGGGTCTCGTGGTTGGCAGAGTTCCGCCACCGTTCCAATGATGCCTGACAACTCGCCTCGGTCTCGTGCTGCAATGATTGCTGCAGCACCACCAGCCATGCCTTTAGCACCGCTTCTGTTTTCCAATTCATTCTTGGCGGAATTGAGTTTACGCTCAGTCTCTCGTAATCGTGTTTCAATCGCTTGAGATTCTTCGACAAGTTTAGCATCAGAACGCTGTGCTGTAAGTAATTGGTCGCCGAGTTTACGGCGGTCTTGGTCGGGTGCATCAGCGCCGAGTTGTTCACCTTCTAACTGAGATTCACCCAAGGCGAGGCGAGCACTTTCAGCAGCTTCTTGAGCAGCGCTCAATTGTTCACCGAGCATTTCTGCTTGGGTCGCAACTCGATTCACTTCATCTTGTGCCAATCCAAGCGCTTCAGTCGCCCTTTCAACTTCTTCAATCGCTTTAGAGAGGGAACGTGACAATTCTGCATTGGCAGTGCCTGATGATTCAAGGAGGGTTTGAACTTCAGCCTCTTCTTTCTTAGCCTCAAGAAGGGAGACCTCTGCTGTTTTCAAATCAGAACCAGCATTGCTCAATTCTTGCTTAAATTCTTCGAGTGAGGATTGTGCTTGCTGTAAAGATTTAGCAAGTTCAGCCAACTCTTCAGTGTCTTCAACATCCTTATCTTCCGCTTCGCTGATACGGTCTTCACTGGTTGCAATTTTAATTTGCAATTGGTTGATCGCCGCAAGTAATCCATTGGAATCGCCTCCCATGAGATCTTCGATTTGCCTTTGCAATACCCCGATTTTGTCTTCAAGTTCTAACAAAATCTTGGCACCTGCTTTGACCTCTTCTTCGAATTGAGTTGCTTCACCGTCGATGCGAACTCGTTCCTCGACCATGTATGTCCGTTCAGATTGTTGGCTCGCCAATTTAGCTTGTGCTGAAGTAATTCGAGCAAGTTGAAGTTCTTTGACTAAATCTTGGACTTTCAGAGCGAGGTTCTTCTCTTTGGTGAGATCTTTGAGACGGGCTTTTTGCTCATCTTCAAGTAAACCAATACGTTCAATGTAACCTTCAACTTTCTCTTTCTGTCGGTCAGCCTTGCGTATTTCATCATCGTAAGAAGTGACTCCTGCAACGCCATCAAGCACTTTACGACGTTCTTTAGCAGTCATCTTGGCTAACTTTGTGACGTCACCTTGGAGAACAATGTTGTAACCATCTGGACGGGCATTTGCTGCTCCGAGAAGTCGATGAAACGTCTTCTGAGTGCTTTCTTCACCATCAAGAAGGTAGGTCGTGATGGTGTTGTTCGATTTTGACAATCGAACTGAGCGAGTCATTCGAACTTCTTCTTGGTCAAGTGGTAGACGGCGACGCCCGCTTGCAAGTAGGGGGTTTGCAAAAACAAGAGTAACGTCACATGCCCGAGCGGGTTTCGAGTTCTTTCCACCGTTGAAGATCAAATCCTTTGCATTTTGCGCCCGTATGACTTTGTTACTTCGTGGACCAAGAACAAATTGGATAGCATCTCCACAATTGGATTTACCCGACCCATTCGGCCCAGTAATCGCTGTGAATCCTCGGTCAAGCGGAATGGTAATCTCGCCTTTGAACGATTTGAAGTTTGATATTTCTAGTGCTTGAAGATACATCCCTATCCCTCTAATCGAAGTTGTTTCCCTCGACCTTATTCGCGACACCCATCTCCCACAGGTCTTAAACAATGCGAGAGATATGAGGGCAGTGCAGTGGTTTTGATAGTGAAATCATAGGAGCCGAAAGGCTTCAAAAGAGCATTAAGAAGAAAAGTGAAGATGGCTCACAGTGTGCCGGTATTGCTACATTCCTTACATCCGCCGCCCTTGCAATATGGACAGGTAGCGAGAACTTTGAGGCTTTTCGATGGAACACGGCGCATGTGCAACTGTGAATCCTTGTTGAGAATACGGCTACGAGCGATTCGATTGGTCGCACCACTACGGGAAGATAAGGACATTTTTACTGAACCAAAAGCCTCTCTGAAATCATCAGCAACTTGCCTGCGTTTGGTCAATCGTTCTCGGCTTTGTTCAATCGCTTCAGCCTCCCAATACTTCGGACCACCCATCAAGAAGGCACCAGTTCCGGCAACAATGCACTGAACAATGAACGGGTGGACATAGAAGGGAATGAGTTCTGAAAGTCCTTGGGAACTTGCTCCCACTGGCAAAAACCCAAGGCGGTCGAGGATAGCGATGCTGAACAACGCTGCACCTGTTGCGAACAGAACGTGATAAAGGCGTTGTGAACGGCGGCCGGTTTTGGTAAATCCAACTCGCCCATTCAGCAAGACAAACAATCCCAATCCGAGGAAAAGAAAATCTACGCCATCCCAAACACCAACTGCGCCGAGGCAATAGGGTTGGTTACCGTTCGCTAATTGTTCTTCAATCAACGGGATACTGCAGTGAGGCTCAAACATACGAGTAACGATCATTTTGGTATTCTCTGACCCGTTGATGAAGTAAGGGGCCATTTTGCCAAGACCTGCATTCCCAATTGAAAAAGCGACCAATGCTGAACCAAAAAGAATGCCGAGGATATCTCGAATACTCGCCATATTTGGATGTAAGCAGGGACCGAACATAGCGGTTTCGCTTGCCGATGGGGTGAAAGGCAGTTGCGCCTACCACCAACTGTAGGGGACACTATGGCACGCATCGTTATCATCGGAAGTGGCATTGCAGGGCTATTTGCCGCATTACGCCTTGCCGATTCCGGCCACGTAGTTACCGTCATTACCAAACAACGCCCTATTGATTCTTCAACCAATTGGGCACAAGGTGGAATTGCGGCTATTCTCGATAAAACAGACGGTGAAGGCCTTGATTCACACATTAGTGATACGCTCACCAGTGGCGACGGAATGTGCGATGAAGAAGTGGTTCGCAGCGTCATTGAGGAATCAGGCGCTCGGATTCATGATTTATTGAATATCGGTGTCAAATTTGAAACGGATGTGGACGGCGGATTTCATTTTGTCAAAGAAGGCGGCCACTCACAACGGCGAATATTGCACGCTAAAGATGCAACTGGGAAGGAAATTGAACGTGCTTTGAACGATGCAGCAAGTTCTCACAAGAACATCACACTCAAACCAAATACCCTCGCAATGGACTTAATCCAGCGCCAACACCAATATCCAGATGCGGGGATTGCTGGTGTGTGGTGTCTTAATCAAGAAAACGATACAGTATTCACCGAACCTTCAGATATACTGATGCTTGCAACCGGCGGTGTTGGACAATTATGGTCTCAGACCACCAACCCACCAGTAGCAACCGGCGATGGTCTGGCAATGGCCTATCGTGCTGGGGCGGCCGTCAAAGACATGGCGTTTATCCAATTCCACCCTACAGCATTGGCCATCAAATCAGACCGACCCTTCCTCATCACTGAAGCAATGAGGGGCGAAGGAGGCGTCATCCTTGACGAGGAAGGACTTCGCAACTGGCAGGAAGAAATGGAATCTGCGGGAGGGAATGCCTCGACAATCTTACCAGGACCGTTCTCATTCACGCTCAAACATTCACCTCTCGGCTCAATGGCGACTCGAGATATCGTTGCTCGTGCAATTGACCAACGGTTGAAAGAAACTGGCGAGAAACATGTCTATCTGATCACCTCACATCTCGACCAAGAACATCTTTTGAATCATTTCCCGAACATACAGCAGCGATTAGACCGCCATGGATTGAAACTCGGGCAGGACCCGCTACCTGTATCTCCAGCCGCTCATTACATCGTAGGCGGGCTTGCAGTTGACGAAGTTGGAAGACCATACTGTCGCGAATCAAATGCAATCATGCCCTCACTGTATGCAATAGGGGAAGTCGCCTGTACTGGAATGCATGGAGCGAATAGATTGGCTTCCAACAGTTTACTCGAGGCAGTCGTTTATGCTGCACGTGCTGCCAATCACATCATCGAGTCAATGCCGCAGACCAATGATTCTCAATTACCAAATTGGCGAGCAGATGGTCTAGCAGACTTGACTGAACACGTCTCGTTAACACATGACAGGGAATCCCTGTGCAACACAATGTCAAGAGAAGTGGGAATCGTTCGAAGATTCAATCGACTCCATCGTGCATCTCGACGTTTGCAACTCCTGGCGAAAGAAGTCGACTTCATTTGGCGCAGAGCCTTGCCGTCGCGACAAATTGTCGAATTAAGGAATTTGATTCTCGTCGGACAATTGGTCACTGAAGATGCTGAGAAGAGAACTGAAAATAGAGGCTTACACTACAATACAGACCTTATTGATCGTGAAGAGCGTTAATCATTGACACAAACATTTGGTTCAAAGGCGTAGCAATTCCTGCTCGCTCTCCTCGAATCACAATGGCTTGGTTAAGCACCGATATCTCGGTTTCCCTTCCCATTCGAATATCTTGAAGCATACTGCAAATATTGGAAGAAGTTGCAGTGAGCACCTGTCGAAGGTGTTGTTCAAGTTCTGCATCATCAGGTATTGCAACCCGTTCTATTCGAGCCACAGCAGCGCCCTCAAGCATTGTGGAGAAAGCGGAAGAAAACAAATCCGGACCTAATAAAGCCCCATTTTCAACACCGGATAAGGCTGCAATAGGATTGATGGCGATATTGAGGAGGACTTTCTTCCAAATGGTGGCAAGTCCATCCGAAGACCAAACGGGTTCTAATCCAGCTGCCAGTAGAGCCTCCATCAAAGGTTGAGCTTCTGTCTCACCCGGTCCACCTGGCAAAGAGCCGAGAACGGTTTGTCCCTTTCCGGCCCACTGAACAACTCCCGCAGATGGGCGCCAAGCACCATGCGTTGAGGTAGCGGCAAAGACTCGTTGAGGACCAAGTATTTCGATACATTTCTCAGCATGACCTAGGCCATTACTCAAGCACATAGCCATACCCTCATCATTCAATAAACGGTGCGCTAATTCTGCAAGATAGGTCGTCTGTCCGGCTTTACCGGTAAGGAGAGCGAAATCAATTGTGCCGAGCCAGTGTTCAGGAAGGCCAACCTCTTCAAGCGAGAAAAAAACGTCTTGGTTCGATACAAATTGGTTTTCAAGGCCTTCAAGGTGCAGACCATCCGCAGTCATATGAGCACCATGATTACCTTGACTATGAATGAGGAGTTCTACATCGTCCACTCGTGAAAGTAGTGCAGCATACAAGGAGCCAAGCGAACCTGCTCCTAAGACGGCTACACGCATTTTTACACCTCAAACATAACTCGACAAGTGGATGACAAGCGCTCCATCTTGGTGTTCAAACCAGAGTGTTGAGAGGGTACTCATCGAGGGTGAAAATTCAAAAGAATTCCAACCGGACTGAAGAGAATTGGTCGATGTCACCGTAGACCATTGTTCTCCATTTCCTTGGTAGTTCAACTGAACAGGGACAGAGGAGTTACTTGAACTATAGATTGAGAAAGTAGCCCCATCGGATTGTAAAAGACTGCCGTTATACGCCGCCATCCACATGTTTGACCACATTCGATGTGAGGTATTGTAACGCTGGAATACCAGTTCTGGACCTTCTTCAACAGTGAAGTTGAATCGAGGTTCTACCGAAAGTTCTGGAGCACATACATGCATACTGGAACCATCTGACATTTGAACAATCAAAGATTGATTCTCATCGGATACTGAGGGGATATTGGAAATCTTACGGACATCAAGGTCCCAAATCCATTGCCCTTCACTGGGAGCAGGAGGGATGGAAAGAGCAGGATCAAGAGGGCACAAAGCATCAACTGAACTCAAAAGACCACTCGATTGGAGGCGGAATCCCCATCCAAGGTCAGGGTCGCTTGTAATGGTCCACCCATCCTCTGGAATGATGGCAACCAGGGGGAGTTCAGGTAAACCTCCATCAAAGGTAACGTTGTTGAGTTGAATGTAATTGAGGTCTGAAGTTCGTAAAACTACGGGGTCTAATCCTCGAATGCACAGTTTGTCTGGAGATTGTTCAAAACTGGCTGATAGATTGTTATGTCCTTCAATCCACTGCAAACGAGATTGGAGGTTCAAACCTTGGCCGGCGTTCGGGAAACTGACATTGAGCGGTTCATCAGAAGCCACATTGAGGTCCATGCAACGCTTGATTTCACCTTCATCATGAGCAAGTTCCCAAAGTGAAACGGGGTAAACGGCAAGGTCGGGCCGTATTGATATGGAATGGCTCTCATATTCACCTTCAGTCAGCGATAGTAATGAGAAATCAAGGGTTGAAGGGGCGTGAGATTCTTCAGTCCATGTCAAGTTCAATACCACGGTTGTATGGGTGCGGGGTGGTAACGTGCTTCCACAACCTGCATCATTGATGTTGAGAGTATCTTCACCATCGCAATCCCATGTCGTAGCCCAATTGCTCAAGCGTGTATCGAATTGATCAAAATCAATTGCCCAATCCCGTTCGACAGAAGAGGGATTCAAAACATGCACCGAAACAAATGCAGTCCACAGCCCATCCACTTGTGATGCGGTATAATTCATCTCGATATCATACTCGGCAGAGGTGTCCCAATCTGAATCTAATTCGAATGGAGTTTGATTCGGTAAAGCGAAGAGAACGGCGACTAGCATCACAATTCCAATGTTTTTCATTGCAGAGAGGTCGAGACCTTTCGGTTCATTGAGAATCAAAGGCGAACTTCGGTCAGTCCCCATAAACAACAAGAGAGGTAAAATCAATGTGAGAACGAAAATCCAGATACTAAATCCGTTAAATGCATCAAACATCCAAGCAAAAGCCAACACTAAAAGGAAGATGAAAATTTGATTGTTACTGCTTCGTGCTTCGGACGGTCCTGCACGAGCAATCATAATCCGACCACCTGGGAAAGTTGGAATAGGAAGTAAGGAAATCCATCCAAAGAAAGTCAACAAAGCGCCAGCTTTGACAAAAGGATGTGACCATATCAGTCGAGTGAGGTAATCATCAAGTTGCCATTGGCCGAGTACTTCGACTAAAAACGGAGGCTGAGCCATATTCTGAGAACTGGTGACTGCAATGTATTCGGGCGTAAGCCAAAGCCCAACACCCCAGAGCAGCATACCAAGTGAAACAAGCGTTGCCGGAACTGAAACCGCAACCCATCCCAAGACCTTGCGGTCATCCCATAATCGAGCATCCATTCGGGGTAAGGTCGGGATAAGGAACAAACCAAAGGGCCAAACTAACGATGTTTGAGAGAGTAAACCAAGGCTCCATAATGAGATGGTTGGTTCGGGAATCGGCGTGATATGCCCTACTCGATGATTGAAATGGGAAGCGATTCCTTTCTGAAGGTGAGAAGCGATAAACAGACTGAGAAGAACTGGAAGGGTGTATCCAAGTATCGCATCCAACAAACTTGAATCGGAAAACCACCCACCAGATGGACGTGAGCCTTCCATCCAATATGCCCCGGCAAGTGTGAGGGTTAATGCCGAAAATGTCCACATCATGAATGTTAAATTAAACGAAGGAAACTGACGTTCCGGGATTGGGAACAGTTGGACGACCCATTCATCTGTTTGAGATAATTTAGCAGCCCAACCAAGTTTTTTCAGATGAGCGTTTGCCTCTTTGAGACAGTCATCGATTTCTTTGTCCTCTTTCGGTGAGACCACCCAGGTCGGTAAAACCCCACCAGACATGTTCGCCGCAACATGGAAAGAGCGACCGAGAATATTGGATAACAAATCGTGCTGCTTCCATTCTGAACGATGGACTGGCATAGATTCGCGAGGTGTATCAACACCCAAGGAAGCATCAGAATCAGTAGACATGCTTTCTCCTCAAACCTTTGTAGTTCTGCTTCCCCTTTGAAGGAATCCCTCAACCTGTTCAAACAGGTTGAGCAAAATCACTTGTTCTTGAAACGCTTGAGACGGAATGTTTCTTCACGTTCCATTTCTTCAAGTCGGAGTTGAATAAAGACACGGGCTTCGTCAAGTTCAGGGATAACCTTGAACTCCAAAGCATTGACACGTCGCTTGGTTGCTTCAATTTCTTGAAGCAAACGCTTGAGCGTTGCTTCCATCTCCGATGCTTTCACGATCTTCTCAATGAGGCTTCCAAAGGATTCTCCAGCCTCATCGATGTAAGGTGATGAACCAATGTATCCGACACCACGCTCTTGGAAAGTCGACTTTAGGTTGGTTCCGCTCACGCTAGGAACGACGACACCCATGATGTTTCGACGTTCAACTTCCACTTCAGGGTGGCCAGTGTTTGCAATGGCTGCCGCACGGACCGCCAAACCACCCTCGATAGCATTCGCCAAATCGATTCGTTGCTTTGCCAAACGGTAAGCATCAGTCAAATCTTTCTTTGCTTCAATCATATCTGAAAGAAGACTGCGGAATTCATGGAACAAGCCATCACGCTTCATCTTCAGCAGTTTGTAACCATTCTTGGTTTGCTTAATTCTCGCCTTGAGTTTAATCAACTCACTGCGGGTTGGTTTGATATCGAGTGCCATGTTCTTTCACCTCCTTCGTTGATTGGTTTAGATGATTCAAGCTCGGTTATCTGGGTGGTACTTGTCGATCCACTTTTGGTCAAGACGGACAAGATACTTTGTATCGATAGCAGCCATAAGGTTCCAGCACAGGTCGAGGGTTTCCTCGATTGAGCGGTCTTCATCACGGGTTTGGCGAAGGAACTTGTCTTCGAAAACTCCAGAGAAGTCAAGCAGTTGCTTGTCACGTTCATTCAATGCATCTTCACCAACAATAGCGACAAGTCCACGAAGTTCGCGTCCTTGAGCGTATGCTGCATACATTTGGTCAGAAACAGACTTGTGGTCTTCACGAGTGGTTTTCTCACCGATACATGAACCCATCAAACGAGAGAGAGATGGAAGAACGTTGATTGGCGGATAGATACCTTGTTGGTGCAATTCACGTGAAATAACAATTTGTCCTTCCGTAATATATCCGGACAAATCAGGAATCGGGTGCGTAATATCGTCACCAGGCATGGTTAGAATTGGGAATTGAGTGATTGAACCCTTCTTGTTCTTGATAATTCCCGCACGTTCGTAAAGCATAGCCAAATCGGTATACATGTAACCTGGGTAACCACGTCGTCCTGGAACTTCTTCACGAGCAGCACCAATTTGACGAAGAGCGTCACAGTAGTTGGTCATGTCAGTATAGATGACCAGAACGTGATAATCCTTTTCGAAAGCAAGGTATTCAGCTGCAGTCAATGCGAGACGAGGCGTAATGATACGCTCGACAGCAGGGTCGTCAGCAAGGTTGACGAACAAAACCGCATTCTCAAGAGCACCAGTTCGCTCCAAATCGGAACGGAAGAAATTGTATTCTTCAGCGGTAATTCCCATAGCGCAGAACACAACAATAAATTCTTCATCAGAATCCTTGAGTTTTGCTTGACGAGCAATTTGCAGAGCGATATCATTGTGTGGAAGACCTGATGCCGAGAAAATTGGCAACTTCTGTCCACGGACAAGACTTGTACACAGGTCGATTGCAGAGACACCGGTTTGAATGAAATCGTTTGGACTCTGTCGGCTGTATGGATTGATAGCAGCACCAATGATGTCTGCCTTTTCTTCAGCGACAATCTCTGGTCCGCCGTCACGAGGACGACCTGCACCATCGAGAATTCGACCGACCAAGTCAGTACTCACTGGGAGTTTGAAAACATCACCCATGAAGGTGACACCGGATTCTCGGTCAATCTTGGAGGTTCCTTCGAAAACTTGGACAATCACGAGGTCGTCCGAGGTATCGAGAACTTGTCCGTTCTTGATGGTACCATTTGAGAGTCGTAGGGTAACGATTTCACCAAAGGCAACAGGTTCAGTTTTGTTCAAAAAGACCAGAGGTCCTTTCACGTCAGTAATGGTTCGGTATTCTTTTCCAGTCATGATATTCCTCTCCTCAGTTTTCCTCCACCGTATCGGCGATTTCATCGGTCATTTTCTTGACCATGTCAGCAATGACGTCAATGTATCCCTTTTCGAATCGGCCTCGCATGAGGTCGGAACGAGCTGGAACGTTGACAACATCGTTGAGAACAGCACCGTTTGCCATAGCAGACTTTGCTGCGTCTTGGAATGATAAGATTGCCTTAGCCATCTGGTATTGCAGGTGAATGTCACAGTATGCGTCAACATCGTGGAATCCGTTTTGTTGCAAAAAGAATTCACGGATCATACGAGCGACTTCAAGAGTCAATTGCTGATCTGTAGGTAGAGCATCGGAACCGACCAGTTGGACAATTTCTTGCAACTCGGATTCAATCTGGAGCAAACCACTGATTTGTGTTCGGACTTCTGGGAAGTCTTGAGAGATGTTATCTCGGAACCATTGGTCGAGGCTTTGCGGGTAGAGTGAATACGAATTCAACCAGTTGATTGCAGGGAAGTGCCGTTGTCGGGCGAGACCTGCATCCAATCCCCAGAATACCTTGACAATACGAAGAGTTCCTTGAGAAACCGGTTCGGAAATGTCTCCACCAGGAGGGGAAACCGCACCGATAACTGTGACTGAGCCGTCGTCGCCGTTGAGGGTTTCAACACGGCCAGCACGTTCGTAGAATTCTGCGATACGAGAAGACAAGTAAGCCGGATATCCTTCTTCACCAGGCATCTCTTCCAATCGAGAGGAAATTTCACGCATTGCTTCAGCCCAACGAGAAGTTGAGTCTGCCATCAAAGCGACGTCATAGCCCATATCACGGAAGTATTCTGCGATGGTGATTCCAGTATACACTGATGCTTCACGAGCAGCCACAGGCATGTTCGAGGTGTTTGCAATCATGACGGTTCGCTCCATCAGGGGCTTACCGGTGTTTGGATCAATCAAGTGAGGGAATTCGTCCAACACTTCAGTCATCTCATTTCCACGCTCACCGCATCCGATGTAAACAACGAGTTGAGCGTCAGAATACTTTGCAAGTGATTGTTGAGTGACGGTCTTTCCAGATCCGAATGGTCCAGGAATACCTGCTGCTCCACCCTTAGCCAGTGGGAACAAGAAATCGAGAATTCTCATTCCAGTGATGAGAGGTGTTTCAGGTGCATACTTTTGTTGGAAAGGTCGAGGTGTTCGAACTGGCCACTTCTGCATCATCTGCATTTCAGTGCCGTCTTCGAGAACACACACGGTTTGTGTAACGTTGAAATCGCCTGATTCAATCGATTTAACAACGCCACCGACGGTAGGAGGTACCATGATTTTGTGAACGATTGTCTCGGTTTCTTGAACGTGTCCAATAACTTGTCCTGCAACCACTTCATCGCCAGCAGCGACTTGAGGTTCAAAGGTCCAAATCTTTTCGAGGTCGAAAGCATCTGCGTCAACACCACGAGTGATGAAAACACCCATTTCTTCTTCCAAGGTTGGAAGAGGACGCTGGATACCGTCGTAAATCTGAGTCAAGAGACCTGGACCGAGAGAAACGGACAGTGTTTCTTGCGTATTCAACACTGGCTCACCAGGACGGATACCAGAGGTATCTTCGTACACTTGGATAACGGCTTTATCGCCGTGCAGTTCAATTACTTCGCCCATTAAACCTTCTTCACCAACACGAACGACGTCATACATTGCAGCTTTCATGCCAGTTGCGGTTACAACAGGACCGGATATTCGGTAAATTACTCCTTCATTGCTCATTTTTTTTTCCTCCATATGGTTTGGAATATTACTTCCACAGGTCGACTCCTATTGCCTTACGAATTGTGTCTCGCAAGGTAGTGTCTTCTTCCGTTCCAATGCCAAGCACGGTCGGAGAGACGGATGCCGAGAGTTGGTCACGAAGACGCTCCGGCAGCGTTGTTAGGATTGAGGAGTCAACCACGACAATCCCTACGCTCTTATTGTTGAGTAGTTTCTTGAAGGTCGAGACTGTTGCCTCTTCGCCTTCAGGGTTATGCAGGTTATCAATTCCTGCAAGTTGGAATCCAAGGGTGAATTCTGGTGTTCCAACAACTGCGATATCCATATTTCTTCACCTCACAAAATGTGTGCTTCAAGCACTTCAATAGATAATCCAGCAAGCCGCCCACGAACGATTAGGCGGAGGTCATTCACTTCTTGGACCTTCATGGCCACATAGTGAATTACCGGTAGTGCAGATACTGGATGGAGGAAGCTCATTCGCTTCATGATGGCGTATTCTCGTTCCTTGAACCATGTTACCACAGGGTCAAGGCTGTTCATCTCTTTGGATGCGGAAAGGGCTCCTTCAAACGCAGGGAAATCAAAACGGCTTGAAGCGCGTAATACATCCATAGCAGCGTCTCTTCCACCTGCAGCAATCGATGAGAAAGCACGAGCAGGTATGAGACGTCCACCGGGGACGAGCATTGATACAATTTCATCAGATGAAATACCGACCGCTTCTGCCTCGAGAATATTCATGAGGTTTCGATGGTCGATTTCAGCACCGAGAAGATCTCTTAAGAAGCGAACGTCTGCTCCTTTACCTTTCAATGAATCCAATGCTTTCTTGAAGTAATGGACATCGAGGGCATCTTCGTAATCAGAGAGCCGGGCATCTTCAGCAACTGCCAAGAGAGCAGGACCAAACGACTTGCGGCGCATCTGAACGACTGCGGAGCGCAAATCGTCAGCGCTTTCGATGATTTTTAACCAAGGAGTATTGATATCGTTCAACTCAGGAAGAATTGAATGAGACACCTTTTCAAGTTCAACATCATTGACAACTGCACGGAGTACAACTTTCGCATTATAGTATTCAAAACGAGAGGTGTATGTCTCGACGATGTTTCGGATTTTTCCGTTGCACATCGAGAGCATGTGCTCAAGTTCATGTTCGAGGTTGTGAGACAGTGCTGCCTCAACCAAATCCCCACCCGACAACTGTCCAGCATAGATATCAATCTCTGCACGGTATCCAATTTCGCCAACCGCAACGGTCAACTGGTCAGGTGATTGGTTGATTAGTTGGCGTAGCCTGGCACGGTCCGCAAGCTTCTGCCGACGCGCCTTTGCACGGGCAGCAACATAAGGTGTATTTCCAAGCATTACCATCATCATCCCTCAATCAAAAAGTATAGAATTTATTTCAGCAAGTTGAGCATTCCAAGAAGACTCGAGCAGTGTATCAAAGCGCATGTCGTAAGAGACAGAGCCATCAGGTGATTCGAGAACAAAGCCACCAAGTCCGTCTGTTGCTTCACCAACCTTGCGCTTTCCGGCTAATTCGGAGAGTGCTTTACGGTCAATTTCAACTGGACGAATCGAGTAGTCGTTTCCACCAATCTTGTCGGCTTTGGCCATCAAAGACTTGAGCAGACTTGCTCTTCCTGACAGTTTCGGGCTTCCAAGTTCTTCACTGGCCGAGTGAAGGGTCTCATCGAGAACCTTTCGTCGGGCAACGAGAATTTCCTTTTGGTTTGCTTGGCGAGCACTGGCCACGACTTCACGGGCAATCTGAGATGCCTCACGTTCTGTTCGAGTTAGTGCTTCCGAGCGGATGCTATCGGCCTTGGAGTTTGCTTCGGCAAGAATTGCCTTAGCGTCATCCTTAGCAGATTGTATCATTGCAGAGGCCTCAGCCTCAGCAGATTTAGCGATATCTTTTGCGAGTGTTTCAAGCGTCATATGTATTCCTCTATGGTTTGTTTTTTTTCACGTTCTGGGTTGCCCCAGAGTTCATGCCTCCCTCCTTAAAGGAAGAGTGGCAAAGCACCGAGAATCACGATGGATTCCGGCAACGCAGTGAAAATGAGTGCAACACCGAATTTGCTTCCGTCTTCAGCAAGCATACCGACAGCTGCGCTGCCAATGGCTGCTTGAGAGAGACCTGCACCAATTGCTGCAAGTCCGAGGGCAATTCCAGCACCGATTGCAGAGTAACCAGATCCGTCGGATTGGGTTAGTTCTGGGTCATCAGCTGCTGCGACCCCTTGAGCAACCATGGTAATGGCTGCCAATAGGATCAGTGTTCTTAGGCTCATTTTTAGGGTATTTACGTTCATATTTACTACCTCCGTTTTTTGTCCGTTGGACTATGATTTACTCTCCACATGGAGATTACGGCCACCAAGCGGTGCGAATGCACTGCCAGACCCGTCGTAGAATTTGCCCATCCATTCCACAAAGTGGAGACGGGCTGCGTGAATTGTAGGGGAAAGGATTCCCAAAGCGATAGCGAAGACTTGAATGAAGAGGAAGAGCACAAGACAGAGTAAACCGACGAGTATGCCAGTGGCTTCTCCGCTGGTGAATGCATCCATCATCGGCTCAAAGCCCATGGTGATGGAAACTTCTGCAATCTTGACGCCAGCAACACCAACGGCCATAATCCGTAGGTAAGAGAGTGTGTTGGCAAGAAGGCCAAAGGTTTCGATTGGACCCATGATGAGTCCACCGGCCCAGCCAAACTTCTCAAAGATGGCTAATCCGATAATGAGACTAATGATGCCGACGATAAGCAGAACGGTCCAAATTTGGAATTCAAACAATTCATTGTAGCCTGAAACCATGTTGCGGCATTGCATGAAGCCGCCAATGAGGATGAGAATCCAGGAGCCCTTTTCGAAGTAAGCCGCTGCAGCTCCGTGTGCTCTGAAGACATTGACCAGGCCGAGGATGTAACCCAAGAAGATGTGAATCGCTCCAAGGTAAACAGAGAGAATAACATATTCTTGCAATCCGTGACCGGCTGATGCACGGTGGAAAGGCATGTGAAGGCCGCCAAGATTGAGGAGTTCGGCCATTGCTTCAGGGACGTGGACATTTGCATAAGTCCAGACATAGAAACTGTCGAACGGTGAATCTGAGCCCATTTGACCAGTATTGTCCCAAACAAAGCCAAAGCCTTCTGCGAAAACAATTCCCCAAATAATACACCATACGCCCATCCATCGCAAGATAGTGAGGCCTTTCTGCGCCAATGGGTCGACTGCAAATGCTTTGCTGCCGAGCCATCCTGCCAAAAGTAACAAGACAATCCCATAGCCCCAGTCGCCCAAAATCATTCCGTAGATGAACGGGAATGTCATCATCATGAGCGTAGTTGGGTCGAATGTTCCGTACTTTGGACGGCCGACCAAATCCACCATCAATTCAAAGGGTTCGGAAGTCGAGCCGTTTGTGTATTGAATAGGTGGTTCAGGTTCCGGGTGGTCGTCATGAACCGGTGTATTACGAATCCGGGTAAGGGAGATGTCCAGTTCAGGGAGATTGATTTGCCCATCACCATCAAGGTCAACTGCAGAGACGAGTTTGCCCATTTCCCACGGAGGTAGGTCTGCAATATTCGCGTTCTTAAGGGCTCTTTGGAACTCATAACAATCCACGAGACCTGATTCATCCAAGTCAATGGTGCTGAAGAATTCAAAAATCGTCTGGTTTGACTTTTGAAGGTAATTCGAGAGCATGACGAGTTCTTCCGGATCAGGTGTGCCTTGGTCTTCATGAGATTCATGATGATGATGGCCGCCTTCGTAGGCTTCGATAGTGACGTGTGAAGCAACTTCGCTCAAGCGGCTTTGAACTTCATCGGCTTGGTCGGTAGGGACCCAGCCATCCAATGCAAACGCTTGATTGCTAACAGCGACCAAGGTTGGAGCGGTAAAAATCGCTGCTTCTCGAACAAGATATTCTTCAACAGCCACGAGTTTGCGACCATTTTTAATAGCCCAAGTATCGAGGTTTTCTTGAGTTTCAGCAATCTTAGATTCCAGTCCAGTAATCTCTTTTATGAGTGCTTTGGCTTTTTCAGCAGGAGAGCCTTCGCCTGCTGGAATTTGAACTGGTTTCGAGCCCAACTCTGCCATGCAGATTTGAACTTCAGCGGAATGCTCTGGCCGGCAAGCAACTGCAATAAGTCCGCCAGCAGCATGCAATTCGATTTCTGAGCGAATATCTGAAAAAACTTCAGAGGCCTTGGAGGCTCGACGAGTTTCACCTACGAAGACTTCCACGCCGCCGTAGCCGCCCATCAACTCAAGAGGAAGGTCAAGCGGAGCCAAGCGACTGAGAACGTGATGTTGTTCTTGGGAAGAAGAAATGGTAGACTCTGACTCTCGGATAGTGTTGATGTAAGTGAGAGCTGTAGAGACTTTTTCTCCAAACTCTTCAACAAGTTTTGACGCTTCCTTGTGAGACATTGCGCCCTCCGTGTTGACCGCTTGAACTGCTGATGAAACCGCTTGAACCTTAACAAGAAGGTTACTGATGGCGTTGGCTTCCTCGGAATCCATGGACTTTCCGACATTGATGCCGTCTTCAAACCGGCCGTATTCTTGAATGTGGACGCATGAAAGTTCGGTGCAAAGACGGAGGACTTCCTCCATTTTTTCGACAGGACCTGCTACTGTAAGACGGGACATCTCAGAAGTAGCAAACATGGAAACGCCTCACTGTGATGATACAGCGTCAAGAAGATTCTTGACTGCTTTTTCTTTTCGACTGGATGCTGAAGATTCGATGGATTCGACAACAGAAGCGCCTTCTTTGAGAACGGTATCTGCTTCTTTACCTGCTTTAGTGCGAGCAGCGTCAAGCGTTGCCTGCGTCTCTGAAACGGAATCTTCGGTAGCACCGGTGACAAGCGACGCTGCCTCTTTTCGAGCGTCAGCGGTAATTTTACCGGATTCGGTTTGAGCCGAAGAAAGTCGCTTTTCGGCAGACTGCTCGGCTTCTTTGATTTTTCGGAGGACATCTTTCATACCCAAGTAAATCACCAGTACTTCGCCGAATAGAAAGAGGTTTATGAGGCTAATGGGACAAATGAATGGAGTTCCAAAACGCAATTGACGCTTTCACTTCTGTTTTGGCTTCGTCCCTCTAAACCGACTTGACATCAAAAAAGGCCACAAAAGACGGCCTTGCACATCATCGAATCCGACGTCTTTCATCATCGAACGGTAATATCCATTTGTGCCGTATTGAGTATAGGTGTTTTCAAGACCCTTCCACGGATGGTTTTTCTCTTTCGTCACATATCGGGCAATCCATTGAACGACGGTCGCCATCCAGATGCGCCCGCCCAATCCGTGGAGCCAGTTCGCTTTACCAGCATCACAGATAACAAGACGCCCTCCGGGTTTGAGAACACGTAGTATTTCGCTCAACCCTTTCTTCTTATCTCGGAAGTCACGGAATGAAAACAGACAGAAAACCATGTCAAAAGTATTGTCTTCACATGGAATTTCTTCAGCTATCGCCTCGATGTAATGTGCGGGTTGCTCACCTCTTGCTTCTCGAGCGGCATCAACTCGCTTTTTGGCAACTTTCAACATTTCTGAAGATGGGTCAAGACACGTAACATCCAAATTAACGAGATCTTCTGCAAAGGAACCAGGACCACAGCCAACTTCCAAAACTTTCATTCCCGCCGTGGCGTGATTTCGAACATTTCTGCGCCATCGCTTATCTTGACCAAACGTCATCAGGCGATTTACTCTGTCATAATTAGGAATTGTTTCCTCAAGTTGTAACTCAAGTTTCTCCCAAGCCTCAATATCGATGCCGGAGGGGTCGTAGCCGCCAGTTGCCGCTCGGTCGCCCATGGCAACTCGTCTCACCCGACCTCTTTGGATATGTCGCCAAAATTTCATCACGAAAGGAAACACGTTCCAGCGCCACAGCCGTAGCACTTCAAGCGATACGTTCAACGGTTTCGGGGGTAATTCCTTCTTCGGGAGTTACACGGAACACGAGGATTTTGAGGTTTTCAGGAGCGTTACGGAATTTGGAAACAATCATTGAAGTTTCAAAATCTGTACCGATTGTTCGAACCTGGAATGAGAGTACCATATCTGCAATCGATGCGAGTTCTTGTTTAATGATAGGGTCAAGTCCGTTTGTTGACACAGAAACGAGTAGTAAGCCTCGGTTTAATTGTGCGTGTGCTTGTAGCATACGAACCATTGCAATGACCCGAGATTGATCCTCACGCTGCAAGAAGAAATCAAGGCTGTCAATAACTGCTCTAAAATAAGGACCAAGGGCCATAACCTCGTTGGTCACTTCTGTCAAATAATCTTGGGTATTATCCTCAACGAAACGTGTTTGGGCAAGGCGCCGAATATCATCAAGCCGGAAGCCTTCAAGTCGATATCGACTTGCTAAGAGTTCACGTTCAAGGACCGTTGTATTATACTCCTCTCCGATTGTACGGACGTTGATATCCAGTGGCCAGCTATACTTTTGGAAGATACGAATAATCTCTTGTTGGCCTTCATTGGTTGAAATGTAGAGCGTGTTATCTGACTCTTCTGCCGGAGAGGTGAATTGCTTAGCAAACAGTTCACTTCCTGAACCTGTGTCGGTAAAAGCCACCATCATGAATCCACGGGGGACACCGCCGTGCATTTCATTATCGAACTTCGGGACGCCAAAAGAACCAACTTTTCCAAAGAACTCTTCATCTTCTGCGTCAAATTCGATTTTTCGCGCCATTTTCAACACCTCAGTTAATCAGAACTTGGCCTCTATCAATCAAGTCGGTACAATAGAGGTCAAGGTTAGCAAGAACCAACGGAGGAGTTTGGTCAGGGACATTGAGAATCACAGACAAAACTTCTCGTTGACGGAATGTATTGATGAACGTGTGAAGGTATTCTGCAAGCATGCGCTCATCGTTGTAGATGGCCAGTGCATTAACGCTGTCTAAGAACACGAAATTACGGACTGAGGTAGTCATACGTAGAATATACAAAGTTCGAAGGAGGACTGATTCAAGCATGATTGGGCTGTCGACAAAATGGATGTTCGAATATTCAACGTCTGTTCCTCCAAGAATACCGGATGAAACCAAATCAATGAACTGGATTCGAGAGATATATTCGTCTGAAAGGCCAATGGATTTGAATTCTTCAATCCGTTCTGCAGCACCAACGCTTGCACAAATGTAGACGCCGCCCATTTCATGGTCCCTCATCAACGGAACCAATGTACTGGCCGTGACGTTGAATGCGTTTGAATTGCCAAAACGAACTTGGATTGCACTGCTTAGGCTGACATCGATTGCCAATTGCTCTGCAATTCGGTCATCAAGTGTAAGATTGGTATACATTGATCAAGCACCTACTTTATTCGTTTTATCATGTTGAGCGCCCCACTTTAACATCGGAGTCAACATAACGCCTAATGGAGTCAGTTCAATCGCATGTTTCGCACGACTGTGTGAAGTCCCACGCATCTTAACCACTTGTAAAAATCGAAGCAAGTGCCCCATGCGCTCTACGTCACCCATAACGATGATGCCATCTGCAATCGCCTCTTCTACACCGAAAGAAGACCAGTGAGCATTCTCAGTTGCTGATGTTATTTCCGAAATCAGTATTGTTGTGCAACCGAGAGATGCCAACTTCTTACCGAGGGTAAAGAGGAAATCTCGAATCAATTGTTCGGACTTAATTTTGTAACAGAGTGTGGTTACAGAGTCAATAACCAGACGAGTTGCACCAATTTCGTGAACGATGTTGATGATTGCCTTAATCAACGCGTGAACGTCATCAAGGTCAAAAGAAGCTTTATCCAGCCCAAGCCATGAATATAATACGTCCATGTCAAAGACGTTGATTTTACCTGAATCGACCATTTTCATGTCAAAAAAGGCGTATTGGCGAATATTTTCAAGTAATTTAATCGAAGGTTCTGTTGCAGTAAAATGGGCACAAGACTCAGGTAATTTGGCAAGCGCTCCACGAACGAGAAATTCCATGGCGAGTGTCGTTTTTCCAGAACCACAGGTTCCTGCTGCAAGCACTGTCGAGCCATGCGGGATGCCTCCACGGAGGATTTCATCCAATCCGTGAATGCCCGTTACACAGCGGTCACGGGTGTAAACTGAAGTCGACTGCATGGGAATCTGTACAGACCAGCGGCCATGGGTTCATGAAGCATCCGCTAAATGAAGGTCAGAATAAAGCATCAAGGCTTCAAAGATAATCGCCAGGGGTTGGGTTTGGTTGAGCGCTCCAATTGGTCTGAAAACCATCCGCTATAGTGGCACTAAGCGATTGTCCAAGTGAGGTGAATAGACCTGTATCCCCACCCCACTCTACACTCATGACATCATAGGGTTGCGCTTCATAGATTTGCGTGTATCGAAGCGAAAGAACACCGCGACCGTCTGCAAGGAGATTGATTGAGCCAACACCGAGCAAAGACTCCTGGGAGAGATCAAAAACTTGGGATGCGTTTCCTGAAGACTGAGAAAGAGCATCACCGGTAAAAAGAACAGTCGAATGGCCCGATACGACGCCTTCTTTGAGCAGAAGATTACTAGCGCTTGAAGAAGAGGTGTGATTAAGCGACCAACCGAGTAAAGAAACGGCGAAGTCATTCGGATTATAGATTTCAATCCACTCTGGTCCTGATGCGCTTGGACGTATCATAACCTCGGTCAAATACAAGTCGTTATTCTTCTTGCCACCTTTGTGTACTTCAAAGATAACTTGAAGCAAATCGCCATCTTGAGAAAACTGCCGATGTGCATTTGAAGAAGAAGAGGCAGTTGAACGCTCAGTACCGCCAGAAAACAATTCCATTCCGACTCGAGAGGCATTGTTTGATTCAATGACTTCAATCGACAGATAGAGCGTATAGCCCACGTCGAGACCGAGGCCTAAAGCCATATTCTCTTCAGAAACATTTTGCAATGCTGCGATGCGTTGGTGGTCAAGAACACCCTCCTTGACCAAACCAGTCTGCACTCGGCCACTGTCAAGTGAAACCGCATCCAAGAGATGCCATTCCGATGTTGAATTAGCATAATCAAGCCCGTCATCACCCATAGGAACAAACCAGCCACCGTCTGAAGTTAAGCGGTCCAAGCCTTGAACTGCGGAGCGGTCTATTCGGTCGACATTCGGGTCATTAGAACCCATTTGAAGTTGGGCAAGCGACAAGAATGCGGTGAGGATCATGAGAAATAAAGTGAATGCTGAAAGGAATTCGATTACGGCCGTGAGGGCATTATCGTCTCTTTTCAAAGAACAAACCCTCCCATCTCGCATGAACATTGGTAGAGTTCGGCGATTGAAGAGGTTGCCGCATGGAGAACCTGTAAATCGTCAAATTATCGCAACTCTGCCCCCTTCGGGGGCGATGAGTCTTTGAAGCCCCGCTGTGAGGCACCTGTCAATGTCGCGCTATGCTCTAGGTGATTCGAGGCGGAAATACGGAAGTATTTCATTGGTTTTTCTGCTGCTCTTCGCATCCTTTACTGGACTCTTGGCACTCCCAAGCGTAGCTGCTGCGGAACCAGGGGATTTGTCGATACAAACATCGAATTCTCCAATCGAAGATTCATGGGCATCTTCATGGGACCCAGTGAACTTCAATGTATCCATCGAAAATCAAGGCTTACAATCCATCTCAAATCGCGGAATGTATTGGTATGCTTGCGAAGGAATTATTGACACTTCAGTATGTAAATCGAATTATGATGAGCGTGGAAGTTTCTCCTTAGCAACTATTTACTCCGGAGAAATTTTGGACTTCACTGCATCAAACCCATGGAATCCTTCGGGCGATGAAGGCACCTACACCATTGTTTATGCTTTTGATTTACAAGACCAAGACCCCTCCGACGATTCCTTAACGTTCCAGATGAACCTCACTCGTTCTTTTGTAGACCTGTCAATCGATACAAACTACGACCCCTCTAGCACCCTGAATGATCTTGCAGTCTATGACGGAAAGTCTATTCTGAATACAGATACTGACTACAACATGCTGGTAAAAGGGTCCGTTACCGCATGTGGCACCTGTAACTTTATTGCAGAGCTCGGATGGCAACTTTGGGATGAAGGCAAGACAATGATGATTGCTGAATCCTACACCAATGTATCGAACCTTCCTTCATGGGGCGGAGTATCTCCCTTCTCACGTGCCATGCCGGTATTTACCCACTCAACCCAGGGAACCTTCACCCTCATGTGGGGAATGTTCAGCAGTACAGGAACGCCTTATTCAGACTTGAACTCCGCCAACGACCTGTCTGAAATAACAGTCACCTTCGACAATACCATCGACCTTCAAGCAACTTCAATGATGCCTGGTCACGATTCAACTTCAAGTGATTATTATTACGGAAATGAAATGGTGCATTCAACGATTACGAACAAGGGTAACATGACCATCGGTTCGATAATTGTCTCATTCCAAGTCTATGACACGATTGGAGATGTCGATGAAGAAAGTCAGTGCATAGTGACCAGTTTCAAGCCGGGAGAGACGCATACGTGCATGTTTAATCTCTCTACAATCGGCGATGGGCGGACATTAACACTCGGCATTCCCGTCACGTTCTTAGAAGGCTCTGACGCGAAAACAGGGGATAACAGCCTCAGCGAAACAGCCGATATTCTCTTAGGGGACATCGGTGCAAGCATTTTTCAAAGCAACTCACAGGGCTCTTACACAACTGGCGAGGACATCGTGATGGTCGCTCGAACAGGCTCGACTGCTGCTGGTCCACTCAACTACTCATGGTGGGTATCAGGCATCCAAAATCTAGGATATGGACAACTACTCAACATCTCCGGATCCGTGCTTGGATTAGGTGACCACATCATCACATTACGCGTCACCGATACCTTCGGCGAACTTGAATCGGCCCACAAAGAAATTACACTCTTCAATTATGTTGATTTGGATAATGAGCCTTTCTTCACCGGTCAAGCGGTTACACGCACACTTTCCTACCTTGATTATGAGTCCATATTACCGGTCTTGGGGACGCAATATGGAATAGGTGAAGGGAGAGAACCTTTGCTCTTGCTTTCCTTTAAAGTGCTGTCAAATGAAGATGACTCAGATAATACGGGAATGGATAATATGGAAATCCACCTCAATTCTTCCGCCCTTTTGCCATCCAATATCCCTCTTGATAGTGTTGACCTTCGTTTCTTATCCTCTCTTGACGACAATATCTGGACCACACTCGACCTCTACACAAAGAATCCCGATCACTCGTTTGATGTAACCTTGGAACAAAACGGTGTCATCTTAGTTATTGGAACTTCACCTCCTGCGAATATCACAAGTGGAGCGCTCGAATACGAACAACTTGAAGGTGGCAGTATCCAACTTGAATGGAACCCAATCGGGGATATAGACAACCCATACATCGGTTCTTGGAATATTTTCAAACTCACCGTCGAAAATAGTGCTGGAACTATATTCCCTGCCCCTTATCCCGATTTTAGCGAATTCATCTGGGAACAATTGACCCTTGAAACACAAGTTGCCTCACTAAGCACAAGCGCAACCTCATGGATTGACCCTACACCCCTTTCAACGGGCATTTGCGCATCTTATGCAATCATGCCCGCAGACCGTGAAGGAACGCCAGATTTCCTTCACATCGAAATTTCTCGAGATGAGGCCGGACAACCTATTGCTTTCTGCGGTGATTCAATCGCCCCGGATAAATCGGTTTCCAACATACAATACTCAATGACCTTCACCAATGACTCAGAATGCTACAAAATCATGAACGATTGGTCGATGTGTTATGATTTGAACATGACCTGGGTGTGGCCTGAACAGGAGGTAACTGGAGACGTCACATGGAATCTTTATCGAACCGACCAACAACCGGATGGCATCGATTTGACATTCCTCACACCTCTCGAAGAAGGAATGACGGGTACTGCTGGGGAAACTGGATACTACAACCAAAGTGGTATTGAAGATGAGAATATTCGCCCATGGCGCACTTTCTACTACGTTCTTGCTCCTGTCGATTCCGTGGGTAACCAACTGCTTGAAGTGAACTATCCTGTCAACACAATACGAGTCGTGATTGAGGACCAGTGGTGGGACTACAACCAACACCTCATCCCCATCCCTGAACCAGAGCCTGAACCGCCTCTCGGCGTAGAATGGCTTGGAGACCTCACCGATTACATGGAGGAAGATGAATTCAAGACAACAGGTGTTGTGACTTTAATCACTCTGGTCATCAGTATGATTTCACTCCCTCTACTCGTCAAAAAGAGAAAGCGATTATCTCGGATTATGAAAGCGCGAAACCGACGTACAGGAGCAAGTAACGCTGCTGATGAATTTGAAGACTTCTTCGATTGAGGTGGCGCGGCAGGGGAGATTTGAACTCCCGAGGTGAAACACCACTGGATTAGCAATCCAGCGCAATGGCCAGGCTATGCGACTGCCGCAGTAACTCGGCGACCGTCGAGGCAGTCATGAACATGACGGTTGACACCGTATGCGGAATTAGCGGAAAACCGGGGCACTCAGGCTAATGGCCCAAGAGATCCAAGCCATTCTGGTGGGATAATGCAAACCGCCACCAAAGCAACATGCATCCAACCCAGATAGTAAATTGAGCGGAAAAAGGAACGCGCTGCTTTTGGCATACGGCCGTTATCGTCAAGCTCTTCAAGCGGGTCAATATCCCATACTGATTTTGCATACCATAACGTCAGACCACCTGCAAGGAACGCCCAAAGGAGAGGAAGCCCACATTCAGGCCAGAAACAAGGGACTGAACCAAGCATGAGTAGAAGAACACAGTAGATTTTCGATTGGAAAATGGTGTATTCAGGGCCTTTCACCTCATTCATCATTGGAATGTCGACTTTACCATATTCCCCAGAGCGATACAATGCTAAAGCCCAAAAATGAGGTGGGGTCCACAAAAAGATCAACATAAACAGCATCCATGGAATTGGTGAGCCTAAGTCAAAGGGATTACTGGAAGGAATTGAGTCAGCAGCAGCAGCAGCCCAACCAATCAGAGGAGGTGTTGCACCTGCTATACCACCAATCACGATGTTCTGTGGCGTTCGGCGCTTCAACCACATTGAATAGACGAGAACGTAAAAGGCGACAGAAAAAAAGGACCAAAAGGCTGCCTTCCAGTGAACAAGGAAAAACAATGAGGACCCCAAAACGGCCAAGAAAAGACCGAAGATGAGTGCTCCCTGTGCAGATATATGACCTTGAGGAACAGGACGGTTCACCGTTCGACGCATGTGAGGGTCAATATCGGCATCATACCACATGTTGATTGAATTTGAACCACCTGCAGAAAGCGTGCCTGCTACGACAGTGAGGGCAACGGTATACATTGTATCTGACCAGCTACGTTCAATCTCAAGAAGTCCGTGACGTGCGAGGAGGTCATGAACAAGAATCGCACAAACGGCGGTTACTTGCAGCAAAACGATGACTCGAAGTTTCATTAATTGCGTGAAAACTTTGAACCAGCCCGGATGAGGTATTGGATCGGTCTGTAAATCTTCATCCATCATCACTCCTCCTCCGATTGAGGCAGACTGCTCAAGCGTAAAAAGAAGGAGGCAGTTACGGCAACGAGGAAACAACTGACTCCGAAAACGAGATGGAGCAAAGAAATCCACTCTGGGAAATTATCCATGTCTGCAAAAATGATATAAGAGCCACCGACCAAAACATTGAGAATCCATAGCCCTGCGGCGAAGTCAGTAATACGGCCAATGGTAGTGGTCGAATTATGGATTCTTGATTCGCTTCGAAGACGAGCTGAACCTGAAACAAGAACTAAACCAACAAGAACGGCTCCAAATCGATGGATCATCTGAACCAGAACACCCGGTCCATCAAATGATGGAAGGATGGATCCATTACATTTTGGCCATCCAGTAGGGAACCCTACGGAACAGCCCTGATTGTACTGCCCGCCAGCAGTAGAAGAAACCCATGCTCCGAGGATTAGGAGGGTGAACACGGAGCCGACCATTGCATCAACACGGTTCTTATTCCCTGATACAAACTCTGGGTTCATAGCAAATAATTCCCAATCTGAGCCTTCTGATTTCCTCATCGCAAAATGTTGATACAAAAACGTCGATGTGAAAATGCTGGCAAGTGAAAGATGTAAAGCGACAGACCAATCGACGTTATCCATCGAAACGGTCAATGCTCCGACCAATGCTTGGACAATAAGCAAGACACCTGAAAGCAGTGTCGAGCGATAAACAGTTTTGCCATAGGTATCTTTCATTCGCCGAGCTAAAAGTGCGTTGAAAAGAACAGGGAGCGCTATGACTCCAACCAAGAGCCGGTGGAACCATTCAGAAAATATTTCAAAAGTAGTATATCGATGATCGATTCCTCTCGAATCAATTTCATCCGGGTTTTCATCCCAATAGACTCCTTGCTCATCAGCAGAGATGTCAAAACCCCATGTACCGAAACATTGCGGCCAATCTGGACACGATTCACCTGCATCATTGATTCGAATCGTGCCGCCTGCAATGATGATACAAAGCGACATTACCAGAAGAACAACAGGGAGGGTCGACGGTCGCCGCCACCATGCCTGCCCCATGGGTGATGGTGGGAGCAGTTCCCTTTTGAACACATTCATACACCCAGCAACCGTGCCGAGAACTCATACACAGGTATTGTCAATACTATTTCTCGTATTGGTCATGACAAGTTCGGTGCCTTCAACGGCCTACGTCTCGGCTGAAGGACCGGTTTATGCAACCATGTATGACGTGGTAATTTTTGATTCTGCATGTCTTGAAATAACACCCTGTACTGGTGATAGAATCGAACATTTAGTCGAGTACTATGGCGCCGATTGGTGTGAGCCTTGTGAATTGATTGAACATGAAATAGAACAATTAAATCGAACTGATACTTTTGTCATGCAACATCATCCGTCCGTCCTTGACACCTCATTTCTCAGCGCATCCAAACTACGGTTCTATGACGAACATCGCTTGTTGTTTTTACCGAGTTTAGTCATTAACAGTGAAGGGTTGCTAACTGGATCGAGTCAAGCACTTGAACTCCCTAATGTGCTGAGTGAACGTTCGACTTCGTTTGAAGGGTTCACTGACCTGGAACTGAGCAATGAAAGCCTCACTTGGCAAGCATCTCAAGGCGATAAAGTAAGTGTTTGGCGCACAGAAGCAGTCGAACACCCAGAGCGAAATCGAACGCATCCTACATTGGCTACTGATGTTCGAGTGTTTAATGCTTCAAACGGTTCAGGAAATGTTTCGAGTTTACTCCAAGATTGGAATGGGAGCCTCGTTGTGATGTTGGAGCGTTCCGGAGTGTATCTACTCGAAAGTGATTCATCGAATCCTACCGGGGGTTTTGATCTCAATGTCGATGAGGAGCAGAGTCAAGTACTCAGCCAAAAGATGTCACCGGGCGTGACTGCAAGCCTCTGGACTGTCATCCTGATAGCCTGTTTACTCCCTGCAATTTACATGCGATGGAACCTCTCAAAACAGCATTCTGAAGAGGAAGAATAGCCCTGTTTAACGGATTGAGTTAGGGGTTAGGTTCAAGAACAGTAGACAGGTCGCCCAAATGCGGGTACTCTCGCAGGTGTATTTTATGGTAAAGCCAGCACGACTCCACACACGATTTGAACGAGCCCGAATTATTGGTGCACGCGCACTCCAAATTGGAATGGGCGCTCCACTTTATGCAAACGAAGAAGTCCTTCGTGAAGCGTTTAAGGAAGAATTGATTTCACTCTATGGTCTTGAAGAAGCGTCACTTCGTTTCGTCCTCGACCCTCTCAAGATTGCATTGTATGAGTACGAACACGAACTCATTCCAATCGATATTGACCCGCACCTCGACTGAGATTACTCATTTGCAGAAAAGCCATAGAAACTGGCTTGCTCAACATCTGGCAAAGCTTCTCGCTTTACCAACATTGTTCGCACTGCCCACAAATCAACAAAAACACGGTATTTGGTTGTCGCATCTAGATAATCAACTCCACTAGACCCACCAGTACCCATTCGACGTCCAATCATTCGCTCAACCATTCGAGCATGTGCTGAACGGAACAACAACATTGATTGCTCGAGGCCGACAAAGGAATCAATCAATTTACGAGGCCATGAAAGCAACGGAAGTTCCCTATACGATTCAATAAATAACAAACCTGCCCTTGAACGTGAAACTTTTCCATCAGGGCGTAAGAATTCCGATGCCTGCTCTGTCGCTGCTTCGATGCGAGCACGAACTGGTGCTTCTTCCCCATGACCGATGGAGACAATGTGTGCAATTACTTCTTCTCCATGCAAACGCATTGCATCGACATGGCCTTCAACAAATGCTTCAATGACCTTTCCATCATTCTCGGAACCTGAAAGAGAGCCGTTGATTGGTGTTCGTGCAAGCCAAGCAGAAAGTGCCTCACGCAACGAAGGTTGGTTCGAAGTTGCCTCAAAGTCGGCGAGAACGGAATCGGTTACTTTTCCTTCTTTAGCCAGTTTCTTCATGTGCAGCAATGGGTCCATTCCACCCATTCGTTGAGCATTATCAAGGCCAAGAAGGACTTCCAATTCTCTCATCTGCCATGATTCAAAGCCGGAGGAAGTTCCGAGTTTGTCCCGGAACGCCAAGAAACCCTGTGGTGTAAGCGTCTCCATGACTTTCCATTGATTCGACAACAAACGGAAAATTTCAGTTACCCGGTCTAAGTGGTGAACCATTTGAGGTAACTTTTCCTCAGGTACGTGTTCTTGATTGAGCAGAACATGCGTTTCCTTAAGTTCCCGTAAAATCAATTTAAACCATAACTCAAATGCTTGGTGAACGATAATGAAGTGTTGCTCGTCGTTTGAAGGAGCAGGACTGTATCCCTGAGGACCGTCTTGTAGAGTCAGTAACTCATCCAACTGCAAATAGCCGCCGTAAGTCATTCGATGCGTAGGTGCGTCGTCGGTCATAGTTTAGGATTGGTGCTCAGCCCTTGAACTCTTCACTCAAGAATGAGTGAATTTCGCTTAACATCTCCACTATGAAGAGGAGCCACTGAGAACTTTCAAGCCGATGAAATAGCCGGAAATGGTGAGAACGATGGAGATGCTAAGCGCCGGCCAAAAATCAATTCCCTTTTGAAGAAAGACTGGAAGCGTGAGAAATAACACAAGCGATGGAATGACCAGCCAAAAAATGTCTTTACTAAATGTCGCAATCTGTTCGGTATCGCCCGCATCGTTGTATAGCCAGATCATCGCAAAAATGGAGATGAGGGGGAGGGAGGCCAGAAGAGCCCCAAACACATCGTTCTTCTTTGCAATTTCACTTGCCCCTACAATTAAGCCTCCTGAAAGAAGAACCCGAATTGCGAGTTGCATCCACGCCATGCGTCGAGTTTCGGCAGAGGGTTTGTCGTTGTTGCGGCCAAATAGTGAGTTGTAAGCAAAATTGGAGAGAATGAACTATATCGGAAAATCTTCACTGCTATGAAAAAGAATCATAACACTCATATCACACATACTGAACCCCTCCACATGGGCGTAGATTCTGATACACTGGCGGGATGGCTCGCTGACTACGACCGAGACAATATCACAATTGGTGTCGTTGCTTCTCACTCTTCTCTGCAAATACTGCATGGCGCTCGCATGGAAGGTTTCCGAACCCTAGGGATTGCTGTTGGAGAGAACCGTCGGCGATTCTATCAAGCATTCCCTGGCGCAGAACCAGACGAATGGCTAATGCTTGAGAATTACAGAGAAATGCTCGATCATGCTGAATGGTTCCGTGAACGAAATGTCGTCATCATTCCTCACGGGTCACTCGTCGAATACCTTGGGTCATCCAATTTCAGAGAATTACAAGTTCCTACTTTCGGGAACAGAGGGATTCTACATTGGGAAAGCAGCCGAGAGCGTCAACGCCAATGGCTTGAAGCAGGAGGTTGTACAATGCCAAAGGTGCTTGAAGACCCACACGACATTGATGGACCGGTAATTGTCAAATATGCTGGTGCAAAGGGTGGAAGAGGGTATTTCATTGCACGTAACTATCGTGATTTCCGACGGAATGTCGATATCGAAGAGGAGTTTACAATTCAAGAATATGTTCTTGGATGCCGTTATTACCTTCACTTTTTCTTTGACCCAACGGCAACCGATGGTTTCCAAGTCCGCGGCAAAGGTTCGAATGCTGGAAAAAATCTCGGGCGTCTCGAATTGCTTTCTATGGACAGAAGAGATGAATCGAATGTTGACGAGTTCTACAAACTGGGTTCCCTACGTGACTTGCGTGAGATGGCACTGGAGCCATCGTTTGTCGTCACAGGCAATCAGCCTGTCGTGATTCGTGAATCGTTGCTTCCAAGAGCCTTTGAAATGGCTGAAGGAACCGTAGCAGAGTCGTTCGAATTAGAAGAAGGGGCTCGAGGCATGATTGGACCTTTCTGCCTCGAAACAATCGTCACGGATGCACTTGAATTCAAAGTGTTTGAAATCAGTGCACGAATCGTTGCAGGCTCAAACCCATTTGTTGGAGGCTCCCCTTATTCTGATATCAATGAAGAACGAATGTCAACGGGACGACGTATTGCTCGTTCGATTCGTAAAGCATGTAAAAGCAATCGACTGGACGACATTCTGTCGTAATGAAGATGCCGTTCAACGGCTCTCCTCTGAACCAAAAAGAAGGAGCTGTGCGGAAACTCAAAGCTACTTTACAAATCGAGACTCAGTCAACTGAGTGAATCCAAATCTGGGGCTTCAGGAACCTCAGAGGCTTCGAGATATTCATCGAATGAAACTGAACCATCACCATCTTTGTCAGCCTTCTTGTGAATGATTTCAGCCTCAGCAAAAGTCATGCCAGTAGCCTCAGCGAGTTCTTCTACAGAAAGGAGAGCACTACCATCTGAATCTGCATCTGCGAATTTGTTCTTGAGAGCATCTAATTCAGTTTCAAGTTCTCGCTTTAATCGCTCTCGGTCTGCTTTCGAGGATACATCGAAAGAACAGACTTGCATAATTGGATCGCCTTTGCTCAGTTCAGCGGTATATTCGGTCATTTCCCCACCACTGTTCACCATGATTTGGAACTTTGTTGGGTCTTTTGAACGTCGCTTATTGTGCTTTTTGTAGTAGTGAACATACACGTGGTATTGACCACCAGGTGCAGTTCCTTCAGGCCAAAACACATTCTCAACAGGTTTACGGGTTTCCGCTCGAACATTCGCATCAACATCGAGTTCTCCACCGCAAGCAGAGATTTTGTTTCCTCCGTGAATACGTTCTCCCGAAGGACAGACAATGTGCAAATCGAGATCATTGAAATTGTTCCACATGAGTGAAACTTGAACGTCGGATGATTTGGCACCTTCACGTTCGAGGCGGGCTTGAAGTTCCTTGATGGCTTTTGAGTTTGAACTCGAGGAAGCAATTTTTTGCTGTTGCGCTGCAGCGATTTCAGCGAGACGAGATTCTTCAGCAGCCAAGAAGTCTGCTTGACGTTGGTTCTCACGTTCTGCAGCAAGGCGAGACTCTTCTTCTTCACGTCGGCGAGCCTCATCTTGTTGGTCCCGAACTTTTTGAGCTGCTTCATTAGCGAGGCGGGACTCTTCTAGAGCTGCTGTTCTTGCCTCTTCCATCATACGCAGGCGCTCTGCTTCTTGTTGAGCACGAGTATGGTCAAGTTGATCTCGTGCTTGACGTTCAGCGTTTTCAACAGCCAAACGGTTTGAGATCGCATGTTGCCGACGCCGGCGGTTTTCGACTTGGGCTAACTTTCGATCAATCTCAACTTTTGCGCTGCCAAAACCAGGAGTTCCGGTATCGTAACGCAGTCCTTCAGGGTTCATTCCATGCTGAGCCGAGATAGTTACATCTTTACGGGTAAAGATATACCACAACCCAACAACAAATCCACCTACGAGGGCTATCGAAGTTACGACTGTTTCAACTCCCATTGTATATCGCAGCAAGTGCTAGTCTTTTGTAACATCGGTCGTAATATTTTGAGATTTCCCGCATGTTTTTACAAAAAATTGCTCAACATCTATCGTTTCATGAAATTTTAGGTTTGATTTTATATCTCATTGTATGGTGGTGAGTTTGTGCGCGAGATTCATCTAAAGTGGACTGCTGAGACTGTAGCCAACTCAGAATATGCTCCTATCGCCAAAATTGCCCATTCTTTGGAGGTTGTCGGGCACCTTGACATCGGTGAAAAGGGCATTCGCCAATTGATTCTACCTCATTTTTGTGAAGGCAAGACTGTTCAAGATTTGAACGATGTGCCGTTTTTGACTGTTGAGTCCGAACTTGGAGGCGGACAAAGTGGATACTTGGTGGTTTGGAATTCTCATCCGCTTTCCATAGCAGCAATACGATTTTCCAACATTCATATTCTCCCTCCTTACACATACGGCGGCGAGGGAATTAACCTCACTGTGCGAGGCGTTCCTGCTGGAATCTCAAATTTTCTGAAAACATGTAGAGAGTTACTACCGCCAGATATCGTCAAAGTCGTGGAGATGGAAGATAATCAGAGCATCATCGAAAGTATTCTCACACCTCGACAAATAGAATGTGTCAAAGTAGCCGCTTCATCAGGGTATTACGATCATCCAAAACAAATTAAGTTACGAGAACTCTCTGAGTTGATGAAAACACCTCGTTCAACGCTGCAAGAACACCTCAATCGGGCTGAATTAGCCATGATGAAGTGGGCCAGTGAGCAAATGAATTTCGAGTAATGTGTGCAAAACCTTGAGAACAAGCGGGTTTTGGCAAGGTCATGGACAAGGCCTCTCGCTTGGACTCATTGCTTCCAAATGGACGTGGAGTTTGGATTCCTATTGACCATGGAGCTTCAGATTTCCCCGTTGAGGGGCTTACTGATACAGAACATGTCATTCAATGCCTCGTTCGTGCTGGAGTTGATGCTATTGTAGCACAAAAAGGGGTTGTGGATCATTACAACCATCTGTGCGATGGTTCTTCCACCAATATGGTTGTTCATTTTTCGGTTTCTACTCGCCATGCAGGCCCAGATGCCGCCAACAAAGTCTTGGTTGGAAATGCAGATGAAGTTCTTCCGAGAGGGGGAATTGGAGTTTCATGCCAAGTCAATATGGGTAGTCCAAATGAAGCGATTATGGTTGAACGAATGGGACAAATGAGCCGGGCTGCTCTACATCACCAATTACCAATGTTCGGTATGGTTTATGCTCGCGGCAAACACCTTTCCATCATGGAGGGTGACGATACAAATGCTAATGCTCATGCAGTTCGACTCGCCTTTGAACTCGGGTGTGATGCTGCAAAGACCACTTGGACCGGTAATCAAGAGAGTTTCTCAAAGATAGCATCTGCAGTACCCATTCCTGTTCTTGTTGCTGGAGGGCCTTCAACTGGCGATTCACACGCTATTCTCACCATGGTTCGTCAAGCACTCGATGCAGGTGCATCGGGAGTTTGCATGGGACGTCAAGTTTTTGCACACCCTGATGTCGAAGGGATTGCCAAAGCATTGATGATGCTCGTTCACAAAAATGCTACAGTACATCAAGCGATAGAAGAATGTGGTCTTTGAGGTGTCGATATGGAAGTTTGGCTCGATCAGCGTGATTCTATAGAAAGAGTTTCTGCTCTTGAACAAGGCATCGATCGACGACTTTTTTCAGAGCGTTCAAGCTTACCTCATTCTCTTTATTGTAACGAGAAACACGTGATGAGTGAAGAACTGCTTATCGGTAGTTTGGTCACCATTAGCACCGAATTGTCTCAAGATTACGCTCGCTCGCTGGTTGGGAGTGTTGAATGGATTGTTCTGGATTTTTCTGATTGGTCGATGATTCCAATTGAGAATTTATTAGCTGCTTGTGAAGGTACGCCTACCAAAATTGCGGCTGTGCTTTCAACGCCTGAACAGGCTCAAGGGGCGGGTTTTGCACTCGATAGAGGAGTAGAGGCTTTGGTCGTAAAACCATTGAAGGCTTTGCTGGAAGCTGCATTGATTGTAAAATCTCTCCGATTAGAACGTTTGAACAAAGAAACTCAACTCACTCCACATGCTTCCGAAAAAAGAGGAATGGGTGTATTGACAGTTACATCCGTCGAACCTGGCGGCATGGCCGACAGATACTGTATTGACATGACGCAATTACTTGAACATGGAGAAGGGCTCTTGCTCGGTTCCAGTGCTTCCAGTTTTCTTTTTGTTCATGGAGAGACGATTGAATCGGAATTTGTCCCTACACGACCGTTTCGAGTCAATGCAGGCCCACCCCATGCCTATGTTCGCATGGCGAATGGCCAGACCAAATATCTCTCCGAACTTCGCTCAGGCCAAGAAGTTCTCATCACCAATACAGAAGGAGAACAACGCAGTGTGTCGATTGGTCGCTTGAAAATTGAACAACGCCCGATGATTTTAGTGAAATGGACCGATGAAAATGATAAAGAAGGGAGCATGTTCTTACAACAAGCAGAGACGGTACGAGTCGTCGGCCTTGACAAGAAAACCAAATCAATCACTGCATTGAAACACGGAGATCTCGTCATTGGCTGGAGCGACATGGGAGCAAGGCATGTTGGTGCTTTAATTTCAAGTTCGGTCACTGAGAGATGATTGCATGGCGGTATTAGGTTCTGGGAATGCTCATGGTGGTTGCAGTTTACTCCATGCAGCAGGGCTTGGTTACGGAGCGAGTATCGGTCTTGACTTACCCATCGCTGTTCGTTTACTGGATAAGCCAAGTAAACGAGGTCTCAAAGACCCTGATGATTTACTTCCTGCTCTTATTGATGCTTGGATTGCAGGTGGATTTCCACTTCCAAAGAATCTTGCAAAAGAAGAACTTCACTGGGCAGTTATGAGTCAAATTCCTCCACGCCAAGGACTCAAATCAAGTGCCGGAACTTCCATCGCTGCGCTACGAGCACTTGCTGATGCAACGGACTCGGAAGTAAGCGATGAAGAATATGTGGCGATGGCAGCACAAGCACAAATCGAAACAAACGTGTCGTTAACCGGCTCTGTTGACGATGCGTGGGCTTGCCTTACTCCAGGGTGGAAATTAATAGATCCAAGAGCTGAAACAATAGCAGAAGGTGTATTGTTTGAGGGAGATGGTCCAAACCCTGATGATTGGGTGGTCATGATTATCTGCCGAGGTGAACGGGAAAAACGTCCTCAACTCGAAGATTTTGTACCGCATACCGCAGCTTACCAAAATGCACTTGAAGCATTACAAGAGATGAATGAACTGGTTGCCTTGACATGGAATGGCAGAGGGACAATCAACGTGATGAACGATGTTAAAGGTCGAAAAATCACCAATGATGCCATGCTCAACGGGGCTCGTGCTGCAGGTATGAGTGGTTCTGGTGATGCAATCGTAGTCGTGGCTCCAAAGGTGAGCCAACCTACATGTGAGCGACTTCTCAAGTTGTTTGAAGCGAACAAAGATATCGATAAAGTAATTCAAACCTCTTTTTTGAGCATCAGAAAAGAAGAACAGATGTGAGACGCACCTTCTTGAAGGGAGGGGGGCTCGTGAAACTGAGTCCAATGCAAATGCACCTCGGAGAATGGATTCGACTCACCCTGTTTGGGACAAGTCACGGACCCCGTGTTGGGGCAACTCTCGAAGGGGTTCCAGCAGGAATCGAAATCGATTATCAGGCTATTGAAAAAGCGATGGCAGCACGCCGACCGGGTGGACGTTATGCAAGTAAACGCAAAGAGCCGGATGTCGTCGAATTTCGAAGCGGAATTACCGATGGTAAAACCACTGGAGAAATCATTGAAATCTCCATTGCAAACAAAGACGCCAAATCACGGGATTACAGTTTCTTACCCGCTCACCCACGGCCCGGACATCAAGACATGGTCATGCATAAGCGAACAGAAGGTGAAGCGGACCTAAGAGGCGGTGGAAGTTCGAGCGCACGATTAACAGCGGCACTTGTCGCCTCTGCTGCCCTTCTCTCCCCTCTTCTCGATAAGTTGGGAGTCGTTTGTGAGGCTCACGTTGGCGCCATCGGTGAAGTTCAAGCAAAGAAAATGGAACATTGCCCTCCTCGATGGGAGAACGAAGCATGTCAAGAAATGAGATGCAGAGACCCTTCTGCAGCACTGGCAATGGTGGAAACCGTCGAACAACATCGGATGCAGAGAAATTCAATCGGTAGTCGCGTTGACCTTCAGATTACAGGATTACCTCTTGGGCTTGGTGAACCATGGTTTGATGGAATTGAACCGGCACTTGCTCGTGCAATGATGTCGATTCCTGCTGCCAGAGGAGTTACTTTTGGCAGGGGCTTTGGAGTGGTGGAAATGACTGGCCTACAACATAACGATTCATGGGGTGGAACGGCTGAAGAACCAATTCTTACTGGTGATCAACCCGATGGTGTGTTAGCAGGTCTTGCCACTGGTTCTCCAATTCATGTCTCCGTCGCATTCAAACCACCATCAAGCATTGCTTCTGAACAACATACTTTGAATCTCGAAACGAATACCATTGAGCCCCTAGTAGTTAAGGGGCGTCATGACCCTGTATTAGGACCCCGAGCGGTGGCGGTGGTTGAATCAATGGCCAAGCTCATACTTTGCGATCTTGCTCTCCGTGGAGGTTTTCTCAGTGAATAAATCCATCACTGTTCATAAATTTGGAGGTTCTTGCCTTCGAGATATTTCGGATTTGAACCGTATTGCTGAAGTTATCCAGCATTGGCCAGGGCAATCAATTCTTGTCGTTTCAGCGTTATGGGGCACCACCGACCGATTGATGAGAGCGAGTCAAGAGCCAAGATACGCCAGCCGGTTGGTAAGTGACCTTTCAAGACAACACCTTCGCTTCGCACCTGGATTGATTGACAGCGAGAATGCCAATGTGTACAATCAGGTTCTGAAAGGAATCGAACAAGCCTTGGAAGAATTATCACGCAACCCTCAGGATTGGAGCGCTACGAACCGCTTGTTGGCTGCTGGCGAAAGGCTTTCTGCACTGGTTGTTGCACACCGACTCCAAGAATTTGGTATTCAGGCCCATCCAGTCGGGGCGGAAGACATCAGTTTGAAACTCAAGGGCGTAAACAGAGCACCCGTTGTCGATATTGAAACTTCCATGAAAGAATTAGATAGAACTGCCCTCTATGGAACTCCGGTAATTACTGGTTGGTTCGGAGAAGGCAGCGACGGTGAATTAGCGCTACTTGGCCGTGGCGGGAGTGATCATACAGCAACATCTATTGCACGCCTCATCAATGCTGACAAGGTAATTCTGTGGAAAGATGTTGATGGAGTCTTACCGTTGAATCCTCGCTGGGGCATACCCTCCAAGTCAATACCTTATCTTGGATATGGAGAAGCGGTTGAACTCGCTCGATTAGACACTCCAGTGTTGCATCCAGCAACTGTCGAACCACTTCGTAGCATAGGAATCCCACTCGAAATACGCGACCTTCGAGGGGTTCTCAAAGATACCGCTTCAACAATTATTGGACCTGATTTACATCAAGCTCGTAGAGTCAAAGCAATCGGATGTTTGCCGAATGTTGTCCGATTGAGTGTCGAATCTCCATCTCTCGAAGTTCAAAGCGAAAAACTTGGGCGCATTCTAGTTGATTTTGCCGAAGAGAATATTCCTTGCTGGAATTTAGATTCAAAGCCTGGAAGCATTTCGTGGATTCTTTCTCAACACGATCTCATGATCGCTACTGAAATTGTATCAACCTATTTCAATCCACCAAAGATTTCAGAATACGGCGTTATGTTTTCTCTAGTCGGTAATAAGCTTCCTGAAGACTCAGAAAATCTCCTAGTGTCAAATCTCAAAGAAATCCTTGATGTTGAAATTTTGTCAGTGACCGACCATGCTATCCGACTGATTTCGAAAAACAATGAGATTCACTCAATGCTCAATACGTTAGCGAGTTATTTACAACTCACTGTAGAGGCTTAGTTACCGTCAGCACGCTTTTCTCGGAAACTTTGCAAGTGGGTTGGCAAGTTAAGTGCAAACAAGCCACCAACCACACAGAACACGAAGAACGTTCCAAGAGCAACACCATAAACTGAAATTAACTCAACGGATTCTTCCATTCTCAATGCAGTATCTTTGGAGAGAATCCCAACAAAGAAAGGAAGAATAGTATTTGCTGAAAGAACAACAGTTGCGAGGAGTGTTGCGATAATCGGGTTGATAAGAAGAGAACGGTGATATTTACCGACAATTTTCTGAGGGTTCATGACATAGACTTCATTTGTGCGAATACTTGTGTCAAGCATCGAATAACGAAGTACACCATTGGTGAGTTCGAAATACATAATCAAAAGAACAGCATAGATGACAACAAGTGCTGAAAGTAAAAATGGTTTATCTTGAAGTCCGAGGAGGTCATTTGAAAGCGTTACTTTGGAAGAAGCAAACCGTAGGATAGCGAGAATGAACATGAGGTTACTCGCAAGAGTAAAACGCCCATCACGTTGGAATGTACCCCAGAAACCTGTTCCAGTTGCGCCAGCAATCAGAATCAATTGAAGAATGGTTGCAACACCTAAGCTTCCTGTAATCATATACCATATGGTTCCTTCAGCAGGTGAAATCATGTATGTTAACAATGCCAATGCAACAAGAATACCATAAACGCCGAGTTGCAGGTTTTGAACCATCTTTGCAGGTGGCAGGAATTTGGTCTTAGGGACCAAGGGTCCACCGAGGAGACTCTCAATAAATGAAGGGATTTCAACATCAGGGATAGCATCTTTTGGAATATCGGTTCCAGAACCGATTTGTCCTGCAATCTTCTTTCTTGAAGGAGCTGCTGAACGAACGGTCTTTCCGTCATACAAGTGAGCAGTGTCATTGGAAGGTCTTGATACAGTCATAATCTCACCTCAGAATCCTCTTGCCCCGGCAAGTGCAGTTGAAAGGAGCATATCTGGCTCCCAATCCATGATGTTAACACCAAGTCCACGGAGTTCGCTAATCAGAACATCCCGTTCTGTCTTCATAACTTCATAGCCGGTTCGGTCAATGCGTCGAGCATCAAATTCAAATTCAAGAGACGAAGGGGTAAGGACCGTTACATCGAAGTTTCGTGCACGGAAATCTCGAAGTGCATTTACGATAGTAGGATCATCTTCAAGATTGGACAAGAAGATGATTGGACTTCCCTTGTTGATGTGCGGTAGAATACGGTTAACAACCACTTGAAGTGGAATGTTTCCTCGTGCTACTGCACCAGCAAGTTTCGTTAAAATCACGTAGAGTTGCTTCTTTCCAGTATCTCGATCAACACTGACAACTTCATCACCGTAAACGATGACGCCTACGGAGTCACGACGACCAAGGAAATATTTCGCCAACGAAGCTGCTGCTCGGGTTGAGTAAACCAGTGCATTTCGAGAGACTGGTCCTGTTTCGGCCACAGAGCGTGAATCCACAATGATGATGATATCGGACACAGCGTCACGTTCACGTTCATTGACCATGAGTTTTCCAGAGCGAGCGTATGCAGACCAGTTGATAGCACGGAACGAGTCACCTTCGAAATACTCACGAAGGGAATAAAATTCCGAACCAGGTCCAGGTTGTCGAATGTTGACAGCACCTGTGAAAATCTTAGGAACACGTGATTTCACGAATGTCTCTTTGAGGTCTTCCATCTTCGGGAATACAAGGAAGTCATTGTAGACATGCAATTCCTTTTCCTTGTGGAATAATCCGAACGGGTCTTGAATCCTGACAGCCACAGGACCAACACTGTAAAAACCTCGAAGTGGACATTCAACGGTGTATTCGATGAATGTTTCACGGCGTGGACCTAATTCCATCAAAATGTAATTTGCACCATCTTTGATACGCATTACTTCAGGAACTCGGTCTCGAACTTCTAGAATTTTGGCAAGAGAGGAATGATTTTGCATCCTCAGGGTGATGTTGAGTTCACCATCTTCGAAAATACGTGCACTGGACAACTTACGCATTGCGCTTACACTGTTCAATGCCGCACCTTCTTCTCCACTCCACTCATCTGCACGACGGCCGGTAGCGGCAACGTCTGCGTGGCCGCCAAACAAGGCAGCCCAAGTAAGGAAAACGAAGATGACCACCGCAATCGTGACAAGTTGGGAATTTCGCAAGGTCAAACCAAGCAAATACATGGCAATAGCCAAGCTTCCTAACATAGCAGATTTACGACTCCACATCATACTCACCTCAAAATCAGATTCGTACTACAATCAAACTGTAGGTACTGGAACTTCCCGTAGAATTGCTTGAATAACTTCACCAGATTCTAGGCCTTTGATTTGATGTTCAGGCTTGAGAATAATTCGGTGTGCAAGTGCAAGTTCCGCAATGGCTTTGATGTCATCAGGAGTGACGAAATCACGACCTCGGAGTGCTGCTGCAGCACGAGAAGTCTTGAGCAATGCTTGGGAACCACGAGGAGAAGCGCCGACCAAAACACGAGGATCTTCACGTGTACGGGATACGACTTCAACCATATACATTCGGAGAGCAGGGTCGACGTAAACGAATTCACATGCTTGTTGCATGTTAATCACCATTTCTGGGCTGGTGATAACTTCGACTTCGACTGCGTCCTTTCCACGAGTAATACGACGAGCAAGAATCTCGTCTTCATCAGCGCGGTCAGGATATCCGACGGACATCTTGAACATGAAACGGTCAAGTTGTGCTTCTGGAAGTGGGTAAGTACCTTCTTGTTCGACAGGGTTTTGAGTTGCCATAACAATGAACGGTGCTGGAAGTTTGTGTGTCACAGTACCAATGGTAACTTGCTTCTCTTGCATAGCCTCAAGCAAAGCTGCTTGGGTCTTCGGAGGAGCACGGTTAATTTCGTCAGCAAGGAGAAGGTTACAGAACAGAGGTCCTGGTTTGAACGTAAATTCACCTTTCTTTGCGTCATAGATGTTGGTACCAGTGATGTCAGCAGGGAGCAAGTCAGGCGTAAATTGTACACGCTTGAAATCACAACCGAGTGCATCGGCAAAGGTGTTGGTCATCAATGTCTTCGCCAGACCTGGGTAATCTTCGAACAGAAGGTTACCGTTGGAAAGAATGTTGATTAGAACATTATCGATAACGTGTGCTTTACCAATAATTACTTTCTGGACTTCGGCACCGATTGCGCTTGCAATCGAACCGACGGCCTTCAACTTCTCTTTGTTTTCTGGGCTGGTCTGGTGCTTCGGCTGGGCCGGAGCGGCCGGTGCTACAGGTGCTGGGGCCGGTGCTGGCATTGCAGGTGCTGCTGGCATAGGCGCTGGTGCTGCTGGCATAGGTGCCGCAGGCATTGGCGCTGCTGGTGCAGGCATTGCAGGTGCTGCTGGGGCCACAGGAGCTGCTGGCGCTGGCGCGGGCGGGGCTGCTGGGGGGGCGGGGGGTTGCATGTCTATTTTCCTCCAAATATCAATTTCCCCAACGGCGAATTTGCGGAATTACCTCCCGCAGTTCTTCGTTGGAGTAGGAACGGGTAGAGCTGATAAGCTCGACCAGACGCGGATCTCGGACCATTTGCATGATCTCCGCAGGGGATTTACGCATGAATTCGTCACGCGTAAGGTCATTGAACTGTCGAACCTTGGAAAGCAATGCTTCACGAGTTCGCAATTGGTATTGAGAAGGATCCAATTTTGAAGGACGTTCACGGAATCGAGTAAGGTCGAACACGTGTCGCCAATTTTCTTTTTCTGGCACAACCATGATTGCAATTGCAAGTAGCGCAAAGAGGTTGAGAATGATGAGCCACTTGAGGACAACATCGCTTGTGAGAAGAACGACGACCCCCATTGCTTCGGTGAAAGGAGATGTGAAAGCACTTGAAACGTGTCGGCTTTCGTCAAAGACAACATAGAATTCAGACGGAGAGCGAGTAATGGTTGTCGATAATTCAGGATTATCAAATTCCATCATGTCATACATCAAAGCCGAGAAGTATTGACTGTTACCGTTCCAATTTGTATCTCCTTGAGCAGCAGAAAGTCCATCAGGGTCAGTATCCCAGCAGTTGTGTCCGTTTTCGAGGTATGCAGGAGATGAGCATTGAAGATATCCTTCTTCTTCCGCTAGGTCTGCGTCCCACAGGTGATTAGCGAGAACTTGTTGGTCCGAAACAAACACAATAGAACCAGTGACGTCAATTTCGCCATAATCATTGTTTGGCTTCACATCAAGAACGTCGGTTACTGGATAATCGATTCGAATAATCAGTCCTGTCATTCCTTCTCCGAGAGTAGGATTCTGAGGGTTATCGATATCTGTTGGAATTTTAAGGACTCGTGCTGAAGTTGAAGCTGCTGCGAGAATATTGATGTCACGGTCTAATTCAGATTGCTCGTCAAGAACTTGGATTGCTGTAGGGCGGTGGAAAAGGACCGGCATACGGCAATTGTCAACTTGAGCGATTGCGATATTTGCGGCGGAACAAGGAATCAACTTTTCATCGCCCATTTGGCTCACGTTTTGATTGACGCTCGCAGCAGCCCATAGACGACGAGGGTCTTGCTTTTGGAGAGCACCAAGGTCGTCTTCAACTTCGTAGTAACGTTGGTCGTCATACACCGGCGCATCGAAGAATTTAACTCCGAATTCTGAGGCTACAAGCTGAGCGTTGGTCGAATTGGATGCGAGGATAACCTTTCCACCTTTTTTGGTGACAAAGTCGTGAAGGGCGGATGCTTCTGCAGCATCAAATGGTTTCTCTGTCCCAGCGATGATAAGCATGGTGCGGTGAGGGTCGTTCCAATCATTGACGAGCATTGGAGTTGACATGGTATTGGCAATGCTGAAATCACCTGCTTCGACAACGCTGCGCATCTCTGTCAATTGCTGCGCAGAATATTGATCTGCTGCATTGTTGTAGGGTGAAAGAACACTCTGCTTATCTGAACTGACCAAAGCGATAACCAATACTGAGAGTAAGAGCGAAGAAACAAGACCGACTTTGAGCCAAGTTTCTATGGAGATTTTTGTTGAATCTTCGCTTGCCATAATCTCCCTCCTTAGTTCGCTTGCCGTACTCTTGAACAGTATAACAACCGTCGGAACCTCGCTCTACACTTAATGCTTGTTCATGCATGATTTGGAGACGCAGGTTAATAGGAGACGGAAAACATTCGGATGAAATCTTTCCAATCGGTCAATAATCGAGAAAAAGCCCGATTGTATCAAAAAAAGATGGTGTCAAAGGCTCTTTTGAAGCGTTCTGTGAAGCGATGCGATGCCCAACAGTGCTAAGAGTTCAATTCCACCCACCCAAGGCAAGGTGTTGGATTCTTGAGAAAGACTGCTACTGTCATCACCATCATCTGTGTTCGTCGGACTGGATGGATTTTCAGCCACCTCAACTGCCTGAACTTCGAGTTCAAAGGTAACGCTTCGAGATGCATCATCGCCCTCTGATGTCAATGATAAGGTAATCTCACAGATGCGATTCGGTTGGCTTTCAGAAGCTTCGAGGCGTAGGTTTGTGAAGACATCTTTGCCACCCTGGGCATCGGTAGTTTCGACCAATGTATTCGCTAAGTCTTGAATACCTGGCATAGAGAGATGAGGGCAACTACGGAATTGAACGGTTGCTTCCTTCACTGCGTCACGGGCATTACCGTTATTGAGGAGCTGAGTAGAGATTTCAATCCACGAGCCTGCGTGAAGAGTTTCCTCAGGCATTGTCACCTCTGGACGTAGATCAAAAACTCGGGGAACGCTAACGTCTCCTTCAATTTCTTGGGTACTCGCAGACGTATCGCCCACTTTCTCTTCTGCAGTGATTGTCAGTGTCGAAGTATTGTCTGGATTATATTCACGAGTATCCTCGTCGTCGATTGAAGAAAAGGAGATGGTAAAAGTCTCATTTGCATTAGCGCCGACTGTAAACGAATCTGGGCCACTGAAAGAGAACGGGACCCATGAATCAAACGCATAGGTAAGGTCCAATTCCAGTTGAGCCATGCGATTGTTTTCGACATAGGCAAGAATTTCACCTTCAGCATCCCAATCAAGGTCCAAGTCTACAATGAACGCTGAATCCATGTCTGTAGCCCAACCTAGAGACCAAGATTGTCCGTCAATAGGGCTTTGGGCATGTGCTGGAATACTGCCCAACACTGAGAATCCAAGTAGAAAAGTCAACAGCAGAACCAATTTTGTTTGCTTCATTGTATCACTTCAATCGAGTATTTTTTCAACTGCCCGCTTCGTCAAGACACGGACCATTGATTTTCTGTAACGTGGAGGGAGAGAGGTATTGTTCACCGGTTTGATACTCTTGCGAACACTTGCAGCAAGTGCCTTCACAGAATTCATCCCATCCCAACCGGCTTCGAGCACTGTTGCAACCTCCTCAGGGTGGCAGCGTGGAATAGATTCCAATGCTGTTGTTGCAATCTGGAGAGAAGAAGCATCGCCAGGAACCCATGATGCTGCGACGCCTGCTTCTGGGAAATCCCATGAGTCACGCACTCGTAATTTTTGATAGGAACCAGTACGTTGAGCTGATTCTTCGGATAACGTCACTTTCAAAAGGAATTCGCCTTTTGCGAGAACATTCTTGGTCATTCCATCGAGTTGGTAAAATTCCGAAAGAGGAAGTATTCGTAATCCATTTGGCCCGATAAGATGGACTTCAGCGTTAAGCACCATCAGTGTAGGAGCAATATCTCCTTGGTAGGTTGCTACACAGAGCGTATTTTGATTGGGGATGACCCGACAGTCAGCACCTGTACCGCAATCAGCCTTGTGGCACCAGTCTATTGAACGGCGCCAATCTTCTCCTTGATTATACCAAAAACATCGAGTGTCAAGGCAAAGATTGCCCCCCAGAGTCGCGTTGCGACGGACTAACGAGGATGCTACTTTACTTGCAGCCTCAACAATCAACGGATGTATCCCATTTTCTTCAGTTAAGTCTCCAAGGCGGGCCATACAACCGATTTCATGAAGTGAAAGAGTGTCTACACCATCGATTCGAGCGAGAGAAATCACATGTGGTTTTGGATTGATGTGCCATTTGTAATTTGGAAGTAAGTCAGTTCCTCCAGCAACCCAATCAAATTCTTCACCCTTTTCGAGCAACATTCCTGCAAGGGAGCAGGCTTCTTCTACAGATGTAGGGTTGTGAAGAGTAAACGGTGGCATCAACATTAATTTTCACCTTCCATGTGTCGTTGTTCTTTCTTCAACCAAGCTCGTCCTGCAAGTCCAAGTTCTGCAAGTTGCTCAGGGTCTGGTTCTGTGGCAGTACGCCAACCTTCGACTTGGTCTTCTAGCGGTATAGTCGGATCGAAGCCAAACAACACACCGTTCACATAGGGACTCGTGTCTTCTGTTCGCTGACGTGCTTTGTCACGAATCTTGTGTTCTTGAGCACGAGCAACAAGAGTGGGTTGTAATGCTCCGTGAGTAAGACGGGGTGAAGGCAAATCTGTAGGATCTTCATGTTCCGAAGCCTTGAGTGCTTTTTCAATGCCTTTGAAGACAACATCCGGCGTTAGAGGCAAGTCCCGCAATCGTATTCCAATCGCATCATAAACAGCATTTACAACCGCTGGGAGAATTGGAAGCAAGGGTCCTTCGCCTGCTTCTTTAGCACCGAACGGACCTTCCGGGTCACACGATTCGATAATGATTGGTTCGACATGCGGCATCTCATATACCGAGGGAATCTTGTAGTCCAAAAGATTTGGATTTTGCAAATGACCTGTTCGACCATACACCATCTTCTCGGAGAGCACTTGGCCTAATCCCATGTGGCATGAGCCAATGATTTGACCCTTTACCGCTAATGGGTTGAGGGCTTTCCCACAATCGTGAGCAGCCCAAACATTGGTACACTTAATCAAACCAGTTTCGACATCCACATCGACTTCAGCAACATAGGCTGAGAACGAATAAGCGGGAGCCAAACCTGCTGCCGCACCCTTGTGAACGCCTCCCATAGGCGGAGAGCGATATGCGCCACTTGCAATCAAAGCCCCTTTGTCTTCCTGTGCCTTGTGAAGGGCTTTGAGGTAGGAGACCCCAATTGCAGGGTCGTGTTTGTAGTAAATACGCCTGTCATTCAGAACCAGGTTATTCGGATGATAACCGAGAATCTCCCATGCCGCATTGAGTAACTGCTCTCGGATTTCAAGTGCTGCACGGATTGCTGCGTTTGCATTCATGAACGTAACCCGGCTTGAGTAAGAACCCAAATCAACAGGAGAAGTATCGCTTTCGTGACTGCGCACGTGAATCATTTCAATTGGAAGCGCAAGAACTTCGGAAACGACTTGGGCAACAGCTGTCGTCGAACCTTGACCAATGTCTGCAGCGCCGGTATGCACCGTTACGCCTCCATCCATGTCGACTTGCATGTGAACTGTTGCGTGGGGGAATCGGTTGGGATCCCAGTGAATCGGCAACCCTGAACCAGAGATGAAAAAGCCACAACCGATTCCAATGCCCTTGCCAAGTGGTAATTGGCGGAATTTGTCGTCCCAATTGGACCCTTCACGGACCTTTTCGAGTGCTTCACGCATGCCATTGGAGGTAATTCTGAAGCCACTGATTGTTCGACTGTGTGGAGGGAGGAGATTCGCTAATCTCAAATCTATTGGATCAACTTTCATTGTCTCTGCCATTTCATCTAAGCCGACTTCAACCGCACATCGCGTGTTGACTGCACCGTGGCCTCGCATTGCACCCGAAGCAGGTTTATTGGTCCAAACACGAGCACCGGTGTAGTGAAATGAGCCTAATTCATATGGAGCAGTAGCCAATACTCCGTTGTAATACGAAGTGACGTGTCCGAATGATGCAAAACCTCCCCCATCGATGAGTGCATCGATGTCAAAACCAGAGATTCGAGCATCTTCATCAGCCGTCATTTTCACTTCGATGTGACTTGGGTGTCGCCCTCGATTAATCCAATACACTTCTTCTCTGTCAAACGTAATTCGAACAGGTCGGCCAGATTTTCGCGATAAAATAGCAGCACACATTTCATGAGGGAACGGGTCAGATTTACCACCAAATCCTCCGCCGACAAAAGTGCGGATGACATTGATTTGGTGCATTGGAACTTCAAGAACAGTTGAAAGGGCCCGATGTGTGTAATGAGGGACTTGTTGGGGGGTATACAGTTGTAGGCGGCCATTTGGATCCCAGTGAGCGACGACAGCATGCGGTTCGGTGAAACCGTGATGAACACCAGCCATATTCCATTTCCCATGGGATGCAGCATGTGGCTTTTCGACCAGCGAACGGTCTCCGAATTCTTGGAAAACTCGCTTTTGCACGTTGGTCTTTGCCAAATGATACTTGCCTCTCCAGTGAATCGGCTCGTCAGCATCTTCCAGTCCCTTTTTAGGGTCGAAAACTGGTTCAAGGACTTCCCATTCAACATCAAATAAATTGAGGGCTTCAAGAGCTGTTGCTTCATCAATTGCAGCGACACACGCGACCAGGTCACCAACGTGGCGAACTTTTTCCACTGCCATAGCATGTTCATCCTTCGTAACAGGAAGAACTCCAAAACGATGAGGGGAGTCAGCACCGGTTGCCACTGCCAATACGCCAGGAAGTGCTTCTACACGAGATGTATCGATTGACTTAATTTTCGCATAGTGATGAGGGGAACGTAAAATCTTACCAATCACTTCGTTTGGGAGACGGACATCGTCTCCATACCATGCCTGGCCGGTCACTTTAGCGTTTGAATCAACCAAAGGCATCTCTTTTCCGACGCTGGTGCCGGTTCTGACACGGTCGTGAATATGAGAGCCTGCAGGTTGCGGTTCTTTTCCGCCAACGGATTCGGGAATAAAATCCAGATCTCTAGTTGACATCTTTGGCCTTGAGCCCCCAGAACCTGGAGGAGGGAAGGCTTGCTTTCCAGCAACTCGCTTACCATCTTTACGAGTGGTTCCACCAGATGCACCTGGTTGCTGACGATATCCTCCAGACATAACAATCACCGTGCATGGCCAGGAGGCATATTGGGTTCATCGGGCCCTTCGGGATGAGGGTCTGGATGAGGGTCACTTGCTGGAGCAGGTCCTGCCACTTCGCCACGATGTATGGCTGCTGCTCCTTGAATCGATTCAATGATTTGCTGATACCCAGTGCAACGGCAAAGGTTTCCGTCAATTGCACAGGCGATATCTTGGTCTGTCGGGGTGTCGTTTTCATTCAATAACGCTTGAGCACTGATGAGGAACCCTGGAGTGCAAAAGCCACATTGAGAACCGCCATATTCCGCAAAGCAGGCCTGTATTGGTGCAAGGTGAGCACCATCTGCCAATCCTTCGACTGTGATGATTGATGCTCCTTCAACTTGACCTGCAAGGCAGAGACAAGAGAGCCGTGGCGCACCGTCAACCATGACCGTACAACATCCACAGGTGCCAAGATCGCATCCTCTTTTGACGCCAAGTGTTCCCACTTTGTCACGCAGAACATCAAGAAGAACTGCATTGGATGGAGCCAAGACTTCAACAGGGGTACCATTGACTTCTGCAGACCAGATTTTATTCTCCGGAGCAGGTATCATCTCTATGTGTTCACTACCCACCATAATCAGTCCCCAAAGGTGCGTGGTGATGCCTGCATATCAACATACGGGATACTCGTGAATGCCGACACTCAAACTCGTGGTTCAATTAAGCCGAGGATGACAGGCGCCTTTGGACCGATTCGACATCATCTTTTCCTGCCGGAGGGTCAATCCAATCCTCATCGCCGGGCAAAATAAGCCCTTCACCCAAACCAACCAATCGGCCAGCAAGACGGCGTTGACGAACAACCAATTCCTCCCAGTTATTTTCATCGTCCTTCCAAGCTTTCCAACGTTGAAGTTGGCGTGTTTTGACAACTAAACGAGCATACAGTCGTAGATGCAACTTTGCTGAAGTGGGCCACCACAAGAAAAAGATGATCGATACCAACACAAATGGTAAATCGGTCAGTGCCGCCAACAGGTAATGCATTTGTAGAAACTCGTTAACAGGGCTGTCAGTTGAAAGAAGCAACCAAGTCAAGACGCCTGAAGCTATGATCCACCAAAGTGGGAAAAATATCACGGCTGAAATTACTTTAAGTGTACCAATAATCGACTGGTCTGCACCTCGCTTTTTCATGATTTTAACGGCTGTAGCATTGGCCCGATAGGGGACAAGATTACCAAATACGGCGCTCCAAGAAATGAGTCCAAACATCCAAACTGCTGACCATGCCCATGAAACGAACAATTTTGCTGAAGCACTTCTTGTGAGACGGTCAGGGCGAGCATCGACGTCCAGGGGAGTCAAATTTCGCTGTTCGAGTTGTTCAAAGTGTTGTTCGCAATCATCCACCATTTTGGTGGTCGTAGAAGGATCCTTGGATGCTAAGTATTCCCACCCAGCACGAACACGGCGAGCACCCATTACCGATTCAGCATACGTTGGTTTGACTAATTTTCCGCCAGTCTGGCGTATTTTCTCTGCGTAAGCCAAACTCCGTCCTTTCCAAATGAGTGTTCGTTCCCTCCATGTCGTCTTCGAAAGGCTAGCACGCTTGAGTTCTGTCTCAATAGCATCGGTGACTTCACTAACCCATACTCGATCAATGCGATCTAATTCTTCTTCATCTTCAATGAGCACTGGGATTTCTCGGAAATCCATGACCCGTTCTACGATAACGGCTGCTCTTTCACGGAAAGTTTGTGATTCGGAATAATGCAGTCCTACCGGAACCAGTTGCGGTTGTGGTTTCCCTTCGATTTGGGCTTTTCGCCGAGCAGCGAGTAAGATTCGGGCCGCACCAGAACGTGCTCTTTTGACTGTTGAATCAGTGTGCGTTGTCCCTTCAGGGAAAATAATTAATCGACCACCATTCGCAACTACGGATGCGACGCTGTCCAGTTGCTGCCGGTTTCGGTTTTTGGAGCCGGCTTGGTCGGTCGAGTCTTGGGAGCGTTCGATAGGAACCGCACCTGCACCTCGAATCAATCGCCCTAAAATTGGAACTTTGAACAGCGTATGTTTGGCAATCATCGAAAGTTTCCCTGGTAGAGATGCATGCATGAGCATCGGGTCAATCAATCCACTAGGGTGCCAAGAAATGAAGATGACACCTCCTTCAGGAGGTATGTTTTCATCATCAACAATATTGATTTCACGGAACCAAATACTGACGATGGAGCGCGATAAGCGACGCATGAGCCGGTAGATTCGATTGATTTTCGGATGGCCTTTTCCTGAAGGGTCTTTCGGCCAGCGCATGGACTAAGCGATAGGTTCTAACTTTTGAGTGCATCTCCGGAATTTGATCTAATCCGATGATTCAGAAGCTCCAAATTCTATCGCATTCGAAGTGTATTCGCCTCAGTCTTCATCTCGCAATGTGTTGAAGTCAATTCCTGCAAGCGTACCTTCTTCCTTATTGGAAATGATGTTAATCGCAAAGAGGACCAGAACAAAGAGAACAATAAACACGCCAATACCCATGAAAATCGATACTCCAGGCATGCTCGTTGAATCAGATTGAGGTTCAAACGCTGAATCGGTATCCATCAACATGATGTTGGCGGAAATAAGAGGAGAGGAACTGTGTCCTCCAGTATCGTTTGCCTTGATTCCACGAAGAGAGATGGTGTGGTTTCCGTCCAAGTCAATACCTGGGAGATGCTCAAGTTGGTGAATGATGTCAATAGCTGCCAGCGTACCACTGGTGTCTCCATCATTGAAACTGTGGATGTTCGACCAATCATCTCGCAAGTGGTTACTGCGCCACTGAACTGTATCGATATTGCCAAGCGCAGAATACGATAACAATTCATCAGGGAACAAGTGAATTCGGTTGTCTTGACCAATCTCGGTGGAGAGCGCCACATCAAGGGACTTGTCGAAGACATAATCTCGTTCTGCGGCCTCATAAACAGCGTCGAGTGCTCGGACTTCGCCATGGCCGTAGACGTTGTTTTGACGGTTCTTTGGAATTGCATCTTCAATACAAGGTTCGTTTGCAGCCATGTAAATACACAATCGGTATGTTGCTGATTCTTGCATGATGTTTTTGATATCAAAAGGCGAAAGGTCTGGATTTGCTTGATACATCAAAGCGGCGACACCTGCTGCACCCGGTGTTGCCATGGAAGTTCCAGACATGTCGGTATATTGGTCACCGGTGTTGAAAGCGACAGACATAACGCTGCTACCAACGTAAGCGATGTTTGGCTTGACCCGTCCTTCTTCTGTTGGACCTTGGCTGGAGTAAACTGCAATAGCAGAATTCTTGTCAAGAGCACCAACGGTAATTGCGTCTTCGGCAGAACCCGGAGTACCAATTTGAGCAGAAACGCCGTTGTTACCTGCTGCGATGAAAATTGCAATTCCTGCCGACATCATTTCGTTGGCGTAGCGATTGACACTGTCATCATCGGATGAAGCCCACTCTGCAAGACCGGGTCCTCCAAGACTCATTGATGCTGCTCGGATGTTGAACTTGTATCGGTTTTCCACCGTCCACTCCATGCCAGCCATAACAGTAGCAAAGGAACCTGAACCACCTGCATCAAGCACTTTGACACCGACGAGGAAAGCCTGTGGAGCCATTCCAATGTGTTCGTAATTCGGAGCACCTGTCCCTGCGGTTGTACCTGCACAGTGTGAGCCGTGTCCTTGATCATCGTAGGGGAACACTTCTGTCCCGTTGGTAAGGCTCGGATTGTTCACAGGGTCATAAAACGCGATAACTTTCGGGTCGTCAGTCGAATTATCATCATCCATGTCATCAAGACTTGCGTGAGCACCGTCGATTCCGGTATCGATGATTGCAACAGCAGAGCCTGCCCCATCGTATCCTGTATCTGCCCACACGGTATCAACACCGTGTAGCACTGCAGCATCTCCGTTATTTACAGCAAGAAGGCCATCCAGTTCAAGCATAACAACGCCAGGAAGTGTTGTAGCATCGAGAATCTGATTGACGGGAACGCGTCCTGCTAGAGCGTCAATTCCTTCCAAGGTCCACTGATGTTGGAATTCGATTTCTCTCTCGAGCATTGCAACTTCTACATCTCCGGGGGTGTGGTCAAAGTCGATGATTAACGGAAGTGTATTGTCTTCATCAAGAAAAAGAGGGCTGTCTTTGTGAACTTCAATCATATCTCCAATTCCATTTCCATTTCGATCAACAGTCGTATCCATCCACCAGTCGACTTCTTCGGGAGATTCGGACGATTCGGAAATCGGTACGGCCATTGCCAAAGTTGGGAGAACCATAATACTCAAACAGAGTAAAGTTATTGCTTTTCGTGATGCAAACATCTTTTCACCATATCATCCCAACAGCCCTCGACTTTTGAACCCATTGAAACAAAGTGTAAGGAGAGATGGAGTGGAAACTTCGCTTTCGTTAACTGCGTCTAACTCAAATGAACGGGTCAATCATTAAAGCCTCAATGCTAATAGTTCACTTGATTGTTATGCCTGCTCCACGTCGTTCAGCACCAAGAAGAGTACCCGCACCCACTCAAAGCCTTTTGGCAAAAGCCAACGTACCGTCACCTGCGGGCAGTATTTTTACAGAATCTGCACCGGTTGAACAACCACTGCTCGTCAATCCCCCTGGCGTATCGATTTCTGATTCCAACCGTGCGCTGATGAAGTTCTCACAACTCATCATGATGGGAATTGCTCTTGCAGCAATATGGGGTGGGCTGTTCAGCATCGCATTTGCAGAAGGTGCAACAAATAATGACTTCTTAATTATCTTCATAGGAGGACTTGTATCTGCAGGAATCACAATTGGATGGATTGAAGCTCAAAGCAGAAAAAACGACCATGTACTGTATGAAGTTCAAGATTATATGCTTGGAATTGGATTCTTCTTTGCTACAATCGGCATGATATGGGGTTCTCGTTGGATCATCGGCTTCATCACTGGTGAAGGGTGGACTGAAATTTTCGGTACCGCTGCCGAATTTAATTCAGGTGTGTTGATTGATGCTACTACGGGTGAATCAGTCGATTGGCACCCGAATGCCAAAGCAATCTATGTTCAAACAGCCGCTCTCCTCGTCTTAATTTTTGGAGAGATACAGCTACTGAAGCGGTTCAAAGGCTCCACTGGGTTTGGACGTGCTGTTGCCGCATATGCCCCAATATTAGTACTCGTAGGAGCAGGAATGGGTCCATGGATGACTTGGACAGAAAATACGATTTCATACGAAATGGGGCTTTCGGTCATTCTGCTGAGTTTTGCTGCCATGGAAATGGCACTTCGTTCAAATAAAGCACTGAACTTTGTGGTTGTTGCGGTTGTTTCTGGGATAACCCCCATTTTGTTTGAAGTCTTCAACACAGGTGCAGAAACCAATGGCGCAGGAGGAGCAATGTCTCTGCTCATCTTCATCATCGCCATTCAAGGCTACTATGCTGCTCGTCAAGAATTACGTTCAGAATTAATACAAAAAGCATCGGTTGTTCTGGTTGGAGAAATCGTTCTCGCCATGTATATCGCTCGATTAGAAGGGCTTAATTTGCATATTGGCCCATTAAAGTCAACTGAATATGGTCTTGAAAACATCCTCGGTTTGAGCGTCGCACTCTGGATCGCAGTTCTGATTTTCTACTTCCCTGCAGTTCAACAACGTCGCGTCCCGTGGATGCCAATTGGATTAGCAGCAGCCCTTGTAATGCTGCCAAATGAAGGCAGTGTCGTACCTTGGGTGATCACACTACTGATGGTACCGTATATGCTGTTTATTGCGAAGGCAACACGACGTTGGGTTGCTGATTATACCTTCGCAGCCCTCGCTCTGTCCTACTTCTTCACAGATTTCTTCGCCAATATGGGAGACATTCCTCTCTCGGATACTTTTGGATTCAATGGCATGCAAATAGTCATTCCAATCGCTCTGTTTTGTATCTCTGAATTTGCTCGGCAGAACGACAAAATATCATCTTGGACGCACCTTGTGATGCTCGCTTCACTGGTCCTTTCTCGAACAATTCTTCAAGCGGAAGATTGGTTCATGCCGTGGATTTTCGTTGGTTACATGATTTATCTCGCACGCAGTTCCTTTCGTAATATCGAACAAGACAGTTCTATAGAAGAAAAACTACAAGCGACACTCGTTGTTTTAATTGCGGGTGCATCGGCCATTCTTCTCACCGTTCTTGACCGATTAGAAGTTCCTGAGTTCCTTCAAAGTCTTCCATTGCCTGAATATTTTAATTACCAAATCTTCATCCTTGGTGCAGTGATTTATGGAGTCTTATATCCCGTTCGGCATCTCGAATTAGATGCTGGATTGCTGTTTAACTGGACTAAAAGAGCCACTGTTAGCAACACTCCAATCTATGATGCTGCTACAAACTCTTGGACAACATCTCCCGAAAGCTTAGTGAAAACAGATGACGAATGGATTGAAAGAAACAGTTGGAGTCAATTAACTCGCTTCTCTCTTCTGCTCTCGTTTTTCATGATGAGTTACAGCATTATCACAATGGTCAATCCATTCGGAAATGAGTTTGATCCGAAGGGTGCTGAAGAACTTGTTAAAGGCCCATGGTCGCTTTTACTCCTCGCGCCAATCACTGCATTAGTGCTTGAAATTAAAGCAATGAAGGTCATTTCTTCAGTTGTTCGCTCAGCAGGCGTATGGGTCTTATTCATGACCGCTCTACCTCTAAGCCTCAGTTTCAACTCTGTTCGAACCGAGATGCAAACCCATGATGATTATTTTGATACTCAAATCATTCCATTTGCCATCGTGTTGGACCTAATGCTTCTGAGTGCTCCTCTTTACATCAATCAGTTGATTACAAAGCGAGGCATCGATATTGAATATCTCTCTCCAAAGGCTGACGCTTGGGCAATGCTCGGTCTAGTAGGCCTAGCATGCCTTGACACTTCGGGTGGATTGTTGTTAATCTCCATGATTGGACTTGTTACGGTACGCAGCGTCAAACACCGTCACGTATGGCCTTTAATGCTCTCACCATTGGCCCTCTTCCTGTTGAATTCTCATTGGCTTGATTCTGCTGGAATTGGTCGACTTTTGGTTGAAACAATTGATTCGACAAATTATGATTTTACTTCTTATGGGTTTTTGACGCTCACTCAGTTGGGCGGCATTCTGTTAACCATACAAATGACGTTTGTGCTGATTATGGACAGTATGTATGTCAAACAAAGTAAAAGTGAACGCGAACCTTTGCCATGGTTTGGTGTTTGGGGATGGGCTCTGGTCGGTGTACTTGCTGCCACATCAAGCGTCGGATGGATCCCTGCAATTATGTTCGCCTACCTCATCGTGACTGCATGGAACACTGGGCGGCTTGAAGAAATAGTCGTACTCCACTTAGGACTGTTGTTAAGCCTCATCCTTGGCATGGTTATCGAAGATGTATTCAGTGAAAGAGTCCTCAATCAATCCTTCTCTTGGAGTGCATTAATCACTGCCCTTTCTGCTCTTACATTATCGAGCATGAACAGCAGAGGTTTGCTCTTCAAGAATGAATCAGAAGAAGGTGAGGCTCGACTTACCGAAGAGAAGAGAGAAGAAATAGTCAACACACTCTACATCACGACATACGTCCTCTTCATCTTTAGTTTCGAGGCCCTTTTGGGATTGGGAACAGTTGTTGGAGCTATTTTACTTACGAGGGATATTCTGTTCAAGGGATATTCAAACGCGTTATTCTTCATTCCAGCAATTCATGCCCTGGCATTGGCGAACCTCATTGTTCAAACTGAATTCGATGCGGTTGATATGGGCATACCGATCGGGATATTCTTGGCTGCAGAAGGAATTGCAATCTCTTGGTTCTCTTTACAAAACGACCGAATGTATGACCTTGAGTTCTTTGAATGGGAAAGTGACGAGGCTTTCTTAGATTTCCTTGACCGTTTAGGCATGGCTGGAATCCTCAGCGCTCTTGCAGGTATTTTCTTCACATTTGGAGAGATAGACCAGTGGTCGGTTGCATGGGTGCTAACGACTGCGGTTCTCATTGCAGTTGGAATTCAAGGCTATGCCCCAGATTACGAAGCTCGATGGAGACGTATTTTCGGTGGCTATGGTTCAATTCTTTCCTTTGTCGCTTTCGCAATTGAAGTTGATAATGATACCATGCAGGCACTTTCCTTTGTTGGCGTGGGATTGATTGCACTCGGATGGGGATTCCTCACAATGCAACGCTTAGACGATGATGAAGGAATCTATGAAGTCGATGAAGAGCAACCAGTTGCAGTCGTTCAACAAAAAGCGTTCTCGCCAAAGACAGAAGTAGCAGAACCTGAAGAGGAAATCGTTGAAGAAGTGATTGAAACCGTCGAAGAAGAAACGGTAGCACAAGAGGATGACTCAGTGGAAGAAGTTGAATCTGCTGCATCCACCTCAGTTACAACCTCTCAGGGACTCGAGATACCTCGACCTGTGCTAAGGAAGCAAGTTACAGAACCGGTATCATTGCCTATGCCAGACACAATAACAACAGCACAAGGGTTTGAAATCCGTCTTCCTGCAGGTAAGCTTGATGCGATTCTCAAATCAATCGCATCGACGCCTCATGAAGGATATAAGCCGGTTGTTGGACTCAATGAAGGTGGACAAATCATCATTGATTGGATCAGTGTTTGAATCAAACCAAACGTCGTTCAACACCTTGATCTCCGATGATAGAAAGTCCATTGACTTCACTTGGGACAGAGGGGTATGCATCCCAGTATGCTTCTCTCATGTCTTGATTCGCATTCATGCATGCAACCACATCGCCCGGCCTTTGAGAAAGTTCTGACGATTGGTTAAGGTGGGCAATAATCGGTTCAATATTCGACAGATTGACAAATCCCCAGCCGGTTTGAGTGCAAGGCGCAACTGGAGAGACCGGCATTGTTCCTGAAGTCGGATCCCATCCAAGTTCCGGATACCATGCTGACAAATTCAAGGCTTCACGAATTTCAGAGTTGGAAACAAGGAATGGATTACCTTCACTGTCTGTCCCATCCACGAGCATACCTTGGCGTAATACAGGCGATGCTCCTGAACTGTTATCATTAAATTCCTCTCGAAGTGACTCCAATACAAAGGAAAGAATACCTGCTGTTCGAGGTGTAGCAAAAGAAGTTCCTGAGGTTTCGTGGTATCCATCGATATCGTCGTGATTCGGTAAATATTGAGTCCAGTCTGCTGAAATGTCTGGATAAGAGCCTGACATAATTTCTTTTTGATCATCGCCTTCTTCAGCATATCCTGCTATTCCAATCGACCAAGGGGGGCCTGCAGTAGAGTCCTGAATGGCTGGCGAAGGGCTGTTATCAGCAGCACCTGTATGCATCTTCCCTTCATCGACTACAGCGATTTCAGTGCCACGCTCAATTCCTGATACGGGGACTGAACCTGGCGCTCCAAAAGAGGTTGAGATAACATCTACGAGAGGTTGGTTTGCAGCAGCGAGTACCGCCTCGGTGCTGAATCCTTCAACAAAGAAAATCACTGCGTTCGGATTGGCATCGAGGACTGAACCAGTGACTGCAGAACCATGACCGTCACTCGGGTCGTCAAGAATCAAGATATCACTATCACCGTCGGGGGAATGACCGATGATTTTTGTTCCAGGAAAAGAAACGATGTCACTGGCAGTCAATGTATCCCAACAGGATTCTTTGTCAGCATCGTATCGTTCTTGCCAAGTTCCATCAAAAGTTAATTCACAGACCTTGTTCACGCCAAGTCCGTCCAACAGCCACGAAGGGTATGTTTCATTTGTCCGGAAATGATCATGGTATACGTTGATTCCAGTATCGACTGGAGCCACGACCGAAAAGGCCCTCCAATCGTCACTGCTGGTATCCGACTCAGAAACCAATTGAACGGGAGAGTCACCGGTTAGCGACAGGGCAAAGAACGAAAAAATGAGTAAGAAAGTGAGTGCACTCACTGCAATAAGGTTTTTCGAACTCATTGAAGAGACGGTCTCAAAAGGATTTTCTGAAACCGGAGAATCTGCCTTACCCGCCATGGCTGTGCCTCCGAGGAGAACTTCATAACCCTACGCCCACTTCAAAAACCCCAGCCTCTTGGCGAAATTATGAGTGGAAACGATGAGCGCTTGGTTTGGATTGACCTGGAAATGACTGGACTCGATATTCGCAAAGAGTCGATTATCGAAATCGCCACTGTCGTTACAGATGGAGAACTCAACATTCTTGCAACTGGACCGAATCTTGCTGTCTCGGTTTCTGAGGAACTCCTTGATGGGATGGACGAGTGGAATACATCTCATCATCATGCCAGTGGCTTAGTAGAACGAGTTCGAACTCAAAGTGTATCGTGTGAAGAAGCCGAAGCAGATACACTTGAATTTCTCAAGAAATGGGTTCCTAAGGGAGTGGCACCCTTGTGTGGAAACAGTGTATGGAATGACAAGAAGTTCATGGAAAAAGAAATGCCACTCTTGGTTGATTACCTTCATTATCGAATGATTGATGTTTCAACCGTCAAAGAATTAGCTCGAAGATGGTATCCTGAAACTGGTCGATATGAAAAGAAAGGCGCGCATCTCGCTTTAGATGACATTCTCGAATCAATAGAAGAACTGCGCTTCTTTAGAGAGCGTATCTTCACTCAGAAATGAGTCAATTTCGCCACGTTGGTGCATCCGCATCCTTACCTTTGAACGCAGCCATGATTTGAGCGACCACTGCAACTGCAATTTCCTCGGGAGATTCTGCACCTATGTTCAACCCTATTGGGCAGATAACAGCATCCAAAAGTGATTGTTGAATGCCTTGGCCAATACAGACCTTCTCGAATGCTTGCCATTTTGAACGGCTTCCAATTACGCCAATTCGAGGCCCTTGTTGACCATCAGGAGTGGCTTGGGCATCGTTGAAAATATGAAGAAGGCGGAGTAATCGCTCTTCATCCTCTGACCAATCATGGCCAAGAAGGAGAACGTCAGAGAATCGACTGAGACTGGAAAGAGATTCCTTTTGAAGAAAACCTTCGACGGATTCAGAAGAACGTTGCTGCGCATTTGGATACATCTCTTTACCCGAATACGCACTTCGAGTATCATGAACCGAATGGTGCCAACCCAAAGCATCCAACGTCTTTGCAATGGCTTGACCGCAATGACCTCCACCCATTAAGAGAACATGTGGCATTGGAATCATCACCTCGATTGCAAGCGAAACTTGACCGCCGCAAAGAGAATCAAGTGGAGTCACTTCATAGCCCTTCGCACCTTTATTCAATCCATATCTCATGACTTCTCCGAACGGATAATGGTGATTCTCTAGATGTTCTCGACACCGTTGAAGGACTTTCATCTCTAAACCTGCACCGCCAACCGTTCCTCTCCACTGACCATCTGAAGCCATCGCTAGCCGTGCTCCAACTTTACCAGGAACACTCCCTGCTGTTTCAACGACACTGGCAAGAACGACACGTTGACCTTGGGACAAATGCGAAAGGGCCCAAGACATCACCGCCGCAGTCATGTTCACCCCTCGAGGGTGTGACACATACCCTTTGCCCTGTAGGGTTTAGCCGAGATTAAGTAAGACTGATTCATGCTGCTTCAACAATTCTAAATCAGAAGGGAGGTCAATGTTCAAACCAAGAAGAGGAGCTGATACTGTCACTTCTTGAAATGTAACAACATCTCGCAAGGCACTTTCAGGAGGCGCAGCAAGAACGGATTGAATTGCAGTCTCATCGAGAAGGAGCGGGTGACCTCGACGCCCATTTGCCGCAAGTGTCGAACTTTTTTCCGATAAAAGGAGATTTTTCACATCGCCAACCGCCCACCCAGGACGATCGACTGGGGCGATAACGACGCGTTTTGGCATTCGCCCTTTGTCGCCTGCTAGAGACAAGAGCCCGCATTGTATGCTACCTGTTCTTCCCTTCTCTGGAGAGGCATTGACAATTACCGTAGAACCAACAGTAGCGTGCATGATTGGAACCGAGAGTTCACTGCGAGTCACGACGTAAATCGGTGAACAACCGGCTTTAACCAACTTTTGATAGGCGAGTCCGACTAAATTCGTATCTCCGATTGGCACCAATGATTTCGGTTGACCAAGACGCTGGCTGGCGCCGGCGGCAAGAATTACAGCAGGACACTGTTTGGCCATAACACCAATCCGAAGTGGTAGGTTTTACTCTTTACTCTTGATATAGACTCGATTTCGTGGCTATTCATGTCGAAAGGAAATTATCGAATGTCCGAGCCTGAACTTCGTTCAGTTGAGATGTTACAATCAGTGGCAAAAGACACGCCTGCTGTCGAGATTATCATGCTGACTCATGAATCCATCAAAGTCCGAGTCCAAGGAGAATCACACCGGTGGTATTGTCTGGATTCTAAATTACAGAGTGAAGAAGATATCATTCATCACGAAGGTTCTGAATGGTCAATTGCTGTTACAGCCGGTCGTTGGCGGAACGATGTGATCGAAGAGAACGATTATTCAGTCAAACTTTGTTTGCATTCTAAGAACCAAAACTTACCGATCGGCGATCGAATTGTTTCCCTCGTATTGGCTCTATTTAACGACATAAAAACGGCATTACAGATACCTATGCTTGCTCAATTCATCGTATGCCACCGGCACATGCTGAAGGATATTATCATCTTCCAAGATACGATGATTGTAAGCCAAGATATGATTGATGATGACTGGCCCTGTGAAGATGAAATGGAACAGGAAGAATACGACGAAATGGAATGGCACAGCGCCATGGAGGATTTTGAACTTCCAACTCCCGACGAGGTTATCCATGATACTGAACAGGCAGAAATAGAACAACTGGCTGCCGAAGAAACCAGAGAAAGGGAAGAGCAGGAGTTAATCAATTTCTGGGAATTGATGGCCGATAAATTACTCGACAAATGATTACAAATCTTTGGTAATCTCTCGTCCAATAATCATTTTTTGAACTTGCGAAGACCCTTCATAGATTTGCATGACCTTTGCTGCTCTCATGAGACGGGCCACGGGATATTCCTCTGAATAACCATACCCTCCATACACTTGGACTGCATCGGTTGAAACTTCCATAGCCGTATCTGCAGCGAATCGTTTTGCATGTGCTGCTGATTCCGTATTCTTAACGCCAGCATCTGAATCAGCCGCTGACTTCCAAGTTAGCATTCTTGACGCCTCGATTTTCGTTTTCATATCTGCCAACATAAATTGTATTGCTTGATGACGATAGAGAGGCTTTCCGAAGGTTTCTCGCTCTCCTGAGTATTGCAGAGCGTGCTCGTATGCTGCTCGAGCAAGGCCTGTTGCATGCGCAGCAATGTTTGGGCGGCTCATGTCAAAAGCCTTCATGGCGTTCATCCATCCACCGGACTCTGAACCTCCAATCAATTGGTCTGCTGGGACTCGAACGTCATCAAATTGAATTGAGCGAGTATCTGAACATCGTTGACCCATGTTGGTTTCTTTCTTTCCAAGTGAGAAGCCTTCAGCGTCTTTCTCAACAATAAAGCCGGACATGCCTTTGTAGCCAGCATCTACATCTGTTTTCGCTAATACAAAGAAGAAATCTGCGTAACCTGCACCAGTAATCCACATTTTGGAACCGTTGATAACATACTCATCTCCATCACGCAATGCGTTTGTTTTACACGCTGCAACATCAGAACCTGCACCTGGCTCAGTCACCGCATACGAGGCCAATGCACCCTCTTCAGCAACCATTCTCAGCCATTTCTGTTTCTGATCTTCAGTCGCTCCAGTAATAATGGGTGCACATGCAAGTGCTGTTGCATAGGCTGCTGTAGCAAAACCAGGGTCTCCCCAGGCCAACTCTTCATTGACAAGAACATCTTCCATAGAACCTAATCCAGGACCGCCATAGTCTTCAGAAATGTGCAAATTGAGTAATCCCATCTCGTGAGCTGCTTGAATGGCTTCTTTCGGATAAACCGATTCAGTGTCCCAGTGCTCAGCATTTGGGCGAATTTCATCAACCGCAAATTCATGTGCGAGTTCCTTCAACATTTCTTGCATTTCGTCAAGTTGGAAGTTCACCATGGAGAAGGCGAAGAAGTCGCCCCTTATGTCTTCATTGTTTTCAGAAGGTTATCCAAGAACGGTTGTATGCCTCGAGAGTAAGAATGAATAAGATATACACAGAGATTAACGTATAGCCTTCCCACTTCTTGAATTCATACGAAGTTCGCATCATGAGAAGGGCCACAGAGGTTCCCAAAACCGTGAATGGAATAATGATAAACACAATCAGTTCAAACCCCCCATCAGAAATGGCGAGTGGGTGAACTAAACCGGCTAGACCGATTGAAAGCAACGGGTCAGTGATGTTCGAACCGATAAGTGTCCCAATAGCGACGCCTTGACTTCGGTTCGCCGCCATCATGGCGATGGTCAATTCGGGTAATGATGTTCCAATTCCAGATACGGTGGTTCCGATGACTGCATGCGGGACATTGAGTTCAATGGCAATGAGTCGGGCTTGTTCAACCAAGTGGTGTGCTGCAAAAACGGCAAATGCCAAACCGCAGACGACCATAATCAAGTAAGCAGCGACGCTCCAATTTGAACCCCGAACAACAACATCATTTTGGGTATCTTCCTCCTGTTGAATCACTTTGCGATGCATCAGTAACCAAGAAATATAGATGATGTACAGTGAGACGAGAATAAGTGACTCCCATCGTTGCAATGTGCGTTCTGTGAGTAAGAAAAAAGTGAGAATGAGAACTGCTAACAGCATGATAAGACCATCACGTTTCAACCATGATTCCCGTATTTTGAGTCCTTTTTTAACGACTACAAGCCCTAGAATGAGTGTGATTTGAACAAACACAGAACCGAGGATGCCTCCAATAGCAAAATCTGCAACTTCTGGCTTGGTTGCAACATCAGCTGCGGCAGTGGTAGTGACTAGAATCTCCGGCAAAGAAGTTCCAATAGAAACGATTGTTAAACCAATGACAACTTCAGGTAAGCCGCCACGTCGAGCCAATCCTTTCGCACCTTCGATAAAGAAATCAGCAGAGAAAATGAGGAGACCAAGCGCCAAACCACCAATAATCAAAGTGATGCTAATATTGTCATAGCCAGCCGAATTTGAAAGGAATCGAACGGCGATGATTCCAAGAAACAGGGCTCCGGTTGTAACCAGGGTTTGGAAATGAAGAAGTTGAGCGATTCCCATCACTTTTTCCTCGGACCCCATGGTTGAACCAACAGCCTTTACTTCTTCACCATTCCCTTTTACCATCTTCGATTTGTCCGTTTCGCAAAGAACATAACATGAAGGGTAATCGACAGAATATGTGGCGCCGAGCAATGGCCGAATTCTTTGGCACGGCGCTTATGGTTGGGGTAGGCTGCGGAAGTGTAGCCTACGGCGCATCGGGCCTGGTCATATCTCTGTCCTTTGGACTGGCAGTTACCGTTGCAATCCTCGTGTTTCAACCCATTAGCGGCGCTCACATCAACCCTGCCGTATCCATCGCTTTTTGCCGAAGTGGCCATCTTGAAAAAGAAGCATTAATCCCTTACATCATCGCTCAATTAAGTGGCGCTTCGCTGGCTGCGTTCATCCTTGAAGGTGCTGGACCAACTCAAATCGTCGATGATATTTCCGTATACACCGGAGGATTGATCGAAGTATTCATCACGTTTTCATTAATGGCAAGCATCTATTGGATTGTCGTACGTTCTCAGACGCATGTTTCTATTGCTGTTTTTGTTGGTTTTGTGGTAGCAATACTCGCCTTTTTCTTTGGTCCGCTAACCGGTGCGTCAATGAATCCTGCTCGAACTTTTGGCCCCAACCTCTTTGCCGGTGAAGCCTTTAGCATACCATTCTATAGTTTCACAACAGTTCTAGGCGCACTGATTGCTGCAGAATTATTCATCCGAATAAAACACCTTGAAGACAAAACGATGTCTCAAGACTGAACGGTAAATCTGATGACTTTTTCTACGTGTTCAGCGGAAGGAATTGTGAAGTTTTCAAGCGGTGGAGAAAACGGCACTGGCGTGTCCAGAGCACCAATAACAAGAGGGGCAGCTTCCAGCGAATAGAAGCATGATTCTAAAATCCGACTTTGAATGCTGTGCCCTAATCCACCGCACCATTGGCCTTCTTGGAGAACGACCAATCGCCCAGTTCTTTGTACCGAATCGATGCAGGTTTGTGCATCAAATGGAAGCAGTGTCCTCAAATCAACAATTTCGACTTCAATATCTTCTAAAGCGAGTTTTTCTGCTGCCTGCTGAGCAACATGAAGCATTGAACCCCATGTAACCAATGTGACATCTCGGCCACCACGAACAACCGCAGCCTTTCCGAGTTTGAATCGCTCATTGTTGGCAATTGCTTTCTTGACCGTTTCAGTATCGACTACTTGGTTAATGTTTTGACCCCAACCAGTAAGCCCACCTCGAAGTCCATACAAGCCAATGTGTTCCAAGAAGAGCACTGGATCGTCGAGTTCTGCACCTTCCATCAAGAGGTCATAAGCATCTTGAGGTGTTCCAGCTGCAACAACAATCAGCCCCGGGTCGTTGGCAAACCACGATTCAATCATGTTTGCGTGAAACGGACCAGAGCGAGTTCGACCACCGAGAGGAATACGGATTGTCATTGGACAGTCTGCTCCCCAGCGCCAGCGAAGCATGGCAGCATTGTTGACCAGTGCATTGAATCCAAGAGCAGCAAAACCACCAAATTGAATCTCAACCATTGGGCGCATGCCAGAAAGGGCTGCCCCCACACCGGTGTGAACGATAGCAGCCTCACAAAGCGGCATGTCAAGCAGTTTGTCAGAATGACCCGCATTTTTCAGCGCCATGTTCATTCCAAAGGCACCGGCAACTTCCATATCCTCCCCAATGAAGATACAATCATCACCATGTCGTGTAGCGATGTCTGCCATCGCTTGTTGAATTGAACGAGCATATGTCCAGCCACCTTTTTCAGCATAAGCAAGGGTCGTTTCACCAAGACCGATTGAGGATTCAACCACGTGAACTTCGTTACTTTGACTTAGTCGAGTCAGCCGTTGTTCATGGGTTTCAGCGTCGTTCAACAGTGTTACACCTTTCGTGACCGTTTCCGGCTCTGGCCATGGCATCTGCTCCAGTTCTTCTCGAGCAGTTGTAACGTCATGTTGTTCTTTTTCTTCCATCTCCAGTAAGACTGATTCCTCAAGCCCCAGGTCGAGTAGCAACGCTCGATGAGTTGGTATTGGGTCTTTTGCTTCCCAATAGGCGAGTAAATCTCGGTCAACATATCCAGGAGGAGTCCCCGATTCATTTCCGAGGTAGAGGTCATCGTGATGATGAGCATGTCCACATCCGCGCATCGTTTCAACGTGAATGAGCGTCGGCCCTCCACCGTTCAAGGCAAACTCACGAGCACAGGCAGTACTGGCATACCATGCTGCAGGGTCTGAGCCATCGATAGTCCATGCAGGGAAGCCCATAGCATCCGCTTTATCTGCCCAGATTTCTACGCCCGATTGTTTGATTGGAGAGGTATCTAGAGCAATTTGATTGTTTTGAAGAATGTAAGTGATTGGAAGTCCACGCGCACCTGCAAGATTCATCGCTTCCCAAAACTCTCCTGATGAAGAGGCCCCTTCACCGATGCATGCAACATGAAATCGTTCGAGGTTTTGTCGCCATGAGGCAAACGCAAGACCAGTCATTGTAACACTGGCAATTGGTAGAGGTGCGGTCGGAGGCAGAACACCAACGTGCCAAGCACCAACGTGCAAATCTCGACCACCTGCACCATTCCAGCCTCCATTCTGATTGGAGCCAGCTTTTCCAAGGTTGGCAGCCATAACATCAAGAGATGTATCCCCCATGGCAAGCCCAAGGCCAATATCTCGAATCATTGGAGCAACTAAGTCTCCGTCATAGCCTCTACCCGGAAGTGCATCACGAGGAGAATCCGGCTGTCTTTCAAGTGCAGTTGCGACAGCAACAACACCTTCTTGCCAAGTTGAACGGAAGCCTTTACCACCAAATGAAGAGCCATCAGGAGTATCGATCCCTTCTGTGTAAATAGATTTCAACTCAGTGTCCAACATTCGAGTTCTTGTCATCATGGTTTGCCATTCAACCCGTTGTTCCATGGTGACCGACATGTAATGAGCTAAACGGCGGAATACTAAACGCAGATCAAGTAAAAAGTGTTGAGCCCTGCGGTCTAAAAAATCAGTTAAATTACGTCGAGGAATAACTTCAACATCAGCATCATCTTTCATTTTTGCATCAACCTGGGCCACTAATCCTCGTTGGACAGCATCAATAAATCGTTGACTATACTGGTGCCAAGAGGGGCCTTCAAATTGTTTTGATTCATTTTCAATCAGAACATCCCAAACATTTGCTGCGAGGAAAAGATGACCATCGTGCCTTTGAGCGACAAAACGTAAAATTTCCCTTCTTGCGGCATCTGCAAGCAAAGGTTGAGAGAAATCCAATGCCTCCTTTGGAGTCCAATTTGTCCCATGGATGACGGGTAAATCTCCTTGGCTCATGGTTTGGCCAAAGGTCACCCACATACAAACACAACGGCTGGATATAACGACTTACAAAAGCGGGAATAAATCTCATTCTTCTTCAGGAATAGCATCTTGAAGTGCTTTCATCGAAGCCCGCGTAACCATAACAGTAGCTAAAATTGAGGCTACGATTCCAAGTACCAACATAGCATTACCCATTGGCGTGGAATTCATTTCTTCAATGCCGGATGAATTGAGTGCAAATTTACCGAGTGCGTGGCCATAGTAAGCATATGCTAACGAATAGACAATCCCGGAACAATTTGAAATCATGTATACTCGAAGTGATACGGGGGTTGCCGACATCAGGTAGTTGAGCCATTCATCGGGGATAAGTGGAGAAAGACGAACCAGAATGGAAATTCTCATCGCATCATTCGTCAATGCTGTTTCGATGTTCTGCAAACGTGAATCATTCATCAAAGAGCGTTGAATACTTTCTCGAAATAACCACCGCCCTAGAAGAAAAGCGACCAATCCACCAAGCAAGGAGGCTACAAAATTAATAGTTGCAGCTATCCAAAAAGGAAAGATTGCTCCTGCTGAAACTTTGATGAGCGGGGTTGGAAGCATAATGATCACTGCCAAAGAGAGACCTAATGTGAAGTAAAGTGGACCTGCGGGGCCTAATTCTTCAAACCAAAGAAGAATATTTTGAGCATCTCTGAACAACAAAAACCCGCATACTGCACAGGTCAAAAGCACGACTAAACCGAATAAGGCTCGCCAACGATAAATGTGAGGTTGACTTTTTTTGAGTTCATCCAACTCGGCTTTTCTGTCAACAAGCATCAATTCATTCGGTCGAGGGAGAGGATATCGCGCCATGCTTATTCCTCTTCTTCGGCTTCAGGTAAAGCCGCCAGCACGTCGGTGAGCATCTGCGTAGCATCTTCAACCTGTGTGATTAGAGTGAGGTCTGAAACAGCACCAGGTCTTCCAAGACTCCACATCAGTTCAGTAACAAACTCAGTGGTCAACCGAGTTAATTCAAGAACTTCAGGGTCAATGGGGACCATCGTATCGAAATCATGTAGAGCCACAAGTTCCGGCTTTTCATCGAGAATCGAATCCATAACCTCTTCAATTTCATCTGCAATACCTTGAGCTTGTGCTTCAAGAATGCCTTCCATTGGAGAAGACATACTCTGAACCATCTTTTGGGCATCACCTCCACCAAGTGGCTGGCCACGTTTGGCTTGGCTTGGTGAAGAAGGTCCTGAAGGATTTTGTTGGATGATGTTGCCATCAGCATCCCGCATTGGAGCAACAAGTTCACCATCAGCACTTGCTTGTTCCACCAGTTTGTTAAGGGCTAATCTGAGCATTGAAGACATGGCAGAGGTGTCGACTTTGGTGTCGACTTCCAAACCTTCTTCATCCATTTGCAAGAGGATTTCATCTATAAAATTCGTATTGATTTTTTCAGGGCCAACAAGTCCTTTGAGCATAGGAAGAGCCCATGTGCTGTCCCCCATCGTCATCGAAACATCAAAACTTCCGCCGCCTCCTTGACCTGTTGCAACATCCGCTGGTGGTGGAACAAATTGTTTGCGAGTATGCTTTCTCAATTGCTCGATTAAGACGTTCATATCAACCGGTTTTGCAATCACTTCAGCAATACCTGATTGAGCAGCACTCACTCGGTATTCTTGTGAAACATTTCGTGCGAGGATTACAATCCGGCACTTGAAAGCAAATTCGGGGTCGCTCATCAAACGTTGAGACGCATCTATTGCATCCCCATTCTTCCATTCCCCATCGATGAGCACAACCTCTGGCATGATGGCAAGAGCAGTACCCTCGGCTTGCCGTAGAGTCGCTGCACGTGTTATGTCGAAACCTTCACGTTCGAGCGTGTTGGCAAGAAGAGAACGGCGACCTTCATTTTCGTCCGCTACGATGACTTTGGCCAAAAAACCCCTCCCTTGAACAGCAGGGGCGGCTGTAGAGACTTGAACCTCACCCTTGAGAGGGGAGTCGAAACATCGGTTCACCGGTTCACGGGAAAAGCCACATCAACCGTGAATGATTTCATCTGGCCGAACCGATTGCCATGCCATGATTCCACCTTCGAGGTTATACAACGAAGAGCCCTCATAGCCTGCTTGAATCAAATACATCGCAGCCACTTGAGAACGCATCCCACTACGGCATAAAACAACGACTTCTCGGTCTTTCGGGATTGAATCAACCCTTGATAGCACTGCTTCGTGTTCGATTTGTAAATCATTTGAAGCAACGCGGGCTTGCTGATATTCTCTATCGGAACGAACATCGAGAATAAATGGCGCCCAGCCAGAATCTCGGCGCTTGACAAACTCATTCATGGAAATTGAGTTGAACATCGTGTTAGTCGCAGATGGGTCTCCTTCATCAATTTCACCCTTACCAATATCCCTCATGCACCATTGAGGATCATCAAACATTGCAGTGCTGTGAGAAAGGTCTGTAATTTGGTCACGTTCCGGGTTCTGAGTATAACGAAGCGTTTGGAAATGCATAGTTTCAGCATCATAGATCAGGAGTCGGCCATTGAGCACTTCACCCAAACCAAGAACAATCTTGATTGCTTCATTCGCTTGTAAAGAGCCGATAACACCCGGTAAAACTCCTAACACACCGCCTTGCTCACAAGATGGAACGGATTGAGGAGGCGGCGCTTCGGAAAATAAATCCCGATAGCATGGACCTTGTTCGAAATTGAAGACACTCACTTGCCCTTCAAAACGATATATAGAACCATACACCCAAGGGATTTTGTGAAGGAAACATGCATCATCAAGAAGGTAACGAGTCGGAAGATTATCTGTTCCATCGATGATAACATCCCAGCCTTCGGAGAGAATAGATTCAATATTTTCCGGAACCAATCGAACGGCAAAAGTAGAGATATCCAATTCTGGATTGAGTTCAAGAAGTCTGTTTCGAGCCGACTCGACTTTGAGTTGGCCAACGGTTGACGTCGAATGAATCACTTGCCGTTGAAGATTGGACAGGTCCACTTTGTCGTCATCGATGATTCCGATATGGCCGATTCCTGCAGCTGCGAGGTAAAGAAGAACCGGACTACCAAGCCCTCCTGCGCCGACGACCAAGACATTCGCTTGTCCCAGATTACGCTGACCCTCAAGACCAACCTGGGGCAGAGAGATATGCCGTGCATAACGCTGAACATCAATATTCACAAGCAATCCCATACTGCCCCAAGCAAGGCTTGAACATAAACTCATTGAGGGTTCAATGTTGGTCTTCAAGCCACTTTTCAACATCCATTGCAGATTGACAGCCCATGCCTGCAGCGGTGATTGCTTGCTTGTAACGGGTATCAACTACATCCCCCGCAGCAAATACGCCTTCGACTGAAGTCATGGTGTGTTTCTTGTGAAGAATATAGCCTTCTCCATCAACCTCAACTTGACCGCCTAAGAATCCAGTAATGGGTTTGTGTCCAATAGCGATGAATGCACCAGAGACGCTAATGTTCTCCAAAGTGCCGTCTCTTGGATCTTCAAGAACGGCACCAGTCAATCCCTTTTCATCAGAAAGCCATTCCTTCACTTGACGGAAGGTTTTGACTTCTATCTTGTCGTGCTTGACAACTCGGTCATACATGATTGTTGAAGCGCGAAAGACATCATGGCGGTGAATAAGAGTGACTTTGGAAGCAAAGCGAGTGAGGAATGTGGCCTCTTCACAGGCCGAATCGCCACCACCAATCACCAAAACTTCTTCATTCTTGAAAAATGCACCATCACACGTAGCACAAGTTGAGATTCCGCGGCCTTTCTGTTGTTCCTCGCCTGGTGCATTCAGCCAAATTGATTCAGCACCAGTTGAAACGATGATGGCGTGGGTAAGGAAAGTTTCTCCTTCGACAACAACCTTGTATGGCTTCTCTGAAAGGTCTACTGATTCAACATTTTGATCTCGCACCTCAAGTCCAAAACGCTCAGCCTGTTCTCTTAGTTCCATCATCATTTCCGGGCCACCAATTCCCTTAGGATAGCCTGGGAAGTTCTCTACGTCGGAAGTAAGCATCAACTGACCTCCGGACATATAGCCTGCGAACATGAGAGGCTCAAGCATTGCTCGAGCTGCATAGAGGCCTGCGGTATATCCAGCAGGACCTGAACCGATGATGATGACATTGTGAATTTCGGACATGGTTGAATCGCCTACAAACTTGTACGGGTGGATTCACCACTTGAACATTGACATCGAAACGTACGACAAACTCAGTCGGATTCCGATTCATCTCGAGTGCCTTTTCGCCCTTTAATTCGTTTGAAGAGCCATCGAGAAAAGACCATTGAAAACAGCAGGAAAGCAATGGAGGCCGGCCAACCCCCCTCCGTAGAAGTTGAAAGAAAATAGGTGACTACAAGGATGCCAACGCCATAGAATGCTCTAAAAATAGAAAACGCAATGAATGAACGGAATACTGGGTTCTCCAGTAATTGCTGGAACTTCGAAGTTTTCATGTTGAAACCTCTTCTCGTGATTCATTGAAGCATGGAGGAGACGGCTGCAACTGCTGCCCGAGCATGAGGTTCGAGACGAGGCTCGATGTGTTCGGTTTCCGCTCCGGGTCCAATAATTCCTAATCCGACTGGCTTTTCATGGACAAGTTGCAATTCGATGATCGTTTTGATGACGGCTTGACCCATCGCTAATCCGTGCTGAGTCTGTCCTTTCTCTATAATTCCAAAGCATGCAACACCGTCGATTTCTTCATCATTCAAAAGGCGGTCAACTGCAAGTGGTACTTCCATTGCACCAGGAACCCAGACCACATCGACAACCTCGAGTTGATGCAGCGCAGCTTCTTCACGAGCCCATGTCAACATTCGTTCTATTTCTGCTCGATGAAACGAGCCACATACGAGGGCAATATTTGGCATTTGATTAACTCCGTTTTTCTTCAAGAACACGTTCGACTGTAGCAACAATCGTTTGCGTAGTGGAGTCAATTTCAAGATTGACTGCATCGCCAACTTCCTTTTGAGGCAACGTTGTCAAACGAAGAGTTTCCGGTATAATGTGAAGTGAAAATATTCCTTCATGAACTGCACCAACGGTTAGGGAAATTCCGTCAACTGCAATGTAACCCTTCTCAATAACATATTTGCGAATATCTGCGGGAAGAAGAATTGTAAAATCCGCACCTTCTCCATGTTGCGTCTTTGAATGAATAATTCCTGACGCCATAATGTGGCCTGAAAGGAGATGACCGCCGATTTCATCGCCGAATTTCAATGAACGTTCGATGTTCACATGTTGACCGATACTCAATTGGCCAAGCGTAGTTCGTGTTAATGTTTCAGTGATCACATCAAAGTTCACAACAGAGCCTTCAATAGTCACTGCGGTAAGGCAAACGCCATCAACAGACACACTTGCTCCTGTTTCCAAACCATCTGCATTTGGTAAATCAATTTGCAATGTATGAATACTCTGCTTTTTATCGATACCAAGGAGAACTCCCTTTCCTTGTATGATTCCGGTAAACATCAAGCATCATCCTCCTTTGATTGAGAGGAGAGTTGAAGAATTCGAGCAATGATTTTGCGTGTTCCATCTAAATCATCAGAAAGACCCTCTACTCGTAGGACTTGGATATGGCCATAACCCAGTTGCTCTAATTTCGAACGAATGCGGTCTTCTGCATGTTCTTGATCATACCCGAGGGCAATAATGTCTGGTTTGACATCAGGGAGGATATCGAAAATCGGAACTTCAGGTGGATTTCCTACAATGGCTTGATCGACCGGCTTCAAACCTTCAACCATCCTTCGGCGTAGGTCTTGGCCTGTGACTGGTTCGTGCTTACGGACCCGCACCGTATCGTCATGCGCCACGACAACTGTGAGGTTATCCCCAAGTGATTTAGCCTGTTCAAGATAGTGCAAATGCCCTGCATGAAGTAAGTCAAAAACCCCGACTGCCATGACTCGCTTCATCTGCTCACCTGTTGATGTGAAAGTATAGTCCCTCAAGGTTTTACCGGCTTGATTCGTATTCGTATTTACGAGTTCAGTGCGTCAATTAATTGAGCGCCTTCAAGGAATGGAATGCCTCGTTCACCGGCCCACTTGCGAGCATCATCTACTGAGAGAGCATAATCTCCATCGCTTTGGAGCATCTCTGCCCCGATGACGACTGGAGTCATACCGGCAAGACGGGCCAGTCCTACAGCCAATTCAGTATGTCCTTGCCTTCGGTTCAGTCCACCTTCAGTCTCACGGCAAACAGGAATGTGTCCGGGAGTTCGGAACTCAAGCCCGAGTGCAGTTTGTGCTTCGTTTCCTGAGATGCCTGCTTCGGTTAATTCCGCAGACAATAACGCAAACCTTCTCGTGGTAAGGGCTCGATCGTGGTCTGTGATCCCGGTGTAGGTTTCACGGTGATTGAGAGATAGCGTAAATGCTGAGCGAGCATCATACCGCAAATCATTTGTTACCAAATGGCTGAGAACGGGAAATTGTTCTGTGAGTGCTTGTTGAGTGTGGAGGTCTTGGAGAAAAGGCAAGGAAAATAATTCTCCGATTTCGTGCCCTATTGCAAGGAAAAGCAAGCCGCCACAATCCATTCGCAGTTGCCGCATTGTTGCAGGGACGGCACTCTGCGCCGGGAACAGCAGATCAGTCTCTCCTTCTCTTTTCTCTGAATCAAATAGACACACTGGCATTCCATTTTGGAAAGCAAGAATTGCTGCCTCAACTTGTTCGTCCATGTTTCACCCCAGCCGCAGGAGTTCATCAATGGTCGTATGTAATTTCTTAACGATGGGTTGTGAAAAAAACAGTATTTTGGCGGACAGCCAACGGAAAGGGGTTATCATGGGAGGGCCCTTGGGTTGGTTCTGCGGGGATGTGAATTATGCCAATTAAACTCGGACCTGCAGGCGTTCCTTTGTCGTGTAAAGGTCGTACAATCGTCGAAGGAATGGACGATATTATTTCTCTTGGGCTGGAGACTATGGAAGTCCAAACAGTTCGCATGGTAGCACCTCAACACTTTGAGCAATATTGGCAGGCAGGCGTTCTGGCAAACAAAACCGAATTTGAGATGAATATTCACGGACCTTACTATTCTGAACTTCTTGGAAATCGTGTTGAACGAGGTCGCTCGATGACGAAAATCGAAACCACGCTCCAAGCTGCTCGAACCATTAACGCACGACACATTACTCTTCACGCTGGACATTATGGTGGGATGCATCCAGGCAGCGCTGCAAATGAGCAGGTTGCCAATGTATTTGCTGGAATCGTCGACCGTGTTCACGAGATTTGGCACGATGATGAAGATGAATTCCCTGTATTCCCCTGGATTAAAGACGGAACTCCTTCAAAAATCGGTGTTGAAACATCTGGTCGTCAAGAATTGTGGGGCAGCCTCGAAGAAGTATTGGAAGTTGTCAACCACGTAGAAGGAACGATTCCGGTTCTCAACATCGCTCACATCCACGCTCGAGGTCACGGAAAAATGCGGACTTCAGAAGACTACGGTGAACTCTTTGATGAAGTCCGAGAAACCATTGGGACCAAAGAATTCTACTGCCACTTCTCTGGAGTCGAACACCGTTCAGGTAATGCAATGCACTACACGCAAATCAAGAAATCAGATTTGAACTTTGAACCACTCGCAGAATTTATCGTTGAAGACGGTGGTTGGTTAGATATTACGCTCATTTCGGATTCACCTCTGTTAGAACACGATGCTATGTATATGCTACAAAGTATCGAAAAGTCACGTCACCGACAACTCGAACGCAAGGCTCGTGAAGACCGACGCCGAGCACTCGCCGCACAAACAGGAACAACCCCTGCTGCACTGGCTGCTCGTGAACAAGAGCAAGCAAATCTCCGCAAAGAAACAAGCGAAGATTCCGCACCGGAGGAAACTGTTGAGGAGAAACCTGTGGAAAAAGCGCCTGCCAAAAAGAAGGCACCTGCGAAAAAGGCTCCAGCCAAGAAAAAAGTTGCAGCAAAGAAAGCGGAAAAGAAAGAGGACGACAATGTATTCGACCTTGATGAAGAAGATGATGACGACTTGTTTTGAAGTTTGAACTCACTCCGTTTCTTTCAAAACCGCACCATCCCCCCTTCAAAGAGTGGCAATTAACATAAGTAAAGCGGACAGCGTAACGCTTGTTCTCTATGGCACACATTGCGATATTAGGTTTAGGAAATTGGGGCACTGCTATCGCTCGTATGTGGTTAGCAGACAATCATAATGTCAAAGGTTGGACGATTGAGCAAGAAGTCTATGAGTCCATAACGATGGATTCTGTTAATGCTAAATATCTGCCAAACCATCCCGTTGAAGGGCTTGAAGCAACAATGCACATTGAAGAAGCATTGGAGGGTGTGGAAATTATTGTCTTAGCAGTACCTTCATCTGTCATCCTCAGCGTTGTTGATCAAATCATGCCTCATCTTCGACCAGGACATGTCTTACTCGATCTCGCTAAGGGCTTAGCAGATGGAAATAAATTAATTTCCGAAGCCATTCAACAAAAATTAGACGATGCTGGCAAAAATAACACACTCGCCGTTGTAACAGGACCAACCATTGCTCCAGAAGCAGCGGGTGGAGTAATGACCACGGCATTGGTAGCAAGTGAAGATGTATCAGTAGCCCAGAAACTCGCCGCCACTTTGACAACCCAGACATTTATTCTTCATCCAGCTGCTGACCCCGCAGGAGCAGAATTGTGGGGGGCGTTCAAAAATGTCGTCGCACTTGCATGCGGATTAGTCGACGGATTGAAACAAATCGGTACACTTGGTGGTGACAATCTCAAAGCAGCGATATTCATGGCTGGTTTCAAAGAAGGATGTTTGCTACTTCCTCAGTTAGGAGCCAAAGCCGAAGTTGCGTTTGGACCGGCTGGGCTTGGAGATTTGTATGTCACAGCCACTTCACCTCACGGACGAAACCGTACAATGGGTGAAAAATTAGGAACAGGACTCACAATTGAACAAGCACTCGAAGAAATGCATATGGTTGCAGAAGGGGTACGAGCGGCCCGTATGTTTGCTGAGAGAGCGGAAGATTTCCAAATTGAGATACCCTTTACCAAAGCCCTCAACACTCTTCTTGACGGCTACATCGATGCAGAAGAATGCTGCAGAAGAATGGTTGCACTTCACTGAACCCTTGGATTATCAAGAAGAATTGAAGCGGTGCTGTTTTGAGGGTAGTCGCTCTGCGATGTTCATGGCGGAGGAATTAACTGAACTTGAGGCACGAATCTTTGAATGGATTCGGCAATCAGATTTTGAAACCGTCGCTTGGTCCACACCAAAAGCAGCAAAGTCATTCAAAGTAAAAGAAGACGTTGTCTATGAAGCAGTTGCGGCATTAACTCGTAAAGTACCTGACCGAATTCAAGTGTTTTACAAAGATGGTTCACTTCATATCGCTGCTGAATGAACCTACTCAGATTCATCTTTTACAGCAGAGCCATGATGGATCTCTGCTGCGTGCTTTGCTGGTAACAACACCGTTAGCCATGATGGTCTTCGAACATCGCCTTGTTCATTGACAAAAGATCGAACTGCCATAGAGAGAAGGTCGATGATCACGACAACGACAAAAATGATGATGAGCAAAGCAAAGACTTTGTCATACATCAAGAAATTCAGATAATTATTGATAAAATATCCAATTCCACCAGCGCCAACAATTCCGATTACCGTTCCATGGCGTACATTATACTCGAACATAAACATCATTTGGCTCAAGAGATGATTGCTCGTTTGAGGTATCACGACATTCGTAAATATTTCAGGGTGTGATAATCCAGTAGCGCGACTGGCTTCAAGCGGAGCACTTTCCATGCCTTCAATCGCTTCATATTGCAGCTTTCCAAGATAACCAATCGTGTAGAAGGTCATTGCGAGGATTCCAGAAAGTGGACCAAAACCGATGACGATGACAAAAAGAATAGCCCAAATGAGGCTAGGAAGACTACGCATAGCCGAAAGAAGAATACGAACGAGAATCGAAAGCCAAGTAGGAGAAAGGTTTCTTGCTGCAAGTGATGAAAGAAGTATAGCTCCAATGAAACCAAACACTGTAGCGGCAAAAGCAATTTTGATTGTTTCCATCATTCCGATAAATGCAATCGAACAAAAGAATCCTATGTCTTCTTCACACACTGGATAGGAACGGGGCTCAGTCACTGACCAGTCTGGAGGTAAACTCTCTGATAAAAAGACGGTTAAATTATTCCAACCACCTGATAAACGCCCCCAGTCGCCATTGATCAAACCATTCGTAACCAGAATGGCTAATCCTGTAAGAGCGACAAGAACAATCAAAACTTGGAAACTTTTCAAGATTTGAAGAATGCCTCGATAGGTATCAACGGGATTTTCAGAATCACGCATCTTTAATCACCTCTTCATGCAACTTTCCGTCTTCAACAGTCCAAATCTTGTTGGCCAGTTTCTGGGCACGTCGGATATTGTGTTCAACCATTACGAGGGAACTTCCAGACTTGATGAGTTGCATCATTGCTTCGATAACAATGTCCACGTTTGTATCGTCAAGTTCACTCAAAAATTCATCTGCAACAATCAGCGAAGGAGATTGGGCGAGCGTACGAGCCGTTGCAACACGCCGTTGTTGGCCTCCAGAAAGACGACGAACTGGTTCATATCGCTTCTCCGTAAGTTTCACGGCTTTCATCGAGTCCCAGACAGTGGTTTGTTTCTCTTGGTGAAGAGTCCATTGGGAAAGAACAGTTGAGGCCAGGATGATAAGACCGCTCAACAAAATCAACACTCCGCTTAGAGGGGTTTGGAAAAAAGTGCCAAGGATGGAAAAAACAAAAACCGCGATACTGGCTGTTCGGATTTGAGAGAGTTTTTCCATACTTTTCGAGGAGGAGATCGCACCAAGAGCGATGTTATGCTCAACACTTGCGTGTCGAACAAGTCCTAACTTTTGAGGAATGTAGCCAAGCCCTCCGCGCTTTTCCACATTGATTTTTATGCTTCCATCAAGTGGACGGACTAGACCTGCAATGGTTCGCAGCAAAGTGGTTTTTCCGATTCCAGAGGGCCCCACAATAGCAATAACTTCGCCGCTTTGGATGCTCAAATTGATATCGTGAATCAAGGGTTCGGAGTATCCAACCTCAAGTCCTTGCAATTCTAAGAGTGTCTGATTCATTTAATCCCTCTCTCACCTTGAATCGACTTCGATAATTCCCACTCGCTAGCCCTGTTTTATTACTCTGTTCACTCTGTTGAAAATAAACATCCACTCAAAGCGGATTATCCTAAGTTCGCACGTGCTTTTTGGATAAGTTTGACAATTTCGATGCGAAGTTCAGAGGCTTCAATGGTTTTTCCGAAGGATGAATACACCAGATGGCCAGGTTCTTGCGTTTGCATCAGAATCCCACGAGAATCAATATCAATCAATTCCACCCTCTTGGGAAGAAAAGAGTGAGAGCCTTCACAAAGGGTAATCATCGAATCTTCATGGTCTTCATTCATGTGTTCAATCGAGGATTGTTTGATTTCTTCTAATTCAGGGTCGCTGGTGACTTCCATCTCCTCACCTTGAATCCAACAAATCCGACCAAAACCGGCAATATAGCGAACTTTCAAGATTGATTCCATTTTCCAAAACGAGAAATTGTGCACGTTGAGATAACGTTCTGCATTTGGAACCCTTTCTGAATAACGAGCGAGAAGTATATCTTCATCTCTCTTTGAAATTTGAATGCAGTCTTCAAGATGTTCTTCAGAGAATTTCTCTACGGTGCGTGGAGAAACGATTCTTTTCATGTTACCAAGAATGCTCGCCCTCCAACTTGTCTGTGGGTCTCCCTGAGATTCAGGATTTCGTATGAAGAGATTCATCTTACTGGTATCGAGCAGGTTCTTGGTATGTGCAGCTATTTCAGCGATGAGGATGTAAGGCATCCCATCAGCATCAATTGCAAAAGGCACCACTGAACCAATCGGGAATCCTTCGATACCTTGCTCTTGAGATAGGGTGGAAAGAGTTGCAAAATGAACATCTTCAAGCCACTGCCGAACATCCTCTGCAGGTTCATTTTTCGCTCGAGCATTTCTTTCAGCTTCACTGTTGGAATCTTCTTCTTTCGTACTCATTTGACTCACTTATTCCTCTTCCCGTATTTCATCTTCAATAAGAATGCGCATCGGCCTTTCGTTCGATAACGGGAATAATTTGACAGGTCACACCGAACACAGTTGCTATATTCTTAGATGTAAGAACTTCTGAAGGAGTGCCATTCGAAACGATTTTGCCATCGTGCATCAAAAGGATTCTGTCAGCAAATTTGGCAGCAATATTGATGTCATGGATTGCGATAAGGGCAGATTTATTCTGACTTTGAGAAATCATCTCAGCAATTCTTTTCATTGTCCCAATTTGATTTTTCAAATCAAGGTCACTTGTCGGTTCATCCATGAGAATGAGATTTGCGTCTTGAGCAATCGCTTTTGCGATAATGACGCGCTGCCGTTCACCACCTGAAAGTTGGTCAAACCTCCGGAATGCAAATTCTTCAAGTGATAAAAATTGGAGGGTTTCTGAAACAATCTTCTGGTCACGGCTGCTGACTCGCCAGCTGATGTGTGGCCTTCGGCCGAGCAGTACAACTTCAAACACATCAATTCCGAAACTGGTACGGACAGACTGAGGAACATAGGACATGAGTTTGGACAGTTCAATCAAATTTAGTGATTGAAGATCTTTTGAAAAAACTTCAACCGAACCGGAATCCATCTTGATAATTCGGTTGAGGCATTTAATCAGCGTTGATTTGCCAGCCCCGTTAACTCCAAGAATAGCAACAATTTCACCTGGTTGGATTGTGAAATTAATCCCCTTAAGGACTTCATTTTCCCCCCAGCTAAACGAGAGGTCTTCAACCGAGAGAAGGTCTATCAAAATTTACCCCCCGATTTCTTCAACAATAAATACATGAAAAATGGACCACCTATAACTGACAGCATAATTCCAACTGGAATCACAACTGGAGCAAAGAGCGTTCGACCAACTGTATCAGCAAAAAGCATGAGGAAACTACCCAAAACTGCACTGCAGGGTATTAATTTACGGAAATCATTTCCAACAAATATTCTGCTCATGTGAGGTGCTGCAAGTCCGACAAAACCAATCAACCCAGTGAATGCGATGACAATCGAAGTCATCAAGGCTGAAAGAATGAGAATATTTTTTCTCGTTTTTACCGGGTCGACTCCAGTAGAAATGGCAAATTCCTCCCCACCCATTGACAATGCATTAAGGTCCCAAGCCCAAACTAAAGCGGTGGGCAAAAGAATAACCAAAATCATTGAAACAAGGATGGCATTTTCTATCGTTGGTCGAGAGAGACTTCCAAAAGACCAATGAGCTAATGCAGAAAGTTGTGCATCGGTAGCGAAATATTGCAATGTCGACACAATCGCACCTGAAATGAATGTGATGGCAATTCCAACTAAAATGTAAGATTCGGGAGAAATAGAACGCATGTTTCCAAGTTGGATAATGATAAAGACGACAATCAGGGAAAACAAAAAGGCATTGAGCACAATCGTCATACCAGGAGGATATTCAATAATTGTCCAATCGAGAACAATCGCTAATGCCGCCCCTAATGCAGCACCTGAAGCCACACCCAATGTGAGTGGAGAGACAAGAGGATTTCCTAGCGCCCCTTGCATCAGTGCTCCAGCAGTTGCAAGAGCAGTGCCACCCACTATGGCCATTAGAATGCGTGGAAACCGGAGATCCCAAATGATGGCATTTTGAACGTTCGAACCTTCCTCGAGTCCAAGAATAATCTTCAGAGTAGACCAAAATCCAAGATTAGAAGAAGAACCTGTTCCCATCGAATAGACTGCAAAAAGCAACGTGAGAATACTGATTAAGACAATCAAAAGTACGTGCCTTTTCGACTTTTCAATGTATTGTGAGGAAAGGTCGCTCAAAGCCATCATTCTCCTTCAAAAGTACATGTGAATTTTCCAATCTTCGATTGGCCGTGGTATGTTTCAAAGTAGTCGACGAGGTATGCTTCAGTATCTAAATCTAAAAACAATTGTGGATGAAGATATTGTGCGAGAGTAGGTAAGCCAAAAATCATCATCGGGCCTGCAAAATCACCTGATAAAATGAGCATTCGTTCATCCATAACAGCTTGGACTTCATTAAATCCAGGTCGTTCAGAAATGAATTCCATATGCGTTTGACATTTGTTTGATTCATCGAAGTTGTTGAAGCCAAGTTCAAAGGTGATTCCGTCAAACATCAAAACATCGGGATTTACGTCTAAAATCGCCTCCATATCTACGTGCGTGGTGTGACCTGGCAAATGTTTGAACACATTATCTCCTCCAGCTTTTTCAATAAGATCAGTCCATTGTGAAGTTCCGGTAAGAACGACTGGATCACGAGTTAAAGAAGCGTGGTGCTCCATGACCACTTTCGGACGTTCAGATTCATTGAGAGCGGAAATTCGATTTTCTACTTCAAATTCAATTGCATCAAATTCTTCAAACAAGGCATCGGCTTCACTTTGCTTGTCGAACATCGTAGCAAGAACATTAATTTCAGTTCGCAAGTAATCGTATTTGTAAAAATCAAGACCAAGAACCTTAATCCCCACAGGGTCGAGTTTCTCTCGGATTGCGTTAGTATCAACCATCCCATTCGTAGCAAAAACAATGTAAACATCAGGATTGACATCGAGCAATGCTTCAAAATCAATTTCAGAGTGAGCAGATTGTTGGATTTTAGGAGTGTCTGCGAATTCTGGCCAAATTGTCTCGTCGTAGAAATCACCAGACACGCCAGATACTACAGATAAATCTACATCCAACATTCGGAGTACGGTTGCTGCATAAGTATTGGTAATAGCCACTCGAGAAGGGGATGATTCAAACGTATGTGTAATTCCATTTGAGTCCAATACCTCAATTCCGTTTTCGAAAGACTCTTGTTCCGAATCCATAGAAGAGGTATACCAGATTCCAAATGAGAACAGAATAATCATCGATGCTTGAAAAAGTGCGATATTACGATTTGAAAACATTCCATCCCTCCTTCTTCAATCCCTTTGAGCACGAGTGGTGAGAATCCATCCAAACAATGCAATCAATCCTACAGTGAAGAGGATTCCAAAGAATGGAGAATCGGCTGGTTCTGAATCGGCTTCAACTGTAACAAAGACAGATGCAGAATAATCAGACATCTTGCCGTCTGCTGTTCCAGTTCGTACACGAAGGCGATTCAGGCCAGGCTCCAAGTCACTGATATCAACACTCGAAGAAGTCCCGTTATAGTACTCAGTCGTTTCACCCAAATCGTTCTGCAGAAGAATAGAATACCAAACTGCGTCATCTGATGAAGGCCAAGATATCGTGACTGGTTCACCTTCAACGATTGAAATATTGGATACATCGACTTCAGGCACAGTAATAATTTCAAACACATTGAGTTCTACTTCACTTACTTGAGTTTGGAAGTTATTTGGCATGTTCGCAAAAATCTGGTATGTGTAGATGCCATCTGGTTGGTCATTCACATCAAAACTGGTATTGCTTCCTTGGTAGAGAACCGAATCCCCCTCGAGAAGAGTGTACGATTGAGCGCCTTGAAATTCTGCCCATTCAAGTGTGTAATCAGAAGAAGAAATGTTGCCCGCTTCGTTAAGGAATTGCGGTGCTGTAGGCACATCAAAGGAAGTTAATTCATACGTCACTTGCTCAGAATGAGAACCAGGCAAACGGTCGATTTTCTTTACGAAATTACGCACGGTATCGCTGTACCAAAGTTCCCATGAAACAATGCCGTCATTCAAATCCACCATCGAATAATGTGTTGTTTGGAACGTACCTGCCGAGGTTGTGACCTCTTCGTAACTTCGAGTCACTCTGTTCATAGTGTCATCATACCCATTAGGATGCCCTGGAACGCCAATAACATTCGTGCGATTGAAATGAAGGTCAAATTCGTCACTTGATGAGAAAAGAGACGTTGGAGTTGTAGAATTTAATTCAGTGAAGTCCCAGCCCAATGTTCCCTCTTGGAAATAAGAGGACTCAAACGGCGCATCTCTCCAGTATGTTTGAATTGGTAAAAGATTGGTAGTATCATACCACCTGTATGATTTTTCACCTTCAAGTTCAGTGTCATACTTATGCCGGGTCTTGAATACGGTTTGCTCGACGCCAAAGGCATCGAAAACTGATTCTTTTTCAAGTGCAGTGATGGTGACATTTTGTTCATGCATAGGCATGTAGGTTAACTTGTATTCCCACGACATGCCGACAGACCACAAATCTTCACCAGTTTCATCTCCAAGAGCGATGAGAAGCAGAGAGTCTGGACTTTCTGTCGAACCGTTCGGATTGAATGATACTAATGTGAATTCATAACTTCCCTGTGATTCAGGTGTGAACTCATAATATGTGTTAACGCCCGTGTACAGTAACTCACCATCACTGTAAAGGTGATATGAGTTTGTTAAGTTTCCAGCAAGCCATTGAATGGTGTATGGCTCCATTCCAATGGTCTTCTCGGATTCGGTAAATTGTGCAGGGCCTGGGTATTCGAAAGACTGTGTGGCAGTAAAATTCATCCAGCCGGATGCTGAGTCGATCGTGACAGTATGAGAAGGCAACGGCACATCTCCGTTCTTTTCGAAAGAAAGGGTGTGGTTTGAACCGAGTGCCAGATTGTCAAATCGATAAAATCCATCTGAATTGGTTTTCGCTGAATGTGTCGAACTTGAAATTGTGGTATCTGTGAGAGGAAGGCCATCGATCCCATGCACGTAACCGTAGAGGTTTGAAGTACTTTGTTGCACAACAAAGTGATTGGGCATCATGTCGTCAACGCCGTTCCCTTGATTCATCCTGAAGTGAAGGTATTGGGCATCCTCTTCTACGCCATCAAAAACGGTTTTAAGCGTATAATACTGATTAAGAGGATTCAAGTTGAATTCAAGGAGTGGACTATCAAAAGAGACCTGTTCTCCCGTTTCAAGAAGGGTGACTGACACGTTGGAATTCTCAAAATTAAGCGGATTTCCGTTCACATCTTCGAACTGCATTGTAACCCAGTTGCTTCCTTCCACCCAGTCAAGAGTGAGATCACTATCCATATACAACGCTCTGTACGAAACCGTGTGTCCATTATTCATGAAATAAGCGCGAGCTGCATGAAGGCCGGTCGAAATACCAGTGAATTCATACGAGCCGTCAGTTGTATTCGACAAGACAGACGCCATGGGTACGACCTTAACATAAGTCTGATCGGCAATATTTCCTTGTGAATCGTACACTGTTCCACTCAAAGTGTGGGTTGCAGAACCGCCTCCATCCTCAGCTGAAACCATAGAAAGAGTGAGTGAACCCAACATCAGGAAGGCAAGAGTGAGGGCTTTCATCTTCGACATTGTATCATCTCAACGAAGTGTCGACGATGAGTGTGCAGAACATGGGTGAATACCTGCACACTACATCGCCGACGGGGTTTCCGGTAAGGGGGACTAATCCCGTTGGAATGTTCTTATTGTGAATCTTCGAACTCCTTTCTCAGATGAGTTCGCCAATGTCTGTAGCAGCATCAATACCGAGTGCAGTCCAGGTTGGCTGGAGTGCTGAACGAACGCTTGCTTCATACAATGTTCCTTCGACAGGTGTGTTGTCAAAGTTGTAAATGCTGTTAATCACGTCAACACCATAGTTTTCGTGGAACGAGTAAGCACAGTCGGTTTGATCAGCAATGGTTGCATGCGTTACGGTGTTGTAACAGCCAGTGAAGACTGTTGCACCATAGTTGAGGTAGTAACTGAATGCTTCACATTCTGCCTGTGACATGTTGGCGTCTGAAGCATGTGTAACTGAGTTGTAGCAGCCAGTAAAGACGGTTGCGCCATAGTTCTCAACAAACATGTATGCTCCACACACTGCCGAACTTGCATCGTAGTCTGCAACATGAATAGCCATGTTGTAACAGTATGAATCAACGACGGTTCCGTTGTCGTAGAATGCATATCCTTCACATTCCTCTTGAGAAACGTTCGATGTTGTATGAGTTGCCATGTTGTAACAGCCTGTGAAAGTCGAACCGCCAAACGATTCATTTTCGTAGTAAGCATACTGCTCGCAGGTTGATTGGTTGTCAGAAGAGTAAGCGTGACTTACATTGTTGTAACAGTTTTCTCCGGAGTTACTCGGAGCGGTGGTGTTGTAAAACCCGTAAGATGCACAAACTGTGCTGTTGTGAGTGCTTGATGTGTGAGTGACTGCGTTGTAGCAGATATCTGAACCATCGGCCATGGTGTGATTGGTCAAGTATGAGTAAGCGTCACATGCAGCGCTGTCATCGACGGAAACTGCGTGACTAACCATGTTGTAGCAGATATCGGAACCATCGTTCATGGTATGGTTTTCCATGAAGGTGTATGCGTCACAGGAAGTGGCATTGTCCATTGAGGTTGTCCCCATTCCAAGGTTGTGGCACATGTTGTTTCGAGTGTCAGCAGCATTGTTAGCAGCCACATACATTTCGATAACACGCCAGAAAGAGTAACCTTCCGCTTGGTGAGTTTGAGCAGCTTCGACTGTTGAATCAGTGGTCATCTTACTCGCGTAACGAATGGTTGCTTGCGAATAAATGATGACGAGATTCTTGACAACTTCATCACGTGCTGCGACAGTACCAGCGAGGTCTTGTGCTTGGAGAGCAACAAGTCCTTCGTTCATTGCAACGAGAATTGCTGCATTTGCCTGAGCGGTTGAATCAGTGGAAGAGACGGTCGTAGCGAAGTTTCCAGCGCGCTTGTCACCAGTTGCGTAAGCAGCACATGATGCGTGTTCAGTAGCACCGTGATACAAGGCCCATCCTTCGTCCCAGGCGTGCTGAGCACCGTCAGCACCCCAGTTGCCGTCGGTGGCTTTTGCAACAGCAGAATTAAGTTCATGGATTGCGTATGCGGTCAAGATTTGATTTTGGGCAGCCTTTTCCACAGCTTGTTCACGCATTGAATCTGATGCGCCTTCGAACATTCCGGTTCCATCAAGAGCTGCCATCATGTAAGCGTCAAGTGGAGCGTCGACGCCGTAATATTCTTGCAAACCGTGCTTTTTACCGCTTGCTGCAGCGTGTTGAGCGAGGGTCTTGTATGATCCATCACTCTTCACAACGTTTTCGCCATCGGTATAGATGGCTTTGATTCCTGCCCAATCGTATGTTTCGGCAAGGGCTTTGATGTCACAGACATCATGAGCCATGTCAGCATAGACTTGGACGTCAGATACGTAGGTGTATCCGCCATCGGAGCCAAATGTTTCTTCTGTTTCTTCTTCTTCTCCACCAAGACAACCGGCAAGTCCGGCAGTGGCGATTAGACATACGAGTAGTGTGGATTTTAGCGTTTTGACGTTCATGGTAGAGCCTTCCGGTTTAGGCCGCCCTAAAAACCAGCCCTACATAAAGTTTAGGCTACCCTAAATCTCTTTTTACTTATCCATCATATATGACTGAGAAAAGGACACTGCTCAATCGGAGAGCCAATCGATTACCAATGAATGGGAGAAACGATCGTTCGAAAGTCCCGGGTGGCCGATAGGGCGAACAATCACCAAAATGTCGAGCTCACCACCCCAGTCACTGGTCCCAACACAGAGAACTTCACCGACTTTTACTCCGTCTTTATCCGAACCGATTGAGAGGCTTCGCAATTCATACAATCGGACTTGAACCTCCTCATCGACAGAATGCTCCGACGACGTGTATTGATGCGTTGTTTCAATGGACATCGAAAGGAGTTTCATCTCGTCAACATCGAGACGAAAAGCAGAGAGTTGTTGATCGAGTAGTTCGACTGCCTGATTCAAACGCCCCTGTTCCATGTTGAACAGTGAGGCAAGAGAAAATGCGGTTGACTCAGCCCCTAATGGTCCATATTGATACGGTAAACGCAGCGAGAGTGACTGGAGGATTTCTAAATCAGTATCTCCGAATTGTTCAGGTAAAACAAGCCATGTGTACTGTTCACCTGCTGGATACATTGGTGCATTTGGATTCTCCGTAAACAGCGGCTGGCCCCATTCCGAAGGCGATATCGGCGCTGAAACAGGAGTAAAGCCTCCTGCAAAAAGCATCACAACCAAACCAACACTGACCAGAACCCGAGGGCGTTTGTGTTCACTCCATGCCAACCGTCCTGCAGGGCTGACTGCGGAAAGAAGGAGCATAAGAGGGCCAACAACAAGGATGCCACCCGGAAGAAACCACAACGAAATTATGGTTAGAAGAAGCGCTTCAAAGCCCATCGGACCGAAGCCAGTCCTCCAATCAAAGATTTCCTCTTCTTCAAGACCTCGGCGTTCAAAGAGAACAACAAATACGATTGCTAAACCGAGGAAAAGGGTTGGAAGAAAGTATCCTAGCATCTTCGATTCGCCTTTGGAGGTAAGAAGGCTATGAAGAGTGTTGGGGTTTGAACTCACTTCAAACGGTAGATTGTCAAACCTCGACGACTTCGCCGATGCATGGAGGAAGTGGTTTTACGGCTGAAAGATGCAACATATCGCCACTCTCTGTACGCACCTACAACATTCAAACCCTGGCGCAGAATTCGTGGACAAGGTATTTTTTCTGCCAATATCTCACTTAGAAAAGGCAGTATTTTGGGGCTTGTGGGGCCAAACGGCGCTGGTAAAACAACGCTCTTACGCATGATGGCAGGAATCTTACCGTTGGAGGATGGCACTGTTCTCGATTCAACCGAAAATGATGAAATCACACTCTCTCATGAAAATTTAAGAGAGAAAATTGGCCATATGCCTGAACAAGTTCGATGGCAGGGGAGAAAAACAGTCCGAGATGCGTTACTTGAAATCGGTGAAATGCGAAACATAGCTGAGAGCAGAGTTGATGGCTTACTGAAATTAGTTGGCCTAGAAAGTCGAGTTGATGCTCGTTTGAATGAATTGAGTCAAGGAATGCGTCAACGACTAACTCTGGCAGCTGCTTTACTTGGTTCGCCAAAGATTCTGCTACTTGATGAACCGCTGAACGGACTTGACCCCGTTGCTGCAGCAGCCTTTGTCCTCTTACTTGGGAAACTCACAGACAAGGGCGTTTCTATTGTCATCTCTTCGCACCAAGTCGAAGGTTTAGTGCAGATTATTGACCGTTTAGCACTCATGCACAGAGGCCAAATCCTTGCAGAAGGGACAATGGAGGAAATTGCTCAGCAACTAAACCTGAACAAAAAAACCGAAATCTCAGGTCCGGGCACTGCCCCAGACTTTCGCAAGTACGTGAGCGACCATGATTCAATTGATATCGAACAATCACAACAAAACTGGCGCGTTGTTCTTTCAAAAAACGAAAAGGGGCTTTTACAGAAATTAGTCAGTGATGGTGTTGATCTTACGACCTGGATTGATCGCTCTCCAAACGTCATAGAAATGCTCTGTGCAGCCACTGGGCAATCTATTGAAGATGTAGGATTGGAAGTTTCTTCAACGTCAGTTATGCCACTTCGCACGTATCGAGGTGAAGAAGAATGAGTGATATTTCACGAATCATGGTGTTTGCAAAGCGCTTCATGAAAGAGCGATTATTCTCAACACGAATGTACATCATGCTCCCAATTTTGGCACTGTTTATTCCAGGTATGGCTTGGGGTTTTTCTGATCCAAATATCGTTCTGCCCGGAGGTCATCAGCCCGAAAGCCCGATGGAAGTCCTGTTTTATGCGAGCCTCGGAGTTGTCTTTGGAGCCACCATGTGTGCGGTTTTACTCTCTTATGATTCAGTCAGTCGAGAACGCGCAAGTGGAGTGCTCGAACTTCGACTTTCACAACCCATGCCAAGATCACATCAAGCCTTTGCAATGATTCTCGGTTCATGGCAAGCCATCTTAATCCCAACATGGATACTCCTTCTCCTTTCGGTTTTGGTCGTACGGTACCGTATGGGTGAATGGCCATCATCCACTGATTCTTTGGTATACTTCCTTTCAACTGCACTCATTCTTCTCTGGTATGTATTGTTTACAATCCTCGCATCCTCCTATACCCGAGAGCAGGGCACTGCAATTTCTTTCGGTGTTGGGCTTTGGTTCCTTTTTACATTCCTATGGGCATTGGTTACGACAATGGTCGCCTATGCATCAGGTGTTTCCATCGGACAAGAAAACGATGCAACATGGGTCATGTTGGAGGGCGGTTTGGACTTACTTTCACCAAATGGAGTCTACCACCACCTCTTAGAAACACGTTTGCCACAAATTGATCGAGGTATTGCAGGATGGCAGAGTTGGAGCATGGCTCTAGCATGGACCATACTGCCAACTTGGTTATTTGTGCGGAGAATGGAGAAGATTCTCCCCTAACCGAAATCATACTTTTTACTGCTCTTCAAACGAAAGCCTCTTTGAGGCCAGATGACGACGGTCACTCATGGCAGGACACACTCCGTATGGCGTAACACGTTTCCTCACGCGCAACTCGACAGCAATTGGACTCATTCTCTTGATGCTCCTTATGGGTGCTTCACCCCTTTTGACGCCTCAAACAGAACTCGATTCAAGTGAGGAACTTCCCGCTGATGGTCGGCAAGCACTCGACATAGCAGAGGAATGTGAAGGTTTGAAATTTGAAGATCTTTTCGATTACGATTTTGCTGACTTCATCATCAATATGGATGATGATTGGGCTACCGCAGAAATGGATGCTGTCGCCTTTGTCAATGGTAGTAAATCTGCCATTGTGCGAGAAAATCTCGATGGATTGTTTGAAGGCCTCTCTGGCGGAGATAACAATTTCATTAGTTCAGATGAGCGAGATGCTGTTCGAGCAATTGGACCGAAGTGTATCGGAGCAATGGATACACGATTGGGAATGCGTGAAGGAATCCCTCACCGTGGATCTCCTGATTGGAACAACATGTCCTTCGTTGAAGATGGAATTGGATTAGATGAATCTGACCTTGTGCCGACCAACCACCCAGAAGAGCGGAACTGCCAGAACATTGGTGCTGCAAGTGGTTGTAAAGAAGTTCCAGTCTCGATTACCGACGACTTACAAATCATGATGTTCCTCGCTGAAGACCAATCAAATAACGTTCGCTACGACCAATTACCGAACTCAGGAGATCAAAATTTCACACTCGCTTTGAATGTTACCAACATGTCGTATGCTCACTTAGAGCTGAACTTCCCTCTAAAACAGGGATTGCGGATGGTCAATTATTCCATTCAAGATACCTCGACAGGAACTGATGGAACCGTTACCGTTGTTGACAATAAAGTCTTGAGCGGACCAGAAGCAATGTATCTGCCTGATGGACGTTTGCGAGTGAACCAAGTGGTGACTTATGCAGCCTCTGAATATCCTACATTGCGTGAACTGTTTATCGACTTCACCACTATGGCGCCAGAAACCAATGAGGCTCCAGAATGGAGTTCGAATGCACCAGCTGATGGCACGGTCATACCTATGCTTGATTCAATGAACTCGGGTGAACAAATGATTACCGTTGCTGGTGAGAAAACCGAGAATTGGGCTACTGATGAAAGCGGATGGGGCTTGGACTGCACTTTAGCAGAATCTGGATGGTCCGTTTCACTTGATGGAGATGGAAACATGATTGTCGATACACAAAACTCTCAAGCAACCTCTTCAACTGCTGAGTGCTACGTTGTCGACCCATTCGGTGCAACTTCAATCGATTCACGAAACTGGACCTTTGGTCATGTTTTCACTTCGACCGCAGTACTCTCTACAACAGGGGATAGCATCGAGTTTACAATGACGCCTACTGGCTTAGTCAGTGAAATGGCAATCTCTGCACACGCACACCAATCAAGTGCTATGGGCCAAATGCGAACCGTAACACTTACCTCGGACGCTGCAACAATCTCACTGCCGCTTGAGGGACTAGCACCTGGTATGGTGATGGTAATGGGTCAAGCGCAAAGTTCAACCATGCTCGACCTTGATTTCATGTTGAATTTTGGTTTAGCAAAGGCAAGTCTACCTCCGGTCATCGTCGTGAGTAAGAACCTCGATGGAATGAATGCAACATGGGACGCTACTGGCTTTACATTCACGCTTACAGGCGATGTTTTAGACCCTGATGGTGAAGACGTTACACTCTCTCTCAAACTGTGTGGATACACCACCAACGATTTTCTCCAAGTTGGAAGCGGTTGGGAAATCGATGTGAACATCGTTTCCTGCTCATCTCAAAACCCGCCTGTTACGACATACGACATCCTATTGACTGCTACGGATGAATCTGGAACTATGACAACACTCTCCGTATACGTCCCCGACCCATATGCAAATGACGATGGCGATGTTGCCGATGAGAGCTCAACAGGTTCTGAAGAAGAAGCGGTGCCTGCGGTCTCGCTCATGGCAACTTTGAGCATCACTTTACTCGGTGCAGCCTTTGCAGGCAAGACTCGTAGAGATTGATTGCATCCACCGGCACCCTCAAAAGAAGCGGTTCGGCCCAACAAGCAGGTGAAGTTGTGTTTACGGGTGTTATTGAGTCAAAAAGCCATGAAGGAGGATTCTTGGTTTCGTTTACAGGTTCCTCACCCGCACTTGAATCAATTATCATCAATTCCGAATCAGGAATTTACATCGGTAAAGTTGACGCAGTCCTCGGAAATACTGACGGACCTCTTGCACATGTTGCTCATATCGACCGCAAACTCGACCTTGACGCATTAATTGGCGTTGAAGTAGGAATTCGTGCTAAAAAACAGCGTGAAGAACGAGACCGCGGATTTGACAAAGGACGCAGAGATGACCGTAGAGGTGGCGATCGAGGCTATCAGAGCCAAGACCGCCAAGGCGGACGATTCGAAAGAAACGACCGACGTCAAGATGACCGAAGCGGTGGAGATTGGGAATGTCCAAAATGCAGAAACTCAAACTTCGCATTCAGAACAGAATGCAACCGATGTGGAGAACCACGAGGTGCCGGCGGTGGAAACGACCGTGGACGACGTGACGACCGTAGAGGTGGCGATCGAGGCTATCAGAGCCAAGACCGCCAAGGCGGACGATTCGAAAGAAACGACCGCAGTGGTCGAAATGACCGTAGCGGTGGAGATTGGGAATGTCCAAAATGCAGAAACTCAAACTTCGCATTCAGAACAGAATGCAACCGATGTGGAGAACCACGAGGTGCCGGCGGTGGAAACGACCGAGGACGACGTGATGACCGTAGAGGTGGCGATCGAGGCTATCAGAGCCAAGACCGCCAAGGCGGACGATTCGAAAGAAACGACCGACGTCAAGATAATCGTGGCGGCGGCGATTGGGATTGTCCCAAATGCAGGAACTCAAACTTCGCATTCAGAACCGAATGCAACCAATGTGGGCTTCCTCGCCCTGGCGGCGCTCGTGGTGGAAATGACCGTGGTGGACGTAGGGATGACCGAGGCCGAGGAGGAAATGACCGTGGTGGACGTGGAGGAACATACAACGACAATGATTGGGATTGTCCAAAGTGTAACAACTCAAACTTTGCTTTCAGAACCGAATGCAACCGTTGTGGAGCACCTCGCTCTGGCGGTGGACGTGGTGGACAAGGTCGCAATGATGGAGGAAGACCTCCTCGACGTGATGATGGTGGAAGACCCCCTCGGCGTGATGACCGTTCCAGAGCACCTCGACGCGATGATGGTGGAAGACCTCCTCGACGTGATGACCGTTCCAGAGCACCCCGGCGCGACGATGGTGGAAGACCTCCCCGGCGTGATGACGGTGAAAGGCCTCCTCGACAAGACGATGGGGGAAGGCCCCCTCGACGTGATGGAAGGGACAGAAGATCAGAAGGTGGCTATGGCGACAGAGGCTCCTATGGGCAAGACAGGCCTCCTGAACGTAAATCAAGAGAACCTCGAAACTTTAGAAAATCCCGTGGTAACGGTCCGGGTCATGCCCACAACCGACCACCAAAACCAATCGGTAGACCTCGAGAAGACGACTCGTGAGGGTGAAAAATGGGTGCCGAACATCACTACCTAAACGCCGTAGAAGCCTACGACGAAGGTGATGCTGAGACTGCCTATGAAGAAGCATACAAAGCAGTTCAAATCGACCCAATGCACGTCGATGCTTGGCAATTGTGTGCGGAGACTTCTCTCCCACAGAAAGGTGAAAAACCGACCATGATGCAAGCAGCTAAATCCTTAGCTGCAGTTCGTAAAATCATCGAAATTGACCCAAACCGCACCGCTATGTGGATGCTTGGTGGACGACTTTTATCCGATGAACTCGGATTACTCAGTGAAGGTTTACAATGGTGGCAAGACTTGCGACACCAGTTGCCTGATGAAGTCACACCTTTGGTTGAGCAGGCTGCATTACTCGCAGACATGGGCCACTACTTGGAAGCAAAATACCGACTTGATACAATAATCGAAGAAAACTTAGATGGAGGTCCGAGTCAAATGGCGAAGATTCACCAATTGCGCAGCCAAGTCAATGCTGCAGCAAACCTCCAAGCTACTGAGCATTTCAAGCCCTGGGAGAAACACCACAATGGCTGGGGCGCAATCGAATCGAAGATGGGTAAAGGCCCTGTTTCTGAAAGTTTTCTGTTTATCATTACGACCGTCCCTGTTCTGATGATCGTCGTCTATTTCTCAAACCAACTTGCTGGTGAAGGCTGGGGGGCATTTTGTTTGACTAGCCTTGTTATCTTTGGAACCGTGCTGTTTGGAATGCGGACTGCAAAGCGTATGTTCCACAATATCAACCGACCTGCATTTAATCTGCTCCGGGCTATGAATTTTGAAGCCAATACGGGTTATTGCGTCATTCATACCGAAATACGAACCTCTCCACTTTACATGTTTATCATGCAGAGAAAACCTCAGGCATGGCAAGAACGCATGATTAAAATCATCGAATCAGATACCCCACTTCCAATGAATTGGAAACCAAGTTTCCCAGATTTTGACTCACACTTGGATGAAATTGGATTTATCGAAGAAGATGATGAAGAGAGTTTCGAGCCCTTTGAAGAAGAGTGAATTTGAAACACACATGTATCCCTTCAACTCGATTTATATTTACAGTCACAAGGGCCCCCATCCGATTGATTTGAGCGTATCCGTACCCTATACAATGCGGGTATTCGCATGGGCCCCCCTTTGAAATGAAAACTGGCCAACTCTTATTTCATAGCATTTATTGGTAATGCTATGGTCGAAATTCCATGCCCTCATTGTTATAAAGGCATTGAATTAGAGGATGGCGTTTTTGGATTATTTGATTGCCCACATTGTGATGAGGAATTTACCTGGGAAAATGATTTCGACGACAGAAGCGTTTCAAGCAAATTCATGAGAAATCTATCCATGGTTAACGGAGTCGAAGTCGGCTTAGGCATTCTACTCATTGCAGTAATAGTTTGCCCTGTGATACCGCTTCTATTAGGGATTGATGACGCTTCCTTCCTTGTTTGGATGTTTGCTGCGTTCATAATTTTTTGTATTGGCATTGTAGTATTATTTGTGGGATTGTGGAGATATGATGACACCTCTTAGAGAATAGAATAAATCAATATGAATAGTTCGCAAGGGTCTATCCAAATACCATTGAAACGGATACTGAATTTCAAAGGGCTTTCAGTGCGTCCTTCGGAACGCTACGGTTCAACATGGCCCACTAAGAGCCCATAGATTTACAAATTTTATACACATGGGTTTGAGCATCGACCCTTGTGAATAACACTTAGTAGCCGGACATAACTTTATGATTGCTTGGAATAAGCCAATGCTATGAAAAATAGCGACGGTCGTTCCATTTTGGCTGCGTTATATCTCGCAATTGCAGCAGCGTCACTGCTATCATTTTTTAGCATCATGGCAAATCCTACAATGGGCACCGCATTCGTCGCACCATGGTGGCTTTTGTTTGCTGTTTTTTTTGGAATAGCGGGTATGTATAAATTACTGACCATTTCCAAAGGAAAATCAAACAATGTTGAAACGATTCACCAGGCTCAAATCCAAAGATTGTGGGCATTGAAAAGGAATCTCCAAGAAAAGCAAACTGATGAAGACCTCTCTGAAAAAATCGAATGGATTGAGGGAAGAGTCCGCTTTTTTAAAGCCGAAAGTGATGATGACAGTTCTATCGAGGGAGAAAAGAGTAAAAATTCTAATATCGAGGTTCTAATCTGGAGAGACAAGAGAATTGTGGCAATAATATTCCTTTTCGGATTATTTATTTTCACACGCTTTTAGCATAAATCTCTTAGCAATGTTTCGTGTTCATTGTAGTCTCGGAAAGGCTTGTACACAAGGGTGGCCCATAGAGGCGTATGCGTAGACAACGGTAGGCATGAATAGAGCCCACTGCGAACCCATGTATTCGTTTGTAATTTTCACAAGGGTGTTATGGGTACACCCTTTGATTCGCTCCATACCAATTCAAATGTGTCATTATTACAAAAAGTGACCTTTTGCATCGTATTGCACACAATACAACATGGTTTTGAAGTGCCTTTGCATTACTTCCCCCTCCTATGGAGTCAATAATTCGAGGTGCTCGAAATGTAAAGAGAAAGCCTGGACGTAGCGTTGGCGTCGTTATCATCATTGGATTCTCACTCGCAATTTTTCTTACGTCAAGTATCGTTGCATCAAGCATTGAGGCACAGGCGGCGAACCTCGAAGATAGTCTGGGGAGAACAATTGTCGTCACCGCCTCGGATGCGAGTTTCGATAGTTCCGCAACCATCAGCGAAGACATCCTCAACCTTACGAACAACATGAGCCAAGTTGAATCGGTTCAAACATTTGTCACAGAGGTTGATCGGTCTGGTATTAGTGCAATTTTAGCCCAGGGAGGCCCACCCAATCCAGAGGCTTTACGGGCAGCAGTTCGGTTCATTTCAGGTCAAAACCTGAGTGTAGAACTTGAAGGATTTGTTTCAGAGGAATTGGTCTTAGTTGATGGCAGGATGCTCAATGAGTCCGATTCTGGCTCATACAACGTACTTCTCGGCGTTGAGGCAGCTTTTTCGAGCGAAATCGGTGTTGGCGATTCTCTTGAACTCGAGGGGGTTTCGCTCAATGTCGTTGGCCTGATCTCAGGCGAGGTTTTCCAAACAAATGCGACCATTTTGATGAGCATTGACATCGCCCAGGCCATAACCGAAACCACCGGTTTCGACAAGGTGGTGATCACGATAGATTCAATTGAATTGGTTGACGATACGATGAATTTCCTGCGTTCTGAATACGGTGATGAGGTAACCGTCCAGACCGCATCGGACCAACAAGGTGACGACATCGCTCAATCAATCGATGCGATTGGTGGTAATGCAGATTTAGGCGCCATGGCTGCACTCTTTGCATCGTTGCTCGTGGTTGGTTTCATCATGGTGATTATCACCAAGGAGAGAGTAAATGAAATCGGTGTTCTCAAAGCAATTGGATTGCCAAATTCGAAAATCGTCACTCAATTCTTGAGCGAATCAATTTTCATGGCGTCATTAGGATTTGTCGTTTGTATTCTCATCACGTTGGTTGCCGGTCCAATGATTCAGACAATGCTCATTGAATCGGGTTCAAATGATGCATCATCTGCAGAAGAAGAATCAACTCCTCAACAGTTTCAACCTGGCCAAATTCTCAATCCCACTCCAGAGTCTTCTTCCATGGATTCAATCACCTCGTTGGAGTTTTCAGTGGATGGAGAGAGTATTCTAACGAGCTTCGGATTAACGATTTTGATTGGAGTGATTGGAGCGCTCTATCCCATATTGGGAGCGTTGAGAATGCAACCTGCGCAAGCATTGAGGTATGAATGAGGTGAGAGAGATGAAGAATAAGGAGAAAACAGAAAAGATAACAGAAACCACTCCTGATGAAGAAGCATCCAAAGAAATGCTCCCCCTCAATCATTTGAAGGAAGCTGTGGTGGCTCAGTATGGAGATGATGCTCGATTAATATTGGATTCAATTGATGAAGTTGAAGCCATCCTTCTCCGCCGAGAAGCAAGGGCGAAAGGTGAATTTGATGATGCAAAGGCCATCATCCATCTGTCGGGATTATCGAAAAAGTATGAATCAGCAGGAATGACTCCCGTTGATGCTCTGAAGGAAGTCGATCTATCGATCGTCCAAGGTGAGATGGTTGCAGTGATTGGACCTTCTGGTTCGGGAAAATCAACACTGCTTCAGATGATGGGTGCATTGGATGTTCCAACCAGTGGTGGTGCGAGGATTAATTTCCAAGAATTGTCCGAGATGAACACGAAGGAACTGACCCAATTTAGAAGTCAAACTGTGGGTTTCGTCTTCCAAAAATTCAACCTCATCCCTAATTTGAGTGCACTGGAGAATGTCTCAATTGCGATGGAGTCCACGAAAATGAACCGCCAAGAAAGGAGGTCGAGAGCTGCCGAACTTCTCAAAGAGGTTGGACTGGGCAAGCGGATGAGCCATCTCCCCGGGCAACTTTCGGGTGGTGAACAGCAGCGAGTTTCCATTGCCAGAGCATTGGCGAATCACCCGAAGATCATCTATGCAGACGAACCTACAGGGTCGCTCGACTCAAAGACGAGTAGGACAATCATCCAACTGTTTGACACAATCCGAAGAGACTTCAACACGACCATCATTATTGTCACACACAATCATACAATTGCAAAGCATTGTGATAGAACTGTGAAAATCAAAGATGGGAGAATCAAGTAGATTGGTGACCTCTCAATACCTTCTCCACAACCGCACCCAAAAATGGAGTCATGTCAGTTATGGTTTCAAACCAACTCATTTTTGTGTAAATTAACACGCTTGCCCATCCCATCCCTTACTCTCGTCAGGATTCCTTGTGATTCTAATTTCGACAACGATCGGCTAATTTTTGAGTTCGTCATGCTAGATTCCTTTACGATGTTCGATTGCCAGCATTGACCATCATGTTGGAGTAGAAATTCAATGATGAACTGTTCTGTTGAATTGTATTTTGCAAGGTTTGGATTGAAATCGGCATCTGTTTGTGATGGCTCCGAGTTTGATAAGAATGAGATTTCCTGCTTTTTCGTTGATTTTGTCTTCGATGCGTTTACACCCGCTATGAATCCCACAAAGATGAGAATTGATGAATAAACAATCAATTGGAATATACTTTTCAAGGACGTATCTGTGCTGATCGCAAAGTAAACTGCTCGCCCTGTGAGGAGCATCACAATTAACATCGAAAGCACGAAAACTGACTGCGAGGACGTTTTGTCAGCTCTCGATTGTGGGTAATCCATTACCATGTTGTTTCCTCCGAATCCTGATACTAAAGAAACTTGGTGTGCGATGTTTGTATATTCGCAAACCGCCGTATACATGGGGGCCCCATGTATGCGCCCGTGAATACAACGGTACCGTTGTACACGTATACGGCTACAAGGGGCCCCCTTGTATTCAGTCGTAATGATTAAGTTTGGAAGTTTCCAGTCTACATTATGAAAAGAATCTCCACAACCTTGGTCGTAATTTTCCTTTTCCTCTCACTAGCACCAATTCAAAACACAAAAGCTGAAAGCGAATTGGGCAAGATTTCAGATACCGATTTCACAGAAATATACGGTCTTCAAGGAACCGATTATCTTCTCGTAAACTCAACTGGATCCCATCTCATGGATGTGAGAACCCAGACTATCAATTCGAATATCTCCTGTAATTCAGGCATAAGAATTTCGGCAGATAGAGAATATGTAATGTGTTCAAGTGGAATTTATCATTACAATAATAGCGCTTTGACATTGAAATTTAATGGCCCAATAGATATGAAAAACACCCCTAAAGACAACAATTCTCTAAATGCAGGAAGTCATTGCTCGTCATACCCGAATTCGAGACTGATGGTCTACAACCAAAACAATCCATGGGTTATATCAAATCACACCGGTGTATTAAAAACTATACAATTCAGACCGAATATGGATATCGAATTAGGCCCTTATTTCTTGAACGAAGATTCTGATAGAGTATCTTTCTTCTATAAAAGCGGTGGCTCAATGTCTTGTGGTACTACTGGAAGCTGGAACTGGGGTGGGTACCTCTACGTAGGCTACGTAAATATTGGTTCATCCCAGACAGTTAGTTTTAATTCAAATTCTGGCCAAAACATACAAGTGAATTACAACAATGGATTTTCACTCGGTGAAATACAATATGGTGCTACATATGTGACAGGAATTTCATCGAATACAGGAAACAACGTATATCATTCAATTCCTATTTCAGTCAATGGCTATGCAATAGATGAAAGGGGTGAGGATGAAAGTACCCCTCACAATTCTGCTTATGGACAATCTATTTGCTCTGTCAAAACTTATGATTCTGGTTCAGTTACTGGACACTATGTGATTTTTGATGGTAAGAATACCATGATTGAGCAACCCGCTGAGAAAGCTAGTTGTACCTCTAATCAAAATATGACATATCTAACAGATGAAGGTGAAATTTTCAGTATATGGCATGATTCTGATGGAGACTCATATAACGATTTAGTTGACAAATTCACGACCGATTCAACCCAATGGGATGATTTGGATGGGGATGGTTACGGAGATAATCCACTCGGAAACAATTCAGACTTTTGCCCAACTCAAGCAGGAACATCCTCTCTAGATGTTTTGGGATGCCCCGATTTAGACAACGATGGGACCTCCAACACTGGAGACGCATTCCCACTAGATTCTACACAATCTAGTGATTCTGATGGAGATGGTTATGGAGACAATGTATCTGGAAATCTATTTGATTCATGTGCATATGAGTACGGAGATTCAAACAAGGGAAATTATTGGGGATGCCTTGATTCTGATGGAGATGGATGGGCAGATGATATTGATGAATTTGATTCCGACATTTCCCAGTGGAATGACACTGACGGAGATGGTTTCGGAGATTCAATCATTGGGTTCCAAGGCGATTCTTGTCCGACTCTTTTAGGAAACAGTTCAGAAGATGTGTATGGCTGTGAAGACGATGATGGGGATGGTTGGTCGAATGAAGGTGATGCATTTCCTAATGAGCCTACCCAATGGAGTGACAGGGATTTTGATGGATATGGCGATAATCAAGAGTTAGGCGCAGAATTAATTGATTCATTCCCTGGTGATTCAACTCAATGGACAGATACTGATGGAGATGGTCATGGAGATAACCCATATGGGACAGAGGGTGATTGGTTTCCCAATGACCCAACACGCTGGCAAGATAGTGATCGTGATGGTGTAGCTGATGAAGACGATACCTTCCCGAATGAAATAACCCAGTGGAACGATACTGATGGCGACGGATATGGGGATGAGGAGAATGGGAGCAGAGGAGATGCATTTCCGAATGATGATGCAGAATGGTTAGACTCTGATATGGACGGACTTGGTGATAATGCTGACGCATTCCCATTCGACCCGACTCAAAAATTCGATGCTGATGATGATGGAATGGGCGATAACCCAATGGGAATTGGAGCGGATAAATTCCCTAATGATGCAACACAATGGAGCGATATTGATGGCGATGGATATGGAGACAATCCGAACGGAACATCCCCTGACGCCTTCATC
>CASIAW010000005.1 GCA_949372875.1 Candidatus Poseidoniaceae archaeon
TACGTTGATTATATGTACCGCAACCGCCCTGATGATTTTGATTGCAGGCACTTGGCAGGGTGAAGAAGCCCAAGGCGTGACACTCACCGCAAACGCTTTTTCTCAACTACTGGGCCCTTTTGGTACCTTTATCATATTTGTCAGTGTAGTCAGCTTTGCTACCACGACCCTCTTCACCTATTCATTTTATGGCTCTCAATGTGCCAGCTTTGTATTTGGCACACGCTATACAAATGCCTACCGCATGGTGTTTGTTGCCTCCATCGTGTTAATCGCCGTGATTTCGATAGATGCAGCCGTGAGTTTAATCGACGGCTCATTTGCCTTGATGGCAATTCCAACAATGGTGTCCGCCATCTGGCTTGCGCCCAAAGTAGTCGCCGCAGCCAAGGTCTATCTAAACAAAGTGGATATCGGCACTTACGACACCCCAACAAATTCGACAAGCAATGACTAGTGAGTAAATACAATGGCTTATAAACCACTTCCGGAAAATCTGGCCGCCAACAAACCCGCCACCAGCCATACTCAAGCGGCGCAAGAACAGGTTAAAAGCAGTTTAGATTTCAGCAACAGAAGAAGTTTTGCTGATGCAGAAAGAGGTTTCATTGCAACGCTCAATCCTTTGACCCTTAGGCGAGAAGATGGCCATATCACCTTCGACCTAGCGCACATGGAATTCCTTAACGACGAAGCGCCCACAACGGTTAACCCAAGCCTTTGGCGACAGTCGCAACTTAATGCCCAGCATAACGGCTTATTCGAAGTGGTAGACGGCATCTACCAAGTCCGGTCCTTCGACATTGCCAACATGACCCTCATCCGCTCCAATGCGGGTTGGATCGTTATCGACCCGCTCACCTCGTCCGAATCCTCTGCTGCGGCATTAGCGCTGGCCAATGAGCATTTAGGCGAGAGGCCTGTAGTTGCGGTGCTCATCACGCACAGCCATGCCGACCATTTCGCAGGTGTATTGGGCGTTGTCAGCCAGGAGCAAGTTCGCTCAGGCAAAGTACCTCTTATTGCACCGGAAGACTTTGTTAACGAATCGCTAAATGAAAATGTACTTGCCGGCAACGCCATGAACCGCCGTGCCACCTACATGTACGGCAATCTACTGCCAGCGTCTGCTACCGGCTATGTCACCACCGGTTTAGGCGCTGCTGTGTCTATGGGTAGCACCGGCTTCATAGTGCCATCAGATTTCATCTATAAAACTGGCGAGACGCGCACAATAGATGGCGTCGAAATAGAATTTCAAATGACTCCCGGCACCGAAGCCCCAGCAGAATTTGTATTTTACCTACCAGCCTTCAAAGCCCTGTGCATGGCAGAAATTACTTCTCACCACTTACATAACGTCTATACGCCAAGGGGCGCACAAGTGCGTGATGCCTTGGAGTGGTCAAGCCAAATCAATGAATCCATTGATCTATTCGGTCACCGCATAGACGTTCAGTTTGCCTCCCATCACTGGCCTATTTGGGGCCAAGCGGATGCAATTGACTACTTAGAGAAACAAAGAGACTTATACAAGTACATCCATGACCAAACATTACGCCTAGCAAACAATGGTTACACCAAAGAAGAAATTGCCGAGCAGGTACATTTACCTGATAGCTTAGGGCAGGAATTTTACAACAGGGACTACTACGGCACAGTGCACCACAACTGCCGCGCCGTTTACGTTAAGTACCTAGGCTTTTTCGACGGTAACCCCTCTACCCTTTATCAACTGCCACCCGTAGAACAAGCAAAGCGCTATATGGATTTCATGGGCGGCGCAGATGCCGTGGTAGACAAAGCTCGCGGCTCTTTTGACAAAGGCGACTACCGCTGGGTCGCAGAAGTACTTAATCATGTTGTAATGTCGGACCCGGATCACATCGCTGGTAGAGCGCTATTGGCAGATACGTTAGAGCAATTGGGCTATCAGTCAGAGTCGGCACCTTGGCGCAATTTCTATCTGTGCGGTGCATTGGAGCTAAGACAAGGATTACCGGAGACCAAGGCCTTTCAAGCCAGCGGTGGTATTGCGGCAGGTATGCCGATAGAAAACTTCTTCCAAACTTTAGCGGTTCGACTACTGCCCACAGCCGCAGACGGATTAGCTGTGAGCATCTTGCTAAATTTGACCGATATGGACGCTAACTATTTGGTCACTATCAAAAACAGCGTTTTCAATTACTTTAAAAACAAAGACACTGCGGCAGATACCACGCTGACAATTTCTTCCGCAGATTTTAAAAAGCTCATCATGGGGCTAACAGATGGCCCAACGTTAATGGCTGAGAAAAAGTTGGAAATTGCTGGTGACGCTGAGGTAATGCGCAGCTTATCGCAGCTATTCGATCAGTTCCCCCGACGCTTCCCGCTGGTTACACCACGAGACTAAGTCTGTGCAGGGCCGGTTATTAGAGACCGGCTTAACGCGCTATGCCCAAGACCATAAGTTCTAAGGCCTAAGTCCTAGGAGAGAGAAAAGTTAGCCTACCGAGGGGCCTCAGTCTGAGAAATCTCAGGAACTTTTGAGAACAAGATAAAGTTAGCCAGCAAACCAAGCCCCACCAATACTGCACCGAACATTAAATGCTCGGTGTTAGCGGGCGCCTCAGGCCAGGCAATACCCATATAAGGCAGAGCAATCAACAGACCGCCCACAGCTAATGCTGTGCGTACAGAAAAATGGTTAAGCCGGCCGTAACCCGAAAGAAATCCCTGCAACCCACCACATATAAGCCAAACGCCAATTAACGCTTCCAGCACAACTTGGGTTGAAGAAAGCAGATCCGATTTAAGAATAAACGCAGGATCTAGTACAAAGATAAACGGAATGACATAAATCACGCTGCCCATTGTCATTGCAGCAAAACCGGTCTTCAGTGGGTTTGCCTCAGCTATAGAAGCAGCAGCGTAAGCACCCAACGCAACCGGTGGTGTTATATACGACAGCATTGCCCAATAAAGAATAAACAAATGCACACTCAGGGGATCTAAATCTTGGCTCACCAAAGCCGGAGCCAGCACTACCGCTAGAAAAATATAGGCAGCCGTCACAGTCATACCAATACCTAAAACAAAACTGGTCAGCGCGCCCATCAATAACAACAAGCCAACATCATCACCGGCCAGGCTCAACAGGTCATTCACCAACGTACCGCTTAAGCCAGTCATCGACAGTGAACCTACAATCAAACCAACACCCGCTAATATGACCACCAACTCGATCAATAATTTACCCACGTTATAGAGCAAATCCAGCGCGCTCTTTGGGGTTAAACGATTACTCTTAGACATCTGATTGAGAATGAGCAAAACCGCCGTTGCGTAATAAGGCGCAATAGATTCTCGTTGTAAAAAAATCAGCAAGAATATAAGCAGTGCAAAGGCACCCATATAAAACCACCCCTCGATAAGGGTTTGCTTAATACTGGGAATATCTTCGCTGGCTAAACCTTGCAAATTATTGCGCCCAGCATAGGCATCAATCTGCATATAGAGGCTGACAAAATAGAGAACCGCCGGTAAAGCTGCGGCCACCGCCACGTCGATGTAGGCAATGTCTAAAAGTGTCGCCATCACAAATGCGGTGGAACCCATAATAGGCGGCAGCAGAACGCCACCGGTGGAGGCACAGGCTTCTATCCCACCCGCTACATGAGGCGCCATACCGGCTTTGCGCATGGCGGGTATGGTCAGCTGTCCTGTGGTCAAAACATTGGTCACAACGCTGCCGCTCATAGAACCCATCAGGCCACTGGAAACAATGGCAACCTTGGCCGGACCACCCCGCCGTTTACCTAACAAAGCAAAAGCCAAATCAAGGAAAAATTTACCGCCACCGGTATGCTGAAGTACCACGCCAAAGACAACAAAGCCAATAACCAAACTAGCGAAAGCGCGAAACGGTAGGCCAAAAATACTTTCAATAGACAACACATGGTAAGCCGCAGCCTCACCCCAGGTTGCAGGCAAGCCATTTAGCGGTCCTGGCATGTACTCGGTAACAATCGGTAACACAGAGAAAAACCCAGCAATTAGACAGAGCGGCCAACCCGCAGCTCTACGCAATGCTTCAAGCAATATTGCCCAGAATGCCAGTGACGCATAGACCGCATACTCAGGCGCTGCGAATTCCCAGGCTTCATCCAGCGCTTGCTCGGCGGTGACAAAAAACATAGCCAATATACCCAGAGCAATGGCCACCAAGGGCCAATCGATCCAACGCTTTGAGGGAAAAGTGATATAAGCCCAAGGCGCAAGAAGCCCTAACAAGGCGTAAAAATACTGGGTTTCAACTTGAACAAGAAAGCCCAACCATTGAGAACCACCAAAGATACGCAAGGTATCCATAGCCAACACCAACGCAAGCAAAGCTAAAACAGCGACAAGAGATCGAACAAACGGGTGAGGCTGGGCTGCCATTAATAATTCCTAATTCTTCTAAAGCGGTTCTTCAAAAACAATTCAAAGCGCGGGCACTACCTTGCGCTAAGCAATCCTAACTAGCCGCAACTAGCGCCAAATAGGGTCAAAGCCGTTGGCATCTAGCGCTATAATTCGTTCCTTGAGCCAGGCATCAGCAAAACCTTCTTTGCCAGGATAACTGGCTTTATGTACTTGCCACGCTTGGGCAAGCACCTCTTGCCTTTCTATCAGGCGCTCATTGTGAGCCTGAGTTTCATCGTCCCAAACACCAATAGATTTGAAGTAGCGTACTGCACCTTCATGAAACGGCACCACCCAGCGAAACACTTGTCTGTCCATGGCCCAGCCAATGCTACCGGGGTCGGCGGTTTTATATTCGTCATAGTGAATGTGAATGACCTTGGCTAAATCGTGCACTAGGTCTGCATCTCGCTCTGCCAGAGTAATCAATATTGGATACGGGTAAGTTGCGCCTTCGTGCGGATTGGTGTTAGAAATTCCCGCGCCACGCGTAGCCATGTGCGGGGTAAAAAACGGCACAATTTTGGCCATGCGCGCCCAGCATTCTGGGTCATCATGAGGCGCTGGCGGCCAGAAGATACCGCGAGGAGAAGCTTCTAGTTTACGCGTTGGACCAGACACCGTAGTGGCGTAGGCTGCATCCACCTGATCATTAACTACACCGGTCCACATGGCGCTATATCCAGGAAAATCTACACGCTCCACGTCGTCCCACGTCAAGCCACCACAGGCCAAAAACGCCTCAGTGGTGACATTCAAAGCCGGCGCGCCGCGCACGTAAGGTACCCGCTTGCCACGCAGATCACCGTAATTTGCAATGCCCTTATCGGCTGCCACACCCAAGGCTTGGTTACTCTCACCGTTAGAAGCCATAACAATGCGCAGCGGCATGGGCCCCCACTGCTTTTCTGCAAACTGAAAAACACCTTCTTGGGCAAAGTAAGTTGCCACGCCGTTGGCAGAAAATTGCACCCGGCCGCGCTGCAATGGCAGTAGACGAGAAACATCATTCTTACCCGGCAAAACACGCAGGTTGGTGTCGTAATTATCTTTTAGCACTTTGCCAATAGCCACAGCTTGGTTATAGCCAGTGGTGCCTAAGTTATAGGCGCTCCAAGCCATAGTTGAAGGGAAATCAATCGGCTCTTCAATCTGTGTCTGCGCTTGCTCAGCCCAAGCGACGCTTAGACTGCCCACAACCAATAAACCGCCAACCAGTGTTTTTGCAAAACTCAATCTATTCCCCTTTCCTTAACTACCGAAACTCGTGGATCTTTCAGTCATGATAGCAACCATTGGCTAGCGCAAGTAGACACTATGCGCTATTCACCCGAATCCGTTTACAATCTAATTTCAAAAGCTACTGCAAATCAGGTAATACTAGGTACTAAACACACTTTAGATGTACAGCTTACAAATACCGGGAGCCAAGACAATGGACACAAGCACGATTAATGCACCATGCGGACCAATCCAAGGGCGCGAAAAAGAAGGCGCATTACTATTTTGTGGCATCCCTTACGCGCAGCCGCCCGTCGAAAATCTGCGCTTTAAAGCCCCACAACCATTAGCGGCCTTCAGCGAACCCTTTTCCGCCCTCAAATTTGGCCCAGCAGCGCCGCAACTTTCGGGTGGCGGTATGACGGACAGCGCCAGCGTACGCTGGGATGAAGATTGCTTAACGCTAAACATCACCACACCAAAGCAAGCCGGCGACATTGCGGACAATAGTAAACGCGCAGTTTTAGTCTGGATCCACGGCGGCGGCTACCGCACCGGTCAAGGCGCGATCCCTTGGTACAACGGCACCCGATTTGCCCTCAACGGTAACATTGTGGTGGTCTCCATAAACTATCGGCTGGGCGCACTAGGCTTTGCAGATCTGACCCACTTGGGCGAAGAATTCGCCACATCTAATGTCAATGGCACACTGGATCAGATCGCAGCCCTGCAATGGGTACACAACAATATCGCCGCTTTTGGGGGCGATCCTAAAAGAGTCACAGTGGCAGGCGAATCCGCAGGCGCGTTCAGTGTCGGCACCCTACTGGCGTGCGAGGCTGCCCAGGGACTATTTCACCAAGCCATACCGCAAAGTGGGGCTGCCCAACACACGCTACCCAGTGAGGCGGCAGCCAAAGTCACCGAACGCTTTTTAGCCGACCTTGGCGAGGAAGATGCCATTGGTTTATTGGCGGCTTCACCAGAACAAATTCTGCAAGCCCAAGCCGCCACATCTAGCCACTTTGAAACTGGCGCAGGTGTGATGAGCGAACTGGGCACCACGGTGGCACCCTTCTATCCAGTACACGGCACAGCGCTTTTACCCACAGATCCGCTGACAGCCATCAGCCAAGGCATGGGTAGCCAAGTCGCTGTGCTGACCGGGACCAATGCCGACGAAACCACCTTATGGAGCAGCGGCAGTGTGAGCGAGGGGAAACTTCACCGCATCAGCCAAGGTTTAGGTGCAGAAACTCCACTGGCAACTTATAAAGCCACAAGACCTGATGCTGACCTTGACGCCCTCTCAGTCGCGTTAACCACGGACCACATGTTCCGCATCCCAGCGATACGTATGCTGGAAGCACGCACGCCTCATAGCACCAACAACTGGCTGTATCAGTTCAATTGGTGCTCCCGGGCATTTGGCGGCAAACTCAAAGCCACACACGCACTGGAAATACCCTTTGCGTTCGACAACTTAGATCGCGCAGGCGTAGACGTATTTATTGGGCCGGGAGAGAAACCCCAGCACGTAGCAGACACAATGCACCGCGCGTGGACACAGTTTATAAACGAAGGTACGCCAGGCTGGCCCGCCTACAACTTAGAGCAGCGTGCAACCATGTGCTTTGATGATGCGAGTGTTGTGCAAGACAATCCGGGGCAGATTGAGCGTGAGGCTTGGAGTGGATTGAGGTAGCGCTGGATAAAGCAAACAACATATCTACGTTAGATTAGCACCCGCCAATTTTAGTGAAGCACAAGAACAGCGTAAGCCCAGTAATTATTGGGCTATTTCGCTTCGATACTCACGCATACTTTTTCAGCAGAAACTGCCTGCACTAAATTTCAGGTCATTCAACCCGACATCTCCATCAGTTCACCCACCTCCAGAGAGCCGCCCATTTTCAAAAACGGGCAAGCTTGAGCAATTGCCATTGCCTCTTCCATGGAGGCAACTTTAATGACAGTGAACCTGACATTTCGGTTGCGCTGCCTTTGGAGGCGCTACTGTCCGCTGATATCGTTTGGGTATTCTTTAGCGGGTCGGCTGGACTAACGGCGGAATCGCCAAGTGAGGCCATCCACTGCCTGTACTCGTTCATATTCTTCGCGCCTTATTCTGCACTTGCGGGAAGGGTTGCCACCGAAATAGGTGATTACATACTCAGTCATGTTTCTCTCATCCTTGTATTCAAAAGCTACTAACTAAAAGCCAAAAGTCAAAAAACCATTTATCTAAAAAATAGTTAGTTTTGCGCTAGCTATGCGCTAGGCAATGGATATATGCAGAAGAATTTGGATACGAGGAAACCACAAGGGGCGAGAACCCATAGGCTACCTAATTGCTGACAAAAGGAAGCGCTAGGCAGGATGGCCGAGTTTATATAAGGAATTCTTGGGCATTGAGGTCTAGTGCGTGACGAGCGTGACGGCGCGCCATGGTGGCAAACATTTCATCACCGCGCTCGGTGCGCTGAACCAACATTGAGGCAATAACAGTCACCGCAAAGCCAGCAAATGCGCCTCTGCGATAATTTTGCCAACAGGCTTCCCAACCAAAATCTCGCACGCCAGCGTTCAATAAATCTTGGTAGTAACCTTTCACCAAGTCTTCTTCCACTGGTCGCCTAACTTCCGGCTCGAGTCCTGCGCCTATAAAATAAGCCACATCGTTCATTGGCGCGCCTAGCGTGATGCTTTGCCAATCTAGGGCCGTGATCTTGCAACCTCCATCGCTGCGATCAATCATTAAATTATCCAAGCGATAATCTACGTGGATCAATGCAAAGGGCTCCGGGAAGCTTGCCGTAAAGGGAGAATTTTCAACCGCGCCCACTTGTTGAATGATCCACTGCTCGTCTTCAGTAAGGTGCGGGGCAAAACGCTCAATAAATCCATCAAGCTCCGCACGATACATATCCATAGTGGCGGAACTTTGGGCGAGTTCTTCGTCTCGTAGCCAAGTCAGTCCGCGTAAACTTTGGTCACACCAACTAGGGGCATGGAGGCCAACCAATTCAGTTAACGCTGCGTTTGCAACGATAGGATCACAGCCGAGCAACTGATCGCCCTGCTCACCTGGCGCCAAATCTTCTAGTAAAACGAAAAACTCTGGGCCTTGATCAATAATTTCAGAAAAGTAGCACTTGGGGGTTTTGATCTGCAAACGATCTTGTAGTTGCTGATAAAAACGCACCTCTTTGAGAAAGTTTTGCAGTGCTACACCCGTCATTTGGCTGCTTTCATCATCAGCCGGATACTTGCCGATCACACTCAGCGGCACATCTGAGGTTTGTGCATCTGCGCTTTTGAAGTCAAAACTGTAGCGAATACATTTACCAATTTGCCCGGTACCTATCTGCTTGGCCGAAAACCCAGCAACCTGAGTTTGCAAACCCAAACTGGCAAAACATTGGTTAAACCAATCCACACTAATGCTGTCTTCTGTAGGTATTGCTAAACGTATTGCTGACATTTCATCTCTCCCGGCCATTGGTGGGCAAGTTGTATTAAGTACAGGTGCCTTTAACGAGGCATTAGTCGACGATCAAACAATGGCGGCTGTATATCTACACTTTGTTGGTGATCCGCCGCCGCCGCCAATAATTCAGCCATCACTTCTGGGTATTTTTCTGCCACGTCAAAACGCTCAGACGGGTCGCGCAACAAGTGATAAAGCTGCGGAATATTATGCTTTGTACGCTTCTCGCCCTGATCATAAGCCCCTTCAGTAATAAAGTGCATCTTCCAAGGCCCTTTGCGATAGGCATACAAACTCCCCCCGCGATAGAAAGGCATTTCTTGTCTTGGACTGGCCGTCTTCTCTAACAGCGTTGCAGTTAAATCAAAGCCATCAAGCCCTGTGGTCACGTCCACGTCTTCAGGCATTTTGGTCAGCGCCATGACGGTTGCGAATAAATCTAACGTTGAACCAATCTCACTAACAACACCGCTGGGCAGAGTTCCCGGCCAAGAAAACACTGTTGGCACGCGCATACCGCCTTCAAAGGTTGTGCCCTTTCCGTGTCGCAGCAATCCAGCTCGGCCACCCTCTTCATGCATCTTCAACCAAGGGCCATTATCACTAGAAAATACAACCAAAGTATTTTCTAACACGCCCGCCTTCTTCAAAGCGCCCTGAATAGCGCCCACGCTCCAATCAATTTCTTCTACCACGTCGCCATAACGTCCACCTAAACTTTTGCCATCAAATTCAGGGCTTCTGAACAATGGCGTATGTGGCATGGTGTAGGGCACGTATAAAAAGAAGGGTTCATCACCACTTTTGTTAATGAACTTAATAGCCTCTTCTGTATAGCGTTTGGTCAGCGTACTTTGCATAGCAGGCTGCTCTGTGGAGTCCACAAATTCACCAGCCTCCTTAGTGCTGGTGATCAAGGGCGCTTCCCAATAGGACTCTTCTGGCGCTGCGTACTTGGCAGAACGCCGCGCATAGTACATTGCCTGTTTTTCAACATCGCCAGACATGCTGAGCTTAACCAACGCTTCAAAATCAGGTTCACCAACCCAATTCATATCATTGGAATACGGCACGCCAAACCACTCATCAAAGCCGTGCCTGGTGGGCAGTGCATCGGGTCCGTCGCCAAGGTGCCACTTACCAAACATGCCGGTTTTGTAGCCACGGTCTTGCAGCGCCTCCGCGAGGGTGACCTCGCTACTGGGCATGCCCCAAGGCTCACCTGGGAAATAAACTCTAATGGCGTTACCGTAAATGCCGGTACGCACTGGCAAACGCCCGGTCAGCAAAGCACCACGACTGGGCGAACAAACCGAGGACGCCACATAAAAATCTGTCCAGCGCTGACCTTGACGAGCAAGCTCATCAATCTCTGGTGTGCGTATATAAGGGTGTCCGTAGGAGCTAAGGTCGCCATAACCCATGTCATCAGCAAACAGCACAACGATGTTTGGTCGTTGGGCAGGCGTCGTTTCACTCGAGTTAGAAGCTTTAGGTGCGCAGGCGGCGGTTGCGACTAATGCCGCTAGAAGCAGCCCGAGTTTGGCGCGAACATTCACTGGCGTTTTTATAGCTCTTTGCAAATAGACCGCCGGCACCCTTTAAATTTTCAGCGTTAACTTTAACCTTCACTCTAGCCATACTCTCCCCCGAGATTGCATACCATTGATTAGTTTATAAAAAAGATTAACGGGCGTTTCACGACCGCCTAATGATTAGCCGAGATAGCATGCCACGCCGCGTCGACGCCGTCAGCCCACCCTTGAGAAAAAGAAATACCAAAAAGCGCTCTGCGTTGGCCAGCAAAATAGCCGGCACATCTCCAACACATCGCAAACCAATCAACCAATCACTCCAAGCAACTTAACCAGTGATGAGGCCTCACTCGGCTCTTTTTAGCAAAGGCCTGAGTAGAACGTTTAAAACACTTCGTTGACGCTTACGTACGCGCCTTTGTCGCTCCGGCCAAAACCTACATCAAAGCGTAAATTGATTTTTTCTTTAATGCGCAGGCGATATCCCACACCAACTGAGGGCAGCCAACGCTCTTCGCCTAAATCAGATATGTCTTCGGAAAGCGTACCAACGCCCGCCCAAGTCACCATGCCGTGGCGCCCGGTCAAAGGCTGACGCAACTCTACTTGAGCCAATACCTTTTGATGCCCTCTATATCGACCCTGCTCATAGCCGCGCAATTGGCGGCTTCCGCCCAACAGTGTCAGCCGGTCCCAAGGCACATTGCCCTCGCTAAGATGGCCTTGTACCTGCCAAGCCAAAGTCGCCGTGCGCTGATTCAAAAAAGTGTCTATTGGGCGATACCCACTGTAGCGGAACTCAAGCTGATCAAAATCTGTATCTGAACCAAAAGACTCATTAAAGGTGGCGTAGTCGAACTGCAGCAACCAACCTTTCGAGGGGTTGTCTTGATGGTCACGGCTGTCGTGCAGCCAATGCCCGGTAATGCCCACACTGGTGCTGTCTGTCAGCACAGCCGCTGCGCTAATATTCGCTCCCCGAAAGTCTTCTGCCTCGTTGTCGTGGTAACGCACCCCTAGACCTAAAAAGGTGTCGCCAAATACCCGCTTCAAGCCGCGGGCTTTAAAATTTTGACCTTGGTGATTATAAATCAGCTCATTAACTTCATCTTGGCTAGGCTCAATCCCTAAGCCATAAAACACCTCAGGCGTATCAGCAAACTCAAGGTCTACATTTAAACGATAAGTATCTGCCTTCAACAAGCTGCGCAAGTTGGTTTCAAAACCCTTAGAACCATTGGTTGTACCAAAGCCCTTAAAGACGATTTTACTGGGCTTTACGTCTTCTACATTCTGACTTTCTTCATCTGCCACAAACAAGCCAAATACCACCAAGCCTAGACCCAACTTTTTCTCGGATGAGTACACGGGGTTGGGCACATAGCCCCAATCAATGCCATCAGCAGGATCAAACTCGTTATCACCGCCAGCTCGATTAATTGTCCCTTGAAGCCATTTGTTGCCCCAAGCCCAAGGTATGATTTTTTCTTCCGGCGGAGATGCGGATGCCTCACCGGACACCTCTTCAGTCCCTCGCTCAGATGGCACAGATGCCGCAACCTCACCCGCATTTACCGCGGCAACGGTTGCGACCTCAACGGATTCTCCGGCGACTTTCCTAACAGCGTCTAAGGTATCTGCATAGACGGCGGGCATAATCGAACATATCGACAGCAACGCAAGCCTGCCTGCGGTTTTAACTACCATGGTGTGTATAGAACTAAACTGCATTAGGAAACATAACCTCCAAGTTGGGTTTTCAGTGCCTTAACCAGACTCTTCACACATCCGGCCATAATGACGAACTCTGCATCATGCTTGGCAATTGGATCTTCTTCTGGCACATCGTCCATGTCATCCTGGCCCAATAAACGTACTTTGCGAAAAATCAGATCTTCGTCCATCACCAAACTGCATACCTGATCAAAGGTAATGCCAAGCCGATCAATCTTTAGACCTTCGGTAACGTGGCGTCTTACGGCGGGATCTGACAACTCCATGTCCAACCAATTTACAGACGCTTTGGTGTCGCTAGGATCGCGCATACGACACTCTCGGCCCAAGCGTAATGGCGGTTGCGCATTACCCAGAAACAACTTATTCATAAGATCTAGCGGCGGCTGTTGGTACGCCAGTGGTGAGTACTGCAAGCCCACCATGGTGCGCTTCAATTGATCAAGAAAGTATTCCGCCACCGTGTCTGACGCTGTACCCATAACCAAAAGCCCTTCTTCGCTCAGATAAAACGCCTGCACACGATCAGATTTGAGTAGCGCAAGAGGCAGCAACTGGGAGTAAACCTCTTCCTTCATGTCACGTCGCTCAGCGCGATTAGGCTCAGAGTTCATGCGCTGCTTAAACGCTTCAATACGCCCCGCCAACGCTTCTTGCACAGCCGCCGGTGGCAGCAAGCGAGTTTGCACACGCATTTGCAATAAATCAGCGCCAGATACCTTGCGGCACAAGCGGTCGCCAGCATTTTCTACCGGCGCCTCAAAGCCACCGCTACGCTCGCTAAATGCTCCACAGGGCTTGAATTCTGCCTCAGACAAAACATCGGAAAGTTCTTCTTCGGTTGACGGCCATTGGCTATGGATACGGTAAATTTTTAGGTTGCGGAAATATCGATTCACGGAGGCTCCAGGTAAATGGACAGAAGTCCATTGGGTGAGATGTTTGGCGAAAGAAGTTTACCGGTTCGCCCGAAAAATGTTAGCTAACATCTTGGATAAAAGCATAATAATTATGCCCACCGGCAGCCCACCTTTAACCCAGCTATCGCCCTTGGGTTGCGACAGGGGTTTAGCCAAAGCAATTGCAAGCCAATTGAATCTTTTGTCTAAGCGGGCGTATGATCAAGGTCTTCATTAATGAGGAGCCCGTTATGACTACGTCTTTATTAGAGCGACTATCCGCAACACGCAGAACACTCATTCAATACGGCACGCTGATGGGCGTGGGCGCAACCAGCCTAATCAAGTCAGGTGATGTCAAAGCATCGGTCTTCGACGGCAAAGCCGCTGCCGGCCTCAACCCAGCACTGCCGGCAATGCGCTACCAGACTTTAGGCCGTACAGGCCATAACTCAAGCCGCCTGATATTTGGCTGTGGTGCAACGCTCTCCGGTGGCCGCCAAGACCATCTGCTCAACGCAGCCTTTGATGCCGGGGTTAATACGTTTGATGTGGGCTTCCAGCACTACTACAGCGACGCAGAAAAGAACCTTGCGCCGTTTTTACAACAACACCGAGACGATATTTTTCTTATCTCCAAAGCCTTGGTGCCAAGCAAAATTGAGTGGGATGAGGTCATCACCGTGAGCCAAGCCAAAGCAGCTGCCCAAGGCTGGCTAAAGTATATGGACGAATCTTTAACTGAACTAAAACAGGACCATGTAGACGCCTACTACTTTATGGGCCAAAACAATGTCTCGACCATTCAGAGCGAGGAAATGCACAGAGCATTTGAGCAAGCCAAAGCTCAGGGCAAAGTAGATTACCTCGGCCTGTCTACCCACCAAAATGCAGAAAATGTTTTGGCTGCGGCCATTGAAACCAAGCAGTTTGATTTAGCCATGATCGCCATTACACCGGGCGGTTGGTACGACTGGAATGACCGCTCAATTTTAGATGGGTCGCCAAAAATGAATGATCTACGCCCACTATTAGATAAAGCTCGAGCCGCAGGCATGGGTCTTATCGGCATGAAGGCTGGACGTTTTCTTGCTGGCCGCAAGTGGCTGGGATGGGGCAATCCGGACGTGTTTAACAAATACTATGAACGACCACTATTGGAGGCGAAATTGTCTGAGTTTCAACGCAGCTATGCTTTTGTTTTAGAGCATGGACTAGATGCGGTGAATGCAGATATGCAAACCATGCAACACCTAACAGAAAACTTCACCGCTGCGGCCACATCAGCCGACTACTTCGCCGATCAAATCGCGAATACTGCCTAGTTTATGCGCGCACTGTTTTACCAACCCAGCTGCGGTATCGCTGGGGATATGCACATTGCCGCACTCATTGAACTTGGCGTACCAGAGCAACACCTTAGAGAACAACTGAACAAGTTGATGCTAAGCGCCGAGTTTCAGCTGACACTTAACCCTGCTGTAAAAATGGGCATCAATGGCACCCACGCCAAAGTGACCTCGGAAGATCAGCACGATCACCGTCACCACAGCACCATTGTCAAACTCATCACTGCTGCAAACTTTGCGCCGGGTATTGAACAGCGCGCGTTGGACATATTCCAAGCAATCGCTGAAGCTGAGGGCAAAATCCACAATGTCACCCCAGACAAAGTGCACTTTCATGAAGTTGGGGCCATCGACTCAATCGTCGACATTGTTGCGGCGGCAATCTGTATTGAATATCTGCAACCCGACATTATTTTGTGCAACGCAATCGAAGTAGGTTCCGGCATGGTCGACTGCGCCCACGGCCGCTTCCCCGTGCCCGCACCGGCCACTCAAGAATTGCTGGCCCAAGCGCCCTGCACCTACGGCGGCACAGACGGCGAATGCACGACACCTACAGGCGCAGCCATTCTTGGTGTAAGCGTGGACGAGTTTTTACCAAAAGGCATTTTCCGACCAGAGAAAGTCGGCTACGGCGTAGGCTATAAAGATTTCGCCATTCCTAATGTACTTCGAGTAGTACTTGGAGAATACAAAGGCGAAAAAAAGAAAGAATACCAGGCCGATACCTCGGCCCAGCCAACTGGAGACGGTTTCTCAGTAGAAGACTTAGAACTGCACCATTACAAGATAGAAGCTAACATTGATGACATGAATCCTGAGGCCTACGAGCCATTGATGGATGCATTGTTTACCGCTGGTGCGGGTGACGTTTACTTGACCCCCATCATTATGAAGAAAGGCCGACCCGCCCATTGCATCACGGCGCTGAGCCATAAGGATAAAGTAGCAGCCATCAGCGACACACTGCTGAATCTCTCCACCACCATTGGCTTGAGAATTGCGCCCTTTGCTAAACGCGTGTTGAGCAGGGAGTTGAAGCAAATCAACACCCGCTACGGCTCGATTCAGGTTAAAGAAGTCATTCAACCCAATGGGCAAAAACGTTGGAAAGCCGAGTACAGTGATGTAGCGCACATCGCAAAAGCTCAGAAGTTGAATTTTCAGCAGGTAAACAGCGAAATCATGTTAGATATCGCAGCGTCTTATGATGGCACTGCTTAGCTAGGTCTGCCTAACCTCAGAGATATATCGGCAAAAGAATAAGCTTCTCTAAGAGAGGCTTATTCTCATACCTCTGACAGAAATCCTTTTAGGAATTCTTTTCCGCAAAACTAAGCTACCGCACCAGATGCAATCAGTTCATAGATCTGCGCTTCACTCATACCCAGATCAGCAAGAATTTCCTTGCTGTGACTGCCTGGTGCTACTGGTGGATTAGGTAGCTCTGGCTCAGTGCGTGAAAAACGCGGCGCCGGACCTGCTTGGGTAACCCCACCTGACTCAACAAACGTATTACGCTCTTGGTTATGCGGATGGGCCACGGCTTCCTCAAAGTTCAGAATAGGCGCATAGCAAACATCGGTGCCCAGCATAATCGCATCCCACTCATCGCGAGTTTTGGTCAACATAATGGCCTCCAACTTCTCACGTATCGCAGGCCAGTCACCGCGGCTCATCTGTCTGGGTAGCTCGCCGTCTTTGTCCAAACCAGTCTTTTCTAGCAACAAGGCATAAAACTGCGGCTCAATAGAGCCAATGGAAACATACTTGCCATCTTTAGTCTCATAAGTCCCGTAAAAATGCGCACCACCGTCTAGCAGGTTGCTACCACGATCTTGACTCCAAACACCCTGCTCCATAAGCCCAAAAATAGAATTCATCAGCAGCGCAGAGCCGTCAGTCATAGCTGCATCAATGACCTGACCTTTGCCAGATTTAGCTTTTTCAAATAATGCCGCAACAATACCGAAGGCCAACATCATACCGCCGCCGCCAAAATCACCGACCAAATTCAGCGGCGGTGTTGGGCGCGAACCGGGTTCACCAATGGCGTGCAACACACCGGACAGTGAAATATAGTTAATATCGTGACCAGCAACCAAAGACATGTTGCCTGTCTGACCCCAGCCCGTCATACGGCCATAAACGATGCCTGGGTTACGAGCCAAACATACGTCAGGCCCCAGACCTAAACGCTCGGTAACGCCGGGACGAAAACCTTCCAACAGCACATCTGCGCCTTCTACCAGTTTCAGTACAGTTTCTACACCGTCTGGGTGCTTAAGATCTACAGCAATACTCTTGCGCCCCCTAGCCAACACGTCGTGCTTTTGCGCATCGCGCCCAACAGACACCGAACGGTCAATACGAATAATCTCAGCGCCCATATCTGCCAGCATCATGCCGCAAAATGGACCCGGCCCAATCCCTTGAAGTTCAACAACGCGCAATCCAGATAATGGTCCCATAACAAGTCTCTCACCCAATTTAGTTAGTTGAACATTGTATGGCTGGAAGTGCCGTTGTAAAAGAGTCAGTTTGCATTAAGCAGCAACGCCCGTATTATCTGGCGCACTAGAGGTTAGGAGAGAACCACCCGTGGTAGATATTGATGAACTAAAAAAGCAATTCCTGAATGCGGAATTCGACAGTAAAAACTTTGTGCTAGATGCCGAAAATTTACTCGTAGTTGCCAAAACATCCGGCGAGACCAGAGCCCAGTTTATTGACGCTGAGCACGCAGATTTCCAAGCCACACCGGCTTTTTTGTGTAGCTTGGCATCCGGCCGACATCTGCCGATAGACTTCCCCGCCCTCGGCGGTATTCCGATGGATGGCGGCAAAGCTGTGGAGTGTTTTGCACCCATACGGGCGGGACAACCCATCACCGGCAAATCGCACTTACACGACATTTACGACAAGCAAGGACGCTCAGGACGGATGATTTTTATTGTCGTGCGCATGGAGATTGTTGATGCCCAGGAGACACTTTTAGCCGTCTCGGATTCGCGCTTAGTTATTAGGGAGAAACCTACCGCATGAGTATCGAAAATATTTTAGACGTAGAATTTGGTACCGAGCTGCCAGTCTTTGAACCAGACACCACGCTAGCGAACGTTGGCGCATTTGCCCGCGCAGTAGGCTGGGGTGGACCAAGATTTGAAAGCCACGAAGGTGCGCGAAAAGAAGGCTTTCCCGGCGCGTTAGTGCCAGGGATTATGGGCATGGGTTTTTTGGTCAGCGCCATTCACCGATGGGCACCCACAGGCACCGTTGAACATATTGACGGCGTCTTTAGAGCGCCCATGATTGCCGATACGCCTGCCATTATCAGCGCCGTAGTCACGGACATTGATGAAGATGAAGGCTTGGTTGAACTGGACATGACCGTTAAAAACACCAAAGACGAAACCCGAGTTTTTGGCACCGCGCGACTGCGCTTACCCAAAGCCTAAGCCTAAAGGCTGAGGCTTTGCTTCAGACAGGTCCGAGTCGAGAAAGATCTTGGATGCGCAGGCATTACAACTGCCTCCCAAGGTCCGCTCTTTGCTCTTTTGAAGAAAAGATTTTGCGTTAAATCAGCCCAGGCTTGAACAGCTTTAGGCTGATTTCTGTACCTACTTTTTTGTTGCCCTGCGCGTCATCTTTCAAAAGCGCCATGGCATTCCATCCAGACTTTTCATCAGCGCGGCTATACACGCCCACAGAATCATCCCAAAAAATAGGCCGGCGGAAATAGATTTCGGCATCAAATGCATGTGGTCCGCCACCTTGTTTATGCGCCTGCCAAAGCTCAGCCATTAAAAAATGCACGCCCATGCCACCGCCAATGAGTGGGGCGCGAAAGCCCGCTTTCTGCGCAGGTTCCATCTCATAGTGAATGCTATTGCCTTCCATACTGTAGGCTCTGACGCCTTCAGGAGTGAGTTGATAGCTGGCAAGAAACTCCAGGACACTGAGGTCTTCTACCACTGGTTGCGGACGCTCCCCAGCACCTCCTTTTGTGTCTTTGTCTTTGACATTCGAGGCGTCGCTTTTACTTTCAGCACGCTGAGGGTCTGGCCTGAGAGAGGTTCGAGGTGCGCTGATCACCCGCTGGCCTTGCAGCGTCTTCAAACCAAACGTCGGTGTCTACACGCAAGCCTCTGAGCACTTCGGTCACCGCCAAAATCTGACCCTTCACCGCCAGTTCCTCATCTAATAAAACTGGGCGATGCATACGCAGGCTCTGCAACATGTTGATGTTGCCTTCGGCACTGATGCCGCTATTGATACCGGCATGGATAGCAATGCCAATAAAGAAAGCCGGATCTACATACCCCGCAAAAATATTAGCATCTATGCCGCAAGCAAGGAGCTTATCGACTTGGTGGGCTGCGGTTACAGCAACAGTATCTGGTAAGTAGTTGAAGCCTTTATAAGGCATCACCCAATTTTCAACATCGCTCATTACAGCCCTCCCTAAGCTATTTAAAGTCTGGGCAATGACCTATGCAAATACCCATGAACTTCAAATATGGCCTCAATAAAGGTCTAACGCCACATGTGCGTGCCGCCACAAACCGTCAATGCCTGACCGGTTATGTACGCACTGGCATCGGACGCTGCAAACACAGCAATGCCTTTAAAGTCTTCGGCTTCACCAAAACGGCGCAAGGGCGTTTGTTCAGTTGCACGCGCGGCAGCTTCTGGGTTGTCCCACAAAGCCTTAGCGAAGTCGGTCTTAATCAAACCGGGACATAGGGCATTTACACGAACCCCTTTAGGGCCCCATTCCATAGCCAAATTACGTACCAAGCCGATATCTGCAAGCTTGGAGATATTATAGGTACCTAAAGTATCCGAAGGACCGAAAGCACCCACACTGGCAGTGATCATGATGGAACCGCGACCTTTCTCCAGCATGTCCGGTGCAACCATTTGGCACAGCCAATGGTTAGAGCGCACGTTGGAGTTGATAGTCTTATCAAAGGCATCGTCAGGGATATCAGACATTGATCCGTAAAACGGATTCACGCCTGCATTGGCAATTAACGTATCAATTGGCCCGAGTCTTTCCCGAGTTTCATCTACCAAGGCTTGAAGTTGTTCCTTGTAACCAATGTTACAAGCGATGGCGATAGCGCGCTCTTCGCCGCAGGCGGCATTGATTTCAGCAGCGGTTTCTTCGCATTGATCCAGCTTACGGCTAGAAATAACCACCTTGCTGCCGTGTTCAGCAAGCGCGTGAGCCATAGCCTTACCCATGCCCTTGGAAGAGCCAGTGATTAAAGCGACTTGACCGGTTAGATCAAACAACTGAGTGGTAATGGACATTTGTAACTTCCCCTAATTAAAAAATTGCCAGAGAGAAGTCTAAATCAGATCAGCGGCATGCAAAAGCAGATTAGCCACATGGCTTAAAGGACTAACAGCTTGGTGCTCATCATCCTTCGGAGCGAGGGCATTTACTCAGGCCAGATCACCTCACCGCCCACATTGGACAAATCGGTTTTGCCGCAGAAGGCCATGGTGAGGTCCAATTCTTTGGCGATAATCTCTAGGCATTGGGTAACACCGGGTTTGCCCAGGGCGCCTAAGCCATTCAAAAACGCTTTGCCGATCAGTGTGCCATCTGCACCCAGCGCCTTGGCCTTAAATACGTCTTGGCCAGATCTTATGCCGCCGTCTAGCCACACCTCACAACGCTGGGCAACGGCTTCAATCACACCGGTGAGCACGTCCATTGACGCCGGCGCACCGTCCAACTGGCGACCGCCGTGGTTAGAAACAATAATTGCATCCACGCCCAGGCCTGCAGCAATGGCCGCATCTTCTCGGTCCATAATGCCCTTCAAAATGAGCTTGCCACCCCACTGCTCTTTCACCCAGGCCACATCATCCCAGCTCAGTGCAGGATCTAATTGTTCCGCAGACCATTCAGAGAGCGAGGTCAAATTTTCAACACCTTTTGCGTGGCCCACAATATTACCAAAACTATGCCGCCGAGTTGCCAGCATGCCCATACACCAGCGCGGTTTAGTCGCCATATTGATCAGGTTAGTCAGCGTTATACGCTACCAATGGGGATACTTGGTCGAGTTTTTGGTAGTGGCAACATCAAACGCCGATTGAAAAGAATGTTTCGTGCTCGTGAAATTCGTTTGGTTAAAGATGCAAAAAGATTTCAAGATTTTGCGCACATGAAGAGGAAAAAGATTCTCATTGCAGGCTCTTCAGGCCTCATTGGAAGACAACTTATCGCCTTTTTCGATACCGTAGGTCATGATGTTTGGCGACTGGTCCGTAAAGAGCCTAAAGGCAAAGAGATATTTTGGAAGCCAAGTGAAGGGAAAATAAACTCAGAAGACCTCGAAGGGTTTGATGCAGTAATACATCTTGGTGGAGCCGGAATTGGAGATAAGCGCTGGACTAAGAAACGAAAAGTGATTCTCGAAGAGAGTAGAACCAAAAGTACAGAACTTCTCTCATCGACCTTATCAAAATTGGAAAAGAAGCCGGAAGTGTTCATTGTTGCTAGCGCCATTGGCTTCTATGGAAGTCGTGGCGATGAAGAACTCACCGAGAACTCGGACCTTGGTGAAGGATTTCTTCCAGAATTATGCCAGGCTTGGGAACAATCAGCTCAACCAGCAATCGATGCTGGGATTCGTACGATTCATTGCAGGACCAGTTTAGTCTTGGATGCAACCGGCGGAGCCTTACAAAAGATGCTCCTACCTGCGCAACTCGGAGCAGGTGGCCCTATTGGCTGGGGTAAGCAATGGTATTCTTGGATGTCAATGGATGACCAAGTGTATGGCATACATCACGTCATGATGACTCAAGAATGCGAAGGAATCTACAATTTCTCATCCCCTAATCCCCTTCGCCAAAAGACTTTTGCAAAAGTATTGGGTAAGGTCCTATGGAGGCCTTCATTCATGCCCGTTCCCCCATTTGGCATTTGGTTCTTGTTCGGTAAAATGGGTGTTACGCTTGCAACTGACAGTGCGAAAGTAATGCCAAACCGCCTCCTTGAAAGCGGATATAATTTTGAGTATCCAACTCTCGAACCAGCCCTTCGTGATGCACTCGGGAAATGGAACGATTAGACCCGCTCATACGATGATTTTATTCTACTCGATTACCGAAAGTAACCTCTAAACTTGCTCTCTCAATTCTGATACAGCAGAATTGAAGACGATGTTTCCACGATGCACCACCTTCTTTTGCCAAACACTATCTTTTGGATTAAAAGTTCTCAGCATTTCGAGCCGACTCCAGTGCCGTTTTGCCTCTTGTTCTGATGAATGGTTGCCCCATTGAGTCCAACGGTTCTCGGACCTGCTTGCCCGAATCACTTTGATCGGACTAAATGTTCCAAATTCTTGAGTGATTGAAGTCCAATTTATATCTTCATACCTGCCTTCTAGGCCTTGATGGAAATCGCCAACAATTTGGTATCCAACACCAGCATTAGGGTCAAGGCTTTCCACATGGCCTGGAAAGAGAACACTCAATGTGTCCAACTTAGATTTCGATGTATCGGGTGAAACAAGTAGTGTGTCATGTCCACTTGGACCTAGGCCGGTATGCAAGTCAATGGCCCAAACATGGGAGACTTGTTTGAGGTTTTTATCAAGCCATTCAAGAAGAAGTTTCGGCCCGGGTTGTAAGCTCTTCCCACCAAATTGAAGGGCTTTAGGATACTCATATTGCCCTTCTGCAACCCATTGTTTAACATTGTTAAAACCATGACGCAAAACTAATTTCAAGGCTCTAAACATAAAGAATCGGTCCCTCTTTTTAGGTGGAGTTGTCGGATTAAAGAATTCCCGAATGTGTTCATAACCTTGAGGAACGCCTGAATATGATTGTTCAGACCGTAAGAAATTACGATTCAAATCAACATTGTTTTCATTAAATCGTCTCCACCATGCCATGCCATATGGATTGACTGAATGGATGAAAATCACGGCATAATCATCAAAGGAATCCTGTTTTGAAATTTTATCCATAAGAGATAATTGAATTGCACTACCAGGGTAGGCTTCCACACCATGAATACCAGAACTGGAGAGTAATACTTTGCCACTTTCCAATGAACCAATTACAGCCACATCGATGGCCAGTTGTGATTTTTCAGGACATTCCAAATTTAGCATTAATCTTTCATGGCGAACGACATGGTTTACTTTAAGTTCATCACAAGCAATAGAAAATCTGCCGGCAGCCTCTGAGTAAGACTTGGAAAACCATCGATTCGACATTGATGATGTTACTCGCATGAAGGTTTTGATGCTTCGCAATTTATGTTCGAAATGTTACACCGTGTGGGTAAAGAAAAATCACTTCAGGTTTGGTGACAGTAATGTCGAAAAAGCGATTTGCATTTTGCGATAGAAGTTGAGTGTGAGTCGACGACTGAGAACATCTCCGTTACGACGAACTGCTTCACTAAGAATTGCGTTGTAAGAAGCAAACATCAACCGTGGTGATCGGCGGGCATCTTTGTCCAATAATGGCAAGAGGCCAAGTGCGTTTTTACGATGCGCTTGAATATGGTCGATGTAATGACGCATGAAATTTTGCCACGATTTGGTACCTGCGAGAGTTGGGTGTTTTAGGTCACTCTGCTGAATACCAAACTTCGCAAGTTCTTCTGAGGGAATGTAAATTCGGTTTCGTGACAGGTCTTCTTGTATATCCCTCAACACGTTTACCAATTGAAGGAAAATCCCCATCTCGACAGCATGTCGACGTGCATTTGGATCATTGTATCCGTATATTTCAATCAAGCAGAGGCCCACAGTAGACGCAACACGGTAACAGTACTGGCGTAAATCTTCAAAACGTTCGTAAGAGGTATCGAACAAGTCGTCTTCCATGCCGTTGATCAGTTCACGCAAATGAATGACCTCAATGGGATAACGGTTCAATGTGTCAGCAAGTGCGATGAACATCGGTTCCGACATTGGGGAGCCCGCTTCAATGAGGTCAAGGTTTTCTCGAAAAGAATTGAGAGCACGAAGTCTTTCGAAGTTTTCTCGTTTCGAATACAATGGATTGAAGTCGCGTAGTTTACGGAGTTCATCACAATGGGTTTGCGTCAACGAATCGAGATGACTCAAATCCCGTTCTGGTAGCCAGTCTCCATCCACAATATCATCAACCCGGCGACAGAATGCATACAGAGCATTGACGGCTTTACGCTTGGAGTCCGGGAGATGGCGGAATGAACGGAAAAAGGATGAGGAGGCTGCACGAGCGATACTTTCGCATTCGAGGTAGGCATGCTGAACGCGTTCCGACATCGCCATGTCTTTTTCATCATTCAACAGAAAACTCGAAGTCACAACATCCACCCAAATTTATCTCTTCTATGTCCATATATGAAGTGTGGTTTTTTCAAACTGACAAAAGCAGGTTAATCAAGCCAATTGAGTCCAATCGACATCTGCTTCAGCCATTTCTACTTCGTCAACGTCCATTTGAGCGAGTTGTAATTTTCCTGAAAGTTCATCGTTGACTGCATGCCAATATGAATAAGCTTCAATGACCCAAATCCCGGATTCCCGAGTTCCGTTTCCCGAACCTTTGACACCGCCAAACGGCAAATGTGCTTCAGCACCGGTGGTAGAATTATTGATTCCAGTCATTCCAGCCTTGATTCCAGTCTTGTATCGGTATGCTTCCAACCGGTCGTTGGTGTAGATTGCCGAAGACAATCCGTAAGGGCTTGCGTTCGCAAGGTGAAGGGCGTGATCAAAATCATTTGCTTTACAAACGGTCACTGCTGGTCCAAAGACCTCTTCGTTAAAACAATCCATTCCTTCAGTGACTTCAGTGAATACGTGGGGCCACATGAACACTCCATCCTCCGGTGTGCCGAGGAAATTCGCTGGCTTGTTATCACTGGTAATCCGACCTTTGCCGAAAACTTGCTTAGCGCCTGAAGCATTGCACATTTCGACCCCTGTAAGGAAGTCTTTAGCGTATTTTTCGGAGAGCATTGGCCCGTATAATACTCCGTCATGAGCGAGAGAATCACCGATTGTAGTTGATTCAACTTTGGCCATGAACTTGGTCATGAAAGCATCGTAAATGTCTTTGTGGAGGATGAGGTTTCCGAGTGATGTGCAGCGTTGTCCTGCAGTACCGAACGCACCCCAATAAGCGCCTTCAACTGCATTGTCAAGATTTGCGCTGGGCATAACTACAAGTGGATTCTTGCCACCGAGTTCAAGAGAACACGAGACGAGGTTACGACCGCAAACTTCACCAATCATCTTTCCAACTTCTGTAGAGCCAGTGAAAGAAATCTTGTTGACGAGCCCTTCATCGACTGCATCAACCAAATATTGGCCAGCACCACTACCTTTACCATGAACCAAATTAATGACACCATCAGGCAATCCGGCTTCGTGCATAATTCGAGCAAGAGCAAAGGAGAGTAGTGGTGCATCTTGAGGGCTCTTCCAAACACATGTGTTACCACACATGATTGCTGGAATCATTTTCCAAAATGGAACTGCTGCAGGGAAGTTACACGCGTTGATAATTCCACAAACACCGAGAGGGCGCCGATAAGTGAACAATTCTTTGTCTGGGAGTTCGGAATTCACAGTTTGGCCATACAAACGTCGACCTTCAGATTGGAAGAAAAGGCACGTATCAATTGCTTCTTGGACAGAACCCGCTGATTCTTTTAGGGTCTTACCAATCTCGCGTGTTTCAAGAGCAACGATAGCGTCTTTGTGATCCATTAACAGCCGTCCCATGTTTCCGATGATTTGACCCCGAGTAGGTGCTGGAGTTGCCGCCCATGAAGGGAATGCATCGCGGGCTGCCTTCAATGCGGTGTGAACATCGTCACGTGTAGAGAGAGGGAACTCTCCGAGAGTGTCTTGTAGAATCGCCGGGTTAATCGAGGTGAATGTAGCACCGTCGCTCGCTAAAGAGAGTTGACCATTGATGATATTATACCCTTTTACGGACGGTTTTCCGTTTGGATTTTCAGCAGCAAGGAATTCGAGACCTGTTTCAAGAACATGAACCATGGTCCACCCAAAGGAACGCCCCTCTTGAAATTGATGGACCGTTTCGAACGAAAAAATTCTCGCAATCTTTCATCGATTACCGTCTTAAGGTTAAAAGGGGGGCGGCAAGAACGAACAGAGGAGAGACGGTTAGCCCAGCATTAAATAGGCTCGACAGTTTATCCAAGGAAGTGAAAGTATGGCTAAAGATGAAAAAACAATGTCGTTGCGTGTATCAAAAGCAATTCCGTCCGACGTAGGACACGGTAGAGCCCGTATTTCAGGGGAGAACGACCTCGGCCTGAAGCCAGGTGATATTGTCGAAATTAAAGGTGAAAAGCGCTCTACTGCAGCCATATATTGGCGGAGTCGTCCGGAAGATGCAAAGATGGAAATTATCCGGGTCGACGGAATCATTCGGAAAAATGCTGGTGTAAGTCTCGGCGATCGAGTGACGGTAAGTAAAGTCGAAGCCAAAGAATGCACGAAACTCATCCTTTCACCGGTCATGGCCAACAAGCAGAAGGTCAAATTCGGACCAGGCATCGAAGGCTTTGCTCGAAGAGGACTCTCAAAGAGGCCAGTTGTTCAAGGCGACCGGATATTTATCCCTGGGATGACTTTGTTCGCAGAAGCTCTTCCCTTTGCTGTTATTCAAACGACACCCAAAGGTATCGTCAAGGTGACCAATGACACTGATATTGTGATTAAAGACGAGGCTGTTGATGATGTCAATGTAGGTCAGTCCGAGGGAATCACTTACGAGGACGTCGGAGGCATCGGACAGCAATTACAAAAAGTTCGGGAAATGATTGAACTCCCGCTTAAGCACCCCGAACTTTTCCGCCGACTCGGTATTGACCCTCCAAAAGGAGTTCTCCTGCACGGTCCACCCGGAACTGGAAAGACAATGATTGCGAAGGCAGTTGCAACGGAAGTGAACGCCCATTTCAAGAGCATAAATGGTCCCGAGATCATCTCAAAATACTACGGAGAATCCGAGAAACAACTTCGAGAGATATTTGATGAAGCCGCAGAAAATGCGCCGGCTATCATATTCATCGATGAAATTGATTCTATCTGCCCCAAGCGTGAAGATGTAAGTGGAGAAGTTGAACGACGTGTTGTCGCTCAAATGCTGACATTGATGGATGGTATGCAAGGACGTGACAATGTCGTTGTCATCGGTGCAACCAACCGTCGAGATGCTCTTGACCCTGCACTTCGCCGACCTGGACGTTTTGACCGAGAAATCGAAATTGGAGTTCCTGACCGAGATGGGCGAAGTGAAATCATGGATGTCCATACCCGACAAATGCCAATTTCTGACGATTTTGAAATTAACTGGGTACTCGACAACACATACGGGTTTGTCGGAGCAGACCTCGCAGCACTCGTTCGCGAATCAGCAATGAAGGCACTGCGAAGATATCTTCCCGAAATTGATTTGGAGGAAGAAACAATACCTCCCGAAGTTCTCGAAAAGATGGAAGTTCGAATGGATGACTTCCGACATGCAATCAAGGACATCGAACCGTCAGCACTCCGGGAAATTTATGTCGAAATTCCAGAAGTCACCTGGGAGGAAGTTGGTGGATTGGAGGAAGTCAAAGACCGACTCAAAGAATCGGTTGAATGGCCACTCACCAAACCAGAATTATTTGAGCACTTCGGCATTAAACCGCCTCGTGGAATTGTTCTCTTTGGAGCACCAGGTACCGGTAAAACATTGCTCGCCAAGGCGATTGCGAATGAGGCACAAGCTAATTTCATCAGTATCAAAGGCCCAGAGATGATTTCCAAATGGGTCGGTGAATCAGAACGAGGTATTCGTGAAATCTTCAAGAAGGCCAAACAATCTGCTCCAGCGATAATTTTCTTAGACGAATTTGAGTCGATTGCAAGCATGCGTTCATCATCGAGCTCTGAAGGTAGCGATGTCGGTAACCGGGTCGTCAACCAATTACTCGCCAGCATGGATGGCGTTGAGTCGCTTGACGGCGTCATTATCGTCGCTGCAACCAACCGCCCAGAGATGATTGACCCTGCTCTTCTAAGAAGCGGTCGATTTGAACGCGTTCTTCACGTGCCTCCACCGGATGCCGGAGCTCGTGAGACCATCTTCAACATCCATAGCGAAGGCATGCCGCTTTCGAAGTTTTCACTCAAAGATATCATCGGTGGCCTGGATGGCTTCACAGGTGCAGACATTGAGGCTGTTTGTCGAGAGGCTGCACTCATCTGTATGCGAGCGAACAAGAAAAAGGTTACAAAAGCTCATTTCGAAGAGGCTATCAAGCGGGTCCGCCCAACTGTCAATGAGGAAATGCTCGCATACTATCAAAAGATGGAAACTCTGTTGACTTCTGGACTCTCCAACATCAAGAGATCCCGAGATACTGGGTATGGCATGGAATCAATGTAAGGCTGTTTCCAGTATCGACGCATTGATGTGCTGAATCAATGTGGTTGACCTGTAACTGGGGTATTATATGGCGGTCTTTGCTCGTGAAATAGTTGGCCGAGATGTCGTTGATTCTCATAGTCAACTCTTGGGTATACTTCGAGACATTGTTTTTGATAAACAATCAGGCTCTATATCTGGACTCAGAGTGAAGATAGAGGAAAACCTTGACCCTACCGCCTTACCTTGGGAAATGTCCGAAGGATTAATGGAAATACCAATTGATGAAGTAGCAAGAATCGCTTCCAAAGTTCACTTAAAGAGATGAAAAGGCCTAGTTTTGACAGGAAAAAGACTGTTATCGAATGAGCATTTACCTTCCACCCAATGACAACCTTCTAAACCCAATGGAATACGTAGTCGTGTCGGAACAGTGCTCTAGGAGGTGACCTCATGCTCGACAACATAAACATCAATTACAGAAGAATCGGCCTTCAAGCCGCCTTCTGGCTTGTAATGTCGCTTTTATTGATGAGTATATTGATCAATTTTGTCAATCTTTCCAATACCAATCAACTTTCCGCCTATGATGATGACTGGAATGACATGTCGGCATTCCGGCAAGACATCAAAGACATGGGGATTCAAACCAATTCTTTAGTGAGCAGTCCTCTTCTTTTGGCCGATATTGAAGACCCTCGCAATACCACTTACATCCTTGCTGGTGTCGAACGAGATACTCTTTCGTTACCACAGTTTGACAGTGATGGATTCATTACAATTGCTTCTGAAGACGGTTATTCACCCTCGGAAATTGACGCTATTGTAGAATTTGTTGACGCAGGTGGAACTGCATTAATTCTCGATGATTACGGTTTTGCAGGTAGTATTGCCCAAGCCTATGGAGTCCGCTACACAGGCTACCAACTTTATGACACGACCTACGTACAGGAACTTGATTACAACTACATTTGGATGTGCATTCAAGCGACACCCTGCGGTATGAACGGGACCAGCGTCGATCCTGAGACCATTTCAGTTCATGAAAGATGGAGTGGCTCGAATGGTGAAGGAGCCCATCCTTGCAGCCTGCTCAATGGAGAAAGCATGCCACTTGAAGACGCAGGTTTGTGTGCTCAACACTGGGCAAATGGTGAGATACAATACAATGCTACATACCAAATGTTGCTGAATAATATCACGGCACTGGAGCTTATTCCTGGGGTCAATGGAGCACTCTCAGAAGTTTCAATCCGTGCAGTGACAAGTAACGAAGCAACCGTCGATGTAAACGGTGACGGTGAAATATGGGTCGGTAATGAAGTGACGAAAGAAACTCCAGATTTGTGGGGCCAATTTAATCTCAGTATCGAAGCATGTGCTCGGAAATCTTGTGATCCGAATGATGGAGGAAGAATTGTGTTCATGTCTGACGGTTCAGCTCTAATCAATGCTATTTACGATTATGAAGGTTTTAACGATCCAAATAATCCATTGTATGGAAGTAATGATTGTGTCACCAGTAATGAAAAGTGTATTCCTAAAAACGACAATAAAAAGTGGGCGATGGATTTCATCGCTGAAGCCTTAATGTCGACAAACCTCGGTGAAGAAGGGCAGCCCGCGGAAAATGCCATGGTTATTTTTGATGAATCGCGTCACCCACAAAATGCATTATTTGCTGACTCTTACAACACTGTTTACTTCTTACTGGTCTACTTCACCGGAGAAGGATTAGCAATGCTGTTGTTGTTTTTGGTTCTTTTTATCACCTTTGAGGCTGTTCTGATTAAAAAGCGAGATCCTGAACCTTGGCGCCACGTCTTCAGCATTATTTACTACGGGTTTGGAGATGCGAATCGATACACTTACTATGCAAAGACCGACAAAATTCGACAAGTATTCCTCTCAAAGGTTCGAAACCAAAATGGTTTGAGTCGTGAAGAATTCCACGCTATGCCAGCTCGAGAATTGGTATCACTCATCAATGACCCAGTGCTAGCGAAGTTTGCTATTGAACCGACGAAATATTCCCTAGAACAGACGGTGGCTGTTGTCAAACGAATCAAGGCGTGGGGACGTACCTGAGGTGAGACTATGTGGACACGCAAGGCATCTTTCACATTTACCGGCGGCATTGCGCTGATTCTCATCGGGATGATGATTGCGAATCTTCAAATGATGATTCTTGGAATCTCCTTTATCGCATTCATTGTTGTAAACTCGTGGATATCTGGCCATGGTGATGTCGAAGTGCAGCGTACCCTATCCGCAGATAACCTCTACAAAGGCGATGATTTGTATGTTGAACTCTTGGTCACAAACCGTTCAAACCGGAACACTCAGCTGCTCGAAGTCTACGATAACATTCCTCACGAGATGAAACTGAGAAGTGGTTTGAACCAAATGCGTTTGAACCTAAAGCCCGGAGAAAGTGCTCGTATTCGATATGTTCTGCGTTGCCCATTACGAGGCCACTACTCAATAGGCCCCGTTTCACTCCGTTCACGAAATACATTCAATCTCGGAGTCGATGAAATGTATGTTGACCACCACAGTGACATCGTGATTTTCCCACAGATTAAGGAAGTGGAAGAGGCATTCTTACGCTCCCGCACTCCGAAGATGTATACGGGTGCCACGACATTGAGGACACCGGGCCAAGGTTCTGAATTTTACTCACTCCGCGAATATGTCCCAGGAGACCCTTTCAAGAATATCAATTGGAAGGCTTTTGCCAGAACTGGCGAACTGATGGTGAACGAGAAGTGTCGAGATGCTGTGACTGACCTGTATATTCTCTTAGACAGCCGAGACATTGCTCGTATCGGAACTGTCCTGAAGAATCCTCTCGAGATGGGAACTGTTTCTGCAGCCAGTCTGGCTGCCTTTTTCCTCAAGCGTAGGGATTCTGTAGCACTCGCTATCTTTGATGACAATCTCTCCTACCTCCCACCAGATACTGGAGATAAGCAGTATTTCAAAATCCTCAGTGCACTTGCTGGAGTTTCTCCGAAAGGAACCATGCCTCTTCAAGCTGTGACCAATTCACTGAGCGGCCGATTTAGTCGAGGTAGTCCAGTGTTCATCATCTCCTCATGTGAAGGAGATGGAACCATTCCAGCAGCAGTTCGAGACCTCGTCGGGCGTGGTCATGAAGTGACCGTTCTCTCACCATCGAGTATTGACTTTGAACGACTCGTGAGCCGAATTCCTAGGATGTCCTATGAAGTGCTCAAACTTGAACGCCAAAACCGACTAACAACGCTTGCAGGCTCTGGAGCCATGGTTATTGATTGGATGCCTGACATGGATTTATCGCAAGCACTTATGCAAGTGAGGGGGTATTAGAATGGCAGATGATGTTGGACTTCAAGGAGACGTCACCATAAGTGGGGAAGTTCGTCCACGGACACTTCACCTCAAAATGCTAAGAAAGCAATGGCAAATCGTAACTTTGCAAATTATTGCTACTGTTGCGCTCGTTGGCATGTATCTGGAAGTTGTTTCCACCTATGTTGTTGGTTCGATAGATCACACCATGCTTTTTGATACCATTGAAATTCTCATTGGGGACCAATTACCGATTGGAGATTGGCTAACTGGTGAAGGAAGAACTGGTTTAGCACGTTTCTTTGTCCCATTGATTCTCGGTTTAGCTGTTGGTGGAGGTATGGCACTTCTTGCATTCCAGACTCCAGTCGTTCAACAGCGAGTAAAATTAGGTTTCATCATCACCCTCATTGTCGTCTTAGTCGGACAACTCTTACTCTCTTGGCTCACGGGAATGCTCTTCAGTTTTGATTTGCGCCTGCCGAATACCAGCGAACTGAGTACGCTTGAATGGCCCCTACTCATGATTCTCTCACTCATGATTCTCTTCCTTTACCTCCTACCGGTAATCATGGGAGCAAGGGGTATCTGGGGCCTTTCCCGCCGCTCAATCGCTTGGGCGATTGGATTTACGCTCCTGTTCCTCGGAGTCCATGCAATACTCGCATTCCCACTCATCAATGGTCAACTCGGCGATTACGGGAATTCAGTGAGTGTAATTGGAGCGCAGTTCAGTGAACCGACGGTTGGAATTTTGGGCTTGATGTTGGTTACAAAGGAACAATTCGCCCTCATCATGATTGCAATTCTCATCATGGTATTCCAGGAGTCATCTTACGGAGTTATTCGATACTTAGAATACGCATACCGCCTCCCTGAATCTTGTAAGCGAGATCCCGAATACGTTCGTCAAATGGATAATGTTCTGAACACTCACCTCAAGCATACTTTTGGTTTCCTAGGATTAACCGGTATTGCAACCATGGTAGCACTCGGATTCCACAGCGTACTTTTGGATATTGTCAAAGACTCTACTGGTAGCCAATGGGCTGGGCAGGTTTCCGAATCAATTGAGTTGTCTCTTACCTATGGATTGGTAATATCTGCTGCAATGTTCCTGAGCATTATGGCTCTGCTAAGATTCTTTGTTCCTTGGGAGCGTATATGGGGATTAATCTATGCGCGAAACACGCAAGAAGCGCCACCTCAATCAAAAGAAGTCGTTGACATTTGAGTTATTTACTCGACGCATGCAAAGATTGGATTATTCGACCAATCATCTCTACACAGAAAAGTAGGAAGAGAGGTAGGGCACAGAAAGATACAACGATACCCAAGGCTCCATCAAGCGAATCAAGAATGTAGGGTTGAAGAAAAAAGAACCCAATCACTGCGGATACGAGAAGAAAGCGTTCAAGAATCAATGGATATCGCTTTCCAATGGACTCTTCTCTAAGAGTCAATGTTTCCGTTTCAGAAGACATGTTTCTTCACCTCAAAAGTCAAGGCCGGATAATCGTGCTTCAAGAGCTGCTAAAGCAGGATCTACTGCTTGTTCTGCTACGGGTTCCTGCCGGTGGTTCCAAGAAGCGTCTAACCGTGCAAGTTCTGCTTCAAGTTCTGCTCGTTCATCACTTTGGTGAGTTGAACCTTCAATTGGAGTCGTAACGACTTCTTTGGGGGCTGCACTTACGTTTACTTCTGTTTGGTCTATTGGAGTAGGTAAATTCTCCCAACCGGCTTCATCTGTAGTTACCTCATTAGAAACAACGTCCAAGGAAACTGGAATTGTTCCAGCAAGTGTTGATTCCATATCGGCTAACATCTCCTCCTCAACCGGAGTACGTTGGGCTGCAGGAACGGTATTTCGTTCATAGGGTAACAATCCATCACGCTGAAATTCCCAAAGCATGCCTCGAGGAATTCCATCAGCTAAACCTGATGCATCTAATTGGGTAATTAATTCTTCTAAGACCCGGGCCGTTTCTTCAAGAGCAATTGCTTCACCTGCGTCTCTTTGATCAGCCTCGAGGTAGATATCATCAAGAGCAACTTGAATCAGTTTACGTGTTGCTTGAGCAATACTGGGGAGTGCTTCCGGTCGAGTACAATTGTTGAGCAACGCTTCAACCTCTTGCGGTGGAGCGCCTAAGTGGACAAGCTGTTCGAGAACATTTCGTAGACGACGAAGCATGGTAATTGAACGGTCGAAATCTTCCAACAAGTGTTCTAAATCAATGACTACATGCCCCACCGTCTCACCGAGTTGATGCTCAAGTCTTTGTTGAACTGACCAACGGGCAAGTCCACGAACTGCACCTGCTGTTTGAGGAACTTGGCGTTCAAGTAAGGTCATAACTTCACTTGAGAGAAGATGTCGAGGGGTTGCAGCAACATGATCAACAGTCGATTGGATAACTTGCAAACCTCTCTCGACTGCTCGATCAAGAAGCGTAACGGAATAACCGAGTGCTCGAGCATTTTCAAGCCGTTCTAAAACTGGTCCAAGTCCGTCAAAGGTCGAAGCATCATCGAGTAATGCTTGTGCCAATGGTTCTTCGGCCAGTCGAGCACGAAGTCGTTCAGCTTCTTGGATATCGGAAAGCGCATCTTCGTGTGCTTGTGAAAGTGCTTCTGCACGTTCAATCAAGGAGATTAATTCCGCCTCAGCATGCCCTCGGCGGGCCCCGAGGTCTCCCAATTCGCGTAGCGTTTGACGGCGTTCTGTCATTAATTCGCGTAATTCAGCCTGAACTTGGGCCTGACGAGCTTCATCAGTTGACAGACGAGTTCTATCTTCTTCAGAACGACGCCGAGAAGCTTTTGCTTCAGCATCAATGGATTCTAATTCCGATGTTTGTGTATGAATTTTTTCTTCCAACAACATTGATTCTGCTTGAACACGAGTATGACGCTCACGAGTCGCCTCGACTTGTTCTTGAAGAACTCGCAATCTGCGCTCGTCGTCGTCAGATTGTTGACGAATCGTAGCGAGCCTTTCGCTTCCTGCGAGTAATTCCGCATTTAATTCAGATTCTTTTAGAGCCAATTCTTCAATATCAGAACGTAATGCTTCGCTGGAAGTGGCATCGCCGAGTGCTTTCGCAAGTTCTGATGCTCGAACACTCACTTGATGTTCAAGTTCGTTAATACGCTTCACCAGTCGTTCAGCACGGTTTTGTGCTAGTTCACTTGCTGCTCGTGATTCAGCGAGGTCAAGTTGCATCTTGTCAAGTGAAGAATTGTTTTCTTCTATTTTGGTTACTGATTCCATTCGTGATTCAGTGGCCTCACGAGCAAGTATTTGCGCGGCATTCTTGGCGGTTTGTGATTCGTCAAGACGGCTTGCAAGTGCAGCTTTTTCTTTAACTAATTCATCGATACGATGGTCGGCGGCTTCTAAGCGTCGGCGAAGCCCTGAGTCAATAGCCATTGGTTGAGCAACTTCGCTACTTATTCCCTCACTCACTTCTTCAAAAGTGTTCGAGAATTTGACTGATGCACGACTTGAACGCAAAATGTCCATGTCTATTTCAAATCCAAACAAATCATTGAGTTTGACATTGAGGTTTGCTCTTCGACTTTCAGAGCGGGTTCGGAGTGTGACCAGTAATTCACGGAATATTTCAAGACTGAAAGATTCAACAGTGCCAGACTCACGTGAAACGATACTCCCGACTGGCAAACGATGTAGTTTCAAAACCCACTTCGAGTCGGTAAATTTGAGCATGGCCTCTTCCAAAGAATCACCTTCTGGTGCAGAAATGCCAACAGGTATGCCCCTTGAAAGAAGAAGAGACACCGATTGGGCAGACTGGCCAGATTGTAAATGTCCAGTTACTTCTTCTGTGACCGCAGCAGTTAGCATTGAAAGAATGGCATCGGGTCCACCTCTGCCCTCTCTTAATACGAAACCTTCCGGAATGGCTCCACCCTGAGAACCAATTGCGCCAACTTCGCCATCGAGGAGAGAGGCGGCAGCAGTGATGAGACGAGAGTGGTTGGTATTGGCTTCAGTCCAAACACCGAGAGAGATGTCACCTGATTCTGCAAGAAGAAGCGCTCCGTCGTTCGTGTGAAGAGTCCAATGACTTGAACCATTCAGTCCGAGTCTTTCATTGAGAGGTTCCATTCGAATATCCGAAAGAGTGGAATGAATTTGAGTGGAGAGACTTTCCGGCTCTGCAGGTAAATCACCAACTGAATCAATGAGCATTCCTTGGTCGACTACGACTCCTCCACGAACGGTCTCCTGCTCGATAAGTACGCGTAATACTGCTGAGAGATCTCGGCTCATCAAACGCTGAAGGGCATTTCCACGAGGTAACAATCCTTGACGGTCTGCTGCAAATTCAAAAGCCTCGGGAACTGTTTCTGCAACACTTCCTAAACCAGCAAGTGAATAGGAACCTGCAGTGAATCTATACGAGTCATCCTGTTCAATTTTAGCAAGACGCAAACGTGCTTCCTTTCCACCGAGCAGAACCTTCCCCTTACTTGGTTCAGCAAGCCAGCCAACAATACGTCCAGCGCGAACTAAACGATGGCCAGCAGGAGTTTTTCTCCGACCGACCCAGGTTGTAATCACTCCATGGTCGAATGGCTGTATTGTGCCATCGGCAACGTCAATGTTCGCTTCAATCTGGGTTCCTTCTGGTAGGTTAAACATGGTATCACTCACATTCTGGGGGTTGTCGCAAGAATACGACGGTCTCGGTCAAGGGCATGGCGCCATCGGGCTAATCGCCCTCCTTCGCCACTGAGCACTGCTATTCGATTTGGGGCAGCCACATCGAGGATCATACGTTTGTCACCTTCGCTCCACACTTCATAGACTTGGCCAAGACCAAGTGCATGCCCTGTTTCTTGAGCCACGTGTATCATTTCAACCGCTTCTTCGAAGGGAGGCAGAATCCCCTCTTCTCCGACACTTGCCAATAATTGGCCGGTATCGTCGATAAGCATCGCTTGTTCAACCCCTTCAAGTCGAACGAATCCAGCGAGTACTCGTTGCAGCATGGCCCTCAAACTTTCTGTCTACGCTGTAGCCTTCAAGTAGTTTTGCGCTTTTATCCCCCTAAAGGGGGATTTGAAGGCCTAAATGGATTTTCCAACTGGAGATTCAAAATATGAGGACGCGGAGAGCCTAACATGCATTCATTTCCGCGCCCAAAAGCCGCAAGATATATTTTGATTGAGTGAGGTATCGTAGATATTAATGAGTAAATATTTCAATTAAAAAAGTGAAATTTCAATTAAAAAAATGAGGACAGGAGTGAGAACAAATCGGTTAAACATCGAGTAAGCGGTGAACTCAAACCATAGTGGCGCACGCAGGGTACATGGCGAAGGAGGTGAATCCGGTGTTTTCCATACCCACATGCGACAGTTGTTCGAAACCAGCAATCCTCGAACAAGCCTACTCAGGACGCATACTATGCGGCGAGCACATGGCCAAATCAGTTCGCAAAAAAATCGGTAGAGAAATGCGGCACCAATTAAAACTCCCTCGCGACAAGGAAACCACTATTTTCGTAGCGATATCTGGGGGCAAGGATTCAGCCGTCTTACTGGATAGTTTAGTCGACCGACTCGGAAAACGGCCCGACGTAACAATTATTGCAGGAACTGTCGATGAAGGAATTGAAGGATACCGCCCTCCATCTCTACTGTGCGCTCAAGAGTTGTGTGAGCGTCTCGGTGTTGAATTTGTAACCGTATCCTATCCGGAATTAAGTTTCAAAGAAATGGATGAAGTTGCAAGTCGAATACCTGGACTGGTCAAAGAAAATAAGCAAGCTCCACGTATGCCTTGTTCCTATTGTGGAGTATTTCGCCGACAGGGAATTAACCACCTCGCCAAGAAAGTAGGAGCAGATTACATAGCTTTAGGGCATAATCTTGACGATATGGCGCAAACGGTTCTCATGAACATGACAAATGGCGACTTAGAACGAACACTTCGACTCGCACCCCATACGACAACGCCGGTTGATGGCCTTGCGCCGCGAATTGTGCCATTGCGATGGATCCCTGAACAGGAGATTCACCTCTATGCACTGCATCGTGACCTACCCCTCCATCATGAAGAATGCCCGCATGCAAAAGGTGCCTTACGCTGGCGCCATCGAGAAATGGTCGCTCAAATGGAAGCAGATGTGCCAGGCACTCGACACGGATTATTGAGAATGGCAGATAACATCAAAGAATTACGCGACCAAGTGATTGAACTGGGTGGTGCAGAAGCAAGACCTGCGCCACCAACACCTTGTGAATTGTGTGGCGAACTCACATCGAGTAAACAATGCAAAGCATGTGATTTACGAGCGCTCATGAACGATTAATCACAACACGTTATTCGCTAATTCGCTCAAAGTTTGCGGGCGTCCACAGTAATGGCATCGAAGTTGTAGTGGGTCCCTGTTGACTACTTTCAAACGATGATTGAGTGGCTCCCTTAAATTGGTCGTAATGCAGTTTGAGAAAGTGCAGCGTACAACATTTACCACCTCGTCGCCAAGGTTGATCGTTAATTTTTCTGCAACTGAATAAGCTCGAATGATGGCCACATGTGCGTCAGGAGCAACTAATGCAAGTCTGTCAAGTTCAGATTGCGTGAGTTCTCGATCTTCAACTTTGATGATATCCTTAGAGCCAAGTTTCTTTGAGGGCACGTTCATGACAAGTGAAATCGGGACTGCAGTAGCCCCGCCAATTCCAAGCATTTCCAACACACGCATGGCTTGTCCTGAAGGGATGTGGTCAATGACTGTCCCATTACGAATCGCTGTAACTCTCCTCATACTGTGTTCATTTGACATCACAAAGCACCCCCTTCGATGGTTGCAGGGACAGTAACCCCGAGCAATCGACAGAGAAGAGCCATTCGAGCCACGACGCCATTGAAAGCTTGCTCAAAGTATCGTGCATGACGAGTTGAGTCAACCGATGGGTCAATCTCATCAACACGAGGGAGTGGGTGCATGATGATCATGTCTTGCTTAACTTCAGTAAGATGACGCGCATGGAGTTTGTAAGCACCAGCACATCGTGTATATTCATCTTCGTCCGCAAAACGCTCTTTTTGAATTCGAGTCATGTAAACAACATCTGCGTTCGCCATCGAACCATACAAATCTTCAGTTTCAACAACATTCGCCCCTTGCAAACGTAAGTCCGAGACAATTTCCTCTGGCATCTTCAACAAATCTGGGCTTGCAAAAATCAATTCGCAACCAAACCGAGTAAGAGCATGAGAAAGAGAATGCACTGTCCGGCCATAGCGAAGGTCGCCTGCAAGTACAACGGTCAATCCTTCAAGACGGCCGTGGGCTTGCTTGATAGTAAACAAGTCCAACATCGTCTGGGTTGGGTGATGACCTGCTCCATCTCCGCCGTTGAGAATAGGTACGCGCGCTGCATCTTGTGCATATTGTGCTGCTCCTTGTCGTGGGTGCCTCATGGCAATAATATCGGTATAGCCATCGACCATTTGGATCGTATCATACAATGTTTCACCTTTGACAACTGAAGAGGTCTTCACATCTCCAAGGTTGACGACATCGCCACCGAGTCTTTTCATTGCAGTTTCAAACGACATTCGGGTGCGAGTGCTAGGTTCAAAAAATAAGTTACCAAGAATTCGACCTTGTAAAAGAGGAAGATAAATCTCTCCCCGTGCCACGGGAAGAAGGCGTTCAGCATCCGCAAGAATATCGAGAATCTGTTGGTTTGTCAAGTCGTCCATAGTAATGAGTCCAGCCATATGCTCTCTTCCTTCATCTAAAGGCAGTCAAAGACACCCATGAACATTACCATTGAAATGACTGCGTTTAGCGTTTCAAATTATCATTATGAAGAGCGAGAAAGAGAATCGAAATAGCGGAGTGGTTATGACCGTGATGTCCCCAACGCTCCTTATGGCTCTTGATGCTTGGGCGGATGTTGATGCGGCACTCCTTGCTGCCCGGGAGTCCAGACAACAACGCCTCGACCGACTTACCAGTGGCTCTGCTCTACTTATCCTAGCGGGCGCTGTTTGGTTGATGTGGCCAAGTCTTCAGTCCGCAATGAAAGGAGAATCTGGGCTTCTCGAAGGACTTGGATACCCACTTTTGATCATTGCATATGGTTTGATATTGCAAGACACAATTGTCGATAACGGCAAAGCAAGAACGAGAGTGGGTTCTTTTGCTTGCATTGCGTGGCCTGTGCTCTTAATTCTTGCTTCAAAACACTTCAATATATCAGATACTGATTCAGCCCTTGGGTCAGGTTTCCTGCTGATTGTCGCTTATTCTTGCTTTACGGCATCCAGCAGGGTTTTGCAAGGAGGGTTGGACGTTATGCGGTGGCGGGCCATTATGACAGGCCTCGGAGTTGTGGCAGCGTTTTCGCTTTTCATCGGGCAAATACCTGAATCTATGACGTATGAATGGCTCGCTTCCATCGGCTCTCTTACTGTTGGATCTGTGGTGACGGGATACATTTGGTTTGTTGGTGACGACCAACGTGCTGAAAGAAAGAAATTCGTAAATCGTCTTGATGGGCTTGAAACTCAATTATTAGAACTCAAATCTCAAGGTGCTGCAGTCGACCAAGCAGCCAGTTTAGTAATGACTGCGAAAGAAGAAGGGCACATTGACCCAAGTTATGGTATGAAACTTCTTCAAGAGGCAGAGGAAGATATCGAACGAACATTATCCCTTACTGGTGATGTCGAGATTATTCAAGCAGACGCAATCCAAGCGATCGAAAAAGCCGAATCAATAGCACCAACGGCCAAGCGCCCGCGGAAATCATTTGAAATGGGTTCTCGTGAAGTGAAACTCGGTTCTTTACGCGAGGGAGAAATGTTATTCCGCCAATCAAAGAAACTGGCACTGGACATCATTGAATGGTGGGGTCTTGCTGAGCAAGCCATTACTGAGGGTAGTCGGTTACTTGCAGGTAATCAAGCGGAGAGTGTGCAACACTTGAGAGAATTACTCGCTGATGCAAAGAAGAAAATGAATGCTGAGGCACCCCGCGAGGCGTATGAATATGCGAGCGTAATACCTGCACAATTGTTGGCAGATGAAGACGCTCAAGAGCGTGCAATGGAATCTGTGAAAGAAGCGCAAAGGCAGTTGGAACAAACTGATGGGCTGGATACTCGTGAAATGGTTCAGCGAATTAAGCAGGCAGAACAAGCCATTGAATCAGGCAACCCAAGTCAAGCAATTGGGCTGGCGGATGGAGTTGTCCGGGCCATAGAAAACGAGCGCTCTGCTATGGACAATGTTCGTCGTGCCCTTCGTCAACGCAAGAAATTGGTTTCGCAGTACAAAGACAGAGACGACAAAAGTGATTGGGACCAACGCCTTACAGAACTTGAAAAGGCTGCAGACTCAAAACAATGGTCCCAAGCAAATGCATTACTCAACGCTATGACAACTGACCTGGACAATGAAGGTCAAGCTGGTGATGAAGCTCTAGAGTTATATGATTTTGTTTCAGAAGAATGGCAAGTTCTACGTAATCAGTGTGATGCAAGCGGAATTTCAATCGAGGATGACAACCGTAGAGGTTGCGAGAAAGCGATTGCCCTCGCTGCTGAATCATTGGCAGGTGGCCGTATCGAGGACTGTCTAAAGCATCTCTCCGATGCAGATTCCTTCATGGAAAAACTTCGAAGAAAAATCTAGGTTCAAGACTCGAGCAAGCCTTTCTTTTCGATTGACTTCAAGTCAAGTGTACCTGGGAAACCGAGATCCACCGGCATACCAGAAACGGTGATCACGATACCAGTTAAATGAGTGTGGATACACATTGGCAATCCATCTGGCCAGACCTGTTGAATCACTTTCCATCCGTTGGATTTCTTCTTGATTGCTTCAGCAAGGCTCCCTAAGCCGTTTAGAGCTGTCCAGCCGTTTGAGTTCCATGCGTGTTGTATCAACGGCTTCTTTCCGAAAGTAGGAGGAGGCGCTACAACGTGTTTACGTGCCCATCCATCCAACCAGTCAAGTCCAGAATCATTGAGCCATTCTATAGGGGTTGTTTCAGAGGGTAACATCGTGGTATGACCTTCACGTGAGAGAGCGCCGATGAGATTCCTTACGTGTGGGTGACGAGCATTCGTAGATGCGAGCTTTTCAGCCATCGTAACGCCGGTATTGATTCGGCCTGCATCAATGTGAAGAAGAGCTCGTACGACCTCCCCATGGGTCCATTCTGTTACTTCATGAGTCTTGATGAAGTCCTCAAGCAGATTGAGCGCTTTATCGGGGGTCCCTGCCAGCCGCATTCGAGCAATATCACTCAACAAGAATATTCGACCTGGGGGGGTATCAAGATACTTCAGTTTACTTTGAGGAATACCTTCTTTGTATCGCTGAACCAAGTCGATATTACGTTTCATCACCGAATCGATAGAGAGTAACGCTTTGAATTCCGGTTTGAGTGCTCGGTGCTTTGGATTAAACAGCGAAGCCGCCCATTGTAGGCGAGCGGATTCAATGTCATCGGAATTGAGTAACTCAAGGCGGGGCTTTGCTTCCGCATAATCTCGCTGAGATAAACTGGATGATGCGAGTACTAAGCGAGCGACTTGGGCTTCACGCCCACCTCGTAGGGCAAGTAATGAAACCGCTTCTTGCTCGGCCTCATTCCAACGACCCAAACCCGCATACAATTCCATCATGGCATCGGTTCTACGTGCTAATGTCAAACCTTCCAATTGTTCACCATGACCTTCATAGATCTTATCCAACCGGTCAAGAGCTTTCGACCACTGGTCATTAGAGATCAGTTCAGTGAATGGCATTTGTTTGAGATAAATGATATCTTGCATTTCTGAAAGTCGAGCTCTGTTTTCGCCAACAGCTGCATCAAATGTAATGTCCTCAAGTTTCAAACCAATACGTCGTGAAGTTAGCCAAACGGCGAGGAAAGCAATCTGACCACCTGATGCGAGCATCCAGGTAAGTTCTTCCAATGCGTCTTTTTCTAAGACTGAACACACCGTATTTTCCCATTCTCCACATTGTGAACCCTGTGGAAGGAAACTTGAATCCCAAAAGGTAATCATTGCGAGCGCTAACAGAAGCATTGATTGTCCTGCAAAGCCGGTAAAACAGAAATTGAGAACCTTCGCTTGTTGACTGGGTTCTGCCCTTAACAAACGACTGTCGGCTAGTTTAATTCCGCCTTTACCAGAAACATCTTGAACATCGAGGAAAAGTATCCGAGCGACTTCATAGACAAAGAGGAAACCAATAAGAGCAACGTTCAACAGCAAAAAGAGGAGAACAAAGGACACGATTGGAACACGTATTCCCGGTTGTGGAATAAAAGAGAATAATTCAATAAGGCCAAATCCAAGAATTCCGCCTTCCTCCATAAAAGTCGTTTGGACTCGATATTCCGGCAAGTCAAGTACTCGGTCTGAATGAATAAGCATGTCCGGGTCATAGAGCAGGAGGAGAAGGGAAAGCAACGTATTCAATGCTACATAAGGCATGACAATCAAGTTGAGATTAACGATTTGTGCAACAGCCTGTTGTTGTGCATTTGGAACGTGGTTGTGGAATGGAGAGGGTTCTCCACCTGCAATCTTCCGTGATGATTGACGCAGGGCCTGCCAAGAAGAACCAAGAATTCGTCCATAGGCGAGAATAGAGGGTGCAAACATTGCAAAAGCTGCGATGCTAAACCTGCGAGAGGGTGGGACATCTGCTACATCTAAGAGGAGGTAGAGAGAGAAAACCAATGCGATCCAAAGAATCATCAACATCACGAAAGTATAGGTCCGCCAAACACTGGATTCTTGCAGAGAAGCACGATCTTGCCCTATTGGTTTGATGACTTGAGCACCGAGCGAAGTTCCTGAAGAAATCAGTGCTGGAAGGGCTATGAAAATGAGAGCAATACTCAATGAAGGTGCATGGTAACCTTCTGACAAATCAAAACGAATCATCATGAACTCAAAGAATAACAATAACGCACCAACCAGAGCAAAAATATAGGTTGCAACACCTGAAAACATTCCGCGTGAGGAGAGTAAATCACGTGCGTCTTGGGTTGTAGAGGTGACTTTGTGAACTTCATATCTCTTAATACCAGTTTCAAAAGCAACTTGTAAACCTCGTAATTGCCGAGGAACAACCCGTGTCCAGAACAGCCAAGCAGTCGCAGCGGCGAGAATATACGGAATCAAAGCCGCAGGAGTCAATCCGCTTACGATAGGTGGTGCTGACATGAAATAACCTCATTCTTGGACGACTTCAACCGCTAATGAGGGCTGAGCCACCTTTTCATCTATCTCGTTTCTCAAATCTTTGAGGAATGTGTCAAGAGGAATGTCACTGACTTGGTCGCCATTACGTGCCCTCAAACTTACAGTTCGGTTTTCAACTTCACCGTCCCCAAGAATAACCATGTAAGCAGGCTGCATCTTGCGGTGTGTTCGGATTTTCTTACCGATTGTGTCATCACCATTGTCGACTTCAACCCGTATTTCATTCGCTCGAAGTAATTGGGAAACCTCATCAGCATACGCTGTATGTTTCTCAGAAATAGTGATGATATGACAGTGGGTTGGGGTGAGCCAGGTAGGAAATTTACCAGCGAAATGCTCAATGAGTACGCCACAGAACCGCTCCATTGAACCAAACGGTGCTCGATGAATCATGACAGGTCTGTGAATTTCTCCATCACTGCCTTTGTATTCCAGACCAAAACGTTCAGGAAGGTTATAGTCAACTTGAACAGTTCCAAGCTGCCATTCCCGTCCGATGACATCCTTAACGACGAAATCAATTTTCGGCCCATAAAAGGCTGCTTCGCCCTCTTCTTCAGACCAGTTAACGCCGAGGGACTCAGCAGCCGCACGGCAGGCGTTTTCAGCTTTATCCCAGCGTTCTGGCTCTCCAACATACTTGTCGGAATCTTGGTCTCGTAATCCGACTCGGACACGATAATCATCCATTCCCAATTTATCAAAAATAATCTGCACTAATTCGATACACCCGAGAACCTCTTCAGCGATTTGATCTTCTGTGACAAAGAGGTGGGCATCGTCTTGGGTAAAGCCTCGAACACGAGTCATACCTGAAATTTCACCAGATTGCTCCCAACGATATACTGTTCCAAATTCGGCGAGCCGAAGAGGTAAATCTCGATATGAGCGCATCTGTGATGCATAGATTTTCACATGGTGTGGACAATTCATCGGCTTGAGCATGTATCCATCGATATCTCCGCTTTTCATCATATTGGAAAGTTCTCCACATGAACATCCCTCATCAGCCAACTTCTTCATCAGATCACGTTCGATAAGTGGCGGGTATTGAGAATCTTGATAATAAGGGAAATGGCCTGAAGTTCGATATAAATCTAATTTGCCAACATGAGGCGTAAAGACTTGAGAATACCCTTGTCTGCGAAGATGAAACGAAATGAAATCCTGTAACTCTTGACGAATTATAGAGCCTCGAGGCGTCCAGAGGATCAGTCCTTGACCGACCTCTTCATCGATGTGAAATAATTGAAGGTCCTTTCCTAATTTGCGATGATCTCTTTTCTTGGCTTGCTCAAGCCGGTCCAACGTTGCTCGTAGCGCTTCTTTACTTGATTCAACAATTCCATAAATACGGACTAATTGTTCTCGATCTTGGTCTCCGCGCCAATAAGCCGAAGAGATACTGGTCAACTTGACATTCATCAAACGCGAGGTATTTGGAACGTGAGGTCCAAGACACAAGTCATACCATTCGTCTTGCTTGTAAATGGTCGAGCCACCACCGTCTTCGATTTTGTCATTGATAATTTCAAGTTTGTAGGGATTATGGGCAAAGTGTTGTTGCAGTTGCTCATCATCCAACTCGATTCGTTCTACCGTGAAATTTTTACGAGCAATTTCTTGCATCTTTTTCTGAATCTGCTTAAGGTCGGATTCTGCAATAGGCTCCATAGCAAAGTCGTAGTAAAAACCTCGATCAATCGCTGGACCAATAGTTGGTTTGGCATCTGGATAAATCGCCATGACTGCTTGAGCCAAGAGATGCGCAGCACTGTGCCGAAGAATGTGAATACCTTCATCCGAATCTGTGAGAATACCTTCAACTGAACAATCTTCTTCAATTACTTGAGAAAGGTCGCAATCATCCCCGTCAATCCGGGCGGCTAAACATCCGTGTTTACGGCCCAATGCATCGGTAATCACCTCTGCACAGGTAATACCTGCGGCATATTCGTTTACCGTTCCGTCGGGTAAAGTGACGTTGATGAGTGACATAGGCTCTCTCCTCAATCCCTACGGTGTTGTTCTCCCTTCATCAAACCATCACTCGATAAAGAGATGAAAGCGTCAACCTTTGCCACTAAATATCGTCACCAAGGGAACTTGAGATTCCAATAAATCCCGTCAAAGAGAATGCATTGGATTCCGAGTAAAATCGAGCCAAGGAGCATTTTTCCTCCGCCTGGGAACTTGTCCAAATATGCTGAATAAGCCAACAGCCCCATCATGACATTCCCGATGCACGCAAGAAGTAACACTCCAACTACGAGGATCGGAGACCAACTGTATTCGTTTTCGAGGTGGAAAATCGTGGCTTCCAGCCACAATGCTGAAGGTATCACGAGCAAGGCAAAAGCCAGTAACAGTCGGGCACCTCCACCGCCGTCGGATTCGCCCCATGGCCAGCGTAATGATTCCATTACTGAGGCTTCATTTTGATAGAGAATTATCCACCAATACATCAAAAATCCAAAGGCGGCTGAGAACATGAAAGGAACAATGAATTGGGCTTGTGACCATGGGATTCCACCCCATAGTGCATCCTTATCAGAAGCATGGGAAAGGCCGTATACATAGGATACGAGAACCAGTGTTCCGAAGATGGAAATAAATATTCGAACAAAGTTGCGGGAGACTGTCATATGCCATGGTTAACCTTTACACACATAAGGACCTGTACTCAATCCTACCATGCAACATCGAAATCATCCCCAATGGTCGTACTCGGACGGTCGAGTATTTTCACCTGATAAACTTCCGATTTTTCAGTATCCTCGACATCTCTATCTGAGTCGATCTGTTTCTTTGCACTGACAACAAAACTCGTTTGCTCTGCAATATGTTGAGATGGACGGCCATATTCTGGTTTTGAGGCGGCCTCAACTTCTTGTTCAATGACCTCAATATTTTCGGGAACTTCCTCAACCGTTGGGGTTTCTACTTGATCTGCTTTGAGGTCTGCGAAACCTTTAGCCAGTGCATCTGCAAGAGAGGGAACCTCTGTTTTCCTTCGACTCATGATTTATCCAAAGCATGTAGAGCACATCAAACCTTGCGCCAAATGATTCATTCCTCTTCTACTAAAATATCATCAAAATCTACTTCCGGCCAAAAAGACAGAATGGTTCCAATAATTCCGAACACCAAAACGTATTCCCACACTGCTGAAACATTGAGCATAGGATAGGGGGAACTCGTACAAAACTCCATCATATCTGATGTAAGTGAATTGTATGCATCCCATTCAAAATTCGCATCCCATACTTGAGACTGCGTTGCAATGAGCTGATAAAGCCCAATAAATGCTGATAACGCCGCAATGATTCGAAGACTGATTACAGTTCTAAATCGGTCATGCCCCCACCAAATTCGAACAGTTACTGCTGTTACCAAAAAACACCAATAAACGCCAAATGTAAAGATATCAAAAGCGTAATGACCATGCATTGGTCCGTCTGTGTCCCAAGGAACACTCCCAATACGAATACAAGAAAAAGCACCCACTAATCCGGGAAATACTGCAAGATGATTCAATCCATGCCAGAGAGAGTGATGTTTTCCTTCAGAAATCCTCTTCATGTTCATCGAATGGATTTCCATGATAATCCAAAAAACGAGATAACCGGTTATGAATGTCCCCACTGTGAAGATTGTATCGCCTGGCTCATAGAGGTCAAAATCGGAAATAAACGGCATGTAGGCTTTACAACCATTCCAAACCCATGTAGCATATCCGGCTATTAGCCATGCTAGAGTGAAACTTACCATCAAGAAAATAGCAAGGCGCCGCCGGCGAACAGTGTCCATGATTCTCCGCCTTTACCACTGCTTTTTGATGCCATCGCTCCAATACTCGACAATGCAGGTATTCTTGAAGGTGAAACGCTTGGTTGAATTGATGCGCATCGGAATTGTGGTAAATCCAGACGCTGGCCTAGGAGGCCGCCTTGGATTCAAAGGCAGCGATGGCAGGGCTGCTGAAGCTCGTGCTGCAGGTGCTGAAGACCGAGCAGGACCACGTATGAACCAAGCTCTTGAAGCGTTAAAGTCGCTTCTTTCCGGTTCGCTCAATCGAGCAAATGTAGAACTTGAATGCATTGGATGGAAAGGCAGAATGGGCGAGACTTGGATGCCATCCCACCATGAAAAAATGAGTTTCACTTCGATTGGCGAAACACCCACAGAAACTTCGGTCACCGAAACAAGCCAACTGGTGAAGGATTTGATAGATTCAGGAGCGGAGGCTATTCTCTATGCCGGCGGAGATGGAACTACCAGAGACATTGCCAATACACTTGCGAGTATTAGTAACAAAGCACAAGAAATACCACTGATCGGTGTTCCTGGTGGAGTCAAAATGCACTCGGGATGTTTTGCAACTACACCAAAAGCGGCTGCGGAAGTCACTCTTGCATTCCTCTTAGGAGATCTGCGATGTGCAATAACTGAAGTTATGGACCTGGATGAGGAGATCTATCAAGAAGGTGTTTGGAAAGTTCGAATGTATGGAGAGGCATGGACACCATCGAGTCCACGGTTCATGCAAGGTGCTAAAGAACAAGTCGAACGAACAAGTGAAGCGGATACAATCGAAGGTTTGGCCCAGCACGTTAAATCACTTCTTGCAAGCGAAGAAGATTTGTTAATTATCTGGGGCAGTGGAGGAACTTTGCGACGAATGGGGGATTTTTGTGGTGAAGAACTTACTCTGCTCGGCATCGATATTCTCGGACCCGTTCAGAATGGAAAACGCGAACTTTACAGCGATTTGAATGAACAACAACTCTTGGAAACCATAGCACTGCATGTTGATGAAAAGGGAGATCCACGTCCACGTGTACTGTTACTTTCGCCCATGGGTGGGCAAGGCTTTCTCATCGGAAGAGGGAATCTGCAACTCTCACCTGATGTATTGAGAATGGTTGGCATTGACAACATTCTTGGCGTTGCAACACCCGCTAAATTGATTGGACTCAATGCAGTTCGGATTGATACAAGCGATGTTGAACTCGACCAAGTGTTCCAAAAGAAGCGATTTATCAAAATCTTACAGGGGTTCAGAACAACACGACTCATTCGAATTGAAGAGGCGTAATCACAGAAGTCCCGCTGCTGCTTTAAGAAGTCCAAGGAATGGTGGGCTTGGGCGATTGGGACGACTCTTGAACTCCGGATGGTATTGAACACCTACGTAATACGGGTGGCCATCGAGTTCAAAGATTTCACATCGTTGTCCGGTTTCATCTTTACCGACAAACTTGAGCCCTGCAGATTCAAGGGCTTCAATCATATCTGGGTTCACTTCGTATCGATGGCGATGGCGCTCATCTACCGATTCGCCTTCACCATAAAGCCGACGGATTTTACAATCATCCACTTGCCATAATGTAGGCCGACTGCCAAGTCGCATGGTGCCTCCAAGATGAGTTTTGGATATTTCAGGCATGAATATCACAGCTGGATTTTTACAATTCTCATCGAATTCGGTTGAGTTTGAATCCTTGAATCCAAGAACGTTACGAGAGAACTCAATAGCAGCAACTTGCAAACCAAGGCAGATTCCAAGATAAGGTGTCGAAGAAGTTCGGGCATATTCTGCTGCAAGGATTTTACCTTCAACTCCTCGGTCGCCAAATCCACCTGGCACCAAAACTCCTGATGCTTGTTTCAGTGACGTCCACGCATGTTCCCGCTCATCCGAGTTATCCCAATCGGATTCAAGGTGACTTGCTTCAATCCAATCGATAATTAATTTTCGATCAACTGCCATTGCTGCATGTTGTAAACTCTTGATGACTGAGAGATAAGCATCAGAGAGATTGGTGTATTTACCGACCATTGCGATGTGGATTTCTTCAGTCAATGTATCGAGATTGTGAGCCATGACGCGCCATTGTTCAAGTAAATCCGTTGCATTACAGTCAAGTTCAAGAATATCGCAAAGACCTTGCTCTTGTAACATCAAGGGGACGTGGTAGATGTTTGGGACATCGTGAGTCGACATGACTGCTCGAGGTGCTACATGACAAAATGCTGCCAACTTTTCTCGTGTCTCCTCCGTAAGAGGCGTCGAAGAACGACATACAAGAATATCGGGGGTAATTCCCAAACCTCGTAACTCTTTTACAGTATGCTGAGTAGGTTTGGTCTTTTGTTCACCAACTGGCCCCATTACTGGGACCAGAGATACATGGACAAAGGTGATGTTTTCTCGCCCAACACGGAATTGAAATTGTCGGAGAGCTTCGATGTAAGGAGCGGATTCAATGTCACCAACCGTCCCACCCAATTCAATGATGCAGGCATCTGGCGCTTGGTCAATACCGTCTGCTGGTTGATGAGCGACTTCTTCAAGCCAATCTTGGACTGCTCCAGTAACGTGAGGAATGACTTGAACAGTTTTTCCCAGATAGTCTCCGCGACGTTCTGCTTCGATAACTTTGGAATAGATTTTACCGGTTGTAACATTGTTGTTACGACCGAGGTTAATATCCAAGAAACGCTCGTAGTTTCCAAGGTCAAGGTCAACCTCGCCGCCATCATCTAAAACGAAAACTTCTCCGTGTTCAAACGGAGACATTGTGCCTGCATCGCTGTTGAGATAGGGATCGATTTTCAAAGAAGTGACTCGCAGTCCAGCGCTTTTCATCAAGACCCCTATGCTACTTGCAGTGACGCCTTTCCCTAAACCAGAAAGGACTCCTCCGCTAACAACAACGTACTTCATGCACATCAACGGGCTTTTAGGCCGTCGCGCCTCCCATATCAACATACCTCTTAATTCAAAAAATCCGAGTCATTACGAAATGAGCGAAGAATCAAAGAGTGGGTGCGCTGAAACACAAGGGAGGGGGAGTATGAGCGAAGTACCTGCAACAATGTTCGCCTGGACAAAAACAGCAGATTCGGTTGGGGGATTCTCGCGAATCGAACACCAAGTACCTCAACCAGGTCAAGGAGAGGTCCTCATCAAAACCCATTCAACATCCGTATGTGGAACGGATATTCACATTTGGAAGTGGGATGAATGGAGCCGAAACAACGTCCCGCTCGGTACGATTACCGGACATGAGACATGTGGCGAGGTCGTTGGTTTAGGCGCAGGAGTTGATTCACACGTGATTGGCGATTTGGTTGCCATTGAATGCCATTTAGCTTGCTGGAATTGTCCGAGATGTGATGAAGGAAATGCGCATATTTGTGAAAATGGTTCGATATTTGGAGTCCATACTCACGGCGCTTTTGGGCCATATTTTGTCGTACCTGCGGTGAACGCTCGGCCAATACCTGCCGGACTTGAACCCGGTTTTGCATCAATACAAGATCCTCTAGGAAATGCTATTCATACCCTTACTGGAGGGCCTGTAAAAGGCGCAACAGTTGCCATTCATGGACTCGGTCCAATTGGCTTGTTTGCTGTAAATGCAGCGAAAGCGATGGGTGCAAGCAAAATTATTGCTGTCGATTGGGACAACACCTATCGGATGAAACTGGCAAAATCTTTGGGAGCAGATATCGTTCTTGGCAAAGAACATGATGTGGTTGCAGAGATTTTAGCAGCGACTGAAGGGCGTGGCGTTGACAATTCTTGTGAATTTTCTGGCTCCGCTCAAGCATTGAGCAATACAATTCACAGCACACGTATGGGAGGATATGTGAATATACTCTCAGTCTATGGTAACTCGATGCCAGAAGTTCCAATGAATGAAGTTGTATTTCGCTACCTACACTTGAAAGGAATCAACGGCCGGAAAATGTGGTCGACGTGGGACACAATGCATGAATTACTCGAGCAAGGGCTTATTGACGTCAATGCAGTACTTACTCACCGAATGTCGATTGATGACTTTGAGCAAGCAGTAGAACTCGCTATTGATGGGAACTGTGGAAAAGTCGTTCTTGATTTCCCTTAAGCGCCGACCCACTTGTATCGGCGAGCGCCTTCATCAACGCCTTCGTCACCAATCTCGACCAAAGCGAATTCACTCTTTGGCGTAACAACGCTGTCATCTTGCAGACCCTTGTGGAGATTTTCATACGTGATGTGGTCGATTGCAACTCGACCTGCAAGGCGTTCAAACAAATGCCAGCGTGAAACAACTTCTCGCCATCGTGGACTCACTTTCCCTTCAAACACCTTCGCTTTAGCACCAGACCCGTAACCACATAGTCCGAAAAGGCAGTTGTCTAGGTTGCTGTTTTCTTCTAAATCCGATTCAAAAGTAGACATGAGTGCAAGGAAGATAGAGCCAGTATATTGATTTCCGATGAGACTACTTGCCCGCTGTCCCTTTTCAATTCGGCTTGCATGGAAGTCGAGATATTCAGGCGTCTTTGAGATTGCTCTTCGGTATCCGTCCATCGCTTTCTCCCAGATTTCAATAATCAAAGGATCTTCAGAATTATGTTCAGCAGGCATTGGGCCTAGTTGCTCTGCAATCGATTCCCAATATTCTGTATCTTGACGGTCGTGCCTGAAAATATCCGGGAACATTCTCTTGGCTTGGAATGCATAAGGCAAATGCATAATGATGCGAGACCATTGTTCAGTAAGACGTTTGTCTGTGTCGTAACAATAACGCCCTTGCTTTTCGGCTTTCTTCGCAAAATTGTGGAATGCCTGCCTTACGGCATCTTGGTAGCAACGGTTCGAATATTGGCCATCAAAAATTGGATCATCACGATGAACACTCACTTTCTCTTCACCATGAGCAAAGATTCCTAATTTGCGGACTGTCGATTCTGGAAGATGACGAATCATACGTTCAATCAAACCTTTCTTCATCGTTTGGCCTGTTTCTTGGGCGAGTTGCATGACATTCGTGATTACTGAACGTATGCTGACTTCTCGACGTGGTTTGAAAAAATCGTGAACCGGCGTGGTTGAGACACCGATGCAATCTGGGATTTCAAGAAGACGCGGATTTCGACGAACAAGTAGCGCACCTCCACCAGCGCCTTGGGTATATTCTCCTGATGATTCAAGAGCATATTTGGCATTGTCCGAGAAAATAACGATGCCAGTTCGCTCATCATGATCTGTTGAACGAGCAACCCAATCAAGCGTTGTGTGTAATGCGTCTACTGCACCAATACAAGCAAAAGTCATATCGACGACATCGCAATTACGGAAACAATCAGAGCCGTATCGTTCTTCATATCGTTGAGTAAGCATATCGAGAATGTAGGTCGCCGTAGGTTTGGCACCGTCAAGTGCTGATTCAGTTCCAAGATACATTCGACCGATTTGATTCGGGTCAAGCCCATTTCTGTCAATGATTTGCATGACAGCCATTGCACCCATTGTTGCAGTGTCTTCATGGACATCTGGAATCGACATTGCTTCAAGACCAAGGCCTTTGTTTAATTTGCCAAAGTCAGCACCTCTCAACTCCGCAAAATCCTTCATATCCATATACAATCGAGGGAAATGAATTGCGATATCGTCGATACCAACACAGGCTTGACTCTCAGTTCCCATCAATAGCACTTTTACCAGCCGACTATTTGAATCAACTACCTATCAAAAGAGGATAGAATCTGATTTCAAGACTCATTCCATTTCGGGGACATCCGCCATAGAAGGGTCTTGTTTTGCCCACAAAACATCATCAATACGAAGAATAGAAATCGCTGCTTCTGTTGCTCCAGCAATAGATTGACGGGCAATCAAATAGGGTTCAAGAACTCCACTTTCAACCATATCCGCCGGCTTTCGATTCAAGAGATCAAGACCAAGATGATGGGAATCCTCGCCTCCATTGACTTGAGCTGCTACTAATTGCAACAGCGTGTCGATAGGATCAAGTCCAGCATTTTCAGCAAGAACTCGAGGGATGACTTCCAAAGCATCTGCAAAAGCTTCGGCACCGAGTTGTTCACGGCCTGGTATGGTTTCTGCAAACCGTCGTAACCGGCGAGCAAGAGCAACATGTGTCGCCCCACCACCTGCCAATAAGCGTTTATCTTCGAGCATTCTACATGCGACACCGAGAGCGTCAGCGAAACTTCTCTCAACTTCTCCGAGAACCGTTTCTGTACTTCCGCATGCGATCAGAGTTGCACCGCCTTCCTCTGTTTCAACAATCCAATGCGCTACACTACCCCAAGTCTCATTTTTACTCGAAATAAATGCACCTAAGTCTTTGGATGTGGCTCGCTTGACGTCGGAAATAAGGGTCGCACCGCAACCCCGAGCAAGCAGGTCCAAATCAGAACGCGCTACCCTTCGGAATGCTTGGATACCTTCATTAGCGAGCATAATTTTTGCCTCTTCATCAATTCCCTCTTTGCATGCTAACAAGCCTATACCAAGCGTTTTGAGATGGTCTATTTGCTCTTGAAGGAGTTCGACTTCTTTTGCTCGAAAACTCTCAAGAACTCCAGGCGATGTGACATTAATCTTCATGTCGTTTTTCATCGAACGCCGTTCAATACCTCCATCGATAAGCAAGATTTTACCAGCACCAGCAACCCTTGGCATGTCTTCATGAATTCGGTTTTTAGCCAAGACAAGCCCTGTTACCAATCGAGTGTCGCTTATACTGCCACCCGATTGTGGCAATATCTTGACTCGAGTAGGGTCAGCGATAATGCCGTTTTCAGTTTCGACTTGAATAGCCTCAGCAGCCTCAACTGCGAGTTCTGAAAGTAAAATCTGCATTGAGTGGTGCCCTTTACCAGCAAGAGAAGTTCGGGTTGCGAGTAAACGGTGCTTGAATTCTGATTCAAGGGTCAGTTCCATGAGGACTTCATGCGCATGAGTCTCAGCCATTCTGAAACCTCGTGCAATAATGGCAGGATGAACATCTTGTGTAACCAAATGCCACGCGTTTTGCAGCATTTCAGCCGACATGAGGACAGTCGAAGTTGTTCCATCGCGGGCTATCTTGTCTTGAACAGATGAAGCGTTAATCATCATTCGAGCAACAGGGTGTTCTACTTTGGCAGACTCCAAGACAGTCACGCCATCGTTGGTGACAAGTGTTCTGCCATCATCATCGATTAACAGTTTGTCAAGGCCTCGCGGACCGAGGGTAGAGCGGACTGCACCGGCGAGTGCCATTGCAGCCTGAATGTTGTTTTGTAGAGCACTGCGCCCAGTAGTACGCTCGGTATCCCTGAGAATAGGCGCATCGCTCATAGCACAGCCACCAAACTCTTGGCAATAAGGTCAACTCTAATCTAAAATGACTCAATCTTCGTCATCTTCGACGACTTCGAAGTCTGCATCAACCACGTCATCGCCGCCAACATCAATATCGCCGTCTTCAGTGGAACCATCTTGTTCAGCCATTTCAGCTGCTGCTGCTTCGTAGAGTTTAGCAGAAACTGCATGCATTGCTTCTTCGACTTCCTTGACCTTTGCTTGAATCGCTGCATCGTCTATTTCATCGATTTCGAGAGGTTTTCCATCATCATCTTGAACCATCTTTTCGAGTTCATCCAAGTGTTGCTTTACCGGATCGACTTCCGCATCATCGAGTTTGTCTGCAGATTCATCGAGTGTTCGGCGGGTCTGATAGACCACTTGGTCTGCCATGTTGCGGAGTTCAACTTTGCTCTTACGGAGTTGGTCTTCTTCGGCAAATTTCTCTGCTTCACTGATTTTAGCTTGTATTTCATCTTCGGAAAGAGAAGTTTGGGATTCGATTTTTACCGATTGTTCTTTTCCAGTACCCATGTCTTTCGCACTCACGTCAACAATTCCGTTTGCATCGATGTCAAAGGTGACTTCGATTTGAGGGGTTCCTCGTGGAGCTGCTGGGATGCCCATCAAGGTAAATTCACCAAGAGTCACATTGTCTTTGGCAAAGTTTCTCTCACCTTGAAGTACGTGAATTGTGACAGCAGGCTGGTTGTCACTCGCTGTCGAATAGATTTCAGAGCGGCGAGCAGGGATGGTTGTATTACGTTCAATCATTGTAGTCATGACGCCACCGAGAGTTTCAATTCCGAGAGTGAGGGGTGTAACATCGAGTAACAAGATATCAGATACGCCTTCATCACCGGAAATAATACCGGCTTGAAGTGCAGCGCCCATGGCAACCGCTTCATCAGGATTGATTCCTTTGTATGGTGCCTTTCCTGCTTCTTTTTCAACAGCGCTTTGAACTGCTGGGACACGGGTTGAACCGCCGACTAGGATAACTTTGTCAACATCTCCTTTCTTTACGCCAGCATCCTTCATTGCTTGCCGGGTTGGACCCATTGTGTTTTCAATTAACTTTGAAACTAAATCCTCGAATTTTGCACGACTTAATGTCATGTCCATGTGTTCCGGTTGGCCATCGCGCATTGTGATAAACGGTAGATTGATTTGTGTTTGTTGAGTTCCAGACAGTTCAATTTTCGCTTTTTCAGCCGCTTCCTTGAGTCGAGACATGGCTTGAACATCTTTCGACAGATCGATTCCTGTGTCACGCTTGAATTCAGCGACCATCCAGTCAATTACCTGGTCATCAAAATCATCGCCACCGAGTTTATTGTTTCCTGCTGTAGCTTTAACTTCAATTTGAGGTTGGCCGTCTACTTGGTATATTTCAAGAACGGATACGTCAAAAGTTCCACCGCCTAAATCGTAGACAAGGATGGTCTGGTCTTCGCCTTTGTCAACACCGTAAGCGAGAGCTGCTGCTGTTGGTTCGTTAATGATACGGAGAACTTCGAGGCCCGCAATACGACCAGCGTCCTTGGTCGCTGTCCGTTGTGCATCGGTAAAGTAAGCAGGGCATGTAATGACTGCTTGCTTAACATCATGTCCAAGATAGGCTTCGGCATCAGCCTTCAACTTTTGAAGAATGAACGCTGAGATTTCTTGAGGCGTGTAGTCGGTATCGTCAATGGTGGTTTTCCAATCAGTACCCATGTGACGCTTCACAGAAAGTAATGTTCGGTCTACATTGGTCACTGCTTGTCGCTTTGCAGTTACCCCAATCATTCGTTCACTACCGTCTTTTGCAAAGGCAACAACCGAGGGGGTGGTTCTTGCTCCTTCCGCATTCGCAATGACAACGGGTTCACCGTTCTCAATGGTCGCTACACAACTGTTTGTCGTTCCAAGATCTATTCCTATTACTTTACTCATTTTTTCACTTCCATTCTTCAAAATATTGGGATTCCGCCGTCGCCATCATCATCTCGGTCATCGCCGAGGTCGATACGCACATCTGGAATTTCCGGTGCTTCATCATCATCATCATCACCCTCATCTTCGTCGCCCTCATCGGATGATGGGACTGCAGAGCCTTGAGGCGTGAGTTTGAGAGTGACATCGAGAATGCCATTGTTGAGTGACCACTCGACCACGTCATCGCATGGGTGAGGTAGCGGAACACGTGCGAGGGGAGAGGTTTGAGTGCTCTTTAAGACCTCTAACTGGTTTCCATTTCGGATGAGTGAGAGTTCCACTTCTGTTTCTTCAACCTCGCCTTTGAGCGTGAAGTCGATGGTTACGGACATATTCCATCCATCAAGATATACATCATCAGCGGGAAGTTTGTAGAGCTCATCGTTGAGGTCATCGATGTCAGGTGTTTCAACTTCAATGGGATTCGCATCAACTTGGACATCAACACCCAAGTTTTGCAAGATGTCTTCCATGGACTTACCTTTCTCGAACATCTTCGCCAGTTGGGAGAGATCGAAATTAAAATTAACATCCCCTTTCGCAATCTTTTCTGCGTCTATACCTAGGTTTTCAAACTGGGAGCGGAATTGTTCCATGAGTGCTCGGATTTGTTTTTTGTCGAGATTCATGCCCATATTTTTGAACATTTCAGTAATCTGTTCGATTAGTTTTTCTTCAAAATCATCGGCACCTGACATCTTCAAACCTCACTACTTAACCAACGGTTACATACTGTCCAGTTAGTTACCCTATATGAAGTTCACGAGGTCAGATCAACGGAAGACTGAATCGAAACAACAGAAAGATACCTTCGAGGCTGGGCAGAATACATGCTTTCAAAAGCCAAAAGCATAATCACAACACATGGAGGAGGCGGTTGTGAGCGGAACTGAGAGTCCAAAACCCATAGTTGCTCTATGGAAATACATTGTTGGCTCCTCACTCATTGCTTCGATGTGCTGCCTCCCTTCTGTCGTCATGGTTATGCTCGGACTGGCAACTGTTTCAACAGGAGCTGCCCTTTCGAACACATTGTATTGGGGAGAAGACGGGTTTGGATGGTTTCGAGGCTCCATGTTACTCGTCGCATTAATCAGTGTCGTCATCGGCTTAGTACTGTATTTCCGCAACCAAGGTATTTGCAGCCTAGATGAAGCGAAAAGAAGCCGTCGAAAGATTGTCAACACCTCGATCCTCGTTCTGTGCACCTCTTATGTCCTCTACCTCGTCTTCAACTACGTCATTCTCACCGAGATTGGGATTGCCCTTGGTTTACCATGGGAGTCAAGCCGAGATGCCTACATGTTTTGGAAGTAATCAGACTTTTCCGGAGGTCGTCTTGCATCCTACGCCCCATTCACCTTCTTGCATGGCTTCTCGAGTTGCATCTAATAAGGCATCTTCGGGAGAACGAATGCGCACTGGATCATCATGCCAAGCGAGAGAAATTCTGGCACCGTCAAAAACCCAACTTTGCAATTGAATAATTGATTTTTCAATTGGAATATTCTTTACACCTTTTCCAATAGGAATTTCAATTTTACGAGGGTTGAGGTGCATGCCCAATTGGAGTGCTTTCTGAACCGATTCTTTTCCAGTCCACAACTCAATAGCGCGAGAAGGGTTTTGTTGTAACCAAGTCAATTCCTTACCCCGTGACATCATATCAAAAGCATTCTCGGCAATACCTCTGTTTGCAAGTTCAGCATCGATGCCAACTGACCAGTCCGCCTCAATCAGTGCCACATAAGCCCACCCTGAGGAATGACCAATACTAATTGACGGCAAAGGAGTGTTAATCCAAAGTCCCGAAAGGTAGGAGAGTACTGGGGCACGCTGCTCGGTCCGTTGAACTTCAACTTGGTTCGGATGAATCCCCCATTGCTCCAGGGCTTGTGCCAGAAGCCAACGGCCTGTCAAATGCTCTCGTCTCCTCTTCTCTACTGCAAAAGAGGAGACTTCATCCACGGATGCGAGTAATACCTGTTCCAATTCGAAGTCTTGTATTGGATGACGAAAACACAGCGCTCGTACTGGAAGCGGGTATGGAGGAATCAACTCCTCGATAATCAATTTCTCACCTCACCGTTCAAGGACGAACATCTGTTCTTCAGGGACAGGGGCCATGCTCTTGAGACGTAAGCCCTTGAGAGAGAGTACAGGAGCATCATCGTCACCAACAATCATCACATCGTGGACTGTAATTCCTGCCTCCTCTACAGCAATCCGTAGACTTCGCATCCGAAGAACTTCATCTCGTTCAGGGACTCTGAGCATCGATGACCACTCGATACCAACCGGCAGGGAGGAGAAGCCCTCAGACTCCATAGCGACCAAACCAGCATTTTGGAAACCTGCCTCAATAAGCATTGGTAGACATTCCAAAAGTACAGATTCACCATTGGTTTCCAAAGAGAACTGATCTAGTTTTGGCAATTGGTGGCGCATAAGGGCAATTCCATCTGCACCAGGGGTATCGGAATCACCTATTCCTCGAAGCACTCCACCATGGGATTGGAAGCGAGGCCCATGGAAATAACGCCGGTAGATGAAGGAGGGTAGTTCCGATAATTCCCCTAATGCAGGGGTGCCAAGTTGCGGTAATGATTCGACTTCGGATTGCAAAAAGGGTCCAAGATCGTCCCGGCGTTCGACTAATCGCACCACTGCTTTGTGATGCTCTCGTTCACCAAAGACTTCTCCTTTCGAATTTGAAAGGTCGGAAAGTAATCGACAGGCAACCCAGCTCATTTCCCCATCTCCACGAATGAGCTCTGAATCGACGCGGAGCGTCATTTCTCCTTTCAAAAGTTTTACAGGAAGGCCAAATGTTACCTGTTCAAATCCTGCAAGGCAAGCGGAAGGCCGTAGTAAGAGTGCGTTTTCAGCGAACATCTCCAATGCCATAACTCCGGGATGGTATGGCACTCCTTCAATGGCATGATCGGAAAGGAATGGGTGGTCTGCGACTGAAAGTGTTGTTTGTGTCGTCAAGGACTGGCGCTCATCAACTTGGAGAACCTTATCGACAAATGGGAAGCGATAGGGGTCGGCGATGATACCGGCCATTTCTGCAGGTAAGCGGAGAGGTGATTCGCGGAATGCATCAAATGCATCCATTGTCCCGAGATTCCCACATCCGAGTACTCTGCGTTTGCCACCTTGTAAGGCCTCACCGATAAAAATCTCAACGCCTTTCTCGACTGAAATTGTATCAATTCCAGCTGCATCAAATACTGCTTGGAATGAACCACGTGTGGCCATTCCAACATCTCGCCAACCCGTCCATGCAATGGCAACAGCCCTGCATGAACCACTGGCAGTTAATCGAGCCATTTCGGCATCGAGAACACTGTTTGCTGCTGAATAATCCGTTTGGCCGTTATTTCCAAAGCGACCTGAAACGCTAGTGAAACACGACGCAAATCGAAGTTCACCGCCGGATGCTTCAGTCGCTGCCAAGAGTGATTGCCATCCATCAATTTTCACGCGAATAACTTTGTCAAATACATCGTAATCTTTTGCAGCCACTAATTTAGAATCTTCAAGACCAGCACCGTGAATGATTCCAGTGATTGGGCGGCCTAAGGAGGCTCCAAGGTGCTTCATTCCATCACAATCCATGACGTTAACCGAATGATACGATGCATCGTTACCTGTTTCTTGAATCGTTTTTATGGTAATGTAGACATCACGACTACGAGAATACTTCTGCCATGCAGTATTCCATTCAACCATCGTTACCTTTCCTGATTCGCTGGCTGCCATCAATTCTTCTCGTAGAGCAGACTTGCGTTCATCTAATTGGGCATCGGACCATTCAACCCATGCCTCGGTTTCTTCTAAGAGACTTGAACGCCCAAGTAAAGCAAAATGAGCGCCGGCATTGAGTGAGTTACATGCCACGCCAATTACGGATGCGGCGGTCACCCCTGAACCTCCACCAGATACAATCCAAGTATCATCCGATTGGAGCGGAGAGGGTTCTGCTTCAAGGTCTTCAGCAAAGGCTACAAGTGTCCATCTGCGACCATCACGATCCAAACCAATCTCGATTTCACCACCTCTTTCAAAGAGGTCAGTATCGATAGATTCAGCAGCCTGACTTGCTTCTAGAATTATTTCTGGATGAAGGTCAAGTGCTCTCATTCGCAGATGGGTTTGTTCAAAATAGTAGGATTTTGTAACACCAGATGCTGCACATTGGACTGAGTTGAAGCGTTCGCCAATGTTTCCATGGCGACCATCCAACGCAGTGATTGATGCTACAATACCATCTTCACGAGATGAGAAGTGAGCATCGAGTCCTTGCAGGAGTGAAAAATAACCGTGGGCGGAGAGAGCAATTTGAGAAGATGGTTGGGTATCGTCGTTCCAAGTCGCACCAGCGAGCTTTAGCGGAGCCATGTGGACCAATCCGGCAACATTCGAATGTTCAAGTTCCTTACAAACTAAAGCGATATGTTCTGGATTTGCAGGGTCTGCGCGATAAACCGTTCGACCCGCTTCTTGATGAATCGACATGTCTCTGATTTCACTTTCAAAACCAATACGTACTGCTGTCATTCCTCGTGCTTCAACACGCTGACAAAATTCTTCGGCAATTCCCCAGCCATCATCAGTCACAACAATGGTCCCTTCAAGCGATAAGAGAGAGACGGTTCCCGGGCAGTTTTCAACTTCGACTTGCCATCGACGGCAATTTTCTTGGCGTTGTTGAGTCGGTTCAGGCGTCTTTACTTGGGGTTCAGCAACTGAGATTACCTCCGCAGCAACCACAGGCACACGTTCAGGAACCTCATCACCCTTCATTCGAAGGATGTAGGCGGTGAAATGGTTCAATGTAGGATGGTCAGATAAGACGAACTCTTCATCTACTGGAAGTTCGAATATGTCTCGAACATCTGCCATAATCTCGGCTTGTTTTACCGTATCAATTCCCAATTCACCTTCGAGATCTTGGTCAAGTTCAATGAAATCATTTGGGTATCCTGTATGACGAACAACCACTTCAATCAATTGCTCTTGGATGTTTAAATCGGTTGCTAGAGGAGCCGTTGGTTGTGAGATTTTCACAGAAGGAGCAATCGTTTGAGGCACGGATTGTGCCGGTTCACTTGCAGTAATAGGTGTGACCTTGCCGCCCTTCATTCTTTGAATATAGCCAATCATGTGATTGAGGGTAGGGTAATCTGAAAGAACAAACTCTTCATCAAGTGGTAAAGTAAAACGTTCACGAATATCAGCCATGATTTCGGCTTGCTTCACCGTATCAATACCGAGTTCTCCTTCGAGGTCTTGGTCAAGTTCAATGAAATCACTTGGATAACCTGTATGTTGGACAACCACATCCACAACAATGTCAGTGAGTTCTGAATCATTCACCGGCACAGGCGCTGGCGTAGGTGGTGCTGGCACAGGAGATGAATCTGGTGTTACTGAAGGAACAACTGTCGGTGATTGGGCAATAGATGCTCCACCCTGCATACGTTGGAGATACCCAACCATATGATTCAAAGTTGGATAATCTGAAAGAACAAATTCTTCATCAAGTGGAAGAGAAAATTGTTCGCGAAGTTCTGCCATGATTTCGGCTTGCTTCACCGTATCAATTCCCAATTCACCTTCAAGGTCTTGATCTAATTCTACAAAGTCAGCAGGGTAACCCGTGTGGTTAACAACCACTTCAATCACCGACTTTACCAATTGCTCTGCATCCACAAGAGTCACTGGTACCGATGCTTGCGATATAGGTTCGATTACCGTAGATGGGGCTTCTACAACCGACGAACTTACTTCGAGAGTCGGTGTCACCACCAGTGGTGCTTCATCGGTGGTCATCTGTTGGATATATCCAATCATGTGATTCAATGTAGGATAATCGGAGAGAACAAACTCTTCGTCAAGGGGTAGTGAGAATCTCTCTCGAATTTCCGCCATGATTTCAGCTTGCTTGACCGTATCAATACCAAGTTCTCCTTCAAGGTCCTGGTCCAATTCAACGAAATCAGCGGGATAGCCTGTATGATTCACCACAACTTCGATGACAATTGACGTCAAACTGGAATCTGTGATAGGTGCCTTAGTTGGTTCTGGTTGAGCAACAGCTTGAGCCGTAACAGGCGCAGCCTTAGGGGCGACTTGATCAGGCGCTGTATTGACTGCAACAGACGGCTTGCCTTCCCAAGCAGAAGTGACATCCCATGGCTCACCTTGGACACCGCCGTGAAGATTCTCATCTCCGTCGACATATGCCACTAATTTGTTATCAAGAATACGAAGCACAACGTCATCACTCTTAGCGAGATTACGACTCCAAGCCAGGAAACGTTGACCGTCAATTCGGTCTCCACTCACCGGCCACTTGCGTACTAAGGAAAGAGCAATTTGCGAGCCAAAACCTGCAGCAAAACGTAGTCCATATTGAATGTTTGAATAATCACCACCCTTTGATAGATTGAGGTTTCCGAGTTCCGGATCAGTTTCTTTGTGATTAGCAATTGGTGGGATTCGTCCCGTTTTCATACCGTGGAACATGCTTGCATCTTCAATCCCAACACCCATTGGGTGCCCGGTGAATCCCTTCGTATTGGCAATAACCAATTTGTCGGTACTCTCGCCAAAGGTTTCCCGTAATGCCCGAACCTCTGATTGAGCTGAACCTCCTCGAGCGGGAGTGTATGTTTCATGAGAAAAGAACACTGTATCCGGGGCAATTTCATGTCGATCAATATCCCAGTTTTCCTCCATTGAACCAATAAAAGAATTGACCGTTTGGGCAACGTGTTCTACATCAAGCCGAGTTCCATGGAAAGCGGAATTCGCAGTATGCGTTCCAAGGAGTTCTGCAATCGGTTGAACACCACGGCGTTCCGCTTCAGAATGACGTTCAACAACAAATGCTGCTGCACCCATTCCAAGAACCAAACCGTTTCTACGGCGATCGAAAGGTAATGCAGCTTCCTCGACAACATTACCTGTTGCAGCCGCACCTGAAGCGGCGAATCCACCGCCAATCCATTCCCATAAGTCATCACCAGTGACGTCATCAGACGAAAGAATGACCACTCTATCAACGCGGTCGCTGTTAAGCCAATCTTCCGCTACTCCGAAAGCAGCAGTTGCGGAGGCGCATGCCAAATTGATGGTCGTATTTGGCCCACGAATACCTGAATATTGAGCGAATTGGGAATGCCCCATGTTCAAAGTTTGAAATAAATAGCGTCGGTCAAAGCGACCTTCACCATCGTTTCCATTTGATTTAGCATGCTTCATGGCCATTTGAAGCCCCGGGAAACAGGATGCAAAGACGATCCCTGTTCGTTCTCTGTGTTGCTGGGGAACTTCCCAGTTACGGATTAAGCGTAGTCCGCCTTTTCCGATTTGCTCGACTGGGGTTAACGGGATGGCTGCATCACGTAAAGCAAGAAGACCCGACGCAACCGCTAATTGTGTAGTAATATCCCATGCAATGACCACTTTCGGGTCAATGCCAAATTCCTTAGAAATGTCAAAAGCCGATTTGACGCCAGCGAGTTGAGGGATGTCTCCAAATTCTGTGGCTTGGTCCATATTTACCGAACCATCTCTCCCCTTAATCAAGCGGACAATATTCTTATCGAGAAGACGTTGTTTGTATTCATCGCTCACTTCTGAAAGACATGTCTCGCCTCGAACTAACCGTTCAAACGTGTCTTCATCGAATACTTTCTCACCACCAGGGAGACCAAGAGAAACTCCTGTTATCACGTAGGGGTCATTGCGACGACGATCGACGTGACCACCGGATACGGAAGGTATAGATGCCTGAGATTCAGATTTCATCCTTTTTGTGATTGAGAAATGGGAAGACCAATTTTCAGGTGGTGATGTAACCCATCGGGTCAAATCAGAAGCATTTTGCAGAGATGAAACGTCAATACTGCTATCAGTGTCCGTTTCATTTCGGATGGTTTGAATTACATTCGAAACTTGAGCGTCACTCAACCCTAGGCCGAGTCGAAGACTCACCATGCCGTTACAAAACCCTGCAGGATATCCGCTAACGGCGGAAAGCCTGTCACCGATGTAAGCATCCTTCGCCTTGGCTGCTGCTACCTCTGGGTCAATGATCTTGCGAACAGACTGTTGGACTACCTTCTGTTGAGAAGGGGGTGTTGAACTTCCTGTCGAGGGGAGCGGGCGGGAGCGTGTGCGTAAATCATCCAGCTCAACAGTCGATTGTAAAGTGGATGACGTTTGATATGCCTCAATTGGACCTGCCCGGAAGGCTTCAGTCAATACAGAAGATTCGTTTGCCGGCCACTGTGGTCGACGGCCGGCTAATGCCAATGTTCCAAGCGCTCCAAGGAAGGTAGCAATTCCACCTTGTTTTGGATGATTCGACATCACAGGAAGATGAGGTTGACCTTCCAGAATTTGAACGGCAAACATTGTCAATGCCCGCTTTGGACCTACTTCGATAAACACACGAGCCCCAGCGGCATACATGTTTTCGATTTGTGTTGTCCACTCAACTGCTGATGCCATTTGGGGCGCTAACTTACTGAGAATGCCTTTCTTTGAATCTTCACCCTTCATTGGGTAAAAAGTTCCGTCCACGTTGGCAGTGATTGGGATGGATGGCCATCGTATTTCGAGACTTTCAAGGAAACGGCGAAGAGGTTCGTTAGCCGGTGCAACAATGCGGGAATGGAACGCATGCGATGTAGCTAGTGCCACACATTGGAAACCTTTCTCTTCAAAAACAGCCATTGCCTGCTGGACAGGTTCTGTTTCCCCAGCAATAACCGTCATTTTTGGAGAGTTTTTATTCGCTGAGATTACATAACCTTCGATTGAATCAAGAACAGAGGCGACTTCTTCATATGGCGCCATTACGCTCGCCATGAGACCTTTGTCCTCGATAACGACAGAGCCCATTTCTGTACCACGGGCTGCCGATGCGCGCAAAGCTCCATCCATATCCAATATTCCTGCGGACATCAATGCGGCATATTCGCCAAGGGAGTGCCCAGCAACCATATCTGGCATTTGACCATGAGCGTTCAGTGCTCGTTCAAGAGCCAAATCTGCGGTAAGCATTGCCGGCTGAGTATATTCGGTTTGCTTGAGTTTATGTTCTGCTTCAAGGCGTTCTTCTTTGGAAAGATTTGAGCGAAGGACAAAACTCGACAAACTTTCTCCATCAAGTACATCGGTCATTGTTTCATCGGCTTGTGCCCAGACTTTCTGGACTGCACTGTAGCGTTGGTGAAGGTCGTGTGTCATGCCGACGTATTGGCTGCCTTGACCTGGATACATATGTGCCACCTTGGCCTTTGGGTGGAGTGCTGGGTCGTTGGTTAGCAGAATGCCTTGGGCTTGTAAGAAGCCCCATTTCTCAGGATCATTCATCGCTTTGGAAGCAAGAGATACTCGCTTGTGATATTCGCTCCATGAAGTAGCCACAATGCACATGCGGAAAGAGGCAGATGTGTCGTATCCAGATGATGCAATATGCAGAACTGATGAGAGTCTTAATCCGCAAGGGTCTTCGTCGAAATGAGTACCGGAATAGCCCACTTTTTCCAATTTTGCTTGCAGAGAATCAAGGTCTGGTGCTGAAAGTAAGAGAATACCGCCTTCGACCGCTTTCATTTCTTCATGCGTCATCGAAGGAGTAGCCGATGAATCAAGGATTGATTCAGCGTCAGAAGGTAGATGTGGCGCTGATTCGCTTTGGGCATAGGCATGCCACCTTTGCTCCCACTTTGCAGCCAATTCAGAATGGTATTCTGGCTCATAACCTTCGAGAGCAACGTGGTAGTTCGTACCACCAAAACCGAAAGCAGAGACGCCTGCGCGACGAGGATTTGCTTGTGGGCGGGGCCACTCACGCGCTTGTGTGGGCACAAAAAACGGATTGCTACTCCAATCAACCGTAGGATTCGGGGTGTTGAATCCAGCAGATGGAGGAATAGTTCGATGATGGAGAGACATGACTGCTTTAATCAGACCTGCAATTCCAGCAGCCGCTTTCAGATGGCCAACCTGTGATTTAATTGAGCCTACTGCAACGCGTTCTCCCGATGGAGTTCCGTCCCATAGTAACGACAGTGTTCCGAGTTCTGTAGCATCTCCTACTTTGGTAGAAGTTCCATGTGCTTCAATCAGTTCAACGGTAGTTGCTTCATATCCTGCTTGTGAATAAGCACGAGCAATTGCTTGAATTTGGCCTCGCTGGCTGGGAGCAGTGATGCCTTTTCCGCGACCGTCGGAGGAACCACCGACTCCGCGAATTACCGCATGAACTTCGTCGCCATCTCGAACTGCATCTGAAAGACGTTTGAGAACAAATGCACCTGCACCCTCACCCATAACAAAGCCGTTAGCTCCAGCATCGAATGGAGTTGAATGAGTTGCTGAAAGCGCACCGATTGCACTAAACTTAGCAAAAGTTGGAGCATCCATACTGCGGTCTGTAGCTCCTGCAATCATGACATCCACTTGACGCATTTGCAGGAGACGGCATGCATCCATCAAGGTGGCTAAAGAAGAGGCACAGGCTGCATCCATTGCGAAATTCGGCCCTTGTAAGTCAAGTAAATTGGATACACGGCCAGCAACAACATTGGCAAGTTCCCCGGGCATTGTATCTTCATTCACTCGTGGAGCACCTTCAATGATTGATTCGATGAAAGCTGCACTGTTCTGGTCAGGCATTCCTTGTGATTTCGCAAGTTCTTTGGTGTGGTTTGAATAGATGCGGATATTCGATAAATTTCGATTTTCCCCACCGAGAGCATTGGCAAAGGCGACACCAGTCCTTAATCGGTCAATGTCTTTGGTGTCTCCATCATAACCTGCTTGTTCTATTGCTGCTGCGGCAACTGTGACGGCCCATTGCTGTGCAAGGTCGATTTGAGACAATGTCCCAGGAGGTTGTTTCCAGCGTCGCCAATCAAATTCATATCCTTCAACGACTGCACCTATTCGTGCATAAGTGAAGCCTTCTTCGATGTTTCCGGGCCCACCTTCTCGGTAAAAGTGTTCGATTGGGCCAATCCATCGATGATTAGGGATGGTGCGGATACTCACTTTCGCATCCAGGATGTTTTGCCAAAAGGTATCGAGATCTGGAGCGTCAGGCATCAAAGCAGAGACTCCAATGATTGCAATGGGTTCGAATGGACCTTGTTCAAGCCCTTGGACTTCTTTTCCAGTTGCGTCTTTTACCATAGATTCACCTCATTAATTCATGATGCTTTGAGGCACCATCGTAACTGAGTAACCACCGTCAACATAGATACATTGACCTGTCACTCCACTTGAGAGAGAACTTGCAAGCCACAGTGCGGCGCCTGCAACATCTTCTTGACTGACATTCCTACGAAGAGGAGAGTTCGCTTCTACGTGGTCAAGAATGTGATCAAAACCAGGAACGCCACTTGCAGCAATTGTGCGTATTGGGCCGGAAGAGATAGCATTGATTCGGTGCCCTTCTGGACCAAGATGGCAAGCTAATTCTCGTGTCCAGCACTCTAAAGCGGCTTTAGCCATCGACATGATTCCGTAATTCGGTACAAACCGATTTGCTGCTGCGTATGTCAGAGTAATTGTCGATGATCCAGGATTGAGATAGGGTAATGCATGCTTCAAACAACGTTGAAGAGAATTAGCCGAGATTGTCATAGCGGTGTTGATGTCGCTGTCTTCAACAAACAGGATTGGACGGTCAAAGCAAGCCCTTGGAGCAAAACCAATCGCATGAACGAGAATGTCTGCTTTCTTACCTGGGTGTTCTTTTTTAAATGCCTCAAAAAATTCCTTCGTTGTAGCGTCTTCTGCAACATCCAGCGGGTAAAAACCTCCGATTTGTGGTAGTTTGTCTTTTAATTGAAAGATTCGGCTCATGAAACGCTTCTGATAACCGAGGTAGAGCGTTACGCCTGCAGCGGCTAATTGTTCGCAAATTGCCCATGCGATTGAGTCTTCACTAGCCACTCCGAAGACGAAGGCAGTCTTTCCTTGTAATTTGAGCATAAATGCACCTACCCAATGGGTAGGTGTTGGCCGTCACACCCAACCTATGACTGTTGCCTCTGTTCGAAGGAGGAAAACAGTGGTTCAGCGACCCTCTTTTCAAACCCGAAGCAGTTACAATTCATCAAATAAATCGTCAAATTCATCTGCATTGCCGATTTCTTGGTCGAGGTCTGAAAAGAAATCATCAAATTCTTCATCACCCGATACTTCCTCGGGCTCTTCAGGGAGAATAATTGGTTGAACTACTTTAGGAACCTTTTCCGCTTTCGGTTTCCTCTTGGTGACAACACGTACCAAAACCACTAGGAAAAGGATGACAAGGATAGAACCGCCACCTATGGAAATATACATCAACGTGTCATCGGAACTCAATGAGTCTAATCCATCAAGCCCTCCAGAACTCGTGGATGCTTTGATGTCGAGTTGAATATTAATTTCGCTAAAGGCTGCAGTGTCATCAATTGTGCTTTGTGCTCGAATAAGAAGAGGCATTCGGAGATCAGAAGCGACCTCAGACGGGGCCCGAATGGTGAGGAGCTTGACACTAGAAGTTCCTTGATAGTCAACATTTTCACTCACCAATGTGCCACCTGGGAAGGAAAAGCCTGCAGCTTCAAGGTCTGCTGCATTTGCAAAAACAACCTCAAGATTATCATCATCGTTACCTTTGTTTGTCACCTGGAAATTGAATTCCACTTCACTGCTGGTGTCCATATACCGTGTCGTAACATCAGAAAGTAGTAGTTCGACCATTCCATAACTTTGGATACTCAAGTCACCAATGTGCGAGGTGTTCACGACCCAAAAGCCATCTTCAGGCAACTGGCCATATGGAAGGCCATTCCAGGATTCGACTTTTGCTTCAATTTCAAAGGAGTATTGAACGGATGCTGCAATTTTGGTTTGACCAATAAAGAGAATCTCAAACGTATCTTCCTCTCCAGCAGCGAGAGTGAACGAGTCTTCACTCAAAATCATCTCGACTAAAACTCCGTCCCACTCAACTTTGGTGATACTGATGTCTTCACTTGCAGAAGTAGGATTGGTGACAGTGCAGAGCAAAATCGCTTCCGCATCGGAAGTAGGGTGAACGTCCATGACGGGGTCTGAGCCACAATCCAATTCAACTGCGGGGAGAGGTGAACTCTGTGCTGAAGCAGGAGGAAGAAGGCATGGAGCAAGAAAGAGACTGAGGACTAGGCCAAGAATCAGTACCTTGCGCATAGTGGCCACATTGATGCGGTAGATGCTTTCACTCATGAATGTGATGGGTATTTGTAGCGTAAAACATCTACTCATTCAAGATACACTTGGGCCATACAAGTCATTAGCCAGCTCAAAATGGGCTTTCCAAAGATAGTCTTCATCCAACCCTGCTTCCAACAGTTGTTTGGTACGCTTTGGAACCGTTTTGGGACCTAATACTGCGCCAGGGCGCCGTAAATCATCCATGTAATCCGTTTCTAAGAGAAAGCCGTGCGAACAAGATTCGACGGTTGACATTAATTCTTCAATGGCGCCTTTTCCTATGAGTACACTTGGAGTCACGCCTTGAGTCACCTCATGAGAGATGTTTGCAGGAGCATAATGACGCACCAGCCGGTTCGCTGCCAGACCCGACTTCTGAGCCATGGATGCCATATCCCTGTAGGTCGATTCAAGCTCGCCTTCGACATGCAACTGTAAAGCCACACCTTCTTGTTGGGCTAAGTGCATTGTCTCCAATAAAAGAGAATTCGATAAATCCCAAATTGTATCAGTTACAGGCCAGTGAGGACGTCCCACTTCTCCAATCGCATGGGCTTTACCTTCGTGGATAAATTCTAATGCTGCTGAGATACTGTCTCGATAATTTTCAACCGCTCGTTCTGCTCCCTGTTTACCTGATTCTTCAATCCAAGCGCCAAATTGGTGAGCGAACGCAGCAGGGTGAGGCCCGAGAACAATACGGACTCCTAATCCAACTTGCTTACGAACTTCTTCCGCCATTTTGACAGTATCCGCATATGTTTCAGTATGCCCTTCCTTGGTCGTAGGAGGGGCAGAAAAATCAGGACAATGAACCAATACAATATCTGTTCCACCTGCATGTTTGAAATCACGCGCAGCTTCGAGAAAACGTCCTTTTCGATTCAAGTGAAAATGATTATCTAGAATCGGGCCGGTCCAACTGACATTCTCTTCCATGATGGCCCTCAGTTAAACGCAGGAATCCATGAGATTTCAACGCATGGGGAAAAAAGAAGAAGAGAAGGTGATTCAAAGTTAAATGAAGAGGTTTTCTTCCTTCAACTGGGTTCTCCAATATACTGCTGCCATTGCCACAATGTTTTGATGGCGAGCATCTGGTACAATACAGCGGCCATTTGGCCATACGTGAAGCGTTAGATTGTGCCTCGAATCTTCAATTACGCTGCATCCAAGTCGTTCATCATACACTGCTGAGCCTGCATTATAATTACCAAATAATTGAGTAATGTTCAGTGATTGCCCAAAATCAAATGAGGCGACTACCGGACCTAATTCAGTTTCCAGTCCACCGTCGCTCAATCCCAATCTGAGCATGAGTTCCTTTGCAGCAGCACGAGCCGCTTCAACACGATGTGTTCCATGAACAGTAATTCGACCTTCTCTGTCAATGACCAAGGTAGCACGAGGCTTATCGAGAACTTTGATCACAACGCCACTGGTTTCTTGACCGCCAAGTTGTGAAATCACCGCTTGTTGGTCAATAGGGGTTGGAGGAGTAAAACGAACCAAGTGATTTTCAATCCGAACTTCGATAGCGGTAGCAGACATACTCATTCCTCCTCTAAGTCACCGGGTGAAGTAGTGTCTAAACTAATCTTCTCTTGTTTTGGAAGAGCATTCAATGCATCAAGTATGTCATTTCTATGTGGTAAATAGAGCGGCAGAAGTAAGACTGCCTCATCTCCAAAATCTTCACGAAGCACAGCTAGTGCACCTCGTAAACGAGAGGCATAGCGCTGGTTGCGAGACATGCAGACCTCTGGACCGACCAACCATTCACTCAAATCCCACCAAGTGGCTGAGAGTACTGCGGCAGAGCCAAAATTACTCGAAACTCCTTTCGGTGGTTTTTGGGCATCAAAGATATTCTTTTTCACCCGTTTCCTCCACTTCCCACCAATCGAAATCATGCCCAGTAATTTTCTCCAATGAGACGCTGCTTTCGCTTCTTTCGTGAGATGTTCATTCCAGCCTTCGTCATCTGCCGTAGGTTCAATGAAAAATACGGGGCGTTCATGCCTTACTGCGTTACGATGTAATCGTCGGGGCTCTGGGTCTGGGAATCGCCCACTCGTCACCTCTTCGACACATGAGACCTCATCCAAAAAGATTCCAAAAGCACCACCTGAAATCATACCATGTGAAAGATTAACGCCTGGAGATTCTGCTTCATCTTTTTCTTCTTGAATCCACAAATCTACGACATCCGGCGATTCAAGTAATGCCAAACCATTCCAAGACTCTCTCGGCCGCATTAATCGAGGATAGACCACAGTTGGTAAAACGCCGTGGAGCAAGATTTGGCCCCCATCAGGGTCTTCCCAAACGTAGTCGTCCCAATCTAGTCGAGCGGGCAAACTGTTCACGCTCACTGGCTTTTGACCCAATCACGAAGAGCATCAATACTCCATCCTTGGTCAAAGTAACCTTGGATTTCATCTTGCGTCCATTGTGGGAATTCAGCCATGGCTTGGGTCATTTCAGGTGAAACATTAGCGGCTGGTGCAGCTTGGGGTGGACCAGATACTGGCTTCGGTTGACCTGGCAATTCCACATATGCTTTTGTACCCTCTTCTTCGTATTCATCAAAGAGGTCATCGCCACTTCCTCGGCGAGCTAAAACAAACACCAGTGTTCCAAGTACGGCAACTGCGATACCAAGGATAGCGAGAATCAAGAAGAGCCCGCTCGAATCAGAAGACTGACTCTCAACCTTGACATTGAAAGATTCTCCGACTGATGAGCCGTTATACAACAATTCATCAGTCGTATCATCGGATATGAGGTAGTACATTCCAGTGGTTGCTAGGTCAAATTGCTGAAGCGTCACAGTAACCCACATTGATTCACCAACTGCGATGTCACCAGTGGAAATATTTCCTTCAAATACGGGCACTCCTTGGTTGATGACTGAACGTATGTTGAGAACAGTCGATCCATCCATTGTCCCGGAATTCGATACTTTGATTTCCAAATCCATATCTTGTCCAACTTCAGGTTTAGCAGGCCGCATTACCACATCTGTAATTGCAAACGAAGCCTCTTCATGAATCAGTAGATACGATGACTTGTGTTGAGGGGTGCTGGAAAAGATTGGAGCAATTCCACCTTCATCAGTCGGGCCGCCACCTAAGAGTGCTTGAGTGCCTGCTGAATCAGTTGCGTCAATCCAGAACACAACCTCGATACTGTTGGATATTTCGTCTGATGTTGGGTCTTTTTGCTCTTCGATTATTGGCCACAAATCAACACACTCTGCGGAGGCAAAGTAAGAACCGCCGCTCGGTGTGAGTGTGAGTTCTTGTTTCATTGGCATTTCATCAAAGGTTGTTTGATATTCGCCCCACAGTAAGCTTGAAGCAGGAGAGGAATAGAATCCCCAAGCAACGGAAACATCACCTTGGAACAAGGCTTCCTGCTCTTCAAGAATGACTTCAATATCGACGCAATGGAAAGTTGAGGTTGGCAAAATATTAGACAGAACTTCACCATTACTGTCCTTTAGTGTCCATGTATTAGTTACGACTCGAGGAGCAGTTCCATCTACCTTGAGATTAAACGTTTGACATCCGTATGAGGATGCAGAAGCACAAATCGCAGAGGTTGTATCGACTGCACCGAACGGCAATCCTGTGATGTCATTACCACATTCGCCGTTGGAACCACCATCTCCACCTGTTGCATCGTATGGACACAAACGGAAGGAGTAAGTGTAGTCGTTTGTCATTGGAGGTGCAGTGATATTGATGTCAAAAATACCTCCAGTAAAGGTGTGATAGGTGACTTCACCCGGATAAGGAACGTATCCCTTGGAACCGTCACGTTCTGCGGTTTGACGGGTTAATTCCAGCGTCAATTCAATTTCAGGAGTGATGTACACTTCATTGAAAATTCCGTCAAGATATGCATATTGTCCTTGGAAGGATATGATGTCGCCAGGGTATACAAAGCCATTGCGAACATCTTGGGTAATTGGTTCGATTTCGTCTGAGAACAGCGGTGTAATCATCATGTTATTCGCAGAATCAGCACGGTAATCAAGTTGGATTCCGTCGCTGTAATGCCAATCTTGGATGTGCCGTCCTGGGGCAGGAAGCATTCTGTATCGAGGATTGTCAAGGTCTTGCATGTACAACACCGGGTTGTTCAAAGATGTTGTAGCACCAGGTAATCCCCATGTCATACGAATTGGTAAATCGAGGTAGAAATCTGCTTCGAACGGATCGATAAGGACGTTACCACTCATTCTGAGCACTTGAGGTCCTTTGAAATCTCCGTCTTCTTCTAGAATTTCGATATACGGGCTATCGGTCCAAGCAGTTTCGTTTCTTGGATAATAGTAGACCGACATATCCTCCCGGTCATCAGCCAAATCGATGCGGAAATAATCTATGTCCCTCCATCCATTGTCATCGTTTGCTTCGACAATTAAGTGATATTCATTTCCAGCATACATGGTATGATTCCATTTTCCGTTGTATTGTTGTTGATTCGATTTCAAGAAACGATTATCTTGTGAGTCATCGATAAAGAAGTTTCGAATGACTGGAGATTTCGAGTTCATCGAAACATAGGTGAAGTAATCAGTATCAAATCCTGGCGCACCACCGTTAATCGGGTTACCAGCCTTATCGTATCCTTCAATCCAAACGCTGACTTTCCCGACTGGGTCTTGACCAACATTCGCATTATCGTTGAACGAAGCTGTATAATTTGCAAATGGTGCAGCTCCATCGCTGTATGCAGTGACTGTGATGTATTCATCCGCTTCTGGCTGGCCGTTTGAATTTGAATCATGGTCGTATTGAACCCAAATTTTCAGGTCAAGGGATTCAGGGGCATTCGGAAGGTCACTTGCGTTTAGGCGAATCGATTGATCTCCTGTTGAAGTAGGATTTGAGGAAGGAACAACCCAAGTGTCGTCGACCATAACACGCCAGTTACTGTCGAGTGAAGGGTCAACTTGACCGTTGAGAATACGAACTTCAAGCAGGTTCGGATCAAGTGTGTCTATTGAGAGATTGAAAGGAATTCCACACGAACTGTCAGGCCGGTATTCAGCAGCTGGACAGAGGGTGTCGCCGCCTTCATAGCCGTCGATACGGAATCTGTATGTATCCTGACCAGCAGCCATTCCAAGGTCAATAGCCCAATTGAAATCTCCGCCGGGAACGCCAGATTGGTTTGCAACTTGGTTCCATTCAATGGAAATATTTCCGCCAGTATTGTTGATTGTTTTTTGCTCAAGCACCATGAAATATCCACTTGGGTTCGGAGAAATCGACAAGTCTTGAAGCCGTATTGAACCAACAATATTGACTGTTTGTCCGGAGGTTCCATCATCAAGGTCTTGCACAATTCCGATGTTATTGAGCACTTGGAACGAGGTGATTATTGCGTCATTTTCAACAGCATTGCCGCCGTTTGGGGCAAGTAATACCGCATCAGGAAGGCCATTCACACCATTGGAAGCAACGAGTCCAGAATAAATTCGAACTTCATCGGTATCTTCCCAATTAGAATTTACAATGAAGCGCCAGGTAATCTGTTTTCCGTCACTGATAGCTACGGGAGTGGAAGATTCAAGGCTAATGAGGTCTCCGACATCGGATGCTTCAGAGAACTGCAAATCATCACTATAACTCAAAATAACATCTCCAGTCTTAGATTCAAAGGTCAATGTTGCTTCTGCCAAACTTGCGCCAGTAAGAGGACTTACTGTGTGCGTAGTCACTATTTCATAAATTCCTCCATTTGGGTATAACCCAATAGGATTACCCACTAAACTCAGGGAGTTATCGTATCCACTCGAAGTTGTCACTTGAAGATTGGAAAGGTTTACTCCACCGCCAATAGCGCCAGTTACTTTCATTTGGACTTCGGCAGTTGAACCGCCATCCCACAATGCTACACCTTTGTTCAATTCACGATCAAGGCCATCAGCATTGTTGATTGTGACAGTGTAGTTGTAAATGATGTCAAGGTCCCTAACGGTCATCTGAGCACCAGTAGAAGCGTTTGGAGATTCTGCCTTTAGGCGGAATGTCTGCCACTCGTTGCCATATGCATCATAATGGCTAATAGGAACCAAAGCATTCGAAAGAAGAGAATTGAGTGCTCCTTTCACATCCACTGTTCCTCCGAGGTATTCAGGGAAGACAAGTGAACTGTTTGCGATAGTTCCGAGGAATACTTCTTGAGTCCCAGATAACACAGAGAGTTCAAAACCTTCAGTAGCGTCACTGGTTGAGTAAATTCCTACTTGGTCAAAGGCAAAGTCAAGAGTCGTGACTTCTGCACCCTTAGGGAGCATGAACATAGCACCTTCCGCAACACCGCTGCTGTCAATGGTGAGCGTAGAGGATGGTTGACCGTAATTAACACCGTCAATCTTGCTTTGAAGGAAAGTTGTTTGGCGGCCAAATCCTCCAAAAGCTGGCTCATCAAATCCCCAATCGACTTGGCCGTCATTCGCAACGTCAAGTTGAACATGTTCAGTGTGGTGACCAAACTTCAAATCAAACCAAATCCCACCAACGTTGCACGGGTTCTGATAAGAGACCGTAGAAGAGAAACCGAAAATAGGAACCGGAAGAGATATTTCAGAAGCTGCTGATATTCCGATTAAGGTAGGACCGTTGGTTGAAATAATATCGACAGTTGGTACTTCAGAACAATCATCCTGAATAAATGGAGTAATACTCGTAATAGGCCGATTGAAATTACTTCGTTCAATGGTCGGAGAATAGGTTGTATCGGTGACGAGTGGAGCATATAGCATCCCCCGATTATTTCCCGGAGACTCCCATACGCCATCGATAATTTCATCCGAGGGCACGTCGGTGGTTTGGTTAAATCCGGTTCCTACACGAGTCCCAATGCTAAATCCGTGGAAGATTGGAGAGGACAACCGGCTTGGGCCAGAGTCAAAAGTCAGTTTGAAATCGACTGATGGATGCATGGTTGAATTAATCCCCCATAGTTCGATGATTTTACCTTGAAGATTCGTCATTGTGTTGCCGTCTCGGTCAACAACGGTTTGACCAGATGCTGAATCAACGACTTCAACAGAGATCGTTGCAGTGCTTGTTGTTTCAGATTCAACAGTGAGTATTCCAAATCCATTCGGTTGGTTAGGACCGCTTGAGGTGGATGGAAGGAAACCGTTGATTGACATGTCTGCAGATTGAGGTAGTGGATCGCCAACTCGGAAATTGTCGATATACCAGCCTGCTTTGCCACCATCAGAGCCACCGATATTGTTGTCTTCCATGATGAAACGGAGTTGGACATATTGGCCAACGTATTGAATCAAATCCACGGCAACATTTGCCCAGCCAGTCGGATTGGAAATAGATGTAGAAGAACCTGCGAGTGCGTAATCTCCTTGGGAAAGGCCCTGGCAACGTGCATCGATTTGGCCTGCGGAAGAAGAACCGCTTCCACGGGCATAGTAACCATTACCATATCCAACTCCGGAAGAATTCGAGAGATCGATATCTATCGGGGAAAAACCTGCAGGGTCATTATCGACAAAGTCGTCATTGTAAGAGGAGCGAATTTGCATATATGCACAATCTCGGTAGTATACAGGTGGATTGGTGCCGCTTCCAGTCTCTAGATCAAGGTCATGCCATGAATCGAAGTAAGCCAGATGGTTTTTCATTGCGGAATCAACATAAATCGAAGCAGATGTCATTCGGTAAGTAATACCATTCTGACCAGCGAATTCGTTTGTGTAATCGTCATCGGTGAGCCCAGTACCCCAGCAAAATGAGCCGCTAGCACAATCAGGGATATTGGAATTTGGTCCGACAGTATTGGCATCAATTTCCCCGTGGTCCCAGCCAAATTGGTTTTGAGAATAAGCCCGGTGGTCCATGAAACCAGATTGAGTTTCTTCAAAATCAGTAAGGAAACCTTCTGCCTTCAGTTTAACAGGAACTGAATTCGAGCCTTCTTCGTAGACAAAGTGTGAAGCATTTGAAAACTTCGTAAGTTGGTTGTTATACATCGGATTCCAAACACGAGGCATTGTTTCAATATCGACTCGTGTATGTGCGCTGTGCTCAATCATACTGGTCGAGATATCCATCGAAGCACTGGTTACTGTTTCAGAGGCAGGAAGGTGAATAGCACCTGAGTCGGCATCCACAAAAGGTACTCCGTCTCGTAAATCAATTTCAGTCGTGGAATTACCATTACCGAACGTCGTTACATTTGCAGCTGCTGCAAATGGCGCTAATATCATCAAGAAAACGAGAAGCAAAGGTACTTTCAATTGTCGATTATTATGGGTCATGGACTCACCTACTCTCTGCCCCAGCATTCCTTCACCTATAATCGCAACGGACACTTGCACCACAACCCCCTCCTACGGAGGGATTTTAGAAAGAAAGGAAATTAAAGTTCAACAACTCGTTTATTGACCCATGCCTCCTGTGTGATTTAGTCTAAACTACCGAGTCGGTTTTCACTTTTTTTAAGCCGTTTCAAAGAGGTAATTGTTGTCGAGAGTGATGCCTCAAGTGCGTCACGAACCTCAGGACTAATACTGTGTTCGAAGGCCCCCATAGATTGAGAAATACACATTTGTCTTCGAACCTAATAGATGCCATGCCCCAAGGTCAAGAAACCGCCTTCAGACTGGGTAATGCCCCACATGAGTTCTTGAGGGAGAACTCCACCGCGTAACCATGGAACCTTACTCGAAAGAGCCGGCCACCCTCATTGAACACGTCTTTCCAGGCGACACAAATGCTTACGACACATTATTTGGCGGGAAATTGCTTTCCATGATGGATAAAGCAGGTGGAATTGCATGTGCGAAATTCGCTCACCGTGAATTTGTAACAATTTCTATTGATGCTTTGACATTCATTGCACCTGCTCGGCAAGGTGACTTGCTTGAAGTGACTGGAAAGGTCGTCTTTACCAGCAGCCACACTGCTTGCACAAAAGTCACAGCAGTTGCCATAAACAAAGCCACTTGGGAGAAGAAGAAAATATGTGAAGGGTTCTTCTTTTTCGTCGCTATTGATTCGATGATGAGACCAATACCAATTCCACAATTTGTTGTTGAAGATGCGAGTGAGCAAGAAGATTGGGATCACGCAAAAAAGATTCGCGAACAGATGTTAGCAAATCGAAAGAAGTGAAGTTACCCCTACCTTCATGTGGCCCACATTGGTGGACGAAACATGCCTGTCCTCAATATCGCAATGGTTGGAACCGATGAATTGGCTCGCGAAATTGCAAAAGCCACAGACCAAAGAGATGTACATACGTATGTTCACAAAGAACCTGGTCAAGATGGGCCTCGTATTCTTTCCCTTATTCGCCCGGCGAAATATCCTGAACGCTTACGCCCGTTCTTGAACGCTCTCTCAGCGGCACGTGTCGGCTTGATTGAAATCACTGCAATTGATGCTAATTTAGGAGAATCTTTAGTTGCCTTCTCAAGTGCCAATATTTCAAGAGGAATTGCCGTCATCAACCCTCCCCAGGGCGAATGGGTCGACGAAGACCAAGCAAAAATGATCTTCAAACAAGCTGGACTAGGAGAATGGTCCTTTAGCACAACTGATGGCATTGAATTGCGCAATGCGTTGTATCAGCACATGGACGATATTTCTGATGTATTGTCTGCTGTTGCAAAAGCGCCACTCGTCATCCCAATTGATCAACATTTCAACGTCAAAGGAATCGGTTTAGTCGCTATTGGTTATGTTCAATCAGGAACAGTCAATGTTCATGATGACTTGCTTTTACTTCCAGCGAACGGAACAGGGAATGCCAAATCGCTGCAAGTGATGGATGATGATGTGCCTGCTGCTGTAACTGGTGATCGTGTTGGTCTCGCACTTCGGAATGCAAAAGAAGAGCATCTTGGCAGTGGCACATTGTTGGTTCGACCGGCGATTGAAGATAAGAAGACAAATACCAGTGTTCCTCTTGCTGTTGTTGCCCATAATTGCTCTACAATGAAGCTAAACAGATCTCCGTTCCAAAAGCGTGAACTCGCTGAAGGTGATGTTGTTCATGCAAGTGTAGATTTGCAATTCGTAGTTGGAAGAGTTACTTCAGTCAACGGAGATGAGATGCAGGTCAACTGGGAATCTCCCTTGTTCATTCGAAGAGAGAACCCGGAACCAACTCTCATTGCTCAATTAGATTCGAAACCTCGTATTATGGGAAATGCGGTACTTAATCTCGTTGAATAAGCCTCGGCGTAGAAAAAAAAGGCAGAATATCGCCACCAAAATACGCCCAACAATCGGTGGTTTGATAACCCAGCACAATCGGTTTGCGCGCTGGGATGCGCATTATTAGACAGGAGGAAGGTCCTGCAAGTGCAGAAGATTATGAAGTCTTCAAGTCGCTGCACTTAGCAGGCTCGGGTAAAGTTCGGGCTTCAGTTGATGAGCGTATGCTTTCTCTTGAAACTCGACGGGGCCATGTGTTGGACTTGCGTCTGTCTCAAATTACTCGCGTCCACCATCACCATACTCGCTTAATCTCCTTTGTGTATGCATTATTTGGTGTTGGGCTGATTCATGTTGCCAATCGTATATTGATTCTCGACCCTCTCCGACTTTTGGCGGCGGGTTTGGGCTTTGTTATGATTCTTGGATGGATTGGTACTCGAAAACCAACCTTAACCCTCGACACAGAAGTAGGTGGGTGTCATACTATAACCGGAAATGATGCTTCATTAATGCGATTGGCGACCTTACTGAAACGCCTTGAAAGCGGGATGAATCTGGAAGAGGCACGAATTGGTCTTGACATTTTGGACAGAGACACGGAGTTTCCACGAACGACACTCCTCAATCTTCAAGAAGTACCTGTAGAATCAGTTCATTTAAGCCCCTCAACCTCAATTTCCTCTTTTCTGATGGATGAAATTCCCGAGCAAGAACTTCCTAATTCGATTGTTTCAGGTCATCTTTTTGATGAAGGTATCGATTTAGATTTTGAAGAAACTGAGAATACTCTTGCCGATTGGATGCATGATGAAAGAACAGTGGAAGAACCTGTGCGTTCGATTATGGATCACGGTCTTTTACAGCGAGGGATTGCAAATGCCCATGACCGTCGAGGATCACTCACGCCCTCATACAATCAAACATCCACTCAACCTCAACTTCGTCAGCAATTCCTCGCACATCCCCAAGCGCCACAACCTGGATATGCTGAACATGCGCCTACCCCTTCATACCAACAAATTACCCAAGCGACTAATGTGGAGATACCTCATGAATATCAAGCACCCCTCCCGACAGAAATTCCGCGAACCTATTTACCAAGTTTTGTGAGTAAAGATGGAGCTCATGTTCCGGGTCTTAACACCATGAGCCACGGACTTGAAACCCACTCAAATATGGATGCATTCCGTTCTCCAGATGCGATTCTACCGAATGTGGTTCAAGAGCAGGAAACCTCTCTCATTGAACAGGCTCGTCGAGAAACTCCTTTTGTTCCAGAAATACCCACTCAAAAGAGAAATCGAGTGACAAGTGGGTCCAGCCGGCTAAGGCCGAAAGATGGGAACCGTTCTGAATCTCGGCTGGTGCCAAAGCCTCGTTCAGTACCTGGCCAGGGATCTCGAATTCGTGAAATTGTTGGGCCTGCTGCTGCACAAGTCCTTGAAGGTGCAACTGGTATTGCGACACGGCTTCTTGTTCGCCGTTCCAACAATACCAGAACTACTGGTTCAACTTCTACAGATGAACTCCGACAACGCTCTGCTCAAACTCACCAATCAGAAGCAATTGAATCTATTCAAAACTTGGCAATAAGCCGTGGTGGATACGTTCGTGACCATGATATTGAACCCATGCTTGCTCACTTAAATCAACGACAAACAATTCTTGAACAAGAAAATACGGAGACAGTCCCGCCTGCTCCAGTCTTGGATGATGTGTCTTTTGATGAGCTTAAGGACAGCAAAACACACCATGCTGAACATGCCGGACGAGCGGGGTTACCTCGACTCGATATCTAATTTAATTCAACATCTGAATGAACTGTTCGAGACGCTGATGGAATTGTTCCTCAGTCATCGAATACAATCCTGCTGTTCCAAACGATTCAAGAGTAAAACTCGCACTTACAGTTGCGGAAAGCAAGGCTTGACGCAATTCATCCCGAGTGAGTTCTCCAGAACCTGAAGCCAAATGAGCTGCTATTGAACCAGCAAACGTATCGCCACATCCAGTCGGGTCAACGACGTTCTCGGTTGGAAAGGCAGGAAGAGAAAGGATGTCTTTTCCGTGAAAGGCAATGACTCCATGTTCGCCTCTCTTGACAACAAGGGTTTGAACACCGACCATTTCAATGACTTTCCGTGCTGCACGAATGAGGTTCTCATCATCTGCCAACATACGGACCTCGCCGTCGTTGATGATGAGAAGATCGACTTTTTGCATGACTTCAATGAGCGATTCTCGAGAGATTTCAATCCACAAGTTCATCGAATCCAACATGGAAAGACGTTGAGGGTTGGCTTGCTCAAGAACACTTGCTTGAAGAGCAGGGTGAAGGTTTGCGCAAAAGGTGATTTGTGGAGATTTATGCGTTTTCGGAACTTTGGGCTGGAAGTGTTCAAAGACATTGAGATGCGTCTCATGAGTTTGTGCTTCAGACATTGTGCCCTGATAGGAACCAGACCAACGGAACGTCTCTCCTTGAGCGGTTTCAATTCCCTGTAAGTCAAGTCCACTATCAGCAAGAAGCGTACGGTCTTTTTCAGCGAAATCTTCACCAACAACCCCTACAAGTCCAATCTTCTCGAGTGATAGACGCTGTGCATGAAAAGAACATGCAAGACCTGCATACGTGGCTGAGCCGCCCAAAGCGTCTTTGACATGTCCTTGAGGAGAAACAACGCTATCATATGCAATACTGCCGACGATTAATACATCCATAACACGCCCAAAAGAAAAGGATACTTGTCCCTTTCGTTTCATACAAGTGCTCATCCAAGAAGCTCTTGATGCATGTCGATGTATTGAATAGTGATATTTCGTTGGAGGAAATCTTCTTCATCCATAATTCTTCGATGAAGTGGAATCAAATGCTCGACTCCTGAAATGACCGTTTCATCAAGAGCCGTTCGCATTCGCTTTACTGCATCATCACGGTCCTTGCCCCATACGAGCAATTTCGCCAAGAGTGAATCAAAGCATCCAGGCATTTCGTAGCCTGGATAAGCATGGGTGTCAACTCGAATCCCATAGCCTGAAGGGAAATGACACTCCCATAACCGACCCGGGCTAGGAATAAATTTACTCGGATCTTCTGCATTGAGTCTGCACTGAATGGCATGTCCTCTCCATACAATGTCTTCCTGTTCAAGAGGAAGAGACTCACCTTGAGCCACTCGAATACCAAGTTCCACTAAATTGTGACCGGTGATTAATTCGGTCACAGTGTGTTCGACTTGAACTCGGGGGTTTACTTCAAGAAAGTAAAAATCACCGTTTGCATCTCGTAGGAATTCAAAGGTTGCTAATCCCTTGTATCCAACGGCTTCAGCACCCCGGCAGACCAATGCACCAATTTCTTCCCGCTTTTGGTCAGTAAGCCATGGGCCTTCCTCCACGAGTTTTTGATGACGACGTTGAATCGAACAGAAGCGTTCACCAAAATGGATTGCTTTCTTGCCATCGCCTAAAACTTGGAACTCGACGTGTTGGGCACCTTGGATGTATTTCTCAACGAAAACGCGTTCGTCTCCGAAGGCCGAGCGTGCCCGAGATTGACAGAGTTTCAATGCATTCTCAAATTCATCCGATTTCTCTACAATTTGCATCCCAATACCGCCGCCACCTGCCGCTGCTTTGATGATGACCGGATAGCCAATTTCTTGAGCCAAAGTAGATGCTACCGCAGGATCAGAGATAGACTCAGAGGAACCTTTCGCTGTTGGCAATCCTGCCGCTTCCATTGCAGCTCTTGCTTTTATTTTATCTCCGAGCAACGAAATAACCTCTGCTGAAGGACCGATAAATGTGATTCCTTCCTCCTTTAGTCGTCGAACAAAGGTGGCATTTTCTGCAAGAAAACCATACCCTGGGTGAACTGCATCGCAACCCATTTCCTTTGCTGCATGAATGATTGATTCAATGTCCAAATAGGTGTCCAGAGGGTTCGGTTTGTAATTTGCATACGCTATATCTGAAAAGCGAACAGGGAGAGATAACCTGTCTTCACGCCCGTGGATAATAGCCGCTTCAATCCCCATATCACGGAGAGTTCGAAGTATTCGTAGAGCGATTTCGCCACGGTTGGCGATAAGTACGCGTTTGAATGCCATAAAGGAGTCGAGGGGGAATTACTCTATGATGCCAACGGTTCGATATGGATAAAAAAGGTAATTTTCAAGAGAGTTATATCTTCTTCGAATCTATAAATTATCGTAGGTTTTTGACATAAAGTGGATAAAAAAGAAGGTTTTTCGTTCTTTTTCTAGAAAACCTCCGCAAGTTTGATATCACATGACGGCGATGGGAAGGTATGATGCGAGAACACCAAACCGGGGCAGAGGCCCTCGACCGCTTAGCAGGAATAGATTTCAACAAGGATGGAAAAATTGTAAATTTGATAATTTGTGGCAATTCGAAGTTTTATGATTATGCATGGCTTGAGGAACAAGTCGAACATTGGGTTGAAGCGAATGTTTATCCAGATTTGATTATACTTGGAGGAGCAAGTGGAGTAGACTTTCTTGCAGAACGCTGGGCGGATAATAACAATATCAAACTTGCCGTTTTCAGCGAAGCGTGGAATGCTCCTCGCCCAAGCTCAGCACATGATTCTGGACGCCCTGAAGCAGTGGCAACATTGGCACGATCTATGATTTCAAGAGCCACTCACATGCTTTCATTCCCTGGCCCGGACTCTGTATGGACAAAGCGAATGGAAGAGAGGGCGATAGAACAAGGGATTCCTGTAACCAGCGTGCCTCTACCTGTAAATGGCCTAGAGTGAAGGAATGGGCTTTTTGAAATTTCAAAAAGGTCCTCAGTAGACGTCACGCAGGTAGCGCTTCTCTTCACGCATCATCGTTGTTCCAATGAAGTGAGTTGCATCGTCTTCCGACATTCCACCGTGTTCCATTGCAATTTCGATCAAAGCACGGTGAACATCTTTTGCCATGTAGGTCTTATCGCCGCAGATGTAAAAGTAAGCACCGTCTTCAAACCACTTCCAAATTTCTTCGCCGTATTCTTTGAGGCGATGTTGGACATAAATTTTCTCTTCTTGGTCACGAGACCATGCAGTGGTAAATCGATACAAGTCGCCGCTGTCCATCCAGCCTTCGATTTGTTCTTTATAATAAAATTCAGTCTTGGCAGATTGGTCACCAAAGAACAACCAATTCCGTCCTTTTCCTCCGTCAAAGATGCGTTGTTCCATGAATGCACGAAATGGTGCAATACCAGTTCCGGGCCCTACCATGATGATATCAACATCTTTGTCTTCAGGGAGAATGAATGATTTGGTCGGAGACATGAAGACACCAATTGGCTGCCCACTAGTGTCAATCTCATCAGCCATGTAAAGCGTGCATAGTCCTCCACGTGGCCTGTCGTGATATTCAAATCGGATAATCCCGACCGTTAATTCAACTGAACCTGGGTGAGCATCATGCGACGAAGCAATCGAATACAGCCGGGGTTTGAGCCGTGCTGCAAGTTCAAAGAACTCTTCGGGAGAATACTTGACGCTGAACTCTCGCATGATGTCGACGTAGTCACGAGTCCAGAGATAGTCAACAACCGCCTTTTCGTCGCTTAGAAGTGCTTCGACTTTCGAAGCAGGGTCATCAGAAGCCTTGCTTGATGCAAGACCGGGGGGTAGGGAGGAAGATTCTGAGGAGTGCCAGTCTTCGTTTGAACGACTGCGAGAAACGATTTTCAAAGATATCTTCATTCCCGAAGCTACAACCTTACCAGCCAGAGATTGAACAAACTTCTTGTTTGCCATATGAACTTCAAAGTCCTTTTTGAGGGCTGTGTAAAGGTCCCTTTCTCCATTGTGAGTCTCTACGATTTGGTCACGATCCCAACCTTGTATCTCGATAAGCTCATCGACAATACGTGGCGGGTTTTCAGAAACAACCCCAAGCGCATCGCCCACTTTGTAATCAAGTCCAGAATCACCCAATGCGAAAACAATGTGCCGAGTTTCTTTCCGTGAACCAGCTCCATTGAGAATGTAATTCTCGGTAATTTGGGTCATGTAGGGATTCTTTGAACTCCAATCGCTCATAATTTCACCATACAGCACAAGGCTGTGTCCAGTCCACCATGGGGTCACTTATGATGCTTATTGAATGTTGATAAGAAACTCTGAACATGGGACTCAAGCCGAATATTTCAATGCGTATTACAGGGGAACAAACGGTTCTTTATATGTTGAATCTTGGACACCGCACTATGGCTCAAAACGATAAACCCACCGCACTCATAATTGGATCTGGTCCTGGGGGACTTGCAAGTGCTCTACTGCTCGCTCATTCTGGAGTCGATGTAACCATGCTTGAAAAGGAAAGTCAAGTAGGCGGACGAACGAAACTCATTCACAAAGACGGCTACACTTTCGACCGTGGACCGACATTTTTCCACTATCCTGAAGTCATAGAAGAGATTTTCCAAGCCATCGGATTAGATGCACACAAAGAACTCGGTTTGATGCCTCTTGATCCAATGTATCGACTCGTATTTGGCGCAGGAGGCCACATTGATGCGACAAGTAATCTCGAACAAATGACCGAGAGGATTCGTGAACTCGCAGGTGATAAGAACGCTAATGGATTCAAGAACTATGTCACTCAAAACCGCAAGAAACTCGACCTTTCAAAACAATGTCTCCAAACACCTTGGACAAGTCCATTGGACGTTATGACAAAGCGTGCTATTCGAGTTGCCACAGTACTGAAGCCATGGGCGAGCGTTGCTGGTGATTTGAGTAAGCATTTCGACGATGAAAGAGTTCGCCTCGCCATGTCCTTTCAAACGAAATACCTCGGCATGAGCCCGTTCCATGCACCTTCCCTGTTTACCATTCTCGCATTCTTAGAGTATGAGCATGGTATTTTCCACGCTAAAGGTGGGCTTGGAAGCATTACCGCACGCATGGGCGAAATTGCAGAGGGTCTCGGAGTTAAAATTCATTGTAACACCCCGGTTAAGTCTTTGATTTACGAAGGTAAAACTGTCGTCGGAGTTCGTACTGAAGGAAAAGAAATACTCGCTGACAAAGTTGTTGTTAATGCAGACTTTGCTCACGCCATGACCACACTAGTCCCAGATGAAAAGAGGAAGAAATGGTCGAACAAGAAACTTGAGAAGAAGGGCTACTCATGCTCTACATTCATGCTTTACCTCGGCGTAGACAAACAATATGATTTGCCTCATCACCAAATATATGCATCATCAGAATACGAGAAGAATCTCGAAGAAATCACCAATCACCGTCTATCTTGGGAAGACCCATCATTCTATGTTCAAAATGCCAGTATAACCGATGACAGTCTTGCACCCGAAGGCCACTCCACAGTCTATGTCCTCGTACCGGTCCCAAATACCCATGATACAATTGTATGGGATGATATCAAGCAAGACTATCGAGACCTCATCGTCAAGCAGCTCGGCAAACTCGGATACGGCGATATCACGGATCACATTATCTCAGAAACAATCGTGACACCTGATGACTGGGGTGCATCTGACATCTACAGAGGAGCGGTGTTTAACCTCACTCACGACTTGAAGCAGATGCTTTGGCGTAGACCGAATAATCGTTTTGAAGAAGCCAACAACTTGTATATTGTTGGAGGCGGGACACACCCTGGTAGTGGACTTCCGACCATCTTCGAAAGTGCCCGAATTAGCAGCAAGCTTCTGCTTGCAGACCTCGGAATTCGTGCAGACTGGAACGGAGTTGACTCGTGGTTTAAGGATGTTCGACGACCGAAAGTGAAAGCACGTAAACCCACCCCATCCCAAGTAAAAAAGAACCCAACTGGTGATGGAAATGTTGCGTAAACTTGTCTTCGCAGTGATGACAGCAATCCTCCTGACGCCCGGTTGCATCGAGATGCAAACCTCCAACCTTGAATCAGAGGATGAAGACAAGCCAATACCTTTTGAACTCACATTCCAATCCAACACACTTGATCGTAGTGAAGACGGAGGTTCCGAGTTTAATTTAAAGAACGAACTTGGAAATGGACCTGTCATGCTCCTGTGGATTGGCTCTGGTTGCTCTGGATGCCATGATTGGACAGACATGATTCGAGAAAAAATGGAAAGTGGGGAACTCAGCGATTCAAATGTAACCATCGTTAGTGTTCACCGCTGGGGTGAATTTGAATCTCAAGAAGATGTCATGGAGGTTTTTGGAACCTCGGCAGATTCTGCTCACTACACTCCATGGAAAATAGTCCTCCCGACTCCCGAGACCCAAGCATATGATTTTGACACTGGTGAAAACACCGGTTCCTCGATTTACTCTGCTTACGGCAACCCTGGAACGCCAACCCTCCAAGTTATCGCTGAAAATGGAGTTCTCGCATGGCAATCGAAGACCTATTGGGCAAATGAGACCGTCTTTGAAGAAGGTTTTTCATTCTTGCAGCAACAGGGGATTGAAGCGTGAACCTCAAAGACCCCAGTCAAGTAGAGGTTATTAGCAGCCAGTGCGGTTGTCGGTGAAAACCATGGGTGAAGGAATAAAACTTCCAGTTCTCAACGGACTGGGACGTACCAATCGTATCGATAATTGGTTAAAGCAACCACTCGCAATGGGGCTTGGACTTACAGCTGCAATGCTTTACACAGCATGGCGACTTTTCTTTTACCCTGAATCAATATCCTACACCCTTGAAGGGAGTACTGTGATGTCACCTATATTCTCACCGAATGTATTGGAATGGAATTTGTTTGGACTCAATGAATGGAATCACCCTTCGTGGGTCAATGCTGCAGTATTAGTTCTGTGGATCCCTTTTGGATTCCGAGGCACATGCTACTACATGCGTAGAGTCTACTATCGCACCTTCTTTGCCAGCCCTGTTGCATGCTGGGTTGATGAGCCAGACATTAACAAAACTCTCGGATACAAAGGTGAAAAAAGATTGTTCATTATCAACAACCTCCACCGGTATTTCCTCTATGCTGCAATGATTATTCTCGTCATCAAGTGGTGGGATGTCACACATACCTTGCATTTTGATGAAGGATGGGGCATGTCATTAGGCACACTTGTAATGGGTGTTGAAGCATTCCTGTTAACCATGTATGTGACTTCATGTCACGCACTTCGACATCTTGCTGGTGGAGCATTGGACAGATGGACAACTGGTATCAGCAGAGTTCGCGGCAAGTTATTCGGAAGCATTAGCATCTTGAACCGTTCACATGGATTTTGGTTTTGGACATCCCTGACGTTTGTTTTCTTTGGCGACCTTTGGGTTCTCGCTGTGAGTGAAGGATATTTGAGCGATATGGCGCTGTTTGTAATTTGAGGTGATGAACATGACTGAAGAATACAAGATGCATGAATACGACGTTATCGTCATCGGCGCAGGCGGTGCTGGTCTTCGCGCTGCTATTGAAGCGGCTCGAAGCGGTGCTAAAACCGCAATTATTACCAAATCTTTGCTAGGTAAAGCACACACAGTCATGGCTGAAGGAGGCTGTGCTGCAGCACTGCAAAATGCTGACCCACGTGATGGATGGAAAGTTCACTTCCACGATACCATGAAAGGAAGCAAATGGCTTGCAGATTGGAGAATGGCGGAATTACATGCCAAAGAAGCACCTGACCGTGTCCGTGAACTTGAGCAATGGGGCGCTGTTTTTGACCGCACGCCCGAGAACACGATTAATCAACGAAATTTCGGCGGCCACACATTCCCAAGACTGGCTCACGTCGGCGATGCTACTGGTTTGGAACTCATTCGAACTCTCCAAGAAAGAGGCATTCACGAAGGTATTGATATTTTCATGGAATATACAGTCCGACATTTACTCAAAGAAGGAGACAGAGTTACTGGCTGCGTCGCCTATACCCGAGTTGATGGTGACTTCCATGCATTCTCAGGTAAATCAGTTATTCTCGCAACTGGAGGAATCACTCGGTGCTGGTCTGTGTGTTCTGGCTCTTGGGAATATACGGGCGATGGTCACGCTCTCGCCCTTTGGGCTGGTGCAGAATTACGTGACATGGAATTTGTTCAATTTCATCCTACCGGCATGGTATGGCCACCTTCCGTAAGAGGAATCTTGGTCACGGAAGGTGTTCGCGGTGAAGGTGGACGATTGACGAACTCCGAAGGCGAACGATTCATGTTCAACTACGTTCCAGAAGTGTTTGCAAGTGACCACGCAGAAACAATTGAAGAATCTGATCAATGGGTAGAGGAAGTTGTTTCAGGAAAACTGGCTACGGTTCGTCGGCCGCCAGAATTACTCACTCGAGACGTGGTTGCAAAAGCAATCAACTCCGAAGTCAAAGCAGGTCGTGGCTCCCCTCACGGTGGAGCATTCCTCAATATTGCTCATCGGGGTGAAGAGGCGATTTTGAAGAAACTACCTTCAATGCACCATCAATTTAAGGAATTAGCCGGCGTTGATATCTCCAAAGAACCGATGGAAGTTGGGCCAACTGCTCACTATGTCATGGGTGGCGTACGCGTAAATGCCGAGACTCAAGAAAGCAATGTTCCGGGTCTGTATGCATGCGGCGAAGTTGCTTCTGGTTTACACGGTGCCAACCGTTTGGGAGGTAATTCACTTTCCGATCTCATTACATTTGGTAAGCGTGCTGGAGAATTTGCTTCAAAGCGAGCCAAAGACCTCGCTCAACCAAGTATCGATGATGCTCAAGTCCAGTCTGCAATCGAAATAATGCTTGCACCACTGCAAAGAGCAGAAGGTGAAAATCCTGGCCTTATTTATGACGCCATGCGAGACATGATGCAAGAGAAAGTTGGAATTATTCGAACAAAGCAGGAAATGGGAGAGGCTATGGATGATTTGAAAGCCTTCGATGAACGTCAATCATTGTGTTTCCCAGGCACCTCTCGCAAATATAATTCAGGATGGCATCAAGCACTGGACCTAAAGAACATGGTTGACATTTCGATTGCCGCTACACTTGCAGCACTTACTCGGGAAGAAAGCCGTGGAGGGCACACCAGAGATGATTTCCCAGGGGAAATTGAAAAATGGGGCAAAATCATCAACATCGTCTATATGAACGAAGGCGAAATAAAGATTCGTCAAGAACCCGTAGAAGAAATGCGCTCAGACCTGACTGATGCAATCAAAGAAGTGAAAACAATGATTGCTGAGCGAGCAGCAGAACAAGCAGGAGGAAGCAACTAATGTCACTCAAAGGTAAGAAACAAGATTTCAAGATCCTTCGCGGAGAAGGCGATGAGGCTGCTCTTGAAGAGTTCACCATTGAACTCGATGAAGGAATGGTTGTCTTGGACTGTGTCCACCGCATCCAATACGAACAACAGCCGGATTTGTCCGTTCGCTGGAATTGTAAAGCTGGTAAATGTGGTTCATGTTCTGCAGAAATTAATGGACGCCCACGATTGTTATGTATGACTCGAATGAGTGATGTCGTTGCAGAAACACCAGAAGGTCAGCCTATTGAAATCCGACCAATGAAAGCCTTCCCACACGTCAAAGACCTCGTCACTGATGTGTCTTGGAATTATGAAATTGCTCAAAAGATTAAACCAATAAAAGGTCCAGAAGAAATGAATTGGGAATTCAATCAAATGGAGGCAGACCGTGTCCAGCAATTCCGTGAGTGCATTGAATGCTTCCTCTGCGTAAACACGTGTCACGTTCTTCGCGACCATGCTTTGTTTGATGACTTTGCAGGTCCACGTAACCTTGTTCGACTTGCACAATATGAAATGCACCCAATGGATACAGAAGACCGTATTCCAGAAATCAAAAAAGAATTCGGAATTGAATATTGTAACATTACGCGATGTTGTACTGAAGTTTGCCCAGCAGGTATTCAGATTACAGATGACGCCATTATTCAATTGAAGGAAAGAGTTGTTGACAGATATTATGACCCTCTGCAACGAATCTGGCGCACGCTCACGCGCAAGAAAGTTCGCTACTGAGGCGATAGTTTGCCATTGGCGTCGGAAAAATTACGCCAGTTCTCTGCTCTGGGATTCGGTGGGGCATTTGTGTGGGTCGGTATTCAGCACTTCACGAATACTGTCTTTTTTACACCAATAGTTCCACAAATTCTCGGCTTCCCAGAATTCTGGGTCTATGTGTCCGGGCTAGTTGAAATAATTCTAGGTCTGGGATTAATTCTTCCAGTCTCGAGAAGAAGGGCTGGTTTTTCTACTGCGCTATTCCTCATTTTGGTCTACTGGGCGAATTTGAACATGTGGGTTAATGATATTACGATCATTGGTACCAACTTTTCGATAAGTGGGCACTTGCTTCGATTGACAGCACAACTTGGAATGGTTTGGCTAGCGCTGTGGATTGCGCAATGGCCTGTGAAAAGAGAATGTTGAGCTTCAAATCCCTCCGAAGAAGGAAATGAAGCGGCGACCCTTACGGGGACGAACTTGAAAATTCAAGTTCGAAAAACTGGCAATCAAGCAGAATGGGAATCAAAGGTGTTCGATTCCGGACTTCTTGACGTTGGCTTTCTTGATCTTGTCAGGAAGCCAAGCAGGTCCATTAGCTGGCTTTGGCACCATACTAATGCTGCCGGTAAAGCAGTGGACACGCTTGGTGCCACGCTCTCGTAGGCGTATGTTCTTATGTCCGCGGGTTGCAGCTTTGAGGGCTGCGCCACGGGGTTGTTTGCTAGCAAAAACCTGGCTCGTATCTTTTCCGTTCTCCATGAGAACAAAGTATTTTTTATCAGACATTTTGGATTACCTCCGATACTTGACACCCTAGTTAGGTATATAGTATTTTGGTAAAATAAACGCTTTACTGCGCTCTATAAGCGCCGCAGTGTCCCTTTCCAAAACCCATTTTCATGACATAACGCCGCAGTCTATCGTTTGAAAAAAAGCGGTTTCCATTCGGAAAATTCCGCTTCACAATTCTGCTTCACAATTCTGCACCAGCAAGCGTCTTGGTATCGACGATTCCAGGGATTTGACGTATTGATTCTACAACCGACTGCGCAATGATAGCAAGACTGTCTGCAACCAGCTTCACAATAAGGTCATGATCGCCAAAAAGGAGAGTGGCATCCGCCACATGTGGCATATCCCTCACTGCAAGATAGACTTGATGTTCTTTTCCAGGTGCCACATTAATCAATACATATCCAATTGCCATAGCGCTCATTACAACCACGTGCTTAGAGCACATCAACCCTTCTCTATCACAATTCTTGATTTTCAAGAATCCCTAACTGCTGTTCACTAAACAAGACCCATTGCACGAGATTCCAGCCATCCGGCATTTCACCTTCAAGCCATAGACGGTATTGTTCATCCGACCAACCTGATGGCTTTTTCAGTTCGATTGACTCCTCTACTTCCTCCAATGGAGATGATTCGTCTAAAGTACCCTCCCCCGAAGCCCAGAGAGGTGTTTCAGTTTCTTTTGGCCTTTTCAAGAATACTGTTAGCACAATCAAAGACGCTAAAATGAAGAGACAGATGAAAATCGTGACCAAGGAAGATGAATTGGGTTCATCTGCATCTTCTACAGAATCAACTTGGTCACAAGTACTACATCCTATTTCGGGTAATAAAGTAAACTCGAGGGAAGACGAGTTTGATTGTAACCATGAATCAATACAGGTTACTTCGACATTTAGGGTGAGATTACTCAGAACCCCAGTTGTTGGATATTGGAATGCAATACGAGCCGAGGTCAAATTTGTTGGTTGAAGCAAAACTTGTAATTGTGCTAATTGAGACTGATTCTCCGATACAAGGGCGGAGCATGATAAATCATCAATACCGTCTGCATCAGTTACTGTGCCGGTAAAGTTGAGTAAATCACCTGCTGTCATATTTGTATGAGGAGTAAGCATTGTATGGGGAGAAGCATGATAGAAATCCATTGGGAGATTTAATGACTTTGATAATCCATCGACATCGCGCACATTGAACAGAATCTGCCCTTCACCGTCAATAAAGGTGCCATCTAACCTCAATCGGAATTTGTAGAATTGAAGTGTTGAATCAGAAGAAGCATTCAAAGAAATACACTTTTGTATCGATGAATCTGTTGTATCAACCATCCCTAAAGATGGTGCTGTAACGGACCAACCCAATTGACTCAATGTCGTCTGCATCGATTGAATCGGACGATCACTCAGAACATGAACCAATAAATATCCACTGTTTCCAAAGCGTAAGGACGAAATTGGACCTTGCTCATCGCATACATGCGATGTTACAATGATAGGAGTTGTCAGAAGCATTGGCAGGGAATACTCCGTGTTGAACATGGCCGCGTGTTGGCCAATCATTTCCAAAGTAATGGAGAGCTCTCCGCTCTCTAATGCTGTAGGGATTTGAGGTAATTCGATCAAAAGAGACTCGGTAGTATTCTGAGCATCAACCGGGATAGTTTGCCTCTCAGCACCCGGCCATTCAACATGTAAATCCCCCGTGACCGAGGATGACGGATCGTCTGAATCTAAAATGTGGATATGGGCGTATTCATTCCCCCCTCCTCGAACACTATCGAGGACTTCTCCATCCCCATCGACAATTTCTATTGTCGCAATTGGTAAGCGGTCGCCCATAGAGAGAATGCGCGAGTTGAGGAGAGTTCCATCAGTTTGACGTATTTCAAAAAGAATGTCTTCCAGAGAAGTACCGACATTTCGTAGATAAGACCCGATGTAGCAGTGATGATTGGGGTCTGCTTGAGAGAGATACGTTATGTTGAAAACTTGACCGTCAGAAGCAGTAAGTATTGGTTGCTGGATGAGGAGGTCGTAGTCGGCATCCAAAACACACATCTTCACGCCTGTTACTTCTCCACGGAACAATTCGCCATTTGGACGGTATGGCAATTGATTCGCACCCGACCAAGAGGGTGAATCAACACCCGATAGATGCGGCCCAAACCATTGAGCCTGTGCATCAACGACCACGGCAATATCCGTTTCGAGAAGTAAACCTCTTTGCTGACTTTCATCGAATGCTGAGGCCCTTAAGACGAGGAATCCGAGGTCGAGTGATGTTGGAAGAGTTATCGAAGCCTGCCATCGTAATGAATCGACTTGGCCTGTTGAATGTTTAATCCAATTCAAATCGGAAAGGTTCGACAGATTCTGTGCCACTGCCCATTCCACTTCAACCGAGGTGACATTCACATCATCACTGGCTTCAACTGTGCAAATGAAGTTATCACCTCGAGCGTATATTTCTGAATCACAATACACCTTTTCCACCGTTGGTGGAGCATTTACCCAGACGCGCAAGGTGAGCATATTATTCTCTACATTCCGCTCCGGTGAATCACTACTTGCATTGGAATATCGGACACGAAGGTCCATCCAACCCATCTTTTCGGGAATAATGGTTAAGTTGAACAACACTCTTGAACCATTTTTGTCACCACTTGGCAAGGAAATGTTTCCGCTATACAATTCAATATTGCCTTGTATATCCTGCACGAGGAGGGAACCGTTGGAGGAGGACATGCCTCGATTTTCTATGGCCAGTTGAAGTTGGGTTGGTTGCATATAGGATGCATTTTGAGTTTGACGAATGTCAAGGAGATTGATATCATGGTTCATATCAGCATAGGGTGCCATTTTCGGATCACCAACCGTAACCCCCATCCAGCCAGCCTGAAGATTGGCCGCAGCGTGAGATTCAGCCAAATTAAATCCATTTGCATACATCATCATCAGTGTGCTCGGAGCGCCTACGGCAGTAAGATATGGCTCGTAAACATAGCCCTTCGCCCCTGAAACACCATCCTCGAGTAAATCTGCAATGAGAGATTGGCCGTAACTTGTATCCCAGTTGAAAGAACGTCCGCTGGTCGACACTGCCGTTTCTGCAATTGAGCCATCGACCCATGAATGATGCGGTCGAATTGGATGTAAATTCATCGTATCAAAATAGATTGAACCGTCTGTTGAAGTGGCAACGATATCAAGAGGCACCCGTATACGGAATGAGGTTACATTTGCATCGGGACGGAAACGTAGAGCCCGTGACTCCCAAGAAGTTGCAAAAGCCTTACCATTCGATTGATTGAACGAAAGAACCGTTCCATTCTCATCAAGTCCTTCAACTTCAATAGAAAATTCACCATACACATCACCTGATCGTTGGCCGTAAAGAGAGATTATCCAAGCATGGTCTTCCAACTCTTCAGGGAGGACGTAGGTTTGCTCAATAGAGGCTGCTGCTTGACCATTTCCTGAATATGCAGAACAATCTTTGTAGATATCTCGGTGCAGTGAGGTAATCTCTCCGTCTTGTAATGCCGAATCCCAAATCATGACGTTATCGATCATCCCCTCAAAATACGTATTACCTCCACGGTTTACTCCCAATTTATACACATCAATATTGTTGAGGGTGCCTAATGAGAAAGCGGTTGTTCGCACCAGAACTCCATTGAGGTATTGTCGAGCTGAACCATTGTCGAAGACGGTGACGATATGCGCCCACTCTTGGGCATCAATCTGGCCAAAGGAATAGGATTGGTTGGTGTGCAAACGCCATTCACCATTGAGGATGGCGTGTTGGAATGAAGCATTTGACCCCGCATTATTATCAACAGCAAATACCGAAGCATACGTCGGTAATGTTGTAGAATTCGCCCACACCCACTGGCTCACAGTAAAGTTCCCAACCCAATCATCGACATCTACCTCCAGTGAATCGTCAATACCGTCATACCAAAGGCAAGAACCGTCAGTGCAGTTTCGCCAATTTGTGGAATTCATATTCTTCAAAGTAAAGTTCGTAGTTGAATTGACAGAATCTTGTGAGAACGTGCCCGCTCCTTCTTCAAAATCCCAATGGTGAATCAAATTACTCTCAGAAGGGATATACGAGTCTGCGAGCGTAAACGCAGAAGCTGGAATGAAGGTCTTACTTTGATTTGGACCTGACCATGAAAGTTGCAAGCCATGAGGACCACCACCTTGGAAGAACTCTATTTTAAAATCATATTTTCCTGCATCGTAGAGGCCAGATTGGGAGCGTTCAACCATCCCATGAGAGCCATAGTTGGTAACGAGGCTTTGGCCGTTTAGCCAAAGTTCTGAGCCATCATCGGAAGTGAGGTAAAAGGTCCAATTTCCTGTTTCAGGAACTTCGAGTAGACCGCTAAATCTTGCACCCCAGTTGTTTTTGAATCGGTCATCCAAACCGGGGTAGGCTTGGGATGAGGATGAATATTGAAGAGAGGTTTCAAGCCGAACATGGTCTGGAGTTCTGTCAATAAGCGATGGCATAGAACCGGTATTGAAACTGACGCCTTCATTATCGAAAAATTCTGCAAGCATCCCTTGCGCCCCAAAGCCTGGCTCCTGCGTGCATTGAGCAGAAACCGATGCTTCCAATGCGGAAGAGCCGTCTCTTTTCACATCAGATTGTGTTGTCCAATTGAATGAATCACCAGAAGAGAGAGTGGGGAGGCTGGAGTTCCAAAACTCAGCGCCGCTTGAAGAGGACGAATCAAGGGTGTCAAAACCTGCATTGGGTAGCCAATTCAAACCCCAACTGTCGTCGTTCGAACCCCATGATGCATAGCCCATCACATTGGAGATGTTTGTCAGGAATTCTGAAGTTTCGTCAAAAACGGTTGGTAATCCCAAACTTCCATTCAATTCTAATTGGGTTGTGTAGAGGTCGTCGTTCCAAAATTTGTAACCAGAACCGTTGCGATTCGTTGCTAAATCTAAAGCAAAAATACCCCGCTGGCCTAGACTGTTATTTGCCTTCTCAATGAGACCTAAGGCCGTCTCAACCGTGTAACCTGTAAGACGAGTCACGAGAAAGAATCCATAACCTTCTCGAGAAAAGGCTTTCATTTGTCCATCAGCGAGAGGACCGTATCCATGAGTAAACCAGTAATCAGAACCTATACTCGAATTAAACGGGCCGCCAAGTAGGGAAAACTCTTGATCGAAACTGGCTTTATTATCGCCTCCACTAATCCGAAGAGGGATTCCTTTCGTTGAAACTAAATAATTCAATTCCCCGGTTGATGATCGGTTCGCAAGCATTTCTAAAAACGGTGCTGCGAAGTATTGATCAAATTCATCACGATTAATCGTCTCCTTCACTGGAGTGTTTGAATGATTAAAAAAGAAAATGTTCTCAACAGATATATTACGAGCGTTCACAAAGGCCCAGCCTATGGTTTTACTCGCCTCTGAATTATTGTTGATGAGAACGCCCACATCAGAATAATCGTAGACTGTAAGAAAGTCAAAGCCCGCTGGTTGTGCTATCGAAACCCAAGGGGTCTGATTCCATATTCCAGTTATATCCTCACTTGTAAAACCAATAAAAACGTCATCAAGAGCCGTTTTTTCAACAGAATCACTGCGCTTGCCATGAGAGGTATATCCTTCAAGAAGCGGAGAAGTAAGGCTACTCAGAACGAACATCAGGGCCAAAAGAAGACCTGACCTCCTCGAGTCCATGTTTCCGGCTAACATCAATAGGGTTTAGCAGTGCCGGATGAGAAACGGTCTATCAGGTTCGGCTTTCAAAAAAGCGTGGCGAAAATCTCTTTTGGAGAGTTTTTCATGGAGAAACTGCGAACTTGATAAGTAAGGTGGCCTCACATGGTTGACTGATGGCAGAACTCTACATGGCACGAACATGCAAATGGGGCATTCTACGCGTTGTCGGTGGTGACGTATGGAATCACTCCGGTGATGTGCTCATCACGCCTGCCAATAACCGACTTTCTGGTCGTGAAGGATTGGATGCTCTTATCCATGCAAAAGCGGGCCCAGAATTGACACAAGTCACTCGTAATATTTGTCTAGAAATGCGGAAAATTAACGCCCCGCCATGCGCAGTTACTCAGAATGTCGTCACTGAGCCATATGACTTGGCTGAGAATTATAAACACATTATTCACGTTGTTGGACCAGATTGCCGACGGCCGAATCAAGACGAAGCACGGCGTGAACTGCTTCCAGAAACATACGTCAATCTGTTCGAGACTTTGTCAGAAATGAAAGATGTAAAATCGATCATATCGCCTCCTCTTTCAATGGGCATTTTTGCTTACCCACACCGTGAAGGTGCTCGATTAACACTCGAAATCATCCTTGGAAAACTTAACGGAGAAGAAGACCCTGGGTTTTCCGAATATACAATTGTTGTAAAGGAGAAGAACTTTATTTCAAACATGAGAACTGTTTACAGAGAAACTGAAGACCAGTTACCTGGTTTTGATTCAACCTCATGAGGCTTTTTGATGGTTGACCTCGCTGCGATGGTCTCGAGTACTCTCTCCTCGGAGAGACGTTCTTTTCAATCGGCATTGATGCTTGCAAACAGTGTTCGAAAAGTAAAATTAGTAGCCGAAGTTCTTCCCCCTGAACTTTCTCTTACCGTTCTTTCAAGCCAAAATAGAGTCGTTGAATCCCTCAATGAAAGTGGAATTGTAAGTTCTTTGCTTGAAGAGAACCTCACATCGCAAGGTTTGAGCGTCCTCAATCACATGCACGATTTGGTACTACAAGCAATAGGTGAAGGGAACCTTACCAGTGGAGAGCGAATGTTGGTTATACTTGCTGAACCAATAGATGGTGTTTTTGTAATCGATACTTCAACCTTAAATTCCAACAGATTTGCTACTTTAGCACAGGAGTTTCATATTGATCTCGAAGTGCTAACCAAAATGATGCAACTTGCTCGCCACATCGGTTCACGAGGAAGAGAGGGGCATGCTATTGGAGCATTATTTGCAATCGGCCCACTGCCAGGGTTAAGAAAGCATACAACTGCACTTGTCCTTAACCCATTCAAAGGACACAGTGCAGAGAAACGAAGTGTCTTGCATGACGGAAATCATGAAACTCTCGCCGAATTTGCTTGGCTCGATGGTGCTATTTTGTTTAATCGTGACGGAGTCGCAAGTGACGCTGGTAGGTATATCCAAGTCCCAGCAGGCATCGTCCCAAAGGCCGGAGAAGGGGGGCGGCATCTGGCAGCACGAGCTATTTCTCAATTGGTCGAAGGTATCGCAGTCTGCGTCTCCTCAACTGGAACAATTACGGTGTATGCCAACGGAAGAGATCGTTACAAGGTCAAATTGAACTGAGTCACTCCGATTCATCAGAGACGAGACGAGAGTCTAACTTTGATTCCACAGATTTTAGAGATGCCGTGGTTGAGATGAAGTCCATACGAACAGCATCCAGATTTGAATGATTCAAATTTCGTTCAATGCTCATTTTCGTTCGATTCATTGACGCTACTCGTTGCGTTCTGTCCTTTGGGCGGAGAACGTCTCCTCGTTGACTCATCAGCCATTCCTCAAGCAATGCTTGACCCCACTCTGGCGCTCGGAGTCGGGCAGCGAGATGAATTTCTAGATTACGATGTCGAAAACGAACCCGGCCATCAGCAGTTCGAATGGCTTGTATAGACCCTGGATTCCATCGATCCAAAGGTATCTGAAGATGTTCTTGGCAGATGGCCAAACCTTCTTGCGTTATCGTAAAATCAGCGATAAGCACACTTCGATGTAGGCGCATAAAGACTTGAGCTACATCCTCATCAACGAACCATTCTGAAATGCCAAGGGGGGATTGACCCCATTCTTCTTCGCACCAATTCGCAAGAGCGCGTTCCAGAGATGTGTCCATGGACAAGGGTTTGGTCGAACCATCATCAACTTTGTTGAGAAAAAGTCTGTCAAGTTTCAAGGAGAAGGAGTGTTTGCATCAACCATGGATGGGGCATGGGGGTCGGTGCAAGCCGATTGGAGATTCGTGGTTTTACTCATCTTTGCATGGTACATCATGCTTCGCTTATGGGAAAAAGATGGTACTCTTGACCGATGGAACGCTTCACGTGTGTTCGGCGTAATTTTGATGGTTCGAAGTAATCGAGGTTTGAAAACTCTGGAACGTGTTGCGCGTCCGCGACGATTTTGGCGAATCTATGGAGAAGTGTCGCTTTGGCTCTGTTTATTGTGCATGTTCGTTGTTGCGCTCATGATGATTCTCGCATTTGTAACTTCAGTATTGTCACCACCTTCAGCAAGTCCACCAACGGCGAGTGAACTCGTTGCGATTCCCGGAATAAATCCAATGATTCCTTTGGGATGGGGTACAATGGCGTTTGTCATTGCACTGGTCATTCATGAATTCGGACATGGGCTACTTGCCAGAGCGCACGGTATGCGCATACGTGCATTTGGCCTTCTCCAATTAGGACCACTACCGCTTGGTGCTTTTGCCGAGCCCCAATACCAAGAATTACACAAAGCCCCTAGGAAAGAGAGAATGAGAATGTTTGCGGCTGGACCTGCAACGAATTTATTTGCGGCATTCATCTGTTTGTTACTGCTCGGTGGACTGGCTGGTAGCTTTACATCTACTTCCGATAACCCTCATGTTCGTGGCATCATCAAGGACGCAGGTGCGGATAATGCAGGTATGCAGCCATGGGACACGATATTGAGGATTGATGATGTTGAAATTCATGGTCAAGAAGGGTTTCAAACTGTAATTCAAGGATATCAGGCTAACGATACCATCGTTGTTGATGTCCGTCATGAAAATGGATCGTTGGAGAGTGTAGATCTGTTACTTTCCGACAAATACGATTACTATATCGAACTGGGTTGGAGTGAATCGAACCTTGAAGCACTTGGAATTCAACAAGGTGATGCATTTGTTGGTGTCGAGGGAATCAGCCCGAGTACTGCCGGAATTGATCGGCTCGCCGGTCCCTTTTCTCCGAGATTTGAAGGAGGTGTTGCAAGTCAAGTCATCTATACACCGATTCACATACTCAACATGATGATTCTTCCCTTTGAATTGCAAGGTGTTTCAATGCATCCTGTCGAAGAGGCTATGCTCATACCTGCTGATGGATTCATTGGCGAGAGCCTTGGGATGACTGGGCTGTTATTCATTGTCAATTTCTTCTTTTGGCTGATGTGGGTAAATATTCTTCTCGGATTCACCAACCTCCTCCCAATGGTGCCTTTTGATGGAGGGCATTTGTTCAAAGATTGGTTGAATGGTAACCTGAATCGGTTGAAGAAAATTGGCAAAAAAACAAGACTATGGAACATTCATCCGATGTGGGTTGCACATATCTCAAACAAGGCCTCAAGCCTTTCATCGATTGCATTACTGGTAATGTTGCTGTTTGTACTCTTCATCCCATACATCTAATCAAGAACGGCGTCGGGCGAGCTCAGCAAGCACATCCAATGGTTTGTTGGTAATCGTTTGAGCAGGAAGGATTTCTTCGAGTTCAGTTGAGGGTAACGTGGGTGAAAAAAGATTGTTCCTTAACGTTCGAACTTCTAAATTATGTAAAGCATGATTTTCTGAGCCAGCAGAAGAGCAGACAAGAGCGATGAAGGCGTGCAGTGGCATTCCATCTTCCCAATTGAGATATACCGAGCCATTACGGGTTGTTGGGAAAGCAGGTATAGACTTTTCAAGTTGGCGAAGACGTCCAGAAAGATTTTGTGTTTCTACCCGAAAGATCCTCCATGAATCCCCTCGAATACCTTTCTGTCGATGGGCATACAGCGGCATAAGGTTACATCTTTCGCCCTCATAGACCATTGCTTCATACTGAAGTTTCGTTCGGCCAGAAAGATAGAGTTTCGTTGCGCGAGTAGATTTCACTTCAATTGGGAAACATAAATCTCCTCGTAGAGCCAATAAATCACCTGTACCTTCCATGCCGGAACCTGCTGCTCGAACAACCAAAAAAGGACGTTCAATCACTTGACGCATCTTTTGTTTTTCAAGCGGGTTGCACGATCGAATCACTGAATCAACACCCTTCGGAACTCCAGCAAGAACCTGCCGCAATTCCCGCTCATATTGGCTCGACACAGATATTCATCACTGTCAATCGTTCTTGATAACTTCGGTGAAAGTTCAACATTACTTGGTGGTTTTGAAGACCTATCGGAACGCCCGCAGAGGCGGAAGATTAGTTAATCTCGGAAAACAAGAATTGTATGTGCCTCGGTTAGCAATACGCACCATTGATTTCAAATTAGCATTTAGGTTAATGAATGAACTCAAAAAGCGAGGGTTGAGGTTTATTCTACTCGAACACGATGCGGTTCTTCCTGAAGCGGACATGATTTGGTTTGGTAGTGAAATTGAAGTTGTAAAGTTCCGCGACGAAGGTCAACCGATTATGACTGCCCCCGATTCGGTCAAAGAGGCTGTTGACAATGCTGTTCGACAGATGAGAGGGATTAAACAAGTTCACCAATTGTGTTTTGGGATAGACCCTGGTCCACGACCTGGACTTGCTTGGCTTGCTGATGGTGTTGTCTTAGGCGTTGCTCAATTTGAACAAATTGAAAACCTTGCAGCGCAAATTATCGGGATTTCATCCGCTCTGGAATACAAACAGAGAGTGGTCCGAATCGGAGATGGAGCGCCCTTGAATCGTGACCGAATCATCAATGATTGCCTCACTCATCAACTGGATATCGAAGTGGTCAATGAAGCGAAAACATCGCGTGGTCTACTACGTCACAATCACGTCATCTCTGCGATTCGTATTGCTTTGATTTCCGGTGAACGTGCCTGGGACTTCCGAGAGGTTCACCCAACTGAAGGCGAAATAAGGGAAATTCAACGACAAAGTCGTAAAAAAAGCAATGGCCGGAAAACCATTTCATCAGCCATAGCACATGCAGTGGCTTGTGGCGATTTGTCCTTGGAAGAGGCACTGCAAGAGTAATTATTCTTCTTCATAGTACTGCTTCAACTGCTCAGATGCCGCTTGTTCAAATTCGGGAGCACCCGTCATCAATCGCCGGATGAGTGGTTCAAAGAGCATTGGTAATACCAAGACACCACCTATGATGAGAAACAGTATGAAAAATGATGAACTAGGAACATAACTCGTTCCTGGAGTTCCTTCACCACTGACCATCAGTTTAACAGTACCCAACCATGGAATTTCCCCCCCACCGACTCCAATGAGCCATGAAGAGCGAATTGGCCCAACTGTTCCAGATGCGCTGTGAACACCCGATGAACCGTTCACTGCTTGAGAGCCTTGGTCGACTGAACAGTTGTTATTATCGCCAAGAGTTAGAATCCCCGCATGCCGTGGCTCCCATTGCCAAACCACCAAATATGGTTCCACATTTGCATGAGCCATTCGTTTGCAATCGTAATATCCAGCCTTGACTCCATCAAAATGAACCGTGACTTTTTCGACATCGATGACTTCAGTTCCAGGAACATCCCATGTAAGGACACAAACACCCATTAAGCCATTTTCATCCAACGATTCAGAATCATAGGTACCTCCTTCAGGGCAATGTTCAGAATTGGAAGAATCTGTGGTTGCATCTCGATCTGGAGTCAATATTTGGTTCGGCACTACTTCCATTATTGCTCGGTGAATGATTGGCGTACCTGCTTCACCGTTCTTCTTGTAGATGATGACATCACCACCGAGACCATGTTGAGAATATCCAAATTTGGAATTACCTACCTCTGTTGCTTCTGCAAAGGTAACGATGGTGTCAAAATCGTGATTGTGAACGAGAACTAAATCTCCCGCATCAATACTACCTACTTCGCCGTCTATATCATGAATCATTGAAGAAGATTCAACCACAACCAGTGGCGGCATTGAGCCTGTGTGTGCGTAGAGTGCCAAAATGAGTAAGCCAATCATGCCAGCTGCAAGAAGAAGTTCTCGAACAAGTGTCTTTAGCGGGTCACTGTCACTCACGCATTGCCCCCTCAAGTTTACCGTCGAAGTCCTTTGCTTTCAAGGAATGCTGTCCATGAAGCATCGTGGCCTGCACCCAGTGCGTCAGCGGCTTCGTTCCCTTCTTCTCTACGTCGACGTAATTCTGAGGTTGAGTCAATGGCCTTTAGGTCCTCGAGCGTGCCAACATGGCTTCGCAAAGAAAGGAATTCTGGTAGAACAACAAGAAGCGCTGCTGCGGAGAAGACGCCTAAGGCAATAGCGTGACCAGTGAAATCACCCCAAGTAGTGTGATTTTGGAGAAATAAGAGTTGGTAGGCAGAAGTCAAAAAGAGTATACCAAACGAACCACAGAGTGTAGCTGTGATGCCTAATTGACGCCCGTGTTGTTGTTGCCACCAATTTGAAATGAGTCCCATCTTCTGTCCGCCTCTGATGGACGATAGGTGCTCGCCTTCTTTTTTGTATCGCTTCAAAGTCAATATTTGAAATTCGTTCGTAAAATCACTTTACCAGTTTCTTGAAAAGCCTCACCTCAAGAATAGATTCACAATTGACCTGACGGGGCGAAGTTCAAATGCTTTGTAGAGCGTGGGCCAAAGGCCCACTGAGGGAAAACGGTGTTTACCATGCAAAAAGCTCTTTTTTTAACTCTCCTTTTCTTGATGTCGTTAGTTGCTCCAATGGCATCCAGTGCAACCGTTGAAACGCAATTCACCGATGGAACGTCTTCGTACAGGCACACCTTTTCCGGCACAGGAAGTGGAACGGCGGGGGAACTTACGATTCCTTGGGGAGCGGAAGTGACTGCTGCACAGTTTAATTTGAGAGGAGAAGCGAGTTCAACCTCCTATTCCAACTTCACAACCGATGCTCACTTCGGAGGTACTGGAGATAACACTTGGTCGGGAAGCCCCCCTTCCCCATTCACTTCAGGAAGCCGTTCAAACATGGATGTTGCCTCTCAGTCAATGTCCTTGAAAGGAAACCCTTCGGTTCAATCCATTGACTTCGCGCGTTCTTCAAGCATACAATCAAAAGTCAATGTACATCAAAATACAACAGGACAATTTGCCTCCCTCTCCGACCAAGGTTACACCGGGTTGACAAAGAAATCTCCTCAATTTAGTGTCAGCACAAGTGCTTCCTGGGGCTATATTGGCGTTGTTGTATTGGTCGACCATGAATATCACATCATGAAATATTCGTCTTCAAGCCTCTACAACACACCTACAATTCTTCGCATTAACTCCACAACAGGCGCCTATATTGGAACTGCATCGTTGAATACCAACGGCTGCAGTTCATCTTCATACTACAATATGGTTGATGCAACGGTTGATGGAACCACAGTTTACACTGCCCATTACACGAGTTACTATCTGACAAAATGGTCTGTCGTCACCACTGGTACGGCAAAATCATGGCGTTGTGATGGTTCATGGAATGCATTCAGTAACACTTACGTCACCGGAGTTGACATTGATGATGCAACTGGCAAACTCTATGTTGCTACATATTCTTATTCAGCCAATACCCACTACCTTAACGAAGTGAGTAAAACTTCTCCTTCTTCAATTCAGGGAACTTGGACTTTAGCGACCGGTTCGACAGTCTCTCGTTATGGGGCAGGAATGATCGTTAACATGCCGACCATCATCTACAACGAATACGACCAACAATACGTTAGCGGTGTGGGTTACAATTACGACTCATACCATCATTTCTTCACTATGCGTGGAAATTTCATCGAACACATGGGTGAAGTTGCTGTTCCCGAAGGTGGACATTATGGCATGGTAGAATCGGAATTAGGGCAATTTAGTTTCTCATGCCACTATTACAGCACGACATACTGCAGCAGTTCAACCCGGCATAAAATCAACAATTTTGGAGATGGAGCTCTATTTGAACAACGCGCACACTCAACAACGACCGGTTCCATTATAGGTACTGCATTTACGACCTCTAAAGCAATTGATACTTTGAAAATCAGTAGTATTCTGGGATATGTCCCCACCGGAACAAGTATCAGCGTCGACATCTCAAACGATGGAGGAAGCACGTGGAGGCATGTAACCTCAGGTCAAACAATAACATTCCCGCAAAGTAGCACATCCTTTGTTTGGCGAGCGACGCTGAATGGGACCGCTTCAAAAGCACCGATTCTTGATGGTGTTGGAATTGAATACATCACCTCATACGTCACCTCATCGTACATGTATGCCTACCAGTACGTTGGTTCCGGGACAAAAAGTGTCGTTGCAGCCACCATTACATGGGATGAAGTATTGCCTCCCAGCACCTCGCTGCGGGTTTATTTTGGTTTCACCACTTCAAGTACCTGCACTTCGACGAGCGCTGGCGTTTTGACTTTCACTCAATCGAATCAAACCAAATCAGTAACGGGAACAGGATACTACATGTGTATGCGAGTTCAATTATCCACTTCCAATTCAGGAGTAACTCCTTCGATATCGAATATCTCTATCGCTCAGCACTCAAACGCACCTTCGCAACCTGGAATAGATATCAACGGAAACTCGAGCTGGGCACGAGCATCACAAGATGGTGCATTACTCGGACCATTAGCCGTGACGCATCAATCAGGTGGAATCAACAATATTCTCAAACACTTTAATGATGCCATTCCAGATACTGGTTCAGGATTCAGCAACATTTCAATTGAGTTGGTTGCTGCTTCATCGGGAATATTGATTCTCGAGTCGTTTGCAATCACCTACACAATGAACACTGTTAACCTGGATATCGACATTCCAGAAGGTGAAATCCTGCATGAACGTTTAGAGCCATATGAAGTCGTAACTCGTCACATTATCGGCGAAGATGCCTCCAGTATGTCAGAAGCAAGTCTTACTCTTATCACCAATTCAATTGCCAAAAATCCGACCCTCTATTGGACAAATGGCGATGTATTCCCGAGTCCAAATGACCCCGAAGATTACATTGAATTGGATGCGAGCTCTTGGTCCTCAACCAATAATGGAATCTTAGAAGTGCATTGGATATTCCATGTGACTTCTGAATTCCCGGACCAGAGTAATGTTCGTTTTAGAACGGGATGCATGGATAACTCAGGTTCTGCTGGATATTCTCCTCTTGATTTGACAAGTTCCACTGGGTTGGAAGTCAACAGAACTTTTGGCCTTGGATGGTTAAAGGTCCGTGACAATGATGGTGCCTTAGTGATGGACGATGTTCCTGACAATTCATGGGTTGCTGCAGGTGAAACGCTTTACTTCCAAGGCGCAATGTGGTTCCAAAATACTGAAGATGCGCCAAAAGACAGTGCATTTGACGTGCGCGTTTCTCGCAATGGTTGGGTTGAAAGTACTGCACGTGATACGACCAATAACAACGGCAGTTTCTTCATCTCTGTTGATCTTCCAGACATTGATGTTGAGTCGGGCTTGACCTATGAAGTTCAGACCTATAACGAGAAGGAGCCAACGCATGTAATGCAACCGAATTCGGATTGGCAACGTACTTTCTTAGTCGATGCTACTGCACCTCTACGAAAAGCAGTTCTTCCTATTGACGAAAGTTATGAAGCAGCAAGTACTGTTCAAGAAGTCAAGGTTCTTGTCAACGATGATGTTGGCCATCCAATGGCTCTTGATTTGCTATATTGGGTTGAGTCTGATCATGACTTAAACCGTAACGGCGAGCCTGACCCTCAAGAATATGTAACCAAGAGTGTATACAATTCAACTGAGGCCAAGAACAAGTGGTTTATCACGACTATTGACCATTCGAGAAACCCGAACATGGGACGAGTTTCCTATTATTGGGCTGGAGGAGACCAAGCAGGTAATCCATTGCATTACACGCAAATGGACAGTGATGATGTCCTGCATGAATTCCAGTCAGGACCTGGCTTCCTTTACGATGATGCAACATTCCGTACTCGCAAAGATTCAACTGCGGTATTTACCGGATTGGATTGGGTCGGACACGTCGATAATGCTCCTGTATTCGCTGGAATGAAGCAGACCATTACACTCGGTTTCATCGATGCAAATACCGCTATTGACTTTGAACACATCTCCTTGGTCTTTGACTTTGAAGGCCCAAACCCATTGAGAGACGCACAGCGCATTTCATATTCAGGAATCAACAACACGTTCTGGTCTGAAAGTGATTTCATTTCTCTCATGACTAGCAGTTCAATGCATGAAACAACCAATGAGTCTGGACTTCCGTGGATTATTGTAACCTTTGAATTTGTCATTGGATGGGATTGGCCTGATGAGGAGATGGGAGATGTAGCATTGGTCTACAAAGAAAGAGGCGCTGATGATGATGCACAAATCTTGTTACTCGAACATACCTTCAGAGTCGAAAACGACTTGATGCTCTCTCCAACAGAATATTTAGTTGAAGATATTTCAGAACCACGAACTGGAATTGTAGCTGATGGAAGCCGTGTTCGAAAAGATGACCGGTTAGCATTCACTGGCCGAGTTGTCTACGAAGGCAGTTCGGTTGCTGCACCTCGAGACGTAGGCATACTCATCGAAGTGTTTGATGGAGAAAAAATGTGGAGCGATGGTTCAATAAGTTCACTTGGAGAATTTTCTGTCGAGGTACCGCTCTCGTCAGCATTAACTCTACAATCTTCACCAACTCGTACCTGTCTCATCTCAATTACCAATATTCCTGGACGAGGAGAAGACATGACAGGAACACTGGTTTCAACAACATTGCAAGTCATTGTTGATGATGCAGCACCACGTGTAGTTCGTCGGATTTCTCCACTCAATGTTATTGATATTTCGTTGGATAACGATCTTGAAAATATTCAGGTCGAATTCCATGGAACTGAAGATGCAGATCTTACCGGTTCGAGCCAAATGGTTCATTGGGTTATGAGGGATGCTACACGAACGGTTACTATCGGTGCAGGGTCCTCACTCTTGGGAATGCAGCAAGAGGGACAGAACGTCATCTGGACCGGTGCAGTGGATTTGACTGACGGAGGAAGAATTGTCCTTCAAGAAGGTGACTTCGTAGGATTCTACGTCACAGGTTATGATGCTGCAGGAAATCAATTCCCAGTGGTTTCAAATTCTGAAGCGAGCCCTATTCCTGAACTCGCTGTTGACGACACTGACTTTGAACGACAATGGATTCGATTAGGTGCTGTAGGGGCTGAATTACGAGTCAAGTCAATCACCCTCTCAGACGATCACATTGCGCCTGGTTCAGAAATTGAAATTCGTGCAGACATCATCAATATTGGAGGTCCGACTGAAAAGTTGTTCAAAGTAGCTTTCTATTCTGGTGATGATGAAGACCCATTCAAGACAGTCGGTGTCGCTGGAATTGATGGTGATGAAGTATTCAGCGTGAGTACAACATGGAGAGCAGAAGATGTTGACCGGATTCGTGTGGTTGTAGATTATGACAACTCGATTGTCGAAGTAAACGATAATGACAACAGTGCAGAACATTCCATCGATATTGCATACGGGCAATACTTCGGCTGGTTCGACTCTCCACGTGAAAGTCCACTCGCTTGGATATTTATTGTCACATCAATATTGGTACTTCTTGGCGTTGCATCTATTGCATCCCGCACCACAATCGACCACGGCGACGGTGTATTCACCGATGAAGAAGAAGATTGGGAAGACGATGAGGAAGAAGAAGACGAATACGATGATGACTGATTTCCCATCATTTGGCATCGATGCTTCACTGCAAATACTCAAAAGAGGTCGACCGGACCATTGCTCCATAGGGGTGGGGAGAGTATGTCGGATGTATTTTCCAACCTTGAGCCGAAACTGGCTGCAGCACTTCATTCAAAGGGTTGGGAGCCAACACCTGTTCAGATTGCTACACTACCCGAATTGTGCAATGGCGGGGACCGGATTATTGTCGCACCGACCGGTTCAGGAAAAACCCTCTCGGCAGTACTTCCAATGCTGCATCGATGTTTAACCGAGCAATGGGAGCCGCTTTCAATTCTCTACATTACCCCTCTAAGGGCATTGAACAGGGACGTAGACCGACGATTAACAGAAATTACGGAAGCTGTCGGTTTGAAAATCGGACTGCGTCACGGAGATACAAAACAAAGTGAAAGAACGCGCCAAGTCCGAAACCCTCCCGATTTGCTTGTAACCACCCCTGAAACATTCCAACTCATGTTCACAGGAAAAAATCTGCGCGAACTCTTGAAACGAGTTCAGGCGGTAATCATCGACGAAGTGCACGATTTGGCTGCCAGTGAACGAGGATGGCAACTGTCTGTCGGATTAGAGCGACTTGAAGCCCTTTCAGGCCACCCCGTTCAACGAATCGGGCTCTCTGCGACCGTTGGGAATCCTGAAGAAGTTGCAAAGTGGCTTTCACCCAAAAGAGGACAAGCATTGCTCACAACAGGTGACCGAACAACTGATTTGACCGTCGAATGTGCTCAAAGTTTGCCTGAAGATGAAATTGGGGCGTTAGAAATGAGTATTCAACCTCGTGCCCATGCGAGTTTCCGAAGATTGATTGAAGTTTTAGAAACTGAACCTCCTTGTTTGGTGTTTGTAAACAGTCGTAGCGATGCTGAGACGATTGCCAATCGGTTGCAGAGCATGGCGCCTAATCTCAATGTTGGAGTTCATCATGGTTCACTTGCTGCTGAAACTCGCCAAGATATGGAGGATAAACTGCGTAGTGGCGAGTTGGCTGGACTGGTTTGCACTTCAAGTCTTGAACTTGGAATTGATGTCGGGAAAATCCGACGGATTATTCAGATTAAAAGCCCCCGCTCTGTTGATCGGATGCTCCAGCGTGTCGGACGCGCAGACCATCGATTAGGTGGTGTAGGTAAAGGACATCTTTTGTCATGGGATACCGACGATATTGCGGAAAGTGCAGTTGTTGGAAGACGGGCGATGCTTGGCCAGATTGAATCAATTGAATGGCGTCAACGTCCTCTCTCAGTTGCTGCGAACCAGTTGGTTTTAATGGCGCACTCTTTCAACGCAGTTGCTATTGATGAAGCAACACTAATTCTCTCCAACGTAGCTCAATTCCAAGGTTGGAAGAGGCAAGATACCGAATCAATACTTCGGGTTTTAGCGGACAGTTGGATTCTTCGATTTACACCTGACCCTGACGAAGTACCGTGGTATAGATGGCCAAAGGCAGTCTACACTGTCGCTCAACAAGAGGCAGCAAAGAAAGGTGAACCTCTTCCTGACGAACGACCATTGTTTTCACTCCCAGAAGAAGAAGTGCCTGAAGTATTCAAACAAAGGACTGTACCCGTGCCTCTTCCATTCAGATTCGGTTGGTTTTCGACTGCAGGAAGAACACGCCAATGGGTCACAAATCACCTCTCTATGATTCCTGACAAACAATCCTATCGAGTTCGAGACGCTGTTACACGACGCAGTTTAGGAAGTGTTGATGAGGCATTTGTATTGTCACTCAATGACAGTGGAGAGGATGATGATGGAAGCAGGCGCCAATTCGTAATGGCTGGAAGAACTTGGCTGATCATTGATGCAGACCCTGAGAAATCGGAATTGCTGGTCGCTCCGGTTTCTGATAAAGCACAAGCTCCACGATGGGTTGGAGAATTACCACCTGTACCAAAGGCCATTGGCAGAGACATTGGAAGATTACGTCAGTTGATTGCAGATGACTTAGATTTGTTCGAAAATGAGCCAAATACCATGCAAAATACTCTCATGATTGATGCGGAAGGGATTTTTGCAGACCGTCATTCAACGCTTTCTGAACACCCCTTTGATGATGAAGCATTGGGAGTCATGGCAGAATCCATTACAGCCCATATCGAAGCAACCGGTCATGTTCCTACTGACCGATTGATGACCCTTGAGGCACGAGAGGATGCGATTGTCATCAATTCATGTCATGGTTCCCGAATCAATGAGGGATTAGGACATTTCCTCATGGCGATGGCAACCACAAAGTCGGGTAAATGGGGTAGACTGGTCGTTGAACCGACTCGAATCGCTCTCCAAACAGGAGCAGTGAATCCAGAACAGCTCGTCGCTTGGATGATGGAGACGCCACCTGATGCCATTGAAGGACTACTCAGCGTAACGTTGCCGAATTCAAGACAAGTACGCTGGAGGTTTGCTCAAGTTGCCAAAACATTTGGAATCTTACGCCATGGTGTAGATCCACGCAAAATCAACCTTCAAGCCCTTTTACGTAAATATCGTGGAACCGTAGTGATGGAGGAAGTCTTGTCAAAACTTTTCCATGAGCGTATGGATGTATTAGGGGTTCGGGACATTTTACGTTCCATTCAAAATGGAAATATTGAACTCAAAATCACTGCATCCGGGCCGATTGGATTATCCAACCACTCGAGTCGAGATATGCTACTGCCAAATTGGGATAATGCGCAAGTTCGAAACCAGTTGAGAAGTCGATTAACCAATGAAAGGGCGGTTTTATGTTGTTTAAAATGTAAAGCAACTCGCCGATTCCGCGTAGCGAGATATACTGAAATTAAGGATATTAAAAATTGTTTGAAATGCAAGGGTTCGATGCTGGCTTGCGCGCCAGAAAGGATGCAGTCTATGTTGGAAGATTGGGTAAAATCCGATGATGAAAAGGACCAAGGGCGAATGATGAAAAACGCTTCAATTATTCAATCACGGGGATACGAAGCCGTTCTCTGCTTAATGGGTAGAGGAATCGGAGAAGCAACAGCCCAAAGAGTGCTAAGAAAAGTGCAGCGCAACAACCTCGAAGGATTACTTGAAGCGATTCATAATGCTGAGATTGAGTATGCCCGTACTCGCAGGTTTTGGAATTAGTTATTCCCAACTATCTAATTCATTGATTGCTTTTGCAGCAGCGACAACGTCGCCGTCTTCCCACCAATCTACTGCGATGAACGTTGGCCGTTTTCCATGCTGCTGCCAACACTCCTTGGAACGTTCGATAAGAAAATCAACATCGTTTGCTTCATCGCCTCGCGTTGGATCTGACAATCCAAGAGGACCTCTTAACCAGTTATTCATGTGATAGACTTCTTGCTCAATATCTCCCCGCAAAAGGTTGCAATCCATATCCTCAGTGTTCTCTTCAGCGAAGTTGGTGGTCCAGCTATGGGTAAGGAAATCGTGAATCCATGGGTGCGACACATCTTCGCCTTGCTCCCAAAAGACCACCAGCGTTGTGTTTTGTTCGATCAACTCCTGTAAGGTTGGCCATGGAGTGTTCAATTCATGATAGAACACTTTTTCATACAGACCTGACAATTCAAACGTGGCTTTGAGATGGTCTGGTTGAACATAATTTTCAACAAGCAGAGTCACGATATCACGAGGGTTTTGTTCCATCTTACTGTTCAAATTGGATAACCATGCCACGGAATCTACATTTCCGTAAGTGCATGGGCTGAATCCTCTATCATCATCTCCATGACATAAGCGAACTGTTTCTATTTGTTCATTTCCGAGTGTTTCGTAGTGCGTATCCACCATGAAAGCCCTCATCCCGGCATTCCATTGAGCATCCAGTCCAGTTTGATGGTTGCTGGCGGGATAGTAAATCCCGTCTTGATGTGTAGAAAAGGCATTATGAGTTTCAGGGAATGTAACTTCATCATATGCACGCAGACACAGAATCAACAGACCATTACAGGCCTCAGTAGGCGTTTCAATCTCTTGTGATTCGCTAAGTGAAAGCGTATCCACAGTCGGTGCGACACACCCCGAACATAGCAGGAGGAAAGTCACTACAACCGCTGTCGGCCCGCCTCGCATGGATTTGCCAAGAAACAAGACAGCATGAAACCGTCGGTAGAGACAAATCAAACTGTTCGAACCAAAACGCCTGCTTCAACAAGCATTCCATTTGAGATAGTAAAATCTTCAAGCCATCGCTCAGGAATTCCATCGTTTTCAGGATAGACGATTTCTCGAATACCTGCTTGAATTAACGAACGAGCACAACGTGAGCATGGTGGCCATGTGACGAAGGCAGTTGCTCCTTTCAAGGAAATCCCGATACGAGCTGCGTGCATAATGGCATTCTCTTCAGCATGACAAATCAATGGATATTTCTTTGAACGGTCTGTAAGGCGTTCATTGTCGTCTTGGATACCTCGCGGAAACCCGTTGAATCCTGTTGAACGGATTTCTCTGTCTTCACCGACGACAACACAACCGACTTTGGTTGAAGGGTCTTTACTCCAGCCAGAAATATGTTTAGCAAGTTCCAAAAAACGTAGATCCCATTTATCGCTCATGGCCCTCAACAAGCCTCTCAAACACTAACTCTCTATCAGTGCTTCGCAACTAATGAAAGGTTTTCATCACTGGCCCAATTAAAAAAGTTAAGAATGTTACCTTGCAAATACAAAGACCCTAAGCTGACCACGAGTCCAACACTATCTTCTGATTGAGTTGCTAAATATTCGATGGCTTGATCTGCTGAAGCGAAGGTTAACGGATTCTTTATTGTCCATTTTTGTTCGAGTAAATCGTTCACATCCACACCAGGATAACGTCCTCCGTGGGGTTGAGTTAACAGAATCTGCTTTGGAGGCAATCGTTGACACAAGTCATGTAAAGGTGCCAGAAAATCAGCCAAGTCATGTTGAGGTGAAGTTCCAAAGATCAATGTCCAATTCGAATTGGGTGCATGTTGGGAAAGAAGTTCTTCCAGTTCAGGAAGTACGCGACGTATACCTGAAGGGTTGTGTGCTGCATCGAGCAAGTAAGGGTGTGTGGAGGTTTCTTTTTGATTCAAAAAATGAAGTCGTGCGGGCCATCGCAACACAGATTTTGCCTGCTCAATGGAAGCGGTTGAGAAACCAAGTGTCTCAAAGAGAGCAGACGCCATCACTGCAGCCTCTTCCCGAACACCGACACCGCTCGGAATCGGCACAAAAGTTGCTTGCGCAGGTGCTTGAATTTCGTCAAGCGATGTGTTCCCAGCATTCAATGTCTCCTCCTCCATGGCGTTACGAACTTCAATGTCTTCTGGGTCTCGGATGATAATCGGACAACTAGGACGAGCAATTGCCGCCTTTTCTCGAGCGATTTTTGGCAAGTTAGAACCTAAGATTTCCATGTGCTCTCGACTTACTGCTGTCACAAGAGAAGCGGTTGCTGGTCCACTTCGAGTTGCATCAAGACGACCCCCTAAACCGGTTTCAAGAAGAAGAACTTCGCTGCCAGCTGAGGTAATCATGGCAATCAGATAGGTGATTTCAAAGAAAGTGAGTTCAATGGCTGAATTGTTTTCATCACCAATCGACGCCCTTTGAATTTGATTCAATGCTTCATCAAACTCATGAGAAGATATGGGGGTTCCATTTCTTCGGATTCGTTCTTCAATCCGAGCTACGTGGGGTGAAGTGAACAGGACATTATCTATATTGTTGAGGGTGAAAGCCGTTGACATCAAGGCGCAAACCGTTCCTTTTCCGTTACTTCCTGCCACGTGAATAATATGCGGTGGAAATTCAATTTGAAGACGATTGAGAACAGTTTTTGTTCCTTGAAGGCCGAGCGCCATACCGCGCTTTTTTGACGATTCAAGCCAAGAGCGTGCTTCGACCACATGTCGCCGAACAGTTGCTGGGATTTGGGCTTTTGTTCAAGAGATATTGACGCAGGTTGTATCGCCCCCGTAGGGGGCGTGGCAGGCGCGACGCTCATATGAGTGTCCGAACTCGCAATGGGTATGAGCGAACAATCGGAACCCTCGACGCCGGACAGAAAGGTTTCGAAGGAATTTTCCGCCGTTCAGGCAGAACTCGAGGCTGAAGACAACCTTTTCTCGATGATGAAGGAACAATTTACTTCGATGATGGGCATGATGTCCATGTTTGTAATAACCATTGCAATTGCTCTCTTCATTCGACCTTGGTATGACATTGCTAATTTGCAAGCCTTTGGAGAAGCAGGCGCTACTCAAATTCGCTATATTGCACTCGAATTAGTAATGATCTTCATTTTCACTGCAGCAATCTTAATGCTAGCAAAATACAAGAAAGAATGGGTCATCAAGTACGGTATTATGGGCGTTTTAGCAATTGCATTGATGTATACTACAGTCCCTCTTGCCCACATGCTGGTACTAGATTTCGAAGTTGAATCGTTCTCCTATGAAGACGAAAGTGAATTTGATGTGTCCTATCTTGCTCATCACGGAATGGACACACATCTCACCAATTCATTGATTGGAGCCCCTGGGATGTGGAACGATTCAATCAGCCTTTACCACGGAGAGGGGTTGACGAATGGCACTCCTGCTTGGACAATCACGCACGAACGGCTACCTTTCGCAGACACTGCAGAACTGAGAACGGTAGTTTCAGATCAATATTATTCGTTCACCAACCAAGGACACATTTGGTATGTTGATGCAGCAACAGGTGAAATTCAAGACTCTTATGATTGCCATCGTTATATTGTAGACCCGGTTGATAACTCATCATACCTTGACTTCCTAGGTAACTTAGGAGGTGCATGTTCACTTGCATTTTATGCGGATGATGCAATGTATGTCATCAATGAAGACAACCTCTTGGTTCGATACAACGTTTTTGAAGAAAGTCCAGGGTTGCTGGCCTATCAAGCCGGATGGGAATTACCAATGAACTTGGAAACACATTTCGGAGTCGAATATGCGGAATTGATTGCGGAGGACATGGTACTTATTGTTACTTCCAACACAGCAGTAGTCATCGAATTGGAGAAGACCTCTCCTAGCTTGGACCCATTGGCGCCAAATATTGCTCGCTCAAACGCAAGTGTCCTGTTTCAAGTAAATTCCACCAGCAACTTCACGAGTGCCGACTACGGACATTCTCCTTGGTCGGACAATTTAATCAATGAATCTGAAGAGGGTGAAGGGTTTTTGATACTTGGTGAAGAGAACGGTGATGTTCTTAGTATCGAGAAAAGTGGAAGCGAATTCACCCCTCAAACAAAGATGAATTTGTTAGGATATGCAGACTCTATCCAATCTGTTCGGATTACTGACCTTGATGAAAGTGGTTATACTGACTTGCTTATAGCGACTGATACCAATGCAAATTGGCACCATTCCCAACTCTTGAAAAATAGAATTTCGTTCCCAGTTACAGATAATTTGGAAACAGTTTGGTTTGGGCAAATAAATGAATCTTCTCAATTCCATGCGGTCTATGATAACGGCTCTGTAATGATTGAGTCAGGCCTCGTAACTGGAGACATGATGGCATTAGAGGGCTTGCAACTGGAGAATGGACCGTTGTTTATCGGCCTCTTCGTCGCTGCTCTATTGATGGTTTTACTGTACGTCCACAGTGAATGGTATGTTGTCAACACCGTTGGAGTCCTCGTTGGCTCTGGTGTGATTGTCATGCTTGGAGTAACCTTTGTTCCAACCCTCATCATTCTGTTTATGATCGCTGCTGCCGTGTATGATGCATGGGCAGTTTATCGCTCTGAGCACATGCTTGATTTAGCCGATACAATGATTGGATTACGACTACCTATTCTCTTGGTTGCTCCACAAGAAAAGGGTTATTCGTTTATTGATGAAACAGTTTCCATGAAAGGAATGAATGCTGACGCACCTCCTCGCCCTCAACCAACATCGGCGCCCAAGAAGAAAAGTAAGGATGCAATGTTCATGGGCCTTGGAGACGTTATTTTCCCAGGTATGCTCGTTCTCTCAGCAGCCCAATACATCGATGGAAGCGATGGATTCTTGATTGCAATGACAACTCTTCTTGGCGGATTAGTGGGTTATTTTGCATTGATGACATATGTGGCTCGTGGTCGCGCCCAAGCAGGATTACCGTTGCTGAATGGTGGCGCAATTCTAGGATATGTGATTGGTGGACTACTCTTCGTTGGTACTGCTATTTTTGACTTTGGAATAACATTGTGAGGTGAAAGGAATGCTCGATCTTGATTTATTTAGAAACGAACCTGATGTAATTCGTAAGGACCACGACAAACGCGGGATTCCTCATGATAACATTGAGCAGGTCATCGAATTGGACCAACAATGGCTCAATCTTCAGCATGATACAAACTTACTTCGAGCAAAGAAGAACACTGCTGCTCGGGGAATTGGTGCAGCGAAGAAATCTGGCGATGAACAAGCAGCTCAACAAATCCTGGCCGAGGTTGCTAATTTAGGAACGCAAATTGCAGAAATGGAAGCAAAAACGGACTTAGCAATGGCAGAAAGAGATCGGTTGCGGATGAGTATTCCCAATATTCTTCACCCTGAGGTCCCAGTTGGAGCTGATGAGTCAGGTAACACTCTACACAGCGTTCATGGTGAAAAACCAGAATTTGGATTTGAACCTCGTACCCATAATGAACTCATTGAAATGAATAAGTGGGTTGATTTGAAACGCGCTGCAAAAATCGTTGGTAGTCGATTCTTTTTCCTCAAAGGGGATTTGGCAAGGCTCGATTTTGCCTTACAACAGTATGCAGTTAATTTCATTCGAGAACGAGGGTATACGTTTGTTCAGCCACCGGTGATGATGAATCGTGAAGCATACGAAGGGGTAACTGACCTCTCGGACTTTGAAACCGTCATGTATGGCGTTGAACCAGACAAGTACTACATGATTGCCACATCTGAACACCCACTTACAGCGATGTTCATGGGAGAGACGATTCCAGAAAGCGACTTGCCTCTCCGCATAGTAGGTGTTTCACCTTGTTTCAGGAGAGAAGTTGGTTCGCATGGTCAATCCGATTTAGGAATATGGCGAGTGCATCAATTTACCAAGATTGAACAAATTATCATTGCAACTCCGGAACAATCATGGGAACTTCAAGAAGAACTCTTACAGAATTGCCTTGACTTATGGGACCAACTGGATATGCACTATGAAGTCGTCAATATTTGCACCGGGGACATGGGAACTGTTGCTGCTCGGAAATACGATCTTGAAGCTTGGATTCCTGGCGCTAAACAATACAAAGAAATTGTATCATGTTCCAACTGTACAGATTATCAGGCGAACCGATTGCAAATTCGCTATGGCCAACCAGGACATTCTGGGCAGCCTATTGCTCACACCCTCAATTCGACTGCTGTAGCGACTTCCCGAGCTTTAGTGGCCATTATGGAACAGAACCAAATGGAAGATGGGCGGGTTAGAATTCCTCTTGTTCTCCAACCTTTAATGGGTGGGCAGGAAATCTTGGAACCGTGCTCTTGGGGTTGATTTCGTAATGTTTGATATATCCTAACCTTCACTACAGTCCATGGAAGACGATGGCATGCTGTATTTTGGATACGGCTCCAACCTTGACTGGGATGATTGGAAGTCGTGGTGTGAAAAGAAAAATCTCCGATTCGAAGGATTGGTTGAACTCAGCCCATGTTGGCTACCAAATTATTCAATGAAGTTTCACTACTTTTCCGATGGGCGAAAAGGAGGTGCTGCTGATGTTGTGGAGGCAGGCCGGGGTCATGCAGTTCCCGGAGTACTGTTCCGAATGGATGAGGTTGCACTCAAAGCGATGGACAGAAAAGAGGGCGTCAAGGTCGAAGCATACCTACGTCGAAAAGTAAAGGTGACCCTTCCAAATGGTACCTTTGTTGAGGCAATAACGTACTGCGTATCTGAAAAGAGGAGGGAAAACAGGTTTATTCAACCTACAACAGCATACAGCAAACTCATCGAAAATGGTCTTTTGAAAAGAAATCTTCCAATTGGAGAATTGAAAAATGCTATTGAAGACTTCTCACCAAGTTATCCCCTTGAAAACCTATTTGTATATGGCACACTCATGGAAGGCGGACGATTTCATTCCACCATCTCCGAATTTAGTATTGGTGAGGGAAGGCGAGCCTCAGCCAACGGAAATCTTGTTGATTTAGGCGACTTTCCTGGAATGATTACGGGAGGAGAAGGTGAAGTCAAAGGCGAAGTGTATCAAATCGACCAGATATTTCCTGCTTTACGAACCCTCGATACTATTGAGGGGTTTTATGGCTATGATTCTACACATTCTCTGTTCACCAGGACGATTGTTCAAATCAAGACTGAGCAAGGTACTGAATGGGCTTGGGCTTATTCATACAACCAACAAAAAGACGAAATGTTGAAAATCATAGATTCAGGTGATTGGCGAAATCGCTAGTCTTCATTTTCATCCATTTCCAAAAGGGTTGAACCTTGCTGGACTTGATCTCCTGATGCGAAATGGATTGCTGTGATGTGGCCGGATGATGATGCAAGAATTCTGTGCTCCATTTTCATCGCTTCAAGCACCATGAGTGTTTGACCTGCTTCGACCGGTTGATTCAGTTCAACCAAAACATCGAGTATTTTTCCTGGCATTGGAGCGATAAGGCCACCATTGTCTTCTGATTGAGATGCACCAGGTTCAATTCGCTCTAAGCAAAATGTATGTCCTTGGAAATGAACCCACCAAACATCTCCGACTTTGGCTGTTGTAGCATATCCAGTTAAGCCACTCGATAATTGGATTGAAAGCCTACCATCAGATTCAATTCGAGCTTGATGTTCACCCAAATGCCAAACTCCATCCTTTTTCGCAACCGTAACTTCAACAGGTCCTTCGGGAGTTTTGAATTGATGATGCATCAAGGATACCTCCTGTTGAGGGTCAAAAATGGACTAATTGGGCCTGATTGCTCATCGGATTGAGCAGTTGTGACAGACGTTCTATGCAAACCAGCACTTTCTGAAACAGCGGCGGCCATGAGGGCTGCGTCTTCAAAGTCGGTGGGAAGGTTTGGCGACCACCCGTTGGGCCAAAGTCTGTCAATCATCGTCGTATCCGTAGTTCCTTCAATCACATCAGGAACATCACACAGTTCTCGTAAAAATCGAAGATTTGTGACGGTACCAAGAACAATGAATTCATCAAGAGCTCGGCGCATACGTTGCAGTGCCTCGACTCTTGAAGGAGCCCAAACAATCAGTTTAGCCAACATCGGGTCATAATTAGGCGTGACTTGATCCCCTTGACGTACGCCAGTATCGAGCCGAATACCGGGCCCTTCAGGAGGCTGAAATACAGCGAGTGGTCCAATTGCTGGAAGGAAATTATTTTCAGCATCTTCTGCATACAACCGCACCTCAATTGCATGACCTCGCAGATGCAATTCACCACAGGACATCGGTTCACCAGCCGCTATACGCAACTGCTCTCGAACAATGTCCACACCAGTGACTAATTCAGTCACTGGATGTTCAACTTGAATCCGAGTATTCATTTCAAGGAAGAAAAACTCACCTGTAGGTGCGAGCAAAAACTCAACGGTTCCAGCTCCTTCGTAGTTTACAGCCATAGCGGCTGCAACTGCCGCTTTCCCCATTGCAGAACGTATGTCCTCACTCATGGTTGCACATGGCGCTTCTTCGAACACTTTCTGGTGACGACGTTGAACACTGCACTCGCGCTCTCCCAGATGAATTGTACGGCCATGTCGGTCAGCGAGAATTTGAATCTCTACATGCTTCGAGCCTGTAAGCATCCGTTCAAGGTATACACGGCCGTCTCCGAACGCTGCTAATGCCTCACGGCGGGCGCTTTGAGCCGCTTCAAGAAGATCTTCGTGCCGTTCAACCGCACGCATTCCTTTACCACCGCCACCGGATGAGGCCTTGAGCAGTAAAGGATAGCCAACACGGACGCTCGCTTGTTGAATAGCGATAAGTGCTTCCTGTTCATCTTCTGTTTCAATCTCTTCACCAGGGATGACGGGGACACCGGCATCCCTCATGGTAATTCGGGCAGTCATTTTGTCGCCCATTCTCTCAATTGCAGAAGGGCTTGGCCCAATCCACTGAAGTCCTGCTTGAGATACTGCTCTGGCGAAGTCTGCACGCTCTGAGAGGAACCCAAACCCTGGATGAACTGCATCAGCACCAGTCGCTTGTGCAATAGCTAGAATTTGAGATTGATTGAGGTATGTTTCAGTAAGAGAATCACCCTCAAGAAGGACTGCTTGGTCTGCAAGTTCGACAAAGAGAGAAGATGCGTCGTTTTCAGCATAGATGGCAACGCTGCTCAAGCCAGCTTCATTGCAAGCACGTAATATTCGGCAAGCAATTTCACCTCGATTGGCAACCAAGACTTTGCTGACCATTGCGTCACCTCATTCGTTTTTCCAATTTGCAGGACGCTTGTCGAGAAAAGAAGACAGTCCTTCTTGTCCTTCTAGTGAGCCTCTCATGCGGCTGGTAAAATCAAGAGTAAACTCTCGTAACTCTGTATCACTGCCAGTCCATCTGTCAAATTCAAGTGTCAATTCCTTCGCCAGTGTAATGGCTTGAGGACCGGTGCCAAGGATTTCTTCTACCAATTCATCGACCGCAGGTGATAGTTCATCGATTGAATCGACAACTGCTTCTATGAAGCCAATCCGAAGTGCTTCTTCTGACTCGATACGGCTGGCTTGCATGGCGAGTCGCCGGAAACAAGCGGAGCCGAGTCGCCGATACACATAGGGCCCGATTACAGCAGGAAGTATTCCGAGTTTGCCTTCCGACAACGCAATTTTGACATTCGATGTCGCAATGACATGATCAAGACAGGCGACAAGACCAGCACCGCCGCCAAGTGCAACACCTTGAACTGCTCCAATCGTGAAGCATGGGTGCGACCATAATCCGTTGAACAAACGGTCAAGGCGTTCTGAATCAATTCGGTTTTCTTCGGGAGTATTCGCTCCTGCATCACGCATCATGTTGATGTCAGCGCCTGCACAGAAATGCCGCCCTGCTCCGGAAAGCACGAGTGTTCGAAGATAAGAGGCACCGTGAGTATCAGTAAGTGTTCCTTGAACACCCACGCTTCGTTCAGCAGTCCAGTCAAAAAGCGTGCATAATTCAGTGATCATTTGAACATTGAGTGCATTGAACTTCTCTTCCCGGTCGAGTTTGATATGGCATCGTGAATCAGTAATCTCGACGGTCACCAATTCGGTTTGCGGTGGTTTATCCATTATTTTCATGTTAAAAACTCCAATTGCATTTTTAATTTTTAAATTGAAATATCTACATTCTAAATACGCCAAATCTATCGTTTGGCATTGGCGCATTACGGGCGGATGCTAAACACAAACCGAGAACATCCCGGGTATCTCTCGGGTCGATTATACCATCGTCCCAAAGACGAGCGGTGGAATAATACGGGCTCCCTTCAGTTTCATACTTCTCAAGAATCGGGGCTCGGAACGTATCCAGTTCCTCTCCCGCCATTGCTGAAAGTCCTTCTCGAGCTCGTTGATCTTGTTTCACCGTTGTCAGAACATCCGCTGCTTGAGGCCCACCCATAACCGAGATTCGGCTATTCGGCCACATGAATAGGAAACGAGGATCGTAAGCTCTCCCGCACATTCCGTAATTCCCTGCGCCGTGAGAACCACCGATGATAACGGTAAATTTAGGAACATTGACGCAAGAAACTGCAGTGACTAATTTGGCTCCATCTTTGGCAATGCCTCCAGCCTCATACGCTTTACCAACCATGAATCCTGTGATGTTCTGTAGGAAGACGAGCGGTATGCCTCGTTGACCACAAAGTTCAACGAAATGAGCACCCTTCAGAGAGGATTCAGAAAAGAGGATTCCATTATTGGCGACAATTCCGACCTTGTGCCCGTGGATGTGTGCGAAGCCGCAAATGAGAGTAGTGCCGTAGCGAGATTTAAATTCGTGGAAACGAGAACCGTCAACAATTCGAGCAATGATCTCTTTGATGTCAAACGGAGTTCGATTATCGCTTGGTATTAAGCCAAGTAAGTCATTCACATCATGCGAAGGAGGTTCAGGGGCTGCACTGGCAGACGGAGCGAGCGTACGAGGACCAAGGTTTTCTACGATGTTTCGAACCATTCGTAGTGCTTCATTTTCGTCTTCAGCAAAGTGGTCAGCTACGCCGGATTGCGAAGTGTGGACATCAGCGCCCCCCAACTCCTCAGCTGTAACTTCTTCACCCGTTGCTGCCTTGACCAATGGAGGCCCTGCGAGGAAGATTGTGCCATTTCCTTTGACGATAATTGACTCGTCACTCATCGCTGGAACATAAGCGCCTCCAGCGGTACAGGAACCGAGAACTGCAGCGATTTGAGGAATTTTATCACCTGACATACGTGCCTGGTTTCTGAAGATTCGTCCGAAGTGCCCAATGTCTGGAAACACTTCATCTTGCATTGGTAGGAAAGCCCCGCCGGAATCGACCAGATAGATGCAGGGGAGATGATTCTCATGTGCAACCGTTTGCGCCCGAATGTGCTTCTTAACCGTCATTGGGTAATAGGAGCCACCTTTCACTGTTGCATCATTCGCAACAAAAAGGCACTCACGTCCGTGGACCAAACCAACGCCGGTCACAATTCCAGCAGAATGGGCACGACCGTCATACAAATCAAAAGCGGCGAGTGGAGAGAGTTCCAAAAACGCGGTCCCAGGGTCGATAATACGCTCAATTCGCTCGCGTGCAAGGAGTTTATTTCTACCTCGATGACGTTCAACATATTTGCTGCCCCCTCCATTCGAAGCGATTGCTAAGCGTTCTTGCAGAGTATCGAGGAGTGATTGATTGAACTGCTTGTGTTCTGCGAACTCTGGGTCGCTGCGATTCACACGGGTAGGTAATCGGTCCATATTCACCCCTCATACCGAGGCAGGTGGATGCCGTCTTTAACACTACTACAGTTCAGGTTATCCGGACTTTTATTCTCAAACGCCGAGCATGAGACGACCAATGTCCCTTAATCCAGGTGCTAATCCAACAATGAGAACAGCTAAAACAATCAAAATACGGATATGACGTTGTCTCTTTTCCACTTTCATCTCGATGAACATCCAAGTGATTGCTCCAACTAAAGCTGCTTTGAGCAGTACAAACAGCCATGCCCCTTCGCCAAACTCAATGCCGAGCATTGAATTTAATTCTCCACCGTAAAGAATAACTTGGTTACTTACAACATGTTTCTCACTGTATCCAAAATAATCAATTCCAACCATGGTAGCAAATCCATCGCATAATTGGCCGAAAACCATGGCGAGGACCATTGGACTAGCGAGCAGAGCATTTCTCGAAAGCATGGCGACGGGATGATGATCGACATGATCTCCAGCATCTTCCCATGCTTTGGTGCTGATGCCTTCTGGTAGAACCCCTGCCTCATAGCCGGTTAATTTCATTTGAAGTGCGTCCTCAGCACCGCGCCTATACATTGCAATACAAACCAGTCCCGGAATTCCGAAAACAACGAGAACCGGCCACCATGCAATTGATTCTGAAACTCGAGAACTCTCTTGAGCCCACGGCGTAGCAAGGAATTGAACCCAATGAGCAAAACCAAGCATACTTGCAGAGGCGCCAAATGCAAACATTCCTCTGGTGATTGCTGGCCACCCTCTGGTTCGGATGATGACGCCAGTTAAGACGATGAACGATAGAACCAAACCGGCGTAGATCCAAAACATTCCGATGCCCTCGTGCGTGATGTATGCAGGTTGATACAAAAAAGCCCAATGGAAAAACAACATGAGAAATAAAATTGGAAGAAGCGCCTTACGAATCTTTACTTCGATTCTATCAGATGTCTCACCATCCCATTGTGATGCAAGGAATTGAGAGAGCCCTGCAACAACCACAAGCCAAAGTGCGAGGTGAAGATGGATTACCGGTGAGATGAACAACCAATCCATATCAGAACTAAAGAAATCCGCGTCTTCTAGAACTCGCAAGACTGGTGCAAGGCACACCCAAGTTAGGAGCGCTAGAAGCATTCGATCGTCTGCTGGAAAATGAGCTCTACGAAACAAGGCTTGTAGAACCAGAACGCTTGCAAGCATACTGAATGTGTAAAGCAAGGTATTCAACGGATTATAATCAGCATCTCCAGCAGAACCTGCATCTTCCATAATCGGGTCCCAAACTATTGGTTTAAGACCATCTGTCCAAACGAAATCGTTGGCAAAAACAAAACCAAGAATGAAGGCAATACTGCAGGCAAAGGCAACCCAAAGCGTACCTTTCTCTAATGGAGAATAAGTCTCTGAAGGCAAAGAAGGATGTTCTGATGCCAACTGTTGTTCAAGTTCTTTGAGACTCGTCATAGTTATCCCTGTTGATGGGTTGGGTATCTTATCAATATCCTTTGGGGATGGATGCTTGCTGATTCAGTCATTCAAGCAAACATTGGTTCACTCTTCTTCTTGAGAAAGACGAGCAACGAGGTCTGCTTTCTTGCCGCCAACTGGTAAGCCCGCTGCCTTGCAGCGTTCCTTGAGTTCAGCAACTGAAAGAGAGGAGAGGTCTTCACCCTCGTCATCACTAGCATCTTCTTCAACACCGAAGCCACGTGGTTCGTGAACTTCGATAAACGAAACTTTACCGCATTCAATAGCATCACGAATTGTGGTGACCAAGCGGAATTTGAGCATTGCAGCGTTGGTATCGAAAAGCATTGTTTGAGGCAATACGATTGAAAGGTCGTCTCCAGAGAAACTAACCTCAAAACCAGAATGCCCGGTGTTTGCTTGGAGAAGAGCAGTGACTTTGTCTTCTTTACCCTCGACAACATCAACGACATTGAAGGAGTATTTGAGGGATTTACCAGCCATAGGATGGTTATAATCGATTCGTGCACGACCTGCTGCAAGATAAGAAAGTTGACCTTGACGACCGTTAATGGTCACGGGTGCACCAATGTAGAGTGCGTTCGGGTCTTGGACTGCTCGAATGAGTTTGTCGATGCTGATTGTTTCGACTTGTTCTGGGTCTTTTTCACCATAGGCGTCTTCTGGAGCGATGACGATCTCGGTTTCTTTGCCTTTCTTAGCTTCTCCGAGTGCTGCTTCAAAACCTGGAATAAGTTGGCCACCGCCGACAATACAAACCATTGGTTCGTAGTTACGACCCTCTTGGTGAGATTCATGTTCCTTGGCGACTGCTTCACGGGTTGTCTCGATGAGATCCCCTGTTTCATTGTTGTAAAGTTCATAATCAACGTGGACTATTGTTCCATCTTCCATAGTATTACCTCCCTTTCGGGTAGTTCGGCGACCATCGCCCCCTTCATAATTGCATTGGCGAGGAAGTTGTTCACTCTTCCTCCATGGAAGTAGTGTTTATGGCTTTTCGTCGGTCGTTTTTGAAAATGTCACCCAGAACGACCACACCCATTCCGATGAGCATTGTTGTCCAGCCGAGCCACACCAGATGGGAGGCTGGAAGGTCGTAAATGGTGACTCGGACGATTTGAACAGACTCTGAACCATTCTGCACTGTTTGTTGCATCAAACCATTTGCTTGGCTACCGTCGAAAATGAAAACAATATCCCCACTCCACCGAGTGAGTGTATCGACTTCTGAACGGGACCTAGACTGCAACACAAATCCAGAATCTGTCGTTGTATCAAAACGTAACATGCCCGGTTCAACCGTTCCGATTTTCTCACCAACAGCACCTTGTTCAAGTTCATATACGTTGATTTGGATACCAACATAGCCATCACCAACCTCTAGGTCCTCAGATGTTAAGCGTAAACCTGTAAATTCGTAGCCATAATTTCCGCTAAGGACAATTTCGTCTTTGACCATCGTTACTCGATGACTCGCATCACCTCTATCGACAAGTACTGTTGTGTATACATGGCCAATGAGCAGCAAGAGAAGACCGAGATGAACCAAGTGGGCTCCGAAAGGTATACGCTTCCATAGAGGGGTTTTCGGCCGCTCAATTCCTTGGGTAATTATTACTTCTTTGATCATTGGAATCACTACCAAAATGAGGAGAGGGAGTGTGAGCCAAGCAAGAACACCACGAACAAGAAGCGTCGACATAGCAGTGCTAGAATCCATTCCAAAAGCAGTGGGTTGCCAAATGGCTAACAGAACTGAAAGCAACAAAGTACCAAGCAGCAGGTTCGCATTCCTCTTCGCCTCATGCCGGCGGTTGGAATACAGGAAAAGAGCAGCGGTGAAAGCCATCACAAAGGGAGTACCATACAATTCGTGTCCCTCGAAATTAATTGCATCAATGCTTGAGAGAAGGAGAACTAATGTCAAAATCAAATATGTTCCAACAACCAATACTGAGGCCCATAAAGCCATAACTTGTTGGGATTTTTTATCGAAGAAAGAAAAGGTAGACTCATCTTCGGATTCTGGAGCAAGAAGCCATGGAAGAATGAATAACAGCATGATGACACCTGCTGAAACAAGTTCAATCATCCCAGACCATGCACCAGCCAATCCAAGCATGACTCCAGCTGCACCAAGTGCCCATTGTTTCGTGGCATCTTCCGCAAAAAACAATGGCGTGAAGAATACCAAAAAGAAGGCAGTATAAAGGAAATTACCAGTCATTCCAAACATGAGAAGAGAGATGAAAATTAAGACGACAAGCGATAAGTATGCAGGTCTCTTCTCGTTCTTTTGAATCATACCTAAGAAACTCCAACCGCCGTATTCCGGTTGATTTACACTCTTTCCGTAGCGAAATTCAAGACAGAGTGGTGCAAATAAAACCAACGAAAAGGCAAATGTTGGTACTGAAGCATAGACCGCAGGATCAAAGGAAACCGAGCAAGATTGGAGTGAGGAGCCGCAAGACTGGTTAAAGTAAGCATTCAGAATTAAAGCCAATACCACGCCAATGACAGGTATACTGAAGAGGCGAAGAGAAGAAACGTGTGGCTTCCAATCCTTATTTGAACTACGCTGTAACTGAAGCCAAAAACCCATGAAGAGCAGGAGAAGGAGAAGATAAGACATAACTTCTACTCCAGCAGTAGCATCGGATTTGAGAACCATCATCCGAGAAAAAGCATCTGCAGGGGCAGTGCCTTCCGAATCAGTGACAAAGGTATGAACTGAAGAAGCCCAAACACCGCCGGCTCGAGTAACGAGCGTTGCAAAAAGAGCAAGGCCTCCTGCTGCTAAACCTGCCCCTATCCAAGTGTTTTCCGAGGTTTTGCCTGGACGAGTACGAAGATGGGACATGAAAACTAAAGCAAGCCAAGGCAACATAGAACCTGTTTCGACAGGATCCCAGGCCCAATAACCTCCCCAATCAAGAATCAGATAGGCCCATAACCCACCGAGCCCGATACCAAGAGTTGAGACAAACAGACCTGGCCGAACAATACTCAGCATGCGATCTTTAATCCCACTTGCATCGGCAAACATCGAGGAAAGAGCGACACAACTGATGTGCAAGCAAAGGGAATATGCGAGAAAGATAAGAGGGGGATGGATGACCATGAGGTCAGTTTGAAGTAATTCGTTCAAACCCTGTCCCATTCCAGTTCCAGTGCTTTGTTTGAATGGTTCGAGATTCAACGCAAGCAGCAGAATGAGCAGATTGAAGCCATAGACTAATCGGAGTCGGAGAGGGTAGGTCGAAGTGATATTTTCTCCAGCCATAGGTTGTCTCCAGATATAGGCCAGTAATGTCATCCACATCACCCACAAGAGCAAGGGCCCTTCACGTGCAGCCCAAGTTGCCGCAAACCGATATCGGAGTGGAAGATCTTCGCCCCCATACGAGACTACGTGGGCAAATGAGGTGTCATTGACGAGAAAACGACTCGCAAGAGCAAAAAAAGGAACGGCCATGAGAACATGGCAAGTGATGAAACCAAGTTTCGATTGACGCTGGAGTAATGGGCGAATCAACAATACTACTGCGGCGAGGATTGCAAGCCACATTGTAACCCCCCACATGGGTCTTGGTCGTGATGCTCCCTCAAGGAGGTTGCGCGTGTTCTAAGTTCAAACCACAGCGGATTACCAACCGAAAAACTTCGCTCGAGAATAGCCGAAAGAGAGAAGCACATGAATGACGCTTTTCGTGAATAACATTGGCTTGCGGAAAAGTATTTTGAATCCAATTCCCACTTTTTGTAAAGGAGACATGTTTCCGAGTTCTTCAGGTAAACAATGCGCCATAACAGACATTTCATCGTCCGTAAGTTCATACAGCGCAGTTTTTCCTTTCAAGATTTTAGAATAAGGAGGGAATGTTTTCTTCCATGCCTTTTCATAATCCATGAGCTTCTCTTTTGAGAGGTGAGAATCTGATGCCATCACAGACGCAATCGTTTGGGCTGCTTGTCGACCCGACCATAGAGCCAAGTGCGAACCACCTTCAAACAGCGGAGAAGTGAAACCTGCAGCGTCGCCAACAAGAATCAAACCGTCACCTACGGTAACAGATCGCGGGCCTGAAATCGGAATCGTCCCGCCAAAGGGTCGAACTTTGATGCCATCCGCCCTCCATGGAGGGTTTACGGTTGGCTTGCCATCCAAATAGGTGTCTTCAATGAACGAATTAAGATACTTGATTGCTCCCTTTTTATCGGTTGTCACCAAGCCTACATTGGCCCGGCCTCCTTCTTTCGGAATCATCCAGACGTAGCCGTGCGGAGAATACTTTGGCCAGATGTAGAAATCTAAGTATCCATCGTTTTTGACATCCAGCATTTCATATTGGAACCCTGCAATGACTTCAACTTCAGTGCCCATGTCAAGGAGTTTTGAGGCAGCACCAGAGACACCTGATGCATCAATCACTGATTTACATTCCAATGGAAATCCGTCCCCCTTGCCATTAATTTTCCAATAGGAAAATTGATTCTCGCTATTGAAAATTCGTTCCATAGAAGTCACGCGATGATGGAGTTTTAACTCTGCGCCTTCTTTGATGGCTTCCTCACATAGCCAGCGTTCAAAGAGATGTTTTTCAAGCACGTATCCTTTCTCAGTGAGAAGCTTTTCAGTGCCATCAGGAAATATGACTCGAATGCCTTTCACATCGAGTGCTTTTACGTGGTCTGGTATCTTTAAATCGAGGTTTTCAACAGCCAATTCGCTCAAGCATTCACCGCAATGAACAGGAGTTCCAACTTCTGGATCTGCTTCAACAATGAGGGTGGATAAACCAGCTCTTGAGGCATGAAGTGCAGCAGAGCCACCACCGGGCCCGGCTCCAATGACTAGGACATCATACATCTTCGGTCCCTCCGCCATGTGCATCTACCGGAGAATCAAGTCCATGAAAGAAACGGTCAAAACCACTGGTTCAATCCTCGTTAGGACGATGGAGAACTGCGACAAATGCCAGCAACGTGATCGAGGCTGCGAATGATACGGAGGGAGTTTTCTCCGGAATTTCCTCCTCCTCTTCAATTTCAGAGATGGGAGCCGGAGCTGGCTCAACGGTGATTAATCCGACCATTCCCACACTTTCATGCGGCTCGCAAACAAACTGATATGAACCGGCCATGCCGACTTCAAACTCAAACCGGTAATCAACATCTCGTGCAGGTTCTCCAGAGTCAAACAACCCACTGTCTTCGACAGCGTTGTGAGGTAGTGCTTGACCACCCCAAACAAATCGAACTGCTTGTCCCTCCTCGAGAGTGACTTCTGAGGGGTTAAACCGCAGATTTGTGCTGTCAACAGTGATGATGACATCGTTTGCGGACTCTTGAGCGGAAGCGAGTCCAGTGCTGCAGATGAGCAAGAACAGAGCGAAGAGTGTGCTTTTCATGAGTTGCCACACTCGATGGAGGTTTTCAATGCATGTATTGCAAAGCAGTGCATTTTTGTCGCATGTGAGCGAATACGACGGTTCAAAGGTAGGTTCCGTAACGGAAGGTCGATGGCGTGGCGTACTTCCAAGCGATGGCTCAACCATCTTGAGCAGCGCGGTGAGTTGTTGAAAATCTCTCGACCGGTTGACGTCCAATTTGAAGCCGGTGCGATTGCAGACCTGTTAGTCAAGAATGACGGCCCTGCGGTTCTCTTTGAACAACCTCGACTGCCAGATGGTTCGATAAGCGAGATACCACTGGCCATGAATTTGTTTGGCGGCCAAGACAGGACCCTTCGTGCACTCGGTGCAAGCCATGAGACCGAAATCGGAGACCGAATGGTTGCGATGATGAAGCCTGACATTGGCCTCTACATGCGCAAACCGTGGAAAGGACTCCCTCTTGTACGAGATGCATTAGCAATGCCTCCAAAAAAGAAGCGAAAAGGGAACTGTCAACGCGTGAAATTGCCTCTTGACTTAACGAAACTCCCAATCCCGACGACATGGCCAAAAGACGGTGGTCCGTTTGTTACTCTTCCATTGGTCGTCACAAAGAATCCTAAGAATGGAGAGCACAACCTTGGCATGTATCGTGCTCAAGTCTTCGGTCCAAAACAGATCGGACTCCATTGGCAAATTCACAAACATGCTGCAGACCATGCTGCAGCCATCAAAGATTCAGGTGGGGACGGACGTATGCCCGTAGCCATTTGCATGGGCGGACCTCCTGAACTTATTTTCTCAGCCATTTCTCCACTACCAGACAACCTAAGCGAGTATCAATTTGCTGGAATCTTAGGTCGTAAGTCACTTCCTATTACCAAAGCACTCACCCAGGATTTGATGGTCCCTGCTGAAGCAGATATTGTGATTGAAGGCTACTGTATTCCAGGCGAGACTCGACTTGAGGGGCCCTTTGGCGACCACTTCGGATTTTATTCATTGACCGGTCAATATCCTGTGATGCACGTGACAGCCATTACGTGTCGAAAGGATGCGGTCCTTGCAGCGACCATTGTTGGCCTGCCACCGATGGAAGATGGTCATCTGGGTGAAGCAATCGGGCGCCAATTTTCTCCAGTCCTCAATTTCCAACATCGAGATGTCAGTAGCGTTCACTTGCCAATGGAAACCGGTTTCCACAATCTTGCCATTGTATCTTCAAAACAACGCTATCCACGACAAGGAAGAAAAACTGCCCTTGGATTGCTTGGTGCAGGACAAATGATGTTCTTGAAAACGATGATTGCGATTGACGAGGGTCAAAATCCGAAAAACTTGGAAGCGCTGTTAGATGCACTTAACTCAAAAGTCGATATTTCGACTGACGTGCTTGTTCTTGATGGAATGGTTGCTGATTCTTTGGAAGCAGCAAGCCCCTATGAAAACGTCCACAGTAAGTTACTGATTGATGCTACGACGCTTGCCCAACGAGATCCACGCTCCGCAAATGACCCGTTGGAAGGCTCATACAGTCAAGCAACACCTGAGTGGCGTCAAGGAATCGGCAAAGCACCTGGATTCTCTGGCATTGAAGAGGTTCTCAAACTCAAACATGTCACTGAGGCGAGAATGCTACGAGACAGCATCATGGTCGTAACGACTCATATCGAAAACACACCAACCCCTCAAGACGGTCAAGATGAGTCAAATGATGAAGCTGAAGCGGCAAGAAGGGAGCGTATTTCTCAATTGCGAAAATCAATTTGGCAATTGGATAAATCATCCTCACTTCGCTGGCTCTTTATCACCAATGATGACCTCGATTTACACTGTGATAAAGCTCGACGTCGCCTCTTGTGGCAACTCACCTCTCGATTTGATGTTGGCCGTGGACTCATGTTTGATGAAAAGAAAGAGAGACTCTGCTGGGATGCTACGACCCCAATCCCCTCCAAACAATACGGTGTACGCAGATGGCCATCGATTACTCTGCATTCTGCTGAAACATTGGAAAAGATAGCACAACATCCTGAATTAGAATCATATGAGTGGCCCCCCCACCTCTCTTTCGGGGGACCGAAGTGATGGATGCGAAACAAATCCTGTCTTTCATTAAAATCGAACACACACTGTTCTCTCTACCATTCGTTCTCATTGGCTATATGATTGCCATAGAACAGTTCAACATCTCACCGGGTATTGACTTACTCTGGATTCTTCTTGCTGCTGTGGGTGCACGAGGCCTAGCAATGGCTCTCAATCGAATCATTGACCGAGATATTGATGCTGCTAATCCTCGTACAAAAGACCGTCATCTCGCTTCTGGAGCAATGAGTCTGCGTACTGCATGGACGCTTTCGGCTTTCTTCTTCTTTATGCTACTTGTGAGCGCTGGCATGCTCAATACCGTCGCACTCATGATGTCGTGGCTACCTGTTCTTGTCTTCGTCATCTACCCCTACATGAAAAGATACACCTGGCTGTGCCATTTCTGGCTTGGTCTTTGCCTGGGTCTTGCCCCTGCAGGTGCTTGGGTGGCCATGGCTGCAGACGTGCATGGATGGGCAGCCATAACTGGAATGTTCGAAAATGAAACCGTATTTTTGTGGTCAGCAACAATACTACCTATTTCGTTGGGAGTTGCATTATGGATTGCCGCTTTTGACATCAATTATGCTCGCATGGATGTCGAGAATGACCGTAACAGCGGCATACACTCATTCCCCTCCCGATTCGGCGAAGATCTGACAACCCGTGCTACGGTTCAATTGACGCTTGTATGGTTTGCATGTTTTGCCGTCTCCAACCCGATGGACGGGGTTTGGTTTCTCGCTGCCGCTGGATTGATGGCAGGGTTGAACATTTGGGTTGTCTTAGCAAAAAACAAGTTTGAAGACTTTCAAACGGTTTTATTCCGAGCCTCAATGTTGACCGGATGGATGCTTCTGTTTGCACTCATCATCGGTTTCATGCTGGAGCCAAGCGCTGAAGGAATGTTGGACTGAAAGGCTCTCATCCGAATGCTGGCCGGTTTTTTCGACCACACTTCACCTATGGAAGGTTGATGTGCTTCAAGCAATCACCGTATATCATGAACCCTATTGTAAAATCACTGCTTGAGTTTAATGAAGCCTTTGAAATCCCAAAACTCGATTCTCCAGGACTCGGAACAGATGAAATGATTGAACTGCGAATCAAATTACTTCGCGAAGAAGTAGAAGAATACGCAGAGGCTGCTCGGGCGGGCGATATGGTTGAGGTTCTCGATGCGCTTGCAGACATTGGCTACATTCTCGGTGGAACCATCATCAACCATGGTATGCAGAAGATTTACGATGATGCATTCAATGAAGTTCATCGCTCAAACATGGCGAAACTGGTTGATGGAAAGGTCATTCGACGTGAAGATGGAAAGGTGCTCAAACCAAAAGGTTGGCAACCACCGCAACTCGCTCAATTCCTCGAATAAGCCTCTATGAACTTTCGAGTGGAAAAAAACCACTAAGTCCCCCAAAGAGGCTTGTGAAAACGCGGCAATCTAGATATACCATGGCGTTAAGTTGAACACATGAAGATTCAAACGCTGTTAATCGTATTGATGCTAACACTTTCTGGTTGCCTTGGACTCAATGATGCTGGTGAGGAAATCGACCCTGATGATAAATTTCCGAATGATACTGCGGCTTTTTACGATACCGACAACGACGGGTTGCCTGACGAACTTGATGGCCCATCAACCTCCAACCCTCCATTGATTGCTGATAGTGACGATGATAACGATGGTTTCCCTGATTCAATGGAACTCTCATGTGGAACGAATCCGCTATTGGATACATCTTTCCCTGACGACCTTGATGGAGACTTTGAATGCGATGACCAAGATTTCGATATCGATGGAGACGGTATTTTCAACTCAGCTGATGCCTTCCCCTTGGATGCGACCGCAACTACAGACACTGACGGCGATGGAATGCCTGATACGGTAACTGGTGAATCAACCCTCACAGAAGATACCGATGATGACAATGACGGGTGGTCTGATGAAGTTGAAACTGAATGTGGCAGCAATTCCCTGGTTGCTTCACTCACCCCAATAGATGAAAACGGCGACGGTGTATGTGATTCTGTTTCAACCGATGACGATGGAGATACATATTCTGATGACGAAGAAACACTGTGTGGTTCTGACCCACTTGACGCTTTGAGCATTCCTTCTGACCTTGACGGCGACTCTATCTGCGATGCACTGGATGAGGACGTCGATGGCGATGGAGTCTCCAACGCACAAGACATGTATCCTAGCGACGCGAGTAAACATGAAGATGTGCCCGGATGTATTGATGAAAATGCTTTCAACCACGACATTGGTTCAAACCTCGATGATGGTTCTTGCTTTGGCCCCGAAGAAGCACATTCCATGATGTCCGAATTTATGGAAAGCGGTACATGGCACTTTACTACAGAGCAACAAGAAGAGATGGATGAAGGCGAGTTTTATCTGATTCAATCCCTCTTTGTCAATGATGCTGAGAATGATACAACACTGATTAGTCAAGTGGTCTTGGACGATTCCGGGGAAGAAATGTTCAGCATCAGCTTATTGGCTAAAGATGGCATCATTGAACTGCATCAATATGCTGATGTTTATTTGGAAGAAGAAGGCCAAACCATTACCATGGATGATGCAGTGCTCATTCACGACCAAATTATGACGAGTCCTTTCATGGAAGAGAGTGAAACGTGGTATCATTGTGAACAAGATGTGAGCAGTGTATGGTTCTGCTCGAGTTCCTATTTCTTTACCGTGGGTGAAGAAATTTCTCTCTTCGACTGCGATGATGGAAGTCAGATATATATCTCTCAAGTCAACGATGGCATGACTGACTGCGCAAATGATGAAGACGAACCGAAGTATGATGAAACAGAATACAGCGAATTTGAGTGCGACACTGGCGAATATATCTACCTCTCTGAAGTCAATGATGGAAGTCCTGATTGTCCGGCAGGCGATGATGAACCAACTTATGACCCAATTACACAGGAAGAAACCTCTAATTTCGAATGTTATGATGGCAGTACAATCCCCCTTTCTTGGGTGAATGATGGAACATATGATTGTCCTTACCAGGCTGATGAACCATACTATGAATCTGAAGAAACTTCCGAATTTGATTGTAATGATGAAGTAGATACAATTGCACTTTCCTGGGTCAACGATGGATACGAAGACTGCCAAGACGGTTCTGATGAATCAGAGTATAGCGATGCCACTGGCAATGCAGACAGTGCAACAGATACTCTTCACCTGTTTACATGTGATGATGGAACTATGATTTTAGCAGAGTATGCTAACGATGACAACAACGATTGTTCTGACGGTTCTGACGAAGCACAAAGTACAGAAGCGACAACGTATGAATGTAAGAATGGTGAAGTAATTGACTTTAGCCTTGTCAACGATCAATCAAAGGATTGTACTGATGGTTCTGATGAACAATATGACTTCCAATGCGAGAATGGAAATTCCATTCCGCTCTCATATGTGAACAATGGATACTCGTACTGTGAAGATGGTTCTGACGAACCTGAGTATGAGGAAGGTGAAGAACTTTCGATGTATGATTGCGCTGATGGAAGTCAAGTTTTCCTTTCAACGGTGAACGATGGAAATGATGACTGTAGTGATGGAACTGACGAAAACCCTACGCATCTTGATTATGTTGAACTGGTATACTTCTCATGTGAAGAAACTGATTCCGAAATTCCTCTCAGCCTCGTGAACAATGGGGAAGAAGATTGTCAAGATGGTTCCGATGAAGCGGAATATGACAGTATGGGTAATGAAATCTCTGAGTATTACTGTGAAGATCCAACGACTTTCGACGAAGAAGATGAAACAGTAATCAACCTCAGTCAAGTGAATGATGGTACAGAGGACTGTGCTTTTAGCTGGGATGAATGGACATATGTGAGTGAAAACTGGTTCGGAATGGAACGTGATAATGAAGAAGAGTTGAACGGTGATTGCCAAATTGATGGCGAGGATTTCTTTGTCCCATGGGTCTTCGTGAACGATGGTGATGATGACTGTGATAACGGCGATGATGAACCATCTTACGACAGTTCTGGCATGGAGACTTCAACAATGACATGCTGGAGTGGCGATATTATTGCACTTTCTTTGGCCAACGATGGCAACAACGATTGTCCCGACGGAGATGATGAAATACTCTACATGTATGTGGTTATACTTGAAGGACAAAGCAGTTCTGGAGAAAACTGGTCCTGCATCATACCCTTTGAATACCTCAATGATGGAGATGGAGATTGTCAAGGGTACGCCGATGAACCTGAGTATGATAATGGAGAAGAACTTACTTTCTTCGAGTGTGATGATGGAACCCAAATATATCTCTCTCAAGCAAATGATGGCCTGGCTGACTGCGCAAATGGAGAAGATGAGCCTACGTGGGAAGAAGTAGAATACTCTGAATTTGAATGCAATACTGGCGATTACATCTACCTCTCTAAAGTCAATGACGGAAGTCCAGATTGTCCGGCAGGCGATGACGAACCAACATATGACCCCATAACACAAGAAGAAACTTCAACTTACGAATGCTCTTATGATGGCAGTACAATTCCTCTTTCTCAGGTGAGTGATGGAACCTATGATTGCCCTTATGGAGAAGATGAACCGTATACAGAGGAGGAGGATACTTCTGAATATGAGTGCGCTGATGGTGCGTATACAGTTCCGACCTCCTACATAAATGATCGATATGAAGACTGTGATGATGGTTCCGATGAACCCGAGTATGACCTCGAGGAAATCAGTGTATTCACATGCAATGATGGAATTGAAATCCCATTGTCTTCGGTAAACGATGATTTCAGTGATTGCTCTGATGGAAGTGATGAGCCAAATAATTTCGAATGTCTCGATGGTTCATCTCTCTCATGGTACTGGGTAAATGATGGATATGAAGACTGTCAAGATGGTTCTGATGAATCCGATATTGATTATGTAGGAAACTATGTTTGTCAAGATGGAAATGAAATTCCAATGCAGAATCTTAGAGATGAGTATGCGGATTGTAATGACGGGTCGGATGAAATCTACTTCGATGATACTTTTGAAGAATGTGACTGGGATATCGACGATAATATGTGGGCATGCTCTGGAAGTCCAATGCCCGATGGTACATGGAGTTGGGTCATTGAGAGCGACGGTAGTTGGGCAATTACCTTAGAGCAATCTTACGATACATACTTGATCCTCATTACTCCGGAAATGACCATCAAATCGGTCACCAATTACTTCGAAGATGACGACAACTCAGAGACGTATACTGCCGGTCTTGGTGGACATGTTATGTCCCTCAACATGGAACTTAGCGATGCTGCTCCTCCGTTTATGGTATATTTCGAAGGTATTCCAATTTCCTCAGGCGATGATACTTTCGAATGTGACGATGGGGCATTCATTGCCTTCTCATCCATTAACGACGGAAATGAAGATTGCTCTGAAGGTGAAGATGAGCCTCAATACGAACAAAATGAAATTTCCGAGTGGAAATGCGTCACAGGTGAAGATGATGAATGGCTTTGGCTCTCTCAGGTATCTGATGGCACTCAGAATTGTCTCGATAATTCTGACGAGGACATAACGGCACTCTTTGAGTGTAATGACGGTTCAACAATTACCATCGAGATGGTAAGCGATGGAACGAACGATTGTGCAAATGCGGAGGATGAGCCTACGTATGAACAAGGAGATCAAGAGGTTTCTGAGTTTGATTGTTATGATGGTGAAGAGATTATTCGACTTTCTTGGGTGAATGACGGATATGCTGATTGTGAAGACGGCTCAGATGAAAATCTTGGTGAAGGACATGGACATGGCATGTATGGAGTATCAACTCTCGGTTTTTCTTCAGAAATGGAAATCATTGAATGGAACGGTGGCTCTCTCACCGACTCAACGAGTGCTGACGGAATGGACCTCGTTCTTTCAATGTGTGATTCCTTTTCCCACCAGTTCACCGACGAATACATGCTTGTTTCCGAATGTGGTGCTGATGTTCAGCGATGGTCTCTTGCAGATATTTTTGCAGGGCAAGTTACTGGAATTGAATTTTATGATACTGATGAAAGTGGAACACTCACCGATGGTGACATGTTTGAAATTACTGAAGATCTTGACAATAACCTCGAATGGAATGCTGTTCGCCTAGCGAAAGGTTCTGCCTACGCAGATGAGAATCCTGAAGTTGTTCTTCCTGGTTTCACAGCTGCTCTTGGCATTATCTCAATGCTTGGAGCTGCTCTTCTTGTCCGCAAGAACGAGTGATTTGAAACAAGCAGTCGTATCAACTTTAGGACACGAGAGGGTTGGAAACGTATGGCTTTGAGTCTGTACGTTGAGCCTTAAGGTTGTGAAGAAGAATCGCAGCGCTTGCAGAGAAGATTTGAACAAGAGCGAAAAACGCTTGCCAGGTTAACATGAAGATTAGTCTTGGATAAGTAGGAGAATATGCATAGAGGCAAAGACATCCCAAAACAAGGAGAGATTGTGCGAGAATAAATGGCATTAGCGGAATCTCTTGTTCTTGTATGAACATCATCATGACGCACGACGCAATCAAGAGAGGACTTGCAATCATCAAGATCATCCATCCGGTTGAAGGGCTGTTACCAGCTGCGAAATAGCCTCCTTGAACTGCTACTGCGCCCGGGTCTAATTCTCTTGGGTGTGGACAAATCCCTTCAAAACAGGTTTGAATTCCATTAACTTGACCATAAAGAGTCCACCAGAGCAACCACATCAACCAAGGTAACATGGCATAGAACAACCAAAGCCACTGTTGCGATGATTGCCTTCGTTCAAGTCCAGTCCATTTTTTCAAGGCAGAAACAATTGTTGGGGTGGATGCTAACAAGACGGTAATACAACAAGCAGCCCATGGCCCCCATGAGACCAAAGTATGCAATGCAACTGCATGGATGGTGTGCATCTTCGAATATTCTCGATTCTCACCGAAAAATGAGTGATGTATAGCAAGCCCATACCCAGCGAGAACAAGGATGAGCATCAATCGCTCAAGAGGGTCATAACCGATTTCACGAACGATTACGCCAAGTACGAGTGCTATCCCAAAAAATGTGGTCGCTCGATGCTCATCTTTGGGTAATACGGTGTTTTTCACTACGAGGAGCATCCAAATGATGAGAAGGCCCGTTAGCAAAAAACCACCTATGCTGACGGCACTCAAATTAATCAGATCTAACATGTAATGCCTTCCAAACAAACGACGATGGACCAGAACGATAGCCGATAATGTCAGAGCAAACACTGACAGAAGAGGTATCATAGATTCCTTTGTGCGTTCTGTATCTTTCTCAAGAAGAATTCCTCCAAGGATGTAATACCAAGGTATGAGGAAAAACCAAAGACGCAGTCCTCCGATACTGATGAGGACAACTGCAAACAGAATGAAAAGGTAATTTCGCTCTTTCTCATCACTTCTCCAATGTCCCGAGAATGCAAGAACAGAGACGGCAAGCAAGGCGAACATAGCGCTTTGCACCATAGCTTGCGTGAGCGTTCCTTGGAATACTACTAACGCAAGGAGAGTCAAACCTACGAGGCTCCAAAAACTGGGTTCAAACTTTTTCCATTTAATCGACGTGTTTGGAGCACGACCAAGCGCTGAGCTTACCAACCAAACCGCACCAAGTGCGCCGAGTCCACGCGGAATCATAGCAGAATAAGCAAGGTTTGCTTGAAAATACATCAATACAAAGCCAAACAAACCAATACCGCCAAGCTTGATTAATTCGTCTCTTTGAGTCATTTTATTGGCTCCAAACGCATAAGCAACTCCGGCGAGGAGAATGAGTAAAGTGAGAATGGATACAATCACATCCAATGTCCTCACTTGAATCGGTTCAGTTTCGATTGATTCCCAATCAACAACCGTTTCTGACAACATGTCTTTGTCTTGAGGATAATAAAACACGTGTCTGTTATATCCAGCCTTCCAATTCCATTGCTCCAACGTTGAAATTTCAGAGGATGTGTGGTCCAACATCGCAAGAGGAATCCTTCCTTGCAGTTGGTTAGGGAAATCGAGAAGCAGTGTGGAGACCATGAATGCGGCGATATCTGGCTGTTTGATGTCAGACCATACTCCAGTATTCACATGCGGTCCAGAAATAATAGCAGCGACTTCTTGAGTGACTTTTTCAGCAGAACCGTGGGTTCCTGCATCGGTCATGCCGTGATCGGCAGTTATGACAACAGTCCAATCAGGCGGCACTGTTCGTAAGAGTCGGTCCACTGTCAGGTCAATGGAGAGGAGTTTCTGCCTGTATTCATCGGTTTGAATCCCCCAATGATGGCCGACTTTATCCGGTCCAGAAAAGTGTGCAGCAATGACGTTATGTTCTCCGTTTTGAAGCCATTGTGCGGCTACAGTTTCTGTTTCTTCATCGCCTTGATAGTAGTCGCTATGGCCTTTGAAAGTATCAACAAAACTGATATTTGGCATACCTTGGTAGATATTCCCCATCACATAGCTTCCAACCATGCCTACAGAATACCTCTCATCTTGGGATGCGAGAGTCCATGGATCATTGCCACCTGGGTGGCCAAGATTGAAGTTGTTTAATCCATCAATCGGCCTGTTTGGAACTCCAGTCATCAATTCACTGATGCATGTCGCAGACAGCGTAAGTGGGCCTGTTTGGATGTTTAATACAGCAGCCGTTTGTTTGTGACTGTTCAGGTTCGGCATGGATTTTTCATCCAGCATCAATTCTCTTCCAACACCATCCAAAATGATGAGCAGAAATCCTTCGTTTTGACTGATTATGCTCACCGCATCGACTTCTCCAGGTGGAGTGTCTGTGTCCAGCAAGACATAAGGAGCGGTAATGAACGCTGGAATGAGCATTAAAGCGAGTAGAAAATACAACCACCGTGTTGGAGGTGAACTGTACAGTTCAGCGCTTTGCGTTGATTCCATGTAGGGTCCTCAAAGTGACTCTTCGGTTGCAGCAGGGACTTAGTCGTAACCTGGACAGGTGCCCCCCCTAGCGGGGGGGCGTCCAGTATCAACAAAGCACAATGCTTCAATCGAGGTATATTATCGGTTTCAACTGTAGGTTCCAATGTCATCAGAGGTGATGCCATAGTGAGCCCAGACATGCTCGAGGTGAGCAGTAACGTCGTAGGAGGTTCCAAGTTGAGTAGCGTCTTGAAGGTTCAAGATCTCGTTGATTTTGTCTGCACCGTAGTGTCCATCAAAGGTTTCGTTTGCTGCGTCACAAGCGGATGCATCAGAGTTTCCGACATAAGTTACGTTTCCGTCAGTGTGGATACATGCATTGGTGTGAGCAGCCGAGTATGCTTCGATTGCCTTCCAGAATGCATATCCTTCAACTTGATACTTCTCGCCGGACTCGTTGCTGTCCATCTTCGAAGTGTACTTGAGAACTGCTTGGGAGTATGTAATGACGAGGTTCTTGACAACGGTGTCTGCTGCTGCAGTGTATCCAGCAGAGTCTCCTGCTTGGAGTGCTGCAAGTCCGTCAACCATTGCGGTTTGAGAAGCAGTGAGAGCGTTTGAGACGCCATTGGTTTCTGTGCCAAAGTCAGCAGCGCGCTTTTCCATTACCTTAGCAGGAGAGCAGCCGTAGTCTTCATCAGGTCCGTGGAAGAATGCCCATCCTTCGTCCCAGTTGTGTGGAGCGCCGGAGTCGTTGTCGACGTTTCCAGCATCTGCCTTTGCAATTGCTGAGTTCAACTCGTGAATAGTGTAAGCAACCATTCCCATGTTAACGGTCAACTTTGCAATACCTTGGTATCGAACGGTGTCAGAAACACCAGCGAAGTCGCCTGTGCCGTCCATTGCAGCCATGATGTGGTCATCGACTGAACCGGATGCGTCGTAGTATGCATCGTAGCCGTGGTTCTTACCATCAGCAGACGCAAAGCCAGCGAGTGTGCGGTAAGAGCCATCGCTTTTTTCTGCATTCTTGCCGTTCATGTAGATGTCCTTTGCAGTTGCGAAGTCGTAGCCGCCATCAGAGCTAGCTGCGGTCTTCATGTCGCAAAGGTCCTTCATGAGAGAGCGGTGGTTGTCAACATTTGATGCATAGGTGTAGCCACCATCTTCAGCATCCATTGCAACGACCGAATCTGCTGCGTCCGTCGTTTCGTCTTCTTCTGATGCCAAGCAGCCTGCTAATCCAGAAACTGCCATCAATGCAATCAATACTAATCCTTTCAATTTTGTGTGGTTCATAATAATGTCCTCGTTTAGGGGGCCCTAAAACCGCCTTATAAATGTTCTTAGGGCGCCCTAAAAATTAGAGCGTTATGTTATCGCCTTTGTACGGTCCAAACAGATGAGAATGAATCGTAGTCGAACCAATAACCGGATAAGACCTTCACAGAAGCATTCTGACAGTCCGACCGAGGTGAAGCCGATGACTATGGCTCAGCAACAGCCTTCATCACGCATGGGGGCGCTGATGAAAGTAACCTTATCGACATTGGCAGTATTCTGGAGTTGCTCAATAACCGAACGATAGTGAGATGCCTTTCCAATGCCTTGGATCACATCGACACACGAATGGCTATGTTTGAGACAGCTGTGGTTGTATGAAGTAATCTCAAGTTCACCGGAGTGACGTAAATCGATAAGTTTATGCTCATTTCCGTGTTGATAGTAGATGACTAAGTGACCTTCAACGACTGTATCATCATCCATATCTGCTAACTCTCCTCTCTGTTGTATTTCAGCAAAAAGTAAAGCAGCATCTCGAATGAAGCGACTTCGGTTTTGATATCCTGATTTTTTGATTAAGTCTTCAAAGTCCTCGGCAAATTTTTTATCAGCACTAAACGAAATGATTTGGCTCATGTTGTAACGGAGGAGAGAGTCACTAATAATAACTGCCTAGGTGGTAATTATTAGTGTTCATTAAATAGTTAATAGAAAACGGCACGACATGAACAACAACCGTATGAGAGTCGTTTTCGTAAGCCTGATTATGATTTTTTCAAGCCTTGCTGGATGTATTGGCGATGAAGAATTGGAAGCTATTGAAGAGGCCACTGACCTCTTGAATGATGCAACAAACTCCACAATGGATGGCAACAATACCACAACCATTGGGATGTTGGGATCCGTAATGGTTTCAACATACCACGTCGGAGAACTCGTCAAAGCAATCGCTGGCGAACATGTCGACATGGAATACATGAGTCTTGACAACATCCCCGTCCACGATTACGAACCATCTGCATCGGATCTCATCCGACTTCAGAACTCTGACGTTTTCTTCTACCACGGACTAGGACTCGAACCCTGGGTCGATGCAACGCTTGACTCCTTGGGTAACGATGCTCCAACAGCCGTTCAAGTTCACACCATGCCTAGTGGGGAAGAGACCCTCGATTATGAATCGTTACTCGTCTCTGATTTGTGCAAAACTCTCTTAGAAGGGCCATACGAAACCGTTGAACTTGTTGATGAAGAAGAGCACGCTGATGATGTTAAAATCCTAGCTGAATACATGGCGCATAACATCACATTCCCTCACGAAGAGCATGACGACCATGCTGATGAAGAAGGTGACCATGATGACCACGCTGAGGAAGAAGACGGGCATGACGGCCATGCTGATGAAGAAGGCAACCATTCAGAAGAAGGTCACGAAGACCACGACGCTCATGATGATGGCCACGAAGGCCATGCCCACCTTGTTGCTGAACAAACTCTTTCCAACCCTGCAGGATGTCCTGCTGACACAATGATTTCCATATTCCACCTCGAAGAAGGGGAATACATCATTGAATTCGATGCAGAACATGCAGATGATTTCACAATGGCAGTTCTCAAGATGCTTGGCGGTCACGCACACCACGACCATGGTGACCACGGTGACGAACACGGAGATGAACATGATGACCATGATGGTCATGGTGACGAACACTTCGTTTGCCACGATATGACAACTCACGAAAACACCAACCACACCACTGAGGAAGAATGTGTAGCCGCAGGCCACATGTGGATGAAAGAAGACGGTCACGACGACCATGAAGGCGACTACTGCCACGATACAACAACTCACGAAAACACCAACCATACCACTGAGGAAGAATGTGTTGCCGCAGGCCACACGTGGATGGAAGAAGCCGATCACGATGACCATGATGGCCACGACGACCATGATGGCCACGACGACCATGACGACCACGATGGCCATGACGACCACGATGGCCATGACGACCCGTGCGCCGACCACTATGACCACGACGACCATGATGACCACGGAGATCACATGACTGCAGAAGAAGCGCTTGAAGAAGCCGATTCAAACAACGACAGTCTCCTTTCTTGGGATGAATTCTGGGATTCCTGGAACGACGATGGGCACGATGACCATGACGACCATGACGACCATGATGAAGAACATCACGGCGTCTTCGTATTATTCCCTGACAACTGCATGCTCATGTATGCTGCTGAAGACGATATGCTGCCTGAAAACGCAACTGGATGGAACCTCACAACATCTGCAATGATGGGAGATGACACACTCGAGCTCAATTACTCCGTTCATGAAACATACGGCACTAGTGTCAGTGGAATCAACGGATTTATGGCTCCAGAAGATTATTCCTGGTATTGGCAACTTATGCTCTGGAACGGCACAGAAAACAACACTGGCTGGGAAGTCAGCAATGTTGGTATTGACTCTGTAATGATTCCTGAAATGACAGAACACGTCGCTTGGATGCCAAATTCCTCGGACATGTCATATTTGCCAGACCTCAGTATGATGCATGATGACCATGATGACCATGATGACCATGATGGCCATGATGACTTCGAAAGAACATTCCACTGCAGTTCTACCGTTGGTGGCACTCCAGACACAGAAATTCCGTTCTCTCAAGTGAACGATGGCACTGAAGACTGTGGCGATGGTTCCGATGAGCCTCAAGACTTTGACGGTGATGGTATTGTTGACAACTGGTTCGACTGCATGGATGGTTCAAATGTGTCCATGGAATTCGTTAACGACGGATATGATGACTGCCCTGATGGTGATGATGAATCTCACGATGATGACCACAGTGACAATGAAGGAGCGCCAACGCCTCAAGAATTTATCAATATGACTGATACTGACGGAAATGGAACAATGAGCTTTGATGAATTCATTGCATTCATGAATTCACCTGATCCTGACGGTGAACATGAAGATGATGATGAGTCATTGCCACAATCTATGGTTGACGAACTCAGAGTAATATTCGATAACAACGATGCAGATCAGTCCGGAGAGTTAGATCTCGATGAACTCGACCAATTTATCATTGACACGGATGAGTACTTTATGTCAATGGATGGCGGTGATGGCGAACCGACTCAAGAGGAACTCCAGTTCCTCTTCAACGCATCCGATGCAGACGGCGACCAATTGTTGAACGTTACCGAACTTGGTGCATTCATGGAAATGCTCGAAGACCTCATGGAAGATGACCACCATGATGATCACGACGACCATGACAATCACGACGACCATGACGACCACGGCGACGATAACCACGCTGACGAAGAAGATCACCATCCTGTCGGCTATGTGACCCTTCACGTTAATGCTGAAGGCGACTATGGTTTCGCTCTACCTATGGATGTTGAATTCCACATCATGATGGCCGAAGGCGGCCATGACGACCATGCTGGCCATGATGATCACGACGACCATGATGACCATGCTGGAGAAGAAGGCGACCATGCTGAAGAAGAAGGCGACCATGATGACCACGCTGATGAAGAAGGTAACCATACTGATGAAGAAGGTGACCATGATGACCACGCTGACGAAGAAGGAGCTCTCGATTATGACCCTCACAGCTGGCTTAGCCCACTTGCTTTCAAGGCACAAGTGAATGTTGTTCTCGACGGACTAACCACTGCTTTCCCTGCTGGAGAAGCAGTCTTCAAGGTAAACGCTGAGGCATATGCTGCTCAATTAACAGCTCTTGACGTTTCATTTGACGCTGCCTTCGGAGAAGGCGGCCAATGCATGGCTGGAGGTCAACAAAAGACTGTGGCTTCAAACCACAACGCTTACTCCTACATCGCAGTTGAATACGGAATCCAATTCATGACCGTTCACGGACTTGACCCAGAAGGAGAACCATCTCCTGAAGATGTCGCTAAGGTTGTTAACTTCATCAAGGAAGAAGGAATCACTGTTCTGTTTGTTGAAGAATACACCGACCAATCTTCAGTGCAAAGCATTGTTGATGAAACAGGTGTGTCGATTCAAATCCTTTACACCATGGAAATGGCACCAAGCGATTCTGATGACAATTACATGACAATGATGACCAAGAACCTTGCAAACCTCGTAGCCGGTATCGGATGCTGATTGTAAGAACTTGATTTCGCAAACATAACCATGAACTGAAGAGAAGGTGAAAGACGTGCACCTTGTAGATACACTTCCAATCATCGTTGTTTCAACGGTGTTCGTTGCCTTTTTTGGCTACTTACTGGTTGAATCTTTCTGGGCTACATACTCCAGTCAAGACGATTTTTCGTGATATCAATCTCAGATTCACTTTTGCGAATTGACATCAATGACATATCAACATGGTAGTGCTTAATATGCAACCTCCAGCCGATAACAAAGTGATGGAAGAAGCGGCTGCAATCCTAAAAATAAAGGATTTGACCGTAAGCCGTTCCGGAAAAGTGGTTATCCACGACATCAATCTAAGCGTACGTAAAGGCGAATTTATCGGTTTAGTTGGACCCAATGGTAGCGGTAAGTCAACGCTTCTTCTGTCCATTCTTGGCGTTTTGAGAGCCCAGCAAGGCTCTATTCAGATATATGGTCAAAAACCAATGTCAAGAAGCATTCTGGGTAAAATTGGCTGGGTCTCTCAAGCTGCAGCGGTCATGCCGAAGAACGTGAGAATTACAGTTCGAGAACTCGTCCAACTAGGTACCTTAAACTCGAGGAATATGTTTTGGCGAAGAAAGGGAATCCATCGTGAAAAAGTGGACCAGGCAATGAAAATGGTTGGATTAGAAGGGGTTGCAGACAATGACATAGCGCGACTTTCAGGAGGGCAGCGTCAGCGTGCTGTTATTGGTCGTGCTCTTGCATCCGATGCACAATTTATCTTGTTGGATGAACCTCTCGTGGGTATTGACCGAGAATCTCGAAACTCGTTACTCAAGTTATTAGACAAGCTCTGCCATGATGAAAATAAAACTATCCTGATGGTCTCACACGATCTCGCTGCGATTCGTCAAACCGCTCACCGTATGATTTATCTTGAAGAATCTATACGATTTGACGGGCTAACTGAAGACTTCCCTGACCTTACAACCCTTGCTGGATTACGCGGCATTGAACCAGTGCATGGTCATAGCCATGACAAAAATATTCCGAAATCAATTGTTCTTGGGACTGAGAAGAATGAACATTCCAATAAGGAGGAAGAATAATGGGAATAGGAATGACGATTTTAGAACTCGTTGCTCCAGTACTCGAGTTTATCGCACCAATGGTTCCTGGAGAGATTTTTCCATATTTCTTTACTATGGAAATGTTTCAACGTGCTCTTTTGGCAGCGATCATGGTCACGATGGTTGCTGGTGTACTTGGCTCCTTTTTGCTGATTCGAAACCTCGCCCTTATCGGGGACGGTTTGGCTCACGTATCCTTTGGTGGGGTAGCTGTTGGTGTGGTATTGGGGGCCACTTCCCCCCTCTGGTATGCACTGGTATTCAGCGTAATTTCTGCAGTTATTATTCACGAAATGCAAACCAGAGAATTGCTAACTGGTGATGCCTCAATCGCTATTTTCTTAACTGGAATGCTCGCTTTAGGTCTCGTTGTTCTTCGAGTATTTGGTGGAGGAATAACGAGCGATATCGAGGGATATCTGTTCGGAAGTTTACTTCTCATTGACGAGAAGAGTCTTGACATGATTGCTAGCATCAGTATATTCTCACTTCTTTCCCTCTTAATGCTCTATTCTGGATTACTTTCGACGACCATTGATCCACTTGCTGCTCGTGTTCAGGGACTTCCAGTTCGAGCAATTGGACTCGTGTTTAGCATCATCACTGCTGCTGTAGTTGTGAGTATGGTTCAAGTTATTGGGGCTTTACTCGTAACCGCGTTACTGGTCACTCCAGCTGCAACCGCCCAACTGGTAGGGCGTAGTTTCCGTTCCTGTTTAATTTGGACTCAAGTTTTTGGAATGTCTGCTATTTTCATTGGGCTGTATCTCTCAGCAGAGCACGACTCGGGTAGTGGAGCAATGATTGCTTTAGTTGCGGCTTCGATATTTGCAACAGTGGCAATCTTAAAAACTGTAATTCTGGGTTTGATTAAGCCAAATCAAAACCTCTAACCCCTCTGTAAAGTATTCATTCCTTCTATCGTAAGGAGTAAGAGCAGTTAGATTCAATGTAGAATTGAAGGGAAATCATATCCTATCGATGACTGGAGGGGTTATGATGGAGGGGCGCCACGGCGTTGTATGTCCCGCCCTGTTGCACTGGTTACTGGAGGCGGCAGAGGTATCGGTGCAGCAGTATCGAAGCGTCTTGCCAAGGATGGCTATGATGTACTGTTAACCTACAATACCTCTTCCAAACCTGCAGAGATGGTCGTCGAAGAAATCCGTTCCTCTGGAGATGACGCACTTGCTGTCAAGGTCGATTGCTCAGATACGGGGGAAGTCGGCTTACTTGGAATTCATCCATGGATGGCTCGAGGAATTGATGTATTGGTCCTTAACCACGGGTCTTATGAACGGATTTCGGCTGATGAGATGACAATAGAAACATTACGTAAAACAATGCTAACAAATTTTGAAGGCGCTGTTTCAGTATGGAAAGCGGTTCAGCCTCACCTTACTGCTCATGCCAGAATGGTTGTCGTTGGCTCACAACTTGGCACAAAAGGATCGCCACATGGCGCTGACTACTCAGCTTCCAAAGCAGCACTCTCAACCTGGGCTCGCTCACTGGCACAAGCAGTTGGACCGGAAGGAAAGCGAGTGAATGTGCTGGCTCCGGGATTTGTCGATACAGCTATCCTCGCAGGTGATTCAAAAGAGAAGCGAAGTCAACGTGAACAACAGGTTCCACTCAGGCGTGTCGGTACACCTGAAGATATGGCAGGAACAATCTCCTTTTTGGTCGGCCAAGATTCAAAATACATCACCGGTGCAATACTCCATGTCAACGGCGGACTCTACCTGCCTTAAGTGAAGAATTGAAAACCCGTCGACGTAATGAGAAAAAACGACGGAGGTGAGAGTATGGTAAAACAATGGGACGATAATGGCGAATTTGAACAGATGGCAGACCTCGATGTCGGTCAAGGAGATTTGACAGAAAGAGACCCCTTTGACCTCTCAAAAGCGCTCGGAGGTGCTGCACTAGAGCACTTACACCCTGATGTGAAACGCCTTCGGCTTCATTCAGATTTCGAACCTGCTGGAGACCAGCCTAAAGCAATTGAAAAATTGATTTCCCAATTGGAAAATGGGCAGGAGAGAGCAGTCCTCCTTGGTGTCACTGGAAGCGGAAAAACATATGCGATGGCGCAAGTCATTCAACACCTCAACATTCCCACTCTAATTATCAGCCATAACAAAACGTTAGCGCGACAACTGCATCAAGAAATGTCTGGATATTTCCCCGAAAATGCTGTCGATTATTTCGTATCTCACTATGACTATTATCAACCTGAAGCGTATTTGGCAAAACGTGACCTTTACATCGATAAAGAATTGTCAATCAATGAACGGATTGAGCAAGAGCGGTTCGCTACAGTTGCCTCTTTAGTGACTCGTCCTGACTGTGTCATCGTTTCTTCTGTTTCGTGTATTTACGGATTGAACCCCCCTGAAACATTCCTTGAATACCACGTCCGTGTCCATGTTGGCCAAAACATCGAAACCAGTGATTTGCTGAAAGAACTCATTGTACTGCAGTATAAGCGTACAACAACGGATTTGTCCCGAGGTGAATGCCGATTGCGTGGCGAGGTTCTTGACGTATGGATGCCGAGTCGCGACGATCCCTTGCGCATCCAATTTGATTTCGATGGCGTCACGAAAGTGCAGGTTTGTGACCCAGTTACATGGGAAGTTCTCGATACATTGGATGAGGCTTGGATTCATCCGAAAGAATTCTTCATGACCAGTCCCGAGCGATATGAATCAGCTTTAGTTTCGATTGAAGATGAACTGGATGACCGTATTGCACACTATTCAAGCCTCGGCCATGAATTGGAACGCCATAGAATTGAACAAAGAACTCGTTATGATTTGGAGATGATTCGAGAGATTGGGCATTGCAGGTCTATGGAAAACTATTCACTTCACTTCGATGGACGTGAACGCGGAGAACGTCCGTATTGTCTACTCGATTTCTTTGCAGCATGCGCAAAACAATTTCATGGAAGCCCAGACAAATTTCTTGTCATCATGGATGAATCGCACGTGACGCTCCCGCAAGTTGGTGGAATGTACTACGGTGACCGTTCGAGAAAGGAGAGTCTTGTTGAGCACGGCTTCAGACTTCCGACTGCTAAGGACAACCGTCCGCTGAAGATTCCAGAGTTTCAAAACCTCATACCGCAGATGGTCTATGTTTCGGCAACCCCTGGTGAGCGTGAATTACGTCATCTGTGTGAAATTACTAATCAACCCCTTCCAAACGGCCTCCTGCATGCAAAATCCGAAGGTGGGGCTGGCCAAGCAGATATCGACAAGAAACATCCTGACAGTGAAAGTTTGTATCACATGGTTCAGGGAATTGAAGGCATTGCTAAAATGGAGATTCGTCCAACTGGCTTATTGGACCCTGAAATAGAAGTTCGGCCCACAAGTGGTCAAATTGCAGATTTATTGTCAGAGATAAACGCTCGAATAAAAAATGGTGAACGGACATTAGTCACTGTATTGACAATCAAATTCGCCGAAGAAGTCGCTGAATACCTCAATAAAATGGGTGTTAAAGCACACCACTTGCATTCCGAAATCGATACGATCGAGCGAACCGAGATCATTAATGCGTTGCGCATAGGTCACATCGATGTCATTGTTGGAATTAATTTATTGCGAGAAGGTCTCGACTTACCAGAAGTAAGTTTAGTCGCTATTTTTGATGCAGACCGGCAAGGGTTCCTTCGTAATGAACGGAGTTTATTGCAGACGATAGGCCGAGCTGCTCGAAATATCAATGGCCACGTGTTGCTGTATGGTGATAGCATTTCTCCAGCAATGCGTGCAGCAATTCAGCAAACGCTCGAACGGCGTGAACGGCAACAAGCTTACAATGATGCAAATAATATCACTCCAAAGACCATCAAAAAGGCCTTGCCTAAGATGAATTCAGATATTGACGATCTCATTTCAGGAACCTCGACATCGAAGGATGGTACACGGCGTCTTGTCGCTAAGAAAGGTGGCCGAAAGGATGGAGATTGGGCCAAGAATTTGAATATTGGAGCAGGTTCATGGGCCGCAGGTGCAGGTCAAGATGGAAGTCGTGGCGAAGGTGATTCTTCAATTGGAAAATCAAATATTGAATTGAATTATGAGGGACCTGACGATGTTCTTTCGGGGCTCGAACCTTCTCAGATTCAAGACTTGCTTGTAGAATTGAAATCAGCAATGAAAGAGGCTGCTAAAAATCTCGACTTTGAAGAAGCTGCACGGCTTCGAGATCGAGTTTTTGAATTAGAACAGCGACTGTAATCAAAACACACCCTACGGGTGTGGAAAATGTGTGGGCAGGTTCTTGAAGGAAGGACAGATGGATGAACCATGGCGATTCACCCAGAAGACTTCGATGTGCCAGTCGTCGACTATCGGTTTTCTGACATCTCCTCCCCACAGTCCTTGCTGGACCAAATGGCCAGTGCTGGAGGTTTTACTGCAACGAAACTAGCAACTGCTCGAGATATCCTGCTCGATATGAAAAAGCAGTCTGACGCTTTAGGTGGTGACATTTCGAAAATTTGTAATTGGCTTTCATTCCCTGCTTGCCTGTGTGCAACTGGGACGCGAGGATTCTTTGTTGAAGCGCTCAGACAAAAGATGTTCAATGTTGTTTCGACAACCTGTGGAATGCTGGACCACGACATTGCTCGTTCTCACAAACACTACTATCACGGGGCGTTTGAACTCGATGATATTGAACTGGGAGAGCATTCACTTATGCGTCTTGGAAACGTGATAGTTCCGAACTCGTCATACGGCGAAATCATCGAAGATGTGCTCACTCCAGTATTGGAAGAGATGTATCAAGACCGACTCAAAGAAACAGGTAAAACAGGAGCTGATGCTTGGCTTGGCTTTGGTTCAATCCATCTCGTATGGGAACTTGGTAAGCGAATCGGAACGCCAGACTCCCTCATATATTGGGCATACAAGCATCAAATCCCAGTGGTGATCCCCGGAATCACCGATGGCTCGATAGGAGCGCAACTCTTCATGTTGAGACAAAAGCATCGTGACTTCCACATCGATACTCTTGCCGATGAGCAAGTGATGAGTGATTTGACATGGGATGTTGAAGTTTCAAACGCCTTGATGGTTGGTGGAGGAATTTCTAAACACCACGTCATTTGGTGGAACCAATATCGAGGTGGTCTTGATGCTGCTGTGTATATCACAACTGCTCCTGAACATGATGGAAGCCTTTCTGGCGCAAGACTACGTGAAGCAATTTCATGGGGTAAAATGCGACCCGAGGCTCCAAACATTTGCGTTGAAGGTGATGCGAGCGTTTTGCTCCCTCTACTCGGTGCAGATCTTTTTCAAAGAGGTGAACAAAAATGAACAATAAAAAAATGGCCATGCTCATAACCCTGTTAATGACAATTATGCCCCTTGCTGGATGCTTTGGTAGCGATGAAGTAATGTCAAATGATGAAACGACTGGTGGTTTCTTTGATTTTGAACAAGGCTCAAACAGTGGCACATGGTATCATTACCCTGGTGGCGTCAATGCCATGAACAACACTTCAGCACTCGGAGGCGCAAACATTCCGTTTTACAGTCAAGGAACATACTATGCAACAGGATATTCTACCTTTGAACCAACAATGGGAATTACCTCAACCGATAACATTTACTTCACAAGTTATGGAAATGGAAATGGTGGCTCAACCGCAATTATTCAATGCACAAACATGATTGAAATGACAAGCTTGTCTGATTTCAGTTGTCAAGACATCTACGGTGCCTTCCCACCGGTCATCAATTCAAATGACCCATACGTCTACGTTGACCCATGGACTGACCGCATTATGAAGTTCGACATGCATGCTTTAGGCGGAATGACAGTTGAATGGACCGACGATGAGGGAGCGTCTTGGGTCGGCCCTTCGGTTGCCACAGGATATTCTGTTCAAGATCACCAAACCATTGCGTCCTCGCCTTATGGAGGGATTCTTCATGAGACATTGTGGGTATTCTGTATTAACGGCAATTACCCATCGCCACTTTGCTCTGCAAGTCAAGATGGGGGTCTAACATGGGGGCCTGAACTTCCTGGCGCCCCAGTAGATTGCCAGAGTGGAGGGCTTTCAGCTCACCTTATCGGCGCTGACAATGGCAATTTCTACCGTGGCCAAATTGGCTGCGATGGAACTGGCTACTCGATGTATAAGACTGAAAATGGAGCACTAACGTGGACCGAGCATGTCTTGCCTACCGAAGAGTCTGGAACTGCAGATACGTGGAATGCCGAGGAAGCACAAGTCGATACGGATACGGAAAGCAACGTCTACGCAATGTGGATGGGTATCGATAACATGCCTTATTTCTCATACTCTGTCGACGATGCAAATACCTGGTCTGATGCCATTATGGTTGGGCCAAGTCATTTGGAAGGAACAGGATTCCCCGTTGTAATAGCAGGCGATCCTGGGCGAGTTGCATTTGGATACATCGGAACTGAGGGTGATGGAGTCTGGCATGGATACATCTCGGTTATCACGGATGCTTTCAACGAAACTCCCCTAATCACAACCGTCCAAGTCAATGCACCAGACGACCCTCTTGACAATGCTAGCCCTACCTGTGGATATGAGCGGTGTGGCGGCTTTGGTGATTTCATTGATATGCAAATCGATGCGTTTGGGCGACCATGGCTTTCGTTGTCTCATAATCCAAGTGGAGATACTGGCATAATGGGTACTTTCATCGAAGGCCCTACGCTTTTGGGTAATGTAACATCGTTGTCAGTCTTACCTGAAGGTGGGTCTCAAACTCTTTGAGACTCATTGAACATAGTCGACAAGCGCGTGCATTAGTGCAGTACGAATCGGAACCAGTGGACGCCATCCATCACCATCAATTCGGTGTAAGACATCATGTAATGGAGAAAGCTCTGGCCTTTGCTGAGCATTTTCTTCAACACTCATCGGAGTTGATGGGCTCACCCGCAACGACTCAACTTCAATTGTTGGCGACGGGGCTGCAGTAAGGTGCTCGATACTAAATTCGCCAGTTTTACCAGCGAGAGTTCTATCGTAAAGCAAAGAGAGTTCTTCAATCGTTTGCGATTGGCTCCAAGCCCTTCTCCCCGATACTTTCAGTTCAACTGGGAAGGGTTCATCACTCATCAAAATGCGAACAAAAGCGTCTGCGACATCAATATCACTCACCCACCACTGTTGTGATGCACCGGTTTCTACAGGTCGGCCACCTGCGTTGAGCTGCTTCATCCACTGTTCAAAGAGTGGTGAGCGCCAAGTCATATCAAGAATACGTGGTAGAACATCATGTATGACAATAAGACTGTCAAGCCATTCTGAATCAATCTCGAATTCGAAATGTGCAGGAGTTACCAGGACTACTTCAAGACCATCGACATCAAAGCCATCACTGCCATCACTCGCCGTATCAAAAGGACCCAATCCAATGAGCATTAATCGATGGCCTGCTGAAAAAGGAACAGCCGTAGAGGAATGAAGTTCACATTCTCCGAACTCAAGTTCTGTTGAATAGTGTTGTGAGACTTCTTGATAGTGTTCTGGAATGAGTACGAGATTGGCATTCGTGCGAAGAATTCGCTCGACTAAAGCGTGACCTATACTTGAATCAAAGCCCCGTATGTGAATCACGGGTGCCTGACGCATATTTCATCCAACAGTCAAGCATACATCAATATGTCCATACAGTGAATTATACGACCTTTGAATTGTAAATAAATCAATTGAAAAATCAAAAATCTAATTGGAAAAATGAATAATGGTGGGTGTCAGCGAATGAATGAATTACAGCTCTTCGCAACTTCAGAAGAAATCTCAAAGGAGACAATATGGATCCTTTAATCGCACACAGAAATCTCAAAAAAAGAACATTTTATATTGAAAAGAATGCCAAAAAGGAGATTCCGTCTGTAATAAGTCTCGCTCTATAGAATCGAGTGAAAAAACTCTTCGGCGTTCTTGAACTCCTATTGTAGGAATAAATTATACGACATACCCTAAAATTGAAAAAAAAACGCTTTTCTAATTGAAATGGCAATAAATTATACGACAAATGCAATTGGAATTCAGATTTAAACCGCCAAAGAGTATAAGACCTTTCAAGTGAAGCATGGGGTAAGCCGGATTGAACTGGCAAAGGAGATGGGAAAATGACGAACGACAAATATGACATCCAAGAATTACTCGGAAGAGATGTTTACGTAAATGATAAGAAAGTAGGAAATATAGTTGGTGAGCGCCACCATCCGAATGAAGCACGCGTGCGATCAATGCGATTGCAAGTAGAATCGGATGTAGCAGATGAATTCATGCGGAAGCCCGCTGAACTCGTACCTCTACCAAAAGAATTAGTCCACAGTATCCGGAATGACGGTACTGTCAAACTTTCAAAATCGATGAGAGAATTACAACGCAGATGGCGCAACACCGTCCGCATTGATGAAAAGCTGTATGCGCCTGATGAGATGCTTGACAGAGCAGTCCTTGATAACCAGGGAGATGAAATCGGTGTCATTACTGATTTGTTCAAAGTTAAGCGCACCTACAAAGGTGTTATCGTACAAGTACGAATTGGCATTCAGAAGCAGTATGGTGTTGAAGCAGAATTGCGTATACCAATCAATGCTTTTTCCAGAACTCGTGAACGCCTTGATGAGGTCGTACTTTCTCGAACATTCGACAAAGTTCTCTCACTACCATCGTATATCTCAATCAATGAGATGAGTGGCGAAGAAGAATGAGCGCATACCAGGGTCCTTTGTGACCTTGCTTACTCCGTCACTCTTATGACGGGGAGGTCAGTCGCCGAACTACAGTTGCGCGGGTAGCTTAGTCGGTTAGAGCACCCGGCTGATAACCGGGAGGTCGCAGGTTCAAGTCCTGCCTCGCGCACTCTTTTCCTTCATTGGTACGTTGTTTCGACGATTGAATTCAAGACCACCTCACTCGCAAAGAACATGAAGGGGCAGTGCTTCGCTCATCACAAGGGAATAACATGGTCGTTCTATCTGGGAGTAATTCTCGCTTGTTGGCAGAACAACTTGCCGACTCACTCGGTTGGGATCACCATCAGCTAGAAACTCGAAGATTCCCTGATTCAGAAGGTTACATCCGAATACCTTCAGAAACCATAGAAGCTGTGCGAAACGAACCTGTCGTATTGGTGTCCAACACGTTCCCTGATTCAGGAATTGTCGAAACATTGCTCATGCTTGAAGCATTAAATGATGTTCGAAAAGGAAATATGGAGAACTTACGTGAAATTGGACCTCAATCCATGGCGGATGTTGGCCCGGGAATTTTACTGGCGGTGCCCTACTTTGGTTACTCTCGACAAGATAAGCGCTTCAAGCCAGGTGAAGCAATTTCAGCCCGAGCGATTGGACATCTACTGGCGTCTCGATGCGACGGCATCATCCTCTTTGACTTACATGCACCTTCCGTTCTTCAAGATTTACCGGTCCCAGTATCGTTTACTTCTGCAATGCCTGAACTCGCACTCCACCTTCAAGAGACGGTCAAGCCTGACTTCATACTCTCCCCTGATAAAGGGGCGATTGAAAGAGCGTCGATGGTGGCTAAAGAAATAAATTGTGAATTCTCTTACTTGGAAAAAACCAGAATAGATGCCCATACAATTGTTCACAAAGCCAAAGACCTCAATGTCGATGGCAAAATTGTCGCCATTGTCGATGACATGATCGCAACCGGAGGGACAATCTGTCGTGCTGCTGAAGCCCTACGAAATCAGGGGGCAGTCGCTGTTCACGCTGCTTGCTCACACGGATTGTTTACCGGTGGAGCAATTGCCAGACTGATTCGATATGTCGATGGCGTGCATGCTACCGGCTCGTTGTCAAACCCCCGAGATGTGATATCCGGCGGCCCTGCGCTTGCTCGTGGAGTAAATGAGCTGTTTGAACGCCTTGGCTGGGAAAGATAGCCTTTCAGTGAGTCTTTTAACGAGTAATACGAACCACGAATCACTAGAAAATATCCAATCCCAAGCAGGTATTTCTTTCCGTCGTGTTTATATCCGCGAGGTTGTGCGGAGGAACGCCCTTAACATGAGGACAGAGTGATTCCAGTGACTGTACACGTGCAATTTGAAACCCCTGAAGAAGTATCGAACCAAATCTACGACATGCTACAAGCCAATTCTAATGGCCGCATTAAGAAAGGTAGCAATGAAGTGACAAAGACCGCAGAGCGCGGAACTGCACAATTCATTATCCTTGCAGAAGATGTCAACCCTCCAGAACTTCTGGCTCACGTTCCTCTTATCTGTGCTGAAAAAGGCATTCCATTCGGATACGTGCCTTCTCAAGAACACCTTGCACAAGCCGCTGGACTCCCAGCAGGTGTCAAAGCAGCGTCTATTGCTGTGATGGAAATCACCAAAGGCGCTCAAGAAACATTTACACAAGTTGTTGAAGCCATCAATGGCCTCAAAGCTTGAAATTGATACGAGGAGATGACAAAGATGAGCGAAGAACTTGGTGGATGGCCTGCTGAAGTCGTTGAAATTGTCGGAAGAACCGGTATGACCGGGGAAGCGACTCAAGTCAAAGTCCGTGTTAACGATGCTCCAAACCCACGTGACGTTGGTAGAATCATTTCTCGAAACGTCTTGGGACCTATTCGAGTGGGCGATATTTTGATGCTCAAGGACACTGGCCGAGAAGCCCGTAAGTTGAATGCACGGTGATGAAGAATGCCTGAACGTAGAATCTGTAATTTCTCTGGTGAAGAGATCGAACCTGGAACCGGAATGATGTTCGTCCGCCGAGATGGAAGCGTTTTGTGGTTCAAGAATTCCAAGGCCCGTAAGAACATGGTCAAACTTAAGCGAAATGCTCGTCGAGTCAAGTGGACCCGTCATTTCGTTAAGGGCGGCATTTGAGCCTTCATTCAACCCAAGTTTTCCCTTGGAATTTTAAAGTTCAGAGTGCAACCGCTGTTGAGATTATTCCGTATGGCTCATAAAGGGGAGTCAGTTGGACTGAATCGGTGAACAACATGGAAACAACCTATGTAATGGTCAAGCCTGATGGCGTGCAACGTGGATTAATTGGAGAAATTATTGGAAGATTTGAGCGCAAAGGTCTCAAATTAGTCGGACTCAAGTCCGTCGTTCCAAGCAGAGAAACTGCTGAAACGCATTACGCAGTTCATGCTGAACGCCCGTTTTACCCAGGACTCATTAATTTCGTAACATCTGGGCCGGTTGTCTGTATGGCATGGTCCGGAAAGGACGCTATCAGCGTGGCTCGCACGCTCATTGGTGCTACAAATGGTCGCGAAGCAGCGCCTGGAACAATCCGTGGCGACTTTGGAATGGACATGGGTTACAACATGATTCATGGTTCAGATGCTACAGATACTGCTGAATTTGAACTCGGACTTTGGTTCCCTGATGGATTAATGGATTGGGAACAAACCATCACGTCCTGGGTTTATGAATAATTGAACTGCAGTTGATTTACATGACCGATGAAGCCAGCGATGAAGTGGTGGATGTCGAAGAAACGCTTCGCCAACCAATCGTTGCTGTAACTGGCCACGTCGATCACGGTAAAACCAGTCTACTCGACCTTCTCCGCTCAATTGGAGGAAATAAAACAAACGTCATGAACCGAGAAGCTGGCGGAATTACCCAAGAACTTGGCGTGACCAATGTACCTTCCGAACTGCTGGTAAAAGCAATTCAAACAATGCCGTTTAAAGAAAAACCGAAATTTGAAAGCCCTGGAATCATATTTTTGGATACTCCAGGGCACGAATCGTTTGGCTCTATTCGAAACCGGAGCGGCAGTGTAGCAGATATCGCTATTCTCATCGTGGACATCGTTGAAGGTTTCAAGCCCCAAACGATTCAAAGCATCCAAATCTTGGAGCAAAACAATATCCCGTTCATCATTGTGGGCAATAAAATAGACAGGATTCACCGATGGGAGTCAAAGCGAGGGCGTTCTTCATGGCAATCGTGGAATGAGCAATCAAAAGATGCCCAAAAAATGGCTGATGACTTTTATTACAAACTTCTTGGGGAAGTCGCTTCGCATTCGAAATTTAATCTAGCGAAATACTGGGATGGAATCAAAACTTTTGACATCAAAAACGACCGGTTATTTGTTCCAATGAGTGCAAAAGAAGGAGAAGGATTGCAAGATCTACTTTTCGTTATTCTTGCAATGGCTGAAAAGTTTGCTCGAGAAGACCTCATTATTCACTCTGAAGACATGGCTGAAGGCTATGTATTGGAGTCACGTGAGGAAATTGGGGTTGGAAAAACCATCGATATCATCCTCACAAAAGGTTCTATTCAAGTTGGAGATAGCGTAGCATACAACACAAATGAAGGCCCAATTGCTGATTCGTTCCATGACGATGATTCCTCAAGTGTTCGTATTCGCTCAATTCGCAAACCCATGGGTATGGCTGAGATGAGAGATGCTGGGAAAAGGTGGGAAAATGTCCAATCAGCATCCGCTGCTGCTGGACTGAAACTCGTAATTCCACGGATGAAAGAAATCCATATTGGCAGTAAAATTTTCTTCCCGAAACCAAATGAAAATTTAGACGATATCTTCAAAGAAATGAAACTTGAAAACAAGCGAATTCGTGATGAGGCACCTATTATGTGCAGCATTTGCAATGACGTTCTCACCCGTAAGGAATTCGCAACAATCCACACAAACCCGAGCGCACGAGACAAAGGATTCTCTCAGGGGTGCCAAACCGCTCGTGAAGTTCGGGAAGGAGCTGTTGTGAAGGCGAGAACATTTGGCGGACTTGAAGCAGTTTTGTATGAATTGAAAAAGAGAAAAATACCTATCAGCCATGCAGAAGTTGGCCCAGTGAACAAGCGTGATGTTCGAGAAATCTTAGCAACAGGGAATGATGAGCACAAGTTCCTTATCGCCCTTGCTGTCAAGGGCAATGTGCAAGTCGAAAAAGAGTTGAAAGATGCTGCTAAGTCTAAGAAATCGGTTGATTTCAATTATGTTCAAGGAGAGATTCTTTATCAGATTATGGACCAAATTGATGAGTTAGTCGAGACGATTCGTAAAGAAGCAGAAAATTCTAGCGATGGTCCCATATTTCGCCCTGCCCAAATTCGATATCTCAACATGTCCTTCAAGGATAAGCCCGCAGTATTTGGAGTTCAAGTTCTCAAAGGACAAATTCGGGTTGGACAAGAACTTCTTCGAGATGATGGTACTGGGCGTATTCTTGGCAAGATTATGTCAATCGGTACTGAAGGTGAGAAGGTGGCTCATGAAGGGCAACAAGTTCCGATTCAAGTCAACATTCGCTTCTCGAGAAGTAACATTTCGGATAACGAAATATTCTATGGAAATGTTCTCGAAGAGGATTCAAAGAATATGAAAAAGGTATCCTTAACCGAATCTGAGACAGATGCATTCATCGAAATTGTCAAAATACATCAAGAGATTCTGCAAGAATTTAGTTACGGATTTGGATGGAAACCGTAAGCCGGCTAAGGAAAATGTTTCACTCAGGCTTTTTGTATGACATAATCACACCTCACATTCATATATGGATAGGCGAGGTTGAAGAATTATCCTCGGAGGCTACAATCATGGAAACTGGTTTAACTGGAACACCCGCAATGGGTCAAAATCCCGCTGCACAAGACCTAATTGGGACTGTGTCGGCCATCTCGAACAGTTTGATGAACGAAGTTGGCAAGGTTATTATCGGCAAGCCACAAAACCTTCGACGGGTGACTGTAGGAATTCTATCGAACGGAAACATGCTGCTCGAAGATTTCCCTGGATTGGCAAAAACTTTGCTGGCAAACACATTTGCCCGTGCGCTTGGATGTAAATTTAAGAGAGTTCAATTCACACCCGATTTACTCCCTTCCGACATCATGGGCACATACATGTATGATCAAAAGTCTGGTGAATTCAAACTACGTGCTGGACCTTTGTTTTCGAACATCCTACTCGCTGACGAAATTAACCGTGCTCCTCCAAAGACACAAGCAGCATTGCTTGAAGCAATGGAAGAGAAGCAAGTTACCATCGAAGGTATCACGCACAAACTTCCTGCACCCTTCGTCGTTTTGGCAACTCAAAACCCGATTGAGCAAGAAGGAACATACCCTCTACCTGAAGCACAAATGGACCGTTTCTTAATGAAGTTGAGTATGGGTTACCCGGACCGACCTCAAGAAAGAGCGATTCTCGCACGACGTAAACTTCGCGGTAAGGACGGGCACGATGTCGAACAAATCACATCCCCAAAGAAAGTCGTGGCAATGCAAAAAGCACTGGAAACGGTTCATGTTGACCCTGCAATTCTTCAATACATCGTTGAAATCGTTCAACGCACTCGAGAAGACCACCGAGTTACCAATGGAGCATCTCCACGTGCATCGCAGTCGTTGTTCAAGACTGGCCGAGCTGCTGCTGCTATTGCTGGCCGCAATTATGTCATCCCTGATGACATCAAAGGAATCGCTTTGCAGATTATATCTCATCGTATCAACATGAAACCTGAAGCAAAAATTCGAGGAATTACAGGCATGCACATCGTTCGAAAAATCCTCTCCGAGGTTCCTGTCCCAGTCATTCAACCTGCTTGAGATTTCACAGGTTAGGGCCTGTATTGAAAGGGGAAGACCATTCTCATTCAATTTGTCCGAGGAGGTGCTAAGTTGAATCCCTACAAGATGGTCATTGCTGTTGCGAATCAGAAAGGTGGTTGCGCTAAAACCACAACTGCTGTGAACTTGGCTGCAGCACTCGCAAAGGGCTCCTCTCGTCAAGGACTTCCAAAAGCCAAAGTGTTGCTGATTGACCTTGACCCTCAAGGCAACTGCGCTACCTCCTTTGGGGTTGAGAAAAAAAACATCAAGAAAACCGCATATGATTTACTTGCCAATGACTCCGGAGAAGAGTTACCCCTTATGGAAGAATATCTCATCGGTCCGGATGAATTAACCGAATCAATGCGGGATGCTTGGAGCCTTCGCAACAATAACAAGAAGGCACCAGACAATCTATCAGTGGGCCATTTATGGCTTCTACCGAGTGATATACATCTCTCTGGTGCAGAAATTGAACTCAGTCACAAGATTGGACGTGAAACTCGATTGAGAGAAGCATTGTTACCAATTATTGACCAATTCGATTACATTATCATTGATACTCCGCCTTCGCTTGGATTACTTTCCATTAATGCTATGTGTGCTGCCAACTGGGTGATGGTTCCCGTTCAAGCGGAGTATTACGCACTTGAGGGATTCAGTATGTTGATGAACTCGATTAAAATGATTCAGCGACGTATTAACAGAAATTTGAAGATTTTCGGGATTGCTATGACGATGGTCGATGCTCGCTCTAAACTCAGCCGGCATGTTTGTGATGAAGTTAATCGGAAAATGCCGAACAAGCTGTTTAAAACAACCATACGCCGACTGGTCAAGGTCGCTGAAGCACCATGGAGTGGTGCCCCGACTGTGTTACTCAATAAGCCTACAAATTCAGGTGCAGGCGCAGGTTCTCTCGAATATTGGACTTTGTCCAAAGAATTTCATCAACGCGTCATTGAAATGCGTCGTGAATTTGGAGTTAATGAAGATCCACGGTTGTTACTTGAACGAAAAAACCGTTGAAATTCGGGTTCTGCACGAGCACTTTACCTCTTGAAAACGAGGTTTCATTGCATCAAGTCTTCGCGCAGGTTAAGTATGCTATAGAACAGAGCAGGTTCGGGATAGTCATGACAGGCGAAGGGATGACCTCGGTCAGTGTAAGTTACGAAGTGAGAAGACAACTCAATACAATGCGAACGATGAGTGGGCATAAAAGTGTCAATGAACTACTAACAGACTTGGTTCGAGCTCATAAAATGAAGACCATGAATGGTGAAATTGAAACGTTGAGAGAACGGATGAAAGCCATTGCAGATGTGGAGATTGAACATCTGGTAGACCGACTCAACCTCGCTCCCTTCAAGGTTTGATTCTCATGATGGAATGGCGACCAAAGGGCTATGAATTTGATACGAAGAACTTGGTACGAGCTTTGTTCAGTGAAGATACTGATGAAGGAAAGTTACTGGAGGCAGCAGCATGTGGATTTGTCGAAATCTTCGCTCAGCCAAGTGCTTGGAATGGAGTCTTGTGGCTGATTATGAACACGCTAAAACAAGATGGCAAACCTGTTTACACTGGAGAAGAGCTCGGAAAACTGCGAGAGTCTTTACCGATTGTTTGGCGTTGATTCAATTCGACACACACATATCAATCTATTCGGCGGCGAGCGTCCATATATCTCGACAATTTTTAGGCGAAACGAACCTTATTATCCGAAAACCCTTACAATCTTGAATAATAAGGTTCGAGTACCGAATTAAGTTCATTCATATCGTCAGCCATATTCATGGCATATTTGTGCCAAACTTTTCTTCCTGCATGTAAATCAAAATCATGATATGTGATCTCAATTCTACATGCATTCTTTTCTTGATCATCGTCCCAATTTAATTGTGCACCAAAGGCCTTGTCGATATCGCTTTTGTTATTTCTGAAATAATCAAACAATTCTAGAGTCTGTTCATAGTTATCCTTCCCGCGATAAATATACAATTCAACTCTAGTAAATGTTGGTCTTTGAACATAAGTCATCCAAAGTCCTTTGCCGACATGTTGCTTCATTGCACGGACTTTGTTCGGTTTAAAGCTAGCAGCAAATCCACCCAATTTTTTCCCTTCTGCTACAATCACCTCTTGAAACTCTCTCTCAAGTATTGAATCTCTGACCATAATGCTCGTAATGGCTAGACCTATTCAAAGGGGTCCCCTCTGTATTGACGGTGTACGAAGGGTAGGCTCAGTACTGGGGGACTGAACACCCATTGTACTCTATCCATAATGTCTTGAGGGGTTTGCAAGAACCCTCGCGATTTCATGGAGAATGATATGTCGCTACTGTTGATTTTGCTCATCAATAACAGTCTGAGCAATCTGTCGAATATCAACTTCATATTGATCAAATTCTGGAACACTGGTGGGTTCAATACCATACACGGCATGAAGCCATACCAGCGTACCAGTATCAATTGCGATTTGCCCTGCGTGGCCTTTTGCATCGGTGAAAATGGAGGTTTCTTTCGGTCCTGTAAGTTGGTCAACGTCTCCATCCAGTTCACCTGCTTCAAACATATCTCGGAGTTCATACAAGACTGCCCCATGATTGAATGTAAATACATCAGTAGATGGGAAATCAGTACTCAAGTTTGTGGAGAGATTCACCCAGGCATCATAGGCAATATCTGATTGATTTCTGTACTCCGTTCCGTTCTCATATTCCGCTGGGAAATCTTTCCATGGCATGGCCAAACCAATGTGTGTATCAGGATTCTTTTCTATGGCATAGGAGGTGAAATTCCAAATTGCCGCATCAGATTGGAGACCGGTTTCAATAAACTCAATGCTGCAACAAATCATGATCAATACATCGACTTCACCAGTATCCAAGTAAGCCTTGATGGTCTCGCGGTGCCCTTCATCAGCCCACAGCGCATCAGGCGCTCCGGATGCCCCTCCACTTACCTCATTGTATTGTGAATGATTGGTAATGCCTGCTAATTCTGCATGATTACTAAGCGTTTTTGCGAAAATATTTCCAAAACTGTGGCCAATGTAGAGGACGTTATGATTGTCAGGACTCAATTGGTCAGCCATCCAGTCGTTATCGAGGGTTATTCCTTCTTCAAACGGGTAAGCAATTGAGCGTTGAATGGATGCTGAAATGAATGAATCGACGATGTCATGTGAAGCTCCGACATTAATGGTTGGAACATGTTTTTCGCCTTCGATTAATGCCAGCCCGTGTGGGTTGTTGGGTTGTAGATTAAGGATGTCTTTCATTGGCTGAGCCAGCCACCTACAATTGTTGTCGAATCCTTCCGCAACGGCTTCGGGGATTGCAGCCCGATCACCTGCACATTGAGAATCAATTGTGCCGCCAATTTGGAGAATGGGCGTCATCTCAAAACCAGCAGCAATTCTTTCCTCCGGTGAAAGCAGGTTATCACTGTCTCTCCATACGCCCACCTTTGCATCAACACCTGAAGTCTCAAACCCTTCCTGTTGAGGAAAACCCGGTGTTCCAGCAAATAGATCTTGAATCACGATGTTGCGTGAGGTGAGAATCGAATCGGATACAACACCGGTCAAACCTGTTCCTTCGGCAGCGTAACTCAACCCAACAGCATAGGCGCCAACGGAACCCGCACTTGTTCCGTGCACGAACACATTGGTCGTTGGATAACTCGCTACAGTGTAATCAATGGCCGCCATAGTTGCTTGTAAACCGTTCACTTCAGCATTCGGATTTGATGGATGATTTGGGATGGCGGTCCCCATTCCGAGGTATTGGTCATGGTCGCACATAGAGACCACAAGCAGCCGATACCCCTCCATGATGCGTCGAGACAACGTGTTGTCTTCCACTTGCCCACCGATGAAATCAATTCGAAGTGTAATCGTTTCGAGAAGATCTTCGGATGTTTCCTCATGGTTCCATGTGTCCTGAGTCTGTGCACCTACGGCGTAATAGGTCCCATCTTCAGCCCAATAGCCTGAGCCCCCGCCATGTAAGTAAACCCAAAGCGGCGCCTCATCTCCAGCTTCACTGTTGATTGGATTCATCACCATAAATGAGTACACACCGCTTAATCCGCATTCATACGCATTGTTTTGGTAGAATTCAAGATTCATGTATGCCTCATTTTGAAGAGCAATACGAAGGTCGTCTGAGGCTTGAATGCCCTGTGTGGTACGCTCAACGAGAGGTACGAGAGGCAACCCGTCAGAGTTCTCCCCATCTTGAGTGATTCCTGCCTCCTCGTGGCGTTGAAGGGCAAGAACCGACGCTCCAACAAGCAGTAATACAATTAGCACAACAGGTATAGTTTTCTTCGCCATGTAATTTATTAATGCGATGAAGTATATTTTACCTCGCTAACACTTCTGTAAGTTCTTCACCTTCAGTGTACTCGGAAATTAAACCCCAGCGTCCTTCTCCATAATGTCTTGAGGAGTTTGGAAGAACCCTTACGATTTCGTGGGAATGATATGTCGGAACTGTTGATTTCACTAACAATTGTGATACCCTTGACTTGATAATTAGAGGCATCATCGAAAGGAACATGGGCGATGCAGAAAGCAGTGGAGTAAAGGCAATACGAAGAAATCTGCGTAACGAAGTAGATAATCTGCTTATTTTGCTCTCAAAATCAACTATGCTCCATACGTTGGTTGTTCTAAACTCAAATAAAGAGCCGATGCGATTTTCTGAAATTGAAAGGAGAGTAGAAAGTTCTGCTACGACCCTCTCAAGACGGCTGGCTGAACTTGAAGAGTATGGACTCATCACTCGTAAAGAATTCACAGATTCTCAGGTAAACCGAGTTGAATACGCACTTACAGATGACGGTGTCGCACTCCACCCAAGTTTGGAATCTGTGTTTGAGTGGGTTCTTCATAGGTCAGCCGATCCACGAATTCAGTCCCTTGAAACCCCATGCTCTACCCAAGTCACAACAGGATCTGGAGGCGAGGTCTGATGAAAAAATCAACCAAACCAAACGCTTTACTCATGGTACTGTTTTTTCTTTCGATATCTCTAGCGGGATGTTTTGGTGAGTCTGAAGGTACATCAGGCGATGAGGAACTTGAAAATTCGGATGATGAATTTGAAATTCCATTGGTCGAACGAACGACTGAACACATCAAACTTGTCGAATCAAGGATACTCGAGATGGACAACAACACAAGTGTTGAAATTAGTTTTTATCGGAATGAAGCATATACCTGTGGCCTTTCAGGATTTTACACCTTTTTTGTCATGGATCCAATCAATAATCCTGACGTTGAGGCCCCACTATGGACCTATTTGCACGGAGGTGGCTACGGGTGGTTTGATGAAAATCAGACGTACCAAACCGTCAAGACGCTCACTCAGGATACTTGGAACCATGAGGAATCCTTTGACCAACTGATCGACAAACATTTGATGGCAAACACACACAATAACAACGACGAACTGATGAGTTCAACTCTTACACGACGAATTACCGACGGATATCGCGTTTTATTGGTATCACTCTGCGACCATGACAATTATGCCGGTCGTGGCGACCCATATCCGAATAACCCGAATTCATCCTCTGATGGTGTTCTTCGAGAGGTGAATGGTCTGCAGGCTACGATGGCTGCCATGGATTACACCGTAGACAACTACCCAACCAGCCAGGTTTTCGCTCATGGAACAAGTGCTGGCTCAATCGGCGTATGGAATGTAGCCGTTGCATACTCGCACGAAGACATCTACCTTACTGCAGTCGTGGCGGATTCATGGACATTTGATCCCCCCCGTATCTTCGAGATGTTTGACATCTATGTCGGTGTTGACCCCTATCCTTTCAACGGAGGAGATCTACGTAGCGATGGTATGGAGAAACTCGGGTTTGATTACGAGGGCTATGGCATCTATCCTGAAGCGATGATTCGGAATGGATTTACTAATGTGCCAATTATGTTCATTATCGGTGAACTCGATCCTGCCTGTGGGGGGAAATTACCAACAATCCCTGCAGCTGAAGAGGCTAACTTGAGTAATTGCCGTTGGATGTATGACAATTTGC
>CASIAW010000006.1 GCA_949372875.1 Candidatus Poseidoniaceae archaeon
CACCTAAAGGCTATTTTTGAACAAAGTGATTCTCGGTTGGTAAGCGAGAGGAAGGTGCAGGAACTGAGATTCCCTGATTGACGACGCAGTAACGTTCGATTATGAAGTGGAAAATATCCATCCCGATATTCTCGGGTTGCTTTGTTTAGTTACCTTTTTCCCATTTGTAGGGAATGAAGTCGAGTTTCCTCAACCTGTTTCTTCTCGTTTATACGATGCGTTTCAGAACAGGTGCTTTACCGACAAAAAAGACATCTCATTTCAGAAATATCTCCGATGAAGTCGAACTATACCAGCGGCGAGAAAATGTAGCTCTTTCGTTCGGCGGAGGCATCGATTCCTCCGCAGTCAGGGAGATGTTCCCCGAAGCATTTGTGAGTACATGAAGCACATATTAGAAACGGCCAGCTGATTCCAAGCCATAGTCACCGAATCGTAGAAGAATTACAGCCCAATACAGGGGCCGATTAGTCAAAACAAATATTCGATACTTGAGTCAGCCTGTGAGGATGGCATTCATGGCCCTGCTCGGTAAGTACAAGTCTTCATCATGGCCACGGATCCTCAACTTCGGGATAATATTAACCGGCTCCATTCTTGGCTCATGCTTTCTCTCGAATGGCACCAAATTTTGGGACCGAGTGAAAGCCAGAGCATGGCACGGACCATCAGGAAACTACTGGCAGTCCGCCTTTGAAGCGATTGGCCTCACGATGTATTCACCAGTGACTGGGGTATCCGAAATGCAGACAATGAAGTCGTCAATCTTCGCGGCTGCTCAGACGCAATCAAGTGGTTTATTGCATGGAGGCGGACGGCTCAGCCTGCCTTAAGATGCAGTCAAAGTGCTTCCGAAGAGACGTGATTCGGACATTCATCGATTCGGAACCATTTCCCGCGATGGGGATAACTACGACACAGCCTCCATCCATGCATTCTTAGCTAAAAGGCCACTATACTTTCGGGCATATCTTTTCATCGGCCTTTTCTCTGAAGCCCGACGTATTTTCCCAGATTGGATGCTTGGAGAAGTGTGAAAGGGAGTGCCTAGTAGTCGAAAGGGATTGGGCAATGAGGGTCTACATGCCGATTCATTCCTCCTATGCCCCGAACAATGGCGCGATTTTATGTCTCAACTCGCGTCTTAGAAGTTCATTGAGCCGATGACAGAATCGGATAAGGAACAATTACGTCGATGGGATCCAACACGAATCAGTTCCGACTGAATAAATTCATTGAAGTAAATGTTGCTTTATCCGATGACATTGTCCCTCTCTGAGTTAATGGAAAGATTCCACTCCCGGTTGAGTAGTGCTTGAATATACAATTCAATTTCTTCCGTTTCATCCCGTTGGGCCACAAACAGATGTCCCAGACATTTGCTAAGCGATTGAATCACTCTGTCGTACATCAGTGGTGGTATTCTTGTGAAGAATGCAGAGCGTGGGAACCATTAAGTCCAGTGGAGTTTAGAAATGAGATCAATATTGTCCGAAACAATCGCAGCTTGAAGCAAAGGTCATGCTCGGGGTTACTCAATTACCTCCACTCCCACATATTCGGCAAATTGCTGAGAAGAGGGAGGCATCGTAGTCTAGTGTTTTTCACTCCAATTAACTGCTATATTTTTCATAAATCCTGAGAGAGAATCTTGAGTACCAGAGTATGGCGTCTTTTGCGGATCCTTCGTGAAATCCGTATCCTGTGGCAACTAGAACTTCTATTCGTCAACGAATGGTAATGATCGCTTCTTGAATTAGTTCGTACGTGAGTAGAGAGTTTTCGAGGAAGTCCATTTAGAACTCGACGTTACTGGTGAAATGCGAGGAGGCTTTAGCATATCACTTCCTCGTTAGTTCTTTCTGATTGAATCCAAACTGATTCCATATCAGGAGCAGAACTCAATTGCATTGAGCACACCCCGGTAAGGGTATGGTCCGTCAAAGAGGAATGTAGAACGTGGCAGGTGGGTGTAGATGGCTCGAAACATTGCATTTTCACAACTCTTGTTCCACTCTGGCTACGAGAAATATTCTTCCTTAGATTTGGGGTCTGGAATCATGTAAAGGCTCAAATTTGGTTGATTAAAACCAATTAGACCCGAGTTACTGCTCACGATGACGAGGTGGTGTACGATATTCGCTTAGCCATTCAGTCAGCCAGCTCCCTTCGCTCTTTCACAGGCAGCCTTTCCGCCCTCACTTGCAACGAATATTAGCAGTAGGCATTCGGGATTATACGCACCGAGAGATGACTGCAGTTGACGATGTCGAGATAATACGCTTCCTATTTCTCCACAAAGTCTAGGCTCATCTTAATGAAACGGAAATGGGAGATACGGGAATAAGCCAGGGTTTTCTGAAGAAGGGCATCAGTTAACAGTAGGCCGAGGCGGAAAGAGAAGGTGTTTCGAATCCTTAAGATTTCATTCCTTAACATGGCTTCCTCAAGAGAAGCAGAACTGTCATTCGTCACAAACCCTCACTCCGTAATTTCATAATATGTTGAAATTGCTTCTTCTGGAGATCCCACCATCACCAATTCTCCATTGTGAACAACTCCGACTCTGTCGCAAATATCTTTCATTAGGCCGAACGAATGAGATACAATTACGACCGTTCCAGTTTCTGCAACAAGGTCGAGAATCCGAGCTTTACTCTTCTCTCTAAACTGAGGGTCACCTACACCCAATACTTCGTCTATAAGCAGGATATCAGGCCGAATTGCACTCGCAACGGCTAAGCCAAGCCGCGCCTTCATTCCAGCAGAGTAAGTTCGGATTGGTTCGTTAATAAAGTCGCCTAATTCACTAAATTCTAGGATTTCGGGTAATTTCGCAGTCATTTCCTTTTCATTGTGCCCTAATATACTCCCATACAGTAGAGCATTTTCTATTCCTGTCTGGTGGGCAGAGAACCCAGTACCGATTCCAGCGAGTAGAGAAATATTGCCTGCAACTTTACATGTTCCTTCATCAGGAGGATATATGCCCGAAATGACTCTTAATATGGTGGATTTGCCAGAACCATTTTTTCCTATGAGGCCAAAAACTTCACCTGAGCGAACTTCAAGATTGATACTTCTCAAGGCCGTAAATTGAGACTTTTCCCTCTTTACCAAGTCAGAGAAAATAGACATCAAACTTTTCAGTTTTGGAAAATGGAGCGTAACGTCTTCTAAAAAGATCACTGACTGTTTCATAGATACTTCACCGACCTTCTCTCATATCTTTCAAAAGCTATACTACCTAAAAGCCACATCAAACCTCCGAAAAATAAAGTCCACAATATTATTTCCGTGGGTAAAGTAGTAGCATGCCCTTCTAAACCGTGTCTTGCCAAAGTAATTGGAGTTAGCATTGGGTTATACACGGCTGCTTCACCATATATTCCTCTTTCTAGAGCCATTTCATATGTCCACATGACTGGGGAAACGAAAAATCCAGCGCGGACAATAAATCGTACTAAGTGCTCTATATCTCTGTAAACACAATTCAAAGGAGCCAATAAAATCCCCACTCCCGTTGCTAGAAAACCAGCAAGGAATACGGAAGCAGGTATCAAGAGTACGTAAACCGTAAATGGAAGATTGAAAATTAGCATAATTGGAAATATGACTACGCAACTCATCATAGTGGTGACGATATTTGCCATGATCGAAGTCATGGGAAATACAATCCGAGGGAAATAAACCAGATGGATTGTATTTTTATTTCGAGTGAGGGAACTAACCGCTGCTTGTAGTGACTTCCCAAAACATCCCCAAATAATTATTCCTATCAACACCCACATTGCGTATAACTCATCAGGATTTCCAGCAAGCATGTAGAACAGGAAGTAATAGACAACAGCAAGAAGAGCAGGTTCTATGAATGTCCAAGTATATCCTAGCAGTGCGTTCCGGTATTTGCCTCGAATTTCACGACTCACAAGATTTCGAATCAAAAATTTATTTTTTACAACTTCTTTAACAGTATAGATTGGAGCTGTAAGAAGAGGAGGTTTTAGACCAACTTCGACCACATTTGTGTCATAGAGGGGTCCATCCATACTTTGGCGAGAGAGGCTTAGTTTAAGAAGTCGCAGTCCGATATTTTTTTTTAACCTCATAAACCTCTCACTTCAAGAACCCCCACGCTTTGGACAAATTATGGACTGGTGTTCGACTTTTCTGACAAAAGTAAAATCAGGAAAATTGACAGTAGGGGTCATCGGACTAGGGTATGTCGGACTTCCAACCGCAATAGGTTTCAATGATGCAGGTTTCAACGTATGGGGCGTTGATGTATCTCAACGAACCGTTGACATGATCAATGCAGGTGAGAATCCAACCGGTGACCCTGATGTTGACAACATCGTACCTGCTCCAGGCACTGAACGGTGGAACATTACGACCTCTTCTGCTGAAGCGGTTCCGCACTGTGATGTCGTCTTAGTCACCGTTCCAACTCCAATTACTCACGACCTCAAACCCGACTTGTCCTATGTTGCCGGTGCAGGCAGAGACGTGTTCCAAGCCATTGCAAAGGGCTCTCGAACCATTGTCGTGCTTGAATCAACCGTTTATCCAGGAGTGACTGCACAAACTTGGCAGCCCATCATCGAAGAACTTGGATTGACCATTGGAGAAGATTTGGAAATCGCATACTGTCCTGAACGATTCAATCCCGGAGATCCTGCACATGGCGTGCGTCAAGTGGCACGAGTCATTGGATGCTCAAACCCTGAAGTTGGTGCCGCATTGGTCTCATTGTATCAACGTTGACGTCGAAGATGTTCGTTATGTGGGTAAACTCGAAGTTGCTGAGGCTGCGAAAGTCATCGAAAACGTTCAGCGCGACATTAACATCGCTCTGGTCAATGAACTTGCTCGAATTCTTCCCTGCTCTTGATGTCGATGTTGAAGATGTTCTGTCTGCAGCAGCGACCAAGTGGAATTTCCATCGCTACACACCTGGTGTTGGCGTAGGTGGGCATTGTATTCCAGTTGACCCGTATTACATGATTCAGCGAGCTGCCGATGTCGGCGTTCCTGCCGGCCTGATTACTGCAGCACGAGCCGTTAACCGTTCAATGCCAAGTCACGTTGCTGGGGTTTTGAGTGATTTGATGTGGAATGCTGGAGTTGCTGCAGGTGATGCTAAAGTGCTCTTGCTCGGTTGGTCCTACAAGGCTGAAGTCGGTGATCCAAGAGAAACTCCAGCAGAACCTCTGGCTGAGACTTTGATGGCCAAAGGTATCACTGTCGGTGCTTGGGATCCACATTTGGATGATGGAAGTTATCCAGAAGGTGTAGACGTCATTTCAAACATAACCGATGCGAAAGGATACGATATGGCGGTACTCGTCACTGCTCACAAAGCCTGTCTTGCTTTGGATTGGGCTTCATTGGCTAAGCAAATGCGCACGCCTTTGATTTACGATGGCCGTCGAGTTTTGGATTTGGATGGACTCAAATCCAGTGGATGGAATGCCTTTGCAGTCGGCCGCCCAGTCTAATTACTGAGCGTTGATGTATGCAAGGACATCGTGTAGAACTTGTGCAATTGTTCGCATGTTCTCTTGGCTTAAATGCGGTTGAAGTGACAAGTCGCATGCAAATTCGATATTAGCAATGGTGTCACCTAATTCTTCCTTGTGGGCTTCGACGTATTCCCATTGACGGTAATCTCGAGCATTTCGCTTAGCGCCAAAAATCTGCATTGGAATGCCTTCCATCTTCATCACGTCGATGAATAAATCAGCTTTTTCACGTGAAAGTCCAACCAAGTGAAATTGCATGGTGTCGCAGAAACTGTCCACTTGAGGCAGTGGCATTGGAACTTCGATATTTTCATGTTCGCAAACAAGGCTGTGTAGGAGTTTCCAATTCTCAACATGCACGTTCTTAATGTGCTCTAAGCGCTCGATTTGTGGCGTCAACATAGCCGCAGTTACTTCTTGCATTCGCATTGAATATCCGGGGATTTGATTTTGAAGTCGGTCCATGATTTCGGCATCGAGATCATAATGCTTGGTCCACAATCGCTCGTAAGATCCTGCATACAGTGCAGCTTTTGCAGCGTGTTCATCGTCATTGGTGATGAAGAGTCCACCTTCTCCTGCACTCATTCCTTTGGAAGACTGAGTAGAGAAACATCCGATTTCACCAAAGGTTCCGAGTAATTGGCCGTTCCATAATGTGGCATAGGCATGTGCACAATCTTCTATGAAAATGAGGTTGTGTTTCTTGACAACTTCCATGACAGCATCCATGTCGGGAACGTGCCCTCTCATGTAGGACATCAGCAGAACTTTTGCTCCAGTTTCCGTTGCTTTTCGATCAAGGTCGTCTGCATCCATGGCCCACTCACGGTTGCTTTCAACCAAGACAGGAACAGCACGAGCATGATGAATCACTGAAGGAACTGCGTGAAAGGTGAAGGCATTGGTGAGGATTTTATCACCTGGTTCAACGCCAACAATATTCAGAGCAATATACATTGCAGAGCCGCAGGAATTCGTCCCAATAGTATGCTTTACACCCATGTATTTGGAGAAATCCCGTTCAAGGTTTGCAGTGATGGATTGTTCTTTCTTCTTGGGTTGGTATCGATACATAACACCTGCATTCATTGCGGATACCGCGAGGTCAATTCCTTCTTGAGGGATTGGTTTGAATGCTTTGTTGTTAAAATCAACAATGGATTCTCCACCGTCGATAACGAGCCTTCGCGAATTATGTTGCATCAAACCACCGAATTGAAGTCCGTATAAAAAACGCCTGTTCAAGCGCTGCGACCTGCGTCAAACATCTCTTGCAGACTACCATCTTGGAGCATCTCAAGAACAATGTCTGAGCCGCCAATAAGTTCGCCTTGCACAAATATTTGGGGCATAGTCGGGAAGTCAGACCAAGCACAAACCGAAGGGATTGCTCGAGGGTCAGAGAGAATATTGACTGCTGCAAAAGGTTCGCCAAATGTCTGCATAGCTTGTGCTGCACGGTTTGAGAAACCGCACTGAGGGTCATTCGGTGTTCCTTTCATGAACAATACGAGTGAGTGTTCATCGACAATTGTTTGTATTTCTTCAGGTGTCCAATTCATTTTTCATCATTCCTTGTTTTTCTCGATTCGGCGGATATGGACTCCTTGTCCACCGCCGTGTGGGTCAAATGCAGTATCACCAGCAGTTTCTGCTTGAGTCGGCGTCATGCATTTGAGGTCGAGTGCGTGTATTGGGTGCGGGATGTGTTGCTTCATCACAGCGAGCACCATTTTTTGGCGTTGTAAGGGTCGCATTCCGTCAAAAGTTTCTGAAATAATGCGAACGTGAAAGTGGTCTCCTGAGCGATGTAAATCGATCACTTCGACCGTTGCATCAGGTACTGCTTTGAGAACTTCAGCCTCAATCCATTCGGTTCCAACCATTGGTACGCCTCAACCCATCGGTAGATGGAGTTGGCTTTGAACCTGCGCGTTCTCATCCGATGCTTCAAGGAGCGAGAACATAACCCGTGTGTATGGAGGGGGCCCATATCGCCAAGAGCCGCTTACCTCAGATGGGGAGAGATTCGGCTTGGCTTGCAGGTGCTGATTTAGTAGCGGTTTTCCTCGCACTCTTTGGCCAAGTTGTTCTCACTCGCGCATTGTGGACAGAATCTTATGGGCTCTACATCATTGCCCTGGATGTTTTTGCTACTTTGTTCTTAGTGATTGATTTAGGTCTACCCACTCTTCTTGCCCGTGATGGCCCCAATGCTCCGCACAGGATTTGGCCCTCGATTTTACGAATTTACAATCTTCAATTCAAAGCCGCAATTCCGTTTCTTTTGCTCGCCATCGTGCTCTCTCCATCCATCGATTCCAATTGGACTTCACACCTCCCAGTGATGTCTATTTGTGCTCTAATTGCCCTCACGCACATCGCCTCGTATGCACCACGCTCTGGCCTTCGAGCAGCTGGAGAGGCTCGACTTGAGGCATGGACCAAAGTTTTGGAACGAGCGGTGACCACAGCAGCCTATCTTTCTCTCTATGCTCTAGGCATTACCAGCGTGGTTGGTTATGCATCTGCTTTTTTATTCGGAGCACTTTCTGGATTTATTCTCGCTCTTTGGTGGGTGAGGCGCACTGTGCGAATCTATGACGGTAAACAAGGGGATCAAGGAGACTTAGGAGACGATTGGACCGATAATCGAACCTTGATGCTCCAAGCTCTGCCTTTTGCAATTACACTCGGAGTACTACCATACGTCGTGCGGATAGAGAAGTTCATCATCGGTTTTGAGATGGGTGTTGATTCAGCCGCTTTATTCCACGTTGCTCAGTTAGCCTGGTTGGCTGGATTAGTGGTTCCTCAAGCCTTGCGGGCAGCTCTGTTACCTGTACTTGGTAAAGCCCGATTTTCACCTTCTCACTTTAGAAGTGAAATGAATGCATCATTGGATATTTGTTTTGGATTATTGCCCATAGGAATTTTTGCAGGAGCGTTCATTGTCAAGGCGTTCCTACCCTTTGCATTCCCATCGCAATACACCGATGGTTCACTTGGAGCATCAGCGGTGGATTTGTTTATGGTTTTGTTACTGGGATGGTGTTTCACTTTACTGGCTACCCCTACTTATACTGCCTTACAAGCGGGTCTACGGCCTTGGAGATTTACCTTTTTCATCAGCGTAGTCGTTCTTTTTGCAGCGCTTCTCGGCTTCTTCCTCATCGGCTGGCAAGCACCTTTGGGTGAGCGTCAGGGATTGTATGCTGCAGCACTTGCCTCGACCCTTTCAGCAGCATTTGCATTGTTGCTTTCTATTCATCTTAGCGACTCTTGGAATTTCTTTTTTGAGCGCTCGAAGGAGTGGGTTATCGCTCTTGCATGTATGTCCTTAGCCTGTTACGGCCTCTCTTCCAAAACATGGCTCGCTGTTACAGGCGTGCTGTTGTTTGGTTTTCTTCCACAAGCTCTGCGAGCAGTTGGTTCCACTGTTGGACAAAAGCCTCTTCCGAAAAGTGCTGAGGCAGAGTGAAGTTTTCTACCCACTGATGCTTCAGCGTTTTTTCACACGCATCGGCGAGTAATGTTGCATCATAGGAGTCCACCACGCAGCCCTCCGGCAAATATGTTGCAACATCTCCGACATTGACCGAAACAACTGGCGTTCCGCATGCCATTGACTCTCGAGCAACCAGAGGCCCAGATTCACGCTTTGATGTAATGAGGGTGAGGTCAGCAACCAACATCCGGTCCCAGACAATCGAGCGAGGTTGTATCTTTAGGGTCGTCATCCCCACAATCCAGCCCCGTTGCTCTAGAATTTCTCCGGCCTGAAGGGCGAGCAAGTGATTTTTCTCTGGACGACGTGGGTCAGATGGGAATAAAATGTCAATTCTGTCCTTTCTCCACCGGCCTTTCCAAGGTTTAATTGGTTGAAGCCATTCATCTTCTACAGCACAATGGCAAGGTATCATAGTGAGTTTTTCAGTAGCGATGTCAATACCTCGAGCGATGTCAAACAACCGCTGTGAAACCACCACGAGTCGATTCGCTTGGTGCGCTGAATGTTTTGTGGTTTTGGCAAGTGTTGGATGGTTGATGCCAACATCAAAATCATACCCATGAACGACCCCTGCCCAGGGTACTTTCAGTCTCTTCGCAAGTGTTTCTGCTAAGATGGCAACAGGCCAAAGAGTATGGCATATAATGACTTCAGGTTTCCAATCTCCAAGCCAAGATTCGACCTTTTTGGCCTTTCTACGTACACTTTGAGCGGTGAAGTTAGGCCAGGGGTGCTCGGGTAAAGCAGTAAACCGAGGTGTGAAAACCGCAACTCCGCCGTGATCGAATTCTCTTGGTGCTCGTGCTGTTCCGGTGAGTGTTGAGCGTCGCGCTTCTTGGTATCGCATCATTCGTGGCAAGGGATTCACGACTCGGACTTCATGTCCATCTTTTATCAGCGCCTGAACATGGTCAGCGACAAACGTACCTCTCGCTACATTGCCCGGTAATGGGTAGAGCAAAGAAACCACAAGGATTTTCATTTCATTCACTCGAATTATTGTTGAAGTGCCGTTTGGATGACTTCAAGGTTCTCTTGAACGCTTGCTTTGTCATTGAACAGGCCAGAGCCAACGACGCAATTCGTCACGCCCCAGTCTCGCAGCATAGCGATATTATGGGCCTTAACACCGCCATCGATTTGAATCTGAACCGGCCGGCCGCCATCTGCTACTTGTGCATCAATTGCTTCTTTGAGGCGCCTTACTTTCCGTTCCACGGCAGGAATAAACGATTGTCCTCCAAATCCGGGATTAACGCTCATGACCAAAACCAAATCGAGTTCAGATAAGACCTCAAGCGCAGCATCAACAGGTGTTCCGGGGTTGAGGACAACACCAACACCTGCTCCGGCCTCTCGTATGGCGGTGACCAATCGATGCAAATGGGTGGCAGCCTCGACATGAACTGAAAGGTGATTGCACCCAGCATCGATGTAATCTTGGAAGCAACTTTCAGCATTTGAAATCATCAAATGAGCATCAAAAACAGGGCCATCGCCAAGGGCTTTTCGAAGAGATTTGATGACGGGTGGGCCGAACGTAAGGTTTGGTACATAGTTCCCATCCATGACATCAAGGTGAAGCCAATCCAGTCCGCTGTCTACCGCTTTCTGGCATGAACGGGCAAGGTCTGCGAGGTCTGCAGTAAGGACGCTTGGTGCGATGATCATTGTTCTCCCCAACATTGGCCAAACCTACCTTTGGCATGAGCGTTTCGTTCTCATTTCGTCAATCTTTTCAGTACAAAGCCTCATAATGTGCACGCATGAGGCTTCTTTGGTGCGACAATGGGTGAAGTAAGAGCAGTCACTGACGGTGAATTTGAATCAACAGTAAAAGACAACGGATGGGTTCTCGTTGATTTTTGGGCAGCATGGTGTGGACCTTGTAAAGCGATTGCACCTGTTCTCGAACAAGTCGCAGGTGAACGTGAATTGCTGGTTGCGAAAGTCGACACCGATTCAAACCCAATGAATGCAGGACGCCTTGGTGTTCGCGGCATCCCAGCGCTTTTCCTTTTCAATAACGGTAACTTGGTCAGCCAAAAGAGCGGCGCCATGCCAAAACCACAATTGTTGAAGTGGATTGACGAGCACATGAACGCAGATGATTTCTAAATCACTTGAGGCGTTTCTTTCGGTTTTCTTTTTTCGACCCTACATCGCGTAGTAATCTTTCACGCAATGCTTCATGAAGCCACATTCCTTCATCTAAGTCGAGAAGTAATCCGTGTTTAACCAAATTCTCTGGAGGAGTCCCTTCCCAGTTGACCGCAGCAGCAATCTTCTCCCACGCTACCGGTTTCTCAGCAATAGCAAGCGTAGAGAGCAACTCGTACTCAGCTTCTGGCAAACCAGTCAATATCTCTTCATCCAGGAACCTTAACCAATCCTCATGAGTGGCTTGTCCGTAAAGTTCGAGCAATTCTAAGGCCAGTGGATGACCCCCCGTTGCTGCATGCACCTCATCAACGCCGACGGTTGGAGAGTGTTCTAATTGGCTGAGCCAGTTCTTGGTGTCTTCAAGTGATAATCCGCTCAAAGGCATTTCACGAACAACCCCACGCGTGTGTACGTCTCTTCGATCATAAATCCGAAGTGTTGTACGAGAAATAAACAGTAATCGAAGAGGGGTCTTGAGCGATATTTGCAAAAGTGCGCCAAGTAAATCCTTGGCATTTTCTTCCATATGATGGACGTCATCCAAGACGATGAGCCAATATGGAGGTGGGCCACCAGCCTCGTTTTTGTATCGTTCTCGAATGGTCCGTGCATCCGTGAGATACGAGAGTAATCTACGCCTCCATGTGTCAACATCCACGCTCCCTCCCGGAGTCAATGGAAGTGTTTCGATGAGATTGTAAGGGTCGTGAGATTCGTCAATTCCAAACCGGTGAAGCAGGCTTGTTGCTAATCCGAGAGAACGATCCCAGGGCTGACATGGGTACCAGCAAATCGAGAGATAAGGGTCCTCTTCAATCCGCTGCTCGAGCCAATGAGCCACTAAAGTTGATTTCCCGATACCTGCAATTCCATGAACGACAGCACATGGCTTGCGCTCATCAAACCAATCGTGAAGTGCTTGCAATTCTTCTGTTCGTCCGTGGACAGGGCGCGTAATGGGCGGTTTGTTGTGATAGGTAGCATGTGCTCCAGTCATCGGTGTGAGCCGTCCAGGCTCAGGAATCTTTGAGTCACTTTTCTTACTGATGACGCCAAACCGGATGTCTCCGAATGTCAAAACTCCCTCATGCTGGGCATGGAGCAGTACTTGCAAAAGTGTAATGTCTGCCGCAAGGCGTACGGGTGCTTCACTTGCTTCGACTTCCAATAATTCGCCTTCATTGTTTCTTAACAGGACCTTTGTAGCACCGAGCTCCTTTGTCAGTTTTTGAGCAGATTCTTTTCCCAGTTGAGTGAGTTGCCATGTCTTTTGGCGTCTGTCTTCTCCGCGAATGGAACGTGTGTGCTCTGTGACAACTTGTTCTCGAAGTAAAGCCTTCATCGCTCGGCTCACGTTTGGAGGGTGCTGAGCGCACGCTTCGGCAATTCCTGGTCGAGTGAGTTCAGGTCCAACCACATAGCGGTCTGCTTGCTCGACATGTTCGGCCAAATGGAGCATGACGCGGTCTTGGACAGCGATACTGACCTTTGGCAAGCCTGCGCTCATACCATCGCTAAGATGCGTTCTCTCTCAATGCTTTCGCTGAAATGAAATCACAAAATACGCCATCGAGAGAGAATATATCGAATCACACTACACTTTTTGATTACACAGTTATACCATAACCCCTTTTAGGTATGAACGGTCCCCTAATCATGGATTCTGCGCGCAGAGGCTTGTTACTGGTATCCTTGATGCTCATCATGGCATTGTCACCTTTGGTCACTGCTGCTGATTCTGATGGCGATGGCGTCGATGATTCAGTCGATGATTGCCGATGGGCAGCAGGGACTTCAACCATTGACAAAAACGGTTGCCCGGACCGTGATGGTGACGGATATTCAGACTTGAGCGATTCGTGGTCGATTACCAACCCGAACTTCCAAAACGAGTATACGACCACTTCCAATAATGATTATCACGATGTTGATTTCTCTCCAGACGGGCAGTTTATCGTCACTGGTTCCGAAGACACCTTTGTCCGGTTATGGAACGCAACCACGCACATCAACCTCAAGTCTGTTGTAACCTCGGGAGAAGTCACATCAGTATCTTATTCACCCGATGGCATGTATATCGCAGCCGGTATCGATGACGATACGATGCACATTTACTATTCCAGTAACTTGACCTCCGTTTACGGTGCAATCAGTGTTGATGTCGGTAGTGGAGATTATGTCAATGATGTGGAGTTCTCTCCAGACAGTGGACTAGTAGCCGTTTCAATCGGCCGCTCAGGTAACTCTGGAACCAACGGTCAAGTCTTCATCATCGATGTTTCTAACGGTCAAAAGGTCGGTAACGGAATGAATCCAAACAGCGAAGGTCGATTCTATGATGCTGCTTTTTCACCAACTGGGGAATTGATCGCACTTGCGAGTAATGATGACTTTTACATCGTTAACGTTTCTTCTCGAGCAACGGTCTACAGTATTTCTGACCCACCTGCTGCAGTCAATGCAATTGCATGGTCACCAGATGGTAACTATATCGCAATGTGTGGCGGATGGGAAGGTAATGGTGCGAGTTTCGATATGTTTGAGTTCACTGGTTCCTCGTGGTCTCGAATATGGCAAAAGTCAACTTCAACTTCATGCGCATCAACTGATTTCTCCTATGATGGCTCTCAAGTTGTTGTTGGAATGTATTGGTATGGGACAGATGGAAACACAGCACGAGTTTTTGCTTCTGACACTGGGGTTCAAATCGACTCGTTCGCTGGCCCTCGTCCTGGCAGTTGCTCTTCAGGAAACAACAACAATTGCGGCCAAATGGAAGGAATTACTTGGAGCCCCGATAGCACAAAAATTGTTTCAGCACACGGACGTGGCGATGAAGGCGTTTACTACTGGTTCGCGGATATTGATGAAGACAACGACGGCTACAACACGACTGACCAAGGCGATGGTTTAGTCGATGCATTCCCGAGCGAAGGTTCGCAATGGAACGATACCGATAACGATGGTTTCGGAGACAATCCTGCTCCAGCATTCCAACCTGATGCTTGCATCACCGTGGCAGGAACATCCACCCAAGATCGATTTGGATGCCCTGATGCAGATGGCGATGGATGGTCTGATGACGGAGACTTATACCCTGCAAACCCTCTTCAATGGGCAGATTCTGATGGCGATGGCTATGGGGACAATTACTACTTTGATTTGAACGGTGCTCAACTTCACATGAATCAAACTGGAGATGCTTTCCCTGACGATGCTACGCAATGGAACGATACCGATGGTGATGAGCGAGGCGATAATTATCAAAATGCTTCGTGGGATAATTTCCGGGCACCAGAATGGCCAGGACAGTTACTCTCTGTCGCAACCAATGTCGATGTGTTCCCTCTTGACCGAACACAGTGGTCAGATGCTGATGGCGATTGGGTCGGCGATGAGCAGATGAGCGACCGAGCTGATGGCTGTCCTACAATTTGGGGCAATTCACAATTCGACAGACTTGGTTGTCTTGACACCGATGGTGATGGATGGTCTGATCCTGACGCTGGATGGCCTGCAACGGCCGATTGCTATGGAGCAGACGCTTTCCCAAATGACCCGACACAATGGTGTGACGAAGATAACGACGGCTATGGAAGTAACCAAACTGGAAACAATGCTGACGAATGTCCAAATCAGGCAGGAACCTCGTTTGAAGACCGAATCGGTTGCGCTGACCGAGACGGTGATGGATACTCTAACGCAGGGGACCCGTTCCCTGATGACAGCACTCAATGGGCTGACCGGGACGGAGACAACCGCGGTGACAACCCAAATGGTTCCAATGCTGATATCTTCCCTGATGATGCATCCCAATGGAAAGATACCGATGGTGACGGTTATGGTGATAACCAAGGTGGATTTAACGGCGATGCATTCCCATACGACGCCTCACAGTGGGACGATACCGATGGCGATGGCTATGGTGATAATTTCGTTGATGAAGACGGCGATGGCGTTTCTGAAGGTTCCTCTGATGTATGCCCGCTTGTTTCCGGGAACTCAAACGATCCTGAAACGCGAGGGTGCACAGATTCGGACAGCGATGGATATGTAGATCCTGTCGATGTATTCCCAACCGATCCATTCCAGTGGGCAGATGCAGATGGTGACGGTTTTGGAGATAACACCGCAGTTCCAAGTGGAGACGACTGTGTAGACGTCTACGGAAAATCCTTCGAAAACAATCGCCATGGATGCCCCGATGCTGACTTTGACGGTTGGGCTGATGTTGATGATGTGTTCCCGAACGATACTCTTCAATGGAAAGATACCGATGGTGATGGCTGGGGAGATAATTACGCTTGGTTTAATGACACTATCCAAGACCTTGATAATCCTGGTGAATCGTTCATCATTCGTAACCAATCAGGCGATGCTTTCCCAACCATTGTCGACCAGTGGTCGGACATGGATGGCGACGGATGGGGTGACAACCAAACCAGTTTCTATCAGCCGGATGCGTTCCCATTCGAACCTTCACAATGGAATGATTTTGACGGTGACGGTTACGGCGATAACAGCGTGTATGACCCTGACGGTGAAGAGGGTCCATTTGGACCTGAAAGCGCCTTCCAGCCTGATGCATGCCGCAAAGAATACGGAGAATCAACACTCGAAGAATTTGGCTGTCCAGACAGCGATTCTGATGGCCGTGCCGATTTATATGACCCATGCCCATGGGATCCAGCAGTAACCAACGGTGTTCTCACCGGCCCGAATGCAGTCGTATGCACAATCACCTCGGACCCGAACCTCAACTCTGGTGGAGATGAAAGCGGTTTAGGCTTTGGCTCCACTTCGAAAACGACACTCATCATGGGTGGATCAATTGTTTTCCTCCTAGCACTGATTTTCGTTGCGCAACTTGCTAAGGCATCCTCCAAGCGTAAGAGTTCCACTGAACGGGATCAAGACCGCCAAATCGACCTTGCATCTTCTGAAGAAGAAGAACGACGCCTTGCCTGGATTAACCATTATGTGGCAGCAGGCCAATTCGATGAGGCGCGAGCACTTGGATGGACTGAAGAGCAGGCTACGCCGCAATGGAAGCAGTATGAGATGCAGCAGCAAGTTGCTGAAGAAGCATCGGTTCCGACGATGTTTGACCTCAATCAGCTTTGATCGGCTTGGTTGTTACACATCAAATGCACCGCTTACCTTTCAAGTAATGAGTGGAATTGATAATCATGGCCGGCGATACGCGTAGCAGCGTTGTTCTTTTCGTATCGCTCTTGCTGTTATCTTCACTACCACTGTTATCTGGTGCTGAAACCGGAGATGTTCTCTTTGAAGTTCAAGACAATACCTCCTCAAAACAGTGGTATGCGGCTGGAGATGTTTTTGAACTTACAACAATGTTCTCGAACGATGGTCCTCAAACCTCGATTGAGAATGACCCCTCGTGCGGCGTTGTTCTCCAAGTCTTTGATGACCTTGGCGCCCTGCTCCTTGATGAATCGTCTTCCTGCCGTGGTCAATCTCAAAGTATCGATCTAGCCGAAGGCGAAACATACATCTTCGATGCATTATCATGGAATCTACAACTTGCAGATGGAGCGTATGTGGAACCCGGAATTTACACTGTTTCCGCTTACCACTCTGCGACACAATCCATTGCATCTTCAGCAATTCAAGTTCAAACGCCAGTCAATGTTTCATCGGACTTAGCCTTGATTCTCGAACTTAACACGAGACTCAATCAGGTTCAACAGAATGAAGAAATTATTCTTGGTGTTTCGCTTCACAACCCTACGAATCAAGTGATTACGCTCCCCTCAAACGAAGGCTGCTTTGTCCATCTGAATGTAAACGGTGATACCACTCTCCAAATGCCTTGTTTCGCAGGATTTGAATCACTTCAGTCATATGAGCAAACATGGCTTGGACATATTTTGTTTGAAGATGCCGCTCTCTTTGAAGGCGATAATACCATTGAAGCAAGCTTACCTTCAGGACTGTTGCTCAGTTCAATGACGTTCACTCTCGACAATTCGGAATCAATCGATACGACATTGCAAAGGGTGATATCCACTGAAATTATTGGTCAAGAAACGGAGAAGTTAATCTATGCAGAGGACGATATTTACTCATCCTCTCTCTTGATAACAAATTCTGGAAGCGATACAATTTCTTTGAAATTCACAGATTCTTGCCGGTCAGAGATGTGGGTCTTAGATGAAATGGGAGATGTTGTTTTTGACAGCCGGATGTTCAAAAACTGTAATGCTCTTGAACTGGATTACATTCTCGACCAAAACGAACAACTTCAATTCACTTTACCTGACTGGACTTTCACAGACCTCGAAGGATGTGAAGTCAATACCGGTGCTTATACAATAGTCGCTGAAATCCCTGAATTCCACTTATCGACGACTCAAATTATTTCTTATGAGAAAACAGGTAATTCCTTGTGTAATGCCCCACTTGGAATTGAAATGATGCCTCATATCTCTCCTCTTGAAGGTGGATTTGAAGTCATGCTTGAGGTTCAATCGAACTCCGGTGAGATTGACTTGGCGTGGACGGGCCGTTGCGGCGTCATAGTTTCAATAATCGACCTCTCGACCATAGAAACAGTTCTTTCCCAACCAACGATGTGTGATAACTATGATGGACGGCATTTTGTTCTTCCATCAGAGCAAACAGCGCCTCCTCTTCAACTTCAAATTGGTTCAATCAACATGACTAATAATGAATCTCAACCATTTTTAGAGGGGCAATATCAATTGGTTTTGAGTCTCGAAGTCAATCCAAAGACACGGGCAGGGTTTGTCTTTTCATGGCCGTTAACTGAGGAGGAAACATCGATGGAACAATCAGCTGAAGTGGTTGTTGAGCAACAATCCCGCCTCATTAGCGGAACATGGTCTGGATTACAAACTGAACGTGGAACCTGTTGGCTTTTCGAATCTTCCGATGAAGGACAACTTCTTCTTTCAAGTGCCATACTCGGGCAATGGGTCCCTGAACAAGGTTGGAGTGGTATCTATGAAGTCGTTGATGCACCTGCCCATCCAGCATGCGCTAATTTCCAAGCACCTTCATTCCAAATCCATGGTGTTGAGATCGAAGTTCCGCTCGAGTCAACAGAAACGACGGTCGAGGTTTCTAAGCCATCACTCGAAGTACGTACTCAAGAACAAGTGGCATCATATGTTCCAACGGCTGTTGTTGTGATTACAACAGGCTCGATTCTTTCTCTCTTGTTCACCGCCGTGTTGAGTAACGAATCCTTCCGTATACCTTCGACAGCAGCAGGGTTGTGGTTCCTCGGCCTTCTTGGTCGCACGCATGAAACAACGGATGGACGTTACCAACGAGGTCGTCTCATGGGATACCTTACAGCGAATCCAGGTTGCCATTTCCGAGCACTTATGGCCGCTTTGGATATGAGTAACGGTCAGATCACTCACCATTTACGTATTCTTGAATCCGAAGAAGGCATTTGGAGAAGAAAAGATGGTCGTTTGGTACGCTATTACCCACTTACCAATTCACTTTATCCAAGTATGGATGAAGACGATTTACCGGTCCCTCCGCTTTCGCCTGATCCAAACAGTCTTCAAGGCAAAATACTCACTCTACTCGACCGTGAAGGCCCACTTGGGGAATTCCCAACGCAAGCCGAACTTGCAGTACGACTGGAAAAGAGTCAGCAACTGGTTTCACATCACTTACGAACATTGCAGAAGTTTGGGCTTGTTGAGAAAAGAAAAATGGGTCTGAAGAACCGCTACAAACTCACTCGAGAGGCAATTTTCCTCTTAGAGACAAACAAAGATTTCACTCATGAAGATTGACTTCACGCTGAATTCCTTGGTGTTCGATAGCCCATTCCAGTTCGCTCCAACCAAGTTTTTCTGCTATTTCGTCCACTTCTTTCCGGTCATTCTCATGGTTCAAGAGGATTCCAACAACACCACCTCCGCCGGCGCCCATTACTTTCCATGACATAATGGAATATCCAAGCTGTAAAGGTTTGAGATACTTTTCAAAGGGGGCATTGAATTCCTTTCCGAGCATATTGACGCTCCAACTTCCGCGATACATACTGAGAGCGAAATGGTCCCTTGATTCGTGTTCAATTGCTTCAAGCATCTCTCCCGTAATATGCCGAATTCGATGTAAACCATCCTCCACCGTTCCATCCCCGTCGTTGAATTTACTCCAAACACCCTCGTGTAAATCCCCAGAGACATGGGTAATCCCGCTGTCAAAAAGCACGAGGTTACTTTCAATCCAAGAAAGAAATTCTGGTGACGGATTCAGAGGAGTAGAGGTAACAGAATCACCTTCGAAAACGAGATGCTGCATGCCACCAAGAGCACTGGCCCATTGGTCTTGGCGTCCGCCCGTATTGCCGAGTAAAGCCTCGAATTGGAAAGCGAGTTCTGCAATTTCTTCGGGAGTTCTATCATCACCAGAAATAGCCGATAACAGGGCGACATTCATCGCAGCAGAGGTTCCAAGGCCGGAACCTATTGGCATATCTGAACTGTATTTGACCGATATTTTACGCTCATCATCGATGTGCATTTCTGCAGTAATGTAACGGTTGATGGCGAGATTGATGACCTCACCTGTCGCTGTTGAACAATAGGCAGGTACATCGGTCCATCCTCCTGCTAGGTCGATTCGAACAGGAACACGAACGGTAACAGTCTTGGCCATGAATACCCGATAATTTCCACCCTCATGAAGAGTGGCATTCAAGTCAAATGGTTGATTCGGATGTTTATCTCGCAAGAGACTGGGTGTCATTATGGCTAAGGAATATACCCCCGTCAACGAAGTTGCCTGGCAACAAAAGTGGGATGATGCCAAAATATTCCACTCACAAATTCGGTCAGATCGCCCGAAGTTTTACTGCCTCGAGATGTATCCTTATCCTTCTGGAAAAATGCATATGGGCCACGTAAGAAATTATTCTATTGGAGATGCTGTTGCCCGTTACAAGCGAATGATGGGCTTCGATGTTTTGTATCCGATTGGGTTTGACTCCTTTGGAATGCCCGCTGAAAACGCGGCAATGGACGAAGGTGGTCATCCATACGAGATTACTGAACGAAACATGGCTTCAATTACCAAACAAATCAAGAGGATGGGGTTTTCATACGATTGGAATCGCCAAGTAAAGAGCCATGATCCCAAATACTACAAATGGAATCAATACTTTTTCACGAAATTTTATGAAAAAGGGCTTGCTTATCGAGAACATGCCCCGGTGAATTGGTGTACGCAATGTGAAACAGTTCTGGCCAATGAACAGGTCAAAGCGGGCCGATGCTGGCGTTGCAATGGTCCAGTGAATCAAAAAGAGATGAATCAATGGTTCCTCGACATTAACAAATACGCACAAGAACTTGTTGATGGGCTTGACACCATCGCCTTCCCTGAAAATGTCAAGTCCTTGCAACGGGACTGGTTGGGACGTTCAGAAGGTGCTCAAATCAGTTTCAAAGTTGCTGACTCGGATACCGTTATTGAAGTCTTTACGACCCGCCCTGATACATTGTTTGGCTCGACCTTCGTCACCCTTGCTCCCGAGCATCCTATATCGGAAGAACTTGTCAAAGGTACCGACTTTGAACCTGCATGGCAAGAACTCTATGACGAGGTTTCAGTTATGGCTGAATTCGATAGGATTCGTAACATGAAGAAGAAGAAAGGAGTTCCTTCAGGTCGATTTGCAATCCACCCATTAACCGGTGAAGAGATTCCAATTTGGATTGGTAATTTTGTTATTGCATCCTATGGTACCGGTGCAGTAATGGCAGTCCCAGGTCACGATGAGCGAGATTTTGACTTCGCGCAAAAATTCGACATACCCATCAAACGGGTATTGGTCATGAAAGAAGATGGAGATGCATCAGCACCACTTGAATCGGCCGAAACTGATTATGGTTGGATGGTTAACTCCCCAATAGAAGGGTTTGATGGTTTGTATGGTGAAGCGGCCAAACATGCAGTTACAATCGCACTCGATTCCGAAGGTCTAGGAAACCAAACCATTAATTGGAAAATTCGTCCTTGGCTTGTCTCAAGACAACGTTACTGGGGAACTCCAATTCCAATGATTCATTGCGATGAATGCGGTGTTGTTCCAGTTCCTGAACAAGATTTGCCAGTTGTGTTGCCAACAGATGTTAAATTCGGCCAAGGTAATCCTCTGGAATCTTCAGAATCTTTCCTCAATGTTGACTGTCCAACGTGCGGAAAACCTGCTCGGCGAGAAACAGATACTATGGACACCTTTGTTGACTCATCATGGTATTACATGCGCTACACTGACCCATTGAACGATGAAATGTGTTTTGATCCAGACCTCGTCAACCATTTCATGAACGTTGACTTTTATTGTGGAGGGATTGAACATGCCCAAATGCATCTTATTTATGCTCGCTTCTACACAAAAGCTCTCCGCGACCTAGGCCTGCATTCAATTGATGAACCGTTCAATGAATTACTTTGCCAGGGAATGGTAAATGCTCCTGCACCATGGTGTGAATCGTGTCAACTGACCTTCTCAGTATCTCATGCAGGCTCCCCTTGTCCGCATTGTCAATCTCAACTAACTGTACGCTCTGCCAAGATGAGTAAATCCCTCGGAAACACAGTATCTCCAGAAAATATGGTTGAGAAATATGGAGCAGACACCGTTCGCTTGTTCATTCTCTTTTCAGCCAATCCGACCGCTGGAATGGACTGGTCAGATTCAGCAATTGCTTCGAACCATCGCGTTATGCTGCAGATGGCAACCATGCCTGACCGATTACTGGAATGGAACGGAGGTAGTTCATCAATGGATACTTGGATGCTCGGGCGACTCAAGCAACGTTGCGAAGAGTTCCAACGCGCAATGGACCAATTTGATTTGCGACGGGCAGTTGAAATTTCGCACTATGACTTCATTAAAGACATCAATTGGTATGTTCGCCGAGGTGGAGAAAACCCACAGATTGGACTAGAAGTTCTCAACTCCTGGACCCATCTTGTATCGGTTTCAACTCCTCATTTGGCTGAAGAATGGTGGCTCACACTCGGAATGGAGGGTCTTGTATGTGGAACTGAAATGAAGGCACTTTCTTCGATTACGGCTGAGGAACAGTCTGCTCTTGACAGTGAGACTCTGCTTCGAAGCGTTCTTGATTCCGCTCGTCGAATCAAGGATGTTGCAGAACGCCATTTGGATGGCCCTGCTCAATCCGCCATCATCGTTGTATCCCCAACATGGAAGCGAACAATGGCAGTGGAGGCACTCAACTTCTTAGAACAAGGCGGTAGTCCGAAGAAATTCGTCTCACACCTTTCTCAAATGGATATCGCTCAAGGTGAACGTAAAGGGGAAATCATTGGATATTGGGGTAAGAAGATGTTGCCTCAAGTGTTCAAGTGGGACGACGCTTCACGTGTCCTTTTACGAAGTTCTCTTGATGAGGTAGAGGCTTTGACCCATCGCGTCTCTTTCATTGCTCAAGAACTCGGCCTTCAATCAGTTGAAGTTGTTCTTGGCGAGTCATCCGAAGATGAAACAGGTCGTGCGGGTGGTTCTCTCCCACTTGCCCCAGCAATTGTTTACGCTTAATCAGCGCTTTTGCCACTCGGTTCCAGTCCACCAATAGTTTGAACCATCATCCATGGCTCTCCACGTATATCCAGATTCATCAGTCCATTGTCGGAGGACAGTTGGTTCTGCTCCAACTGCGGGTTGCTGGATGACGGGCTGTTGAACGGTAGGCTGTTGATACGTTTGCTGAACTGGTTGAACTTGAGTTTCCATTCCAAGTTGTGAGAAGTCCTTGGAAATGCCCTCCTCCTCCTTTCCACCTTTGCGCATGAACAGAACTGCTCCTGCAGCTCCACCAAGAAGTAATACAACAACGGCAATAATGGTCATCATTTGCTTCTGAGCCGCCTCTTCCTCTGCGGCTTTCTCTGCCGCAAGTGTTTCAGCAATCAATTGAGCATTGTCTCCAACGCCATCACCATCAGTATCCAGCGTTTCCGCTGCGTCTTCTGGGAAAGCATCGGCGTTGTTTCCTATTCCGTCACCATCAGAGTCAACCGACTCCGACATGTCGAGTGGGAAAACGTCAGTATTGTCACCAACACCATCACCGTCAGTATCCAATGTTTCCGTCGCATCTTGTGGGAAAACGTCTGCGTTGTCTCCAACACCATCACCATCGAAATCAGCAGTTTCTGTAGCATCTTGTGGGAATACATCTGCATTGTCGCCAACACCATCTCCATCAGTGTCCACAGTTTCCGTTGCATCTTGAGGGAATACATCTGCATTATCACCAACGGTGTCTCCATCTGAATCAAGTGTTTCAGCAGGGTCATTCGGGAATGCATCGCCATTATCTCCGACTTCATCTCCATCACTGTCGATAGTTTCGGCAGGGTCATTCGGGAATGCATCAGCGTTATCTCCAACTGAATCTTCATCTGAATCAAGTGTTTCAGTTGGGTCATTCGGGAATACATCAGCGTTATCTCCAACGCCGTCCATGTCAGTGTCAGTTGTTTCAGTGAAGTCGAACGGGAATGCATCAGCATTATTTCCTACACCATCGTTATCTGAATCGAGTGTTTCTGTCGCATCGTTTGGGAATGCGTCACCGTTATCGCCTACTCCATCACTATCGGAGTCGGAAGTTTCAGTAGGATTGTTGGGGAATACATCCGTATTGTCACCAACTCCATCGTTGTCTGAATCAAGTGTTTCAGTTGCATCATTCGGGAATGCATCAGCATTGTCACCTACGCCATCATTGTCTGAATCGAGTGTTTCCGTCGCATCATTCGGGAATGCATCAGCATTATTGCCCACGCCATCACCGTCACTGTCAGTGGTTTCAGAAGAATCATTCGGGAATGCATCATTACCGTCGAGAGTTCCATCACCATCAGAATCAATATCAGTAATCACTGCACTATCTGGGCACGATTCTGTGTTGCCGAAGTCCGTTCCATCACTTGGTGTGACCGTCACTGTCCACGTATCTCCAACGGAGGTCGCCGAGGCTGGTAAAGTCATAAAATCGTTGTAAGCGGTTACAATTACTCCATCCTTCGACCATCGAATCTGAGAATTAGCCTCTGTATCGCCATCTCCATCATCATAGGTATAAGAAAGCATGAGAGATTGATCAACAGGAACATTGCCTTCGGGCATGAGTCTCAAATCGAGAACAGTTGGTGGTTGATTTTGAGGGACAATTTCAGTGACGGTTGTGGATACAGTATCCCATGAATCGCCGCTGTTTTGACCATTACCGTTTGCTTGTAAAACAGCTAATCCAATGTTGACGGTACCACTGCCTGAGGTTGGAGCGGTCCAATCCATAGTCCAACTCAAAGAACCTGAACCAGAGTGAGTAGCACTCGTACCCGAGAATTTGACCAATGAACCGGCATTTGAAAAAGTACCTTGACTCACTTTAAGGGAAAAACCGCCAACAAATGCTTGACTGCCACCTGTAGAATCAATGGTAATGCTATATGTTGAGCCTGGGGTGTATGATGAAGGGAAATTGTGATTGGCAGTGATTCCATTTCCGCCATTTGAGTGGCACGAGCATCCAGACGATTGGTTATGCTTTCCACTGCTTGAACCTTCAATGGCAGGGGCTGCGGCGAGCAAAAGAAGTAATGCTGCGCTCAAGAAAATACGGAAAAAGGGTGACACATTTGATTGGCTGTTGCGCTTACACTTCTATCTTATGCTTACAACCGTCAACTATTCACCTTCAGATTCATCACCATTTGGTGACAATTCATCAATATTCGAGTAAGACTTTGATTGTTCTAATGGTTGCATAGTGTCTTTTTCTTTCACCGGTGGCTTGTTGAAAATAGATACATACACGGCTGCACAAATGAACAACCCAGCAAACAGATACAGTACGGAACTCATGGTTAATTTGTTGTTTGAAGATGAATCGTTGTTCACTGTATTTCCAAGAACAATCTGGCAGCCAGATTGATCCACTATCTTTCCAGCAATTGTATTGAGGCATAAGTCTTCAGCATTTGAAATTCCGTCAAGATCATCATCGAGTTGATATTGACTGCATCCTGTGATGCCAACTTCTTGCCCGAGCACTGTTCTTGGGCACAGGTCGTCTTCATCAAGAACACCATCTTCGTCATCATCCACGTCTTCATCACTGTCAATACATCCGTCGCCGTCAAGGTCTTGGCCTAAAGCAGCAATCCCGATTATTCCAGTCGGACAGTTGTCAATGACATCAACGATACCGTCTTGGTCATCGTCTTCATCTTCACTTAGGTCTCGGCATCCATCCCCATCATAATCGTCTATTGAAGCACTACTTGACCAGCGTATCTCTCCTCTCGGGCATGCATCATCAGCATCTCCAACACCATCTTCATCATCGTCGAAATCAGTGAGGGAATCATGACAACCATCCTGATCGTAATCATTCACAGAAGTGGAAGTCCAAAGAGGTGAATCACGAGGGCAATTATCTTCTGGGTTTGCTATGCTGTCTCCGTCCTCGTCAATATCGCACATGTCTCCTATGTTGTCTTCATCTAAATCCAATTGCTCAGGATTAGGCACATCGGGACAATTATCCATTTGGTCTACCCACTGGTCCCCATCAGAATCGATATCGGCACATCCGTCTCCTTCGCTATCAACTTCTGGAGTCGAAATCCAACCAACCGGGCCAAGAGGGCATGCATCATTATGGTCGAAAATGGTATCTTCATCGTCATCATAGTCCTCAGTCGCATCTTTGCACCCGTCGCTATCATGGTCGGTTGAGGCTTCCGAAAACCATCCTATGTCGCCAAAAGGACAATCATCGATTTCGTCCCGTAGGTTGTCATTATCATCATCTTCATCACAAAGGTCACCTGCAAGGTCGTTGTCATGGTTTCCCTGTCCAGGGTTTGCTATTCGTGGGCAATTATCTTCTCCATCAAGGAGCCCATCATTATCTCGGTCAGTTTGATACAGCCAAACGCCTGAATCGTAACCCCCCCAGTTAGGCGATGTACCGTTAGCGGCTTCAAAAGATCCAGAATACACAAAGGAAAGCTGCGGTGAGCCATCGTAACCAAGTGAAAGCGAAGTTGCCTCATCGTTTCCATCTCCTCCCGCTTGAAGTGCCCATTCCCAAGTGTTATTTTCAAGTAATTCTGCGAGGAAAATATCATTGTACGTATCGCTACTGCGGCTGTCCAAATCCTCCAGCGTATCCGGACCGAGCGTTAAACCTGCAGACGTAGTTCCTGCGACGAATGTCCCACCTTGTGGTGAGTGAACGATTGATGTGGCTCGATCTATTCCAACTCCACCACCTCGAATCAGATTGACCCATCCGCCTGTGTGTGAAATTTCGCCAACGAAGAAATCTACACCCGATGACTGTGTTGTGTATTTTGAGCCAAATGAAGCATTTCCAGAGAACTCACCAACTGCACGGATTCCAGTTATTGATTTTCCGTCGCAATCCCATACTCGGTCTTCTCCAATGCCTCCCCCTGAGATCGCCCAGTTCCATCCAAATTCCGAATAACTGGCAATAGCGACATCAGTTGAGCCGGCAGAACTTATTCGGTACTCCTCTAACTGAAGTGTTCCTCTAAAAGACACTGCGATATACATTTGTCCTGTTGAATCACTACATAGCGAGCCATAAACCTCTATTCCACCTTCAGAATCAGCGACGACATAAGAAAGAACTTGGCCGTTCTCATCATACGTTGCAACAAGAAGACTCGATTCTTGTGGTGCTTCAACGAGGCTTCCGTTAAATTGCAATGGGCCACGGAAATTAACCGCAAGATGTATCTCATTTGATTCTGAAACCATCATGTCAATGACAAACAGTTCGTTTGAATTTCGAACTTGTGTTGACCAAATCCATGAACCACTAGCATTCAAACGAGCAAGAAATGTATTACCATCGTCATCAGCGTCCTCTTTCAGAAGAGGACTCAAATCTCCGAGATTGAGTTGACATGAATCTCCGGCACTGTTCAAGCAATATGTTCCCGCAACAAGAAGGTCGCCATTCGGCATAACGTCAATCGCATCGATTGTGTCAACTGCGGCAGAACCACCGCTAACTGCGGAAGTTACACTCCCATTTTCATCCATCCATACAATGAAGAAATCAGTATCTTCACTACCACCGGAAGCACCGATACCGTCAATCTGGTCACGGAATTGCAAGTTGCCTTGAAACCAACCAGCAGAGGCGCTGCTACCATTTTCGAGGGACACGCTGCCGTGAATGAAATCATTGAGTGGGCCCCCGATTGAAGAAACCCAACCCAGCGTTGTCGTATTATTGCCATCGGCTGCAAAGACTTGGTTTGAGGAATCTCCCCAAGGTTTGGTATCTATTGGGACAGAGCTTATGCTTCCAAGCAGGAACAAAGCAACCATCGCTTTGCAAAGAAGAGCCCTGCGCATAATGAACGGATAATGTTACAGCATTTGAAACCGTGTGCTATGTGTCCCACAACTTCATGACGGGCGCATTCGTGGATGTAACATGGGCACTCCGCAAGGTGTTTGGCGGCATTCGTTACAAGCCACCCATTCAATTCAAGCGGGTGAGAATCTCCTCAATCTGGACACTTGGCCCTCGTGGAATACTTCTGCTCAAAGAGTTCTATCTTCGACAACAGGTCACCTTTCAGAAGGGCAGCGATTTGACCTTCATCGTGTTGAGCGACAGCGTTTGGTCGAAGAATTATGGTCTGTTCATACCATTCGAAAAGGGGAATCTCCTGATTTCCTTGAAATCGAGTTTGAATGGCTGGGCCAGCAAAGAGAAGGAAAAGCAGTCGGAACATCTCTGAAATCTCTGCGAATGGCAGTCACTGTATTGTGTGAAGAAGAAGGAGGAGTCGAAATTGCTGCATGGTGGAAAATCCCTTGGTGGGCTCGACCCATTCGTGCTCAAATAAACGCTCAAGCAAAATCATTTGCCACCCAATGGCTCGAGGATTTGACGTCCAGAGGCACGGTGTCACATGGTGAATCCCAGTCGTTTTCTTTTGGCGTGGAAGAAGGCGAGCATTCAAAGACGGTCGTCGACGACCCTGTTTGATGAGCCAACCAAACAGCGAGAAAAAAAAGAGTTCATCCAATGGTAAAAACTCTAACTCGCGTAATAATCGCCGAGGTAACAGACCAAACAGACCTCGACGTTATGGCAGTACTGCCAAAAAGACTCTTGAAGAACGAAACGCAGTTGCAATCAAAAACATGGACTCACAGGCACGCGAAAGGTTTGATAAAACCCCCTTGCCGATGGGATTTCCTGAAGACATCGAAGAACCTAAAACGTTCAAATTTGAATGGAAAATTTCTCCAGTCCCCCTAAAAGACGAAGAAGAAATGGCTGGCAAAGTTATGCGTAAAGGCGAATTTGGTTGGTTAGAGGACGAGCGTGTTGATGAAATCGCAGTAATTGCAAAGGATTACAAAATGACTCTTGAACAAGCCCTTTCTCTTCGCTCAGCCCTTCTACAGCAGAAAACAGTTTACGGCCACGGACGACTTCGTTCCCAGGGAAAGAACATGTTGAGATTATACAAGGAGGGCGTAAGCGTCGTTGATTTATCAACACGATTTGATTTCCCACCAATGAATATCTTCCGTATCATTCTTGGCGAAATGCGCTGGTCAAAATCCAAAATTAAGGAAAGTCTTCGTCAACCCAGCCGTTTGAGTGAACGGGAGCGAGTTGAGTTTGAAGCAGCAGAGGCGGCTGACCGTGTCTCGAATGTTGATCAGGGTGAATCTCAAGAACGAGCAGATTTGTTTGAAGATATTCTGGCTGATTGGTTTGAAGAGCAAGGAGTTCGACTTCGGCGTCAACCTGAAATGGTCAAAGAACAAAAGCAAGATTTGGGTCGACCCGTACGAACGCCAGATTTACTTTTCCTCGACCATGTTGAAATCAACGGGAAACCCGTTGCTTGGATTGATGCAAAGCATTTCTATGGAGCTGATGTTGACTTCCAACGCAAGAAAATGGCGAAGCAGATGGCGCGTTATATTGAGGAATGGGGGAGCGGTGCAGTTGTCTACCGTCATGGCTTTTCCCAGAACCTCTTCATGCCCGGGTGTACTTTGCTTGACGCCAATGTGTTAGACCTAAGCAAACTTGGTTCTGGTGAGTAATCACTGAATGCGGGTCTCTCGAACACCGAGTCCGTTTGTTCGTAACGCATCACATATGGCTTCTAATTCGTGTTCTAAAAGCGGTTGATCCAATCGGCGTGGAAGAATGGAAACAGATACGCCGAGCATGCACAAGCGAACATTAACTCGTGCTTGTAGGTCGAGTCGGAGGATTTCTTTTTGAACCATCGCAAGGAGGTTTTTTCGTACTTTCTCCTCAAGCAATCCAGAAGCGTCGGCAAAGTTCCTTGATTCAAGCATCAGATCAGGCCACCGTTCAAAGGTCCAATCTTTGAGTCGTAAACGAGCAACAGATTGTTCACCTGCTTTTGATATTGAACGCTGCCAAATCGGGTCGTCAATGTAGGTTGATGTATGCCGACTTTCTTCAGGTCTCCACACAACCAGAATTGGCTGGCTGGTCGTGAAACTTACTACTTTTCCTCCCGAACCCGGGGCACCTGGTTCAAGTCGTAGTTCTACACCCTTAGCAGAGATTCCCAAGACATCGCCAAGTCCAGAGCCATGCATGCGCTCAATTCGATGTGCTAGGCGTAAATATTGTTCATCAGAACCCTTACTGGAGAGTGCGTGAAAAGCCCTTGCTACAGCAATTAAACCAGCAGCAGACATTCCAAAACCTTGACTGGTTGGAAGTTCTAAAGTGACGTGTATTCGATAAGAATCTTCCCTCTTGATGAGCCTGGCTTGTCTTAACTCTTCAACTAAGTCGAGATAAATCCGTCCGGAATTTTTCATTTCAAGACCGTCCATTCCTAGAACTTCTATGGAAATATCTCCATCCGTTATGGGGCCAGCAGGCGTATCTAACCGAGAACCAGAAGATAACTGCCCTTTGAATTCAGGTTTATTGGAAGAGACAAACTCAACGTTTGCTTCTACGCCGTCTGCGATGTTCAACCCTGCCCCCCGGCTCCCTTGAGAACGGGCAAGGTGTGAATCCTTCCAGATTGAAAACAAGAGCGTAATGTGCCCTCCGCATCGCTCGACAACCATGATGTTCATTTGAACCATCGAGCGTAGTGACTTGAACTCTCGCCTCAATTCACGCGTCGTCTTGCTTTTTCTCTCGAATCTTTTGGCATTGAAGCCTCATTTCTTCATTGAATATTTCTTGTTTCTCTTCATTACTCAATGCAACATACTGGATTTCGTCCTGAATACAATCGAAATGGTGGGCGAGCAGTCGGAGCTCTAAAGGAATAATATCGTAAAGTTCCATGTCATTTTGCTCTAATGAGATCCCGTCTGAATAATACGATTGAATCCATTGATGGTCCTCCGCTTCATGGAGTAAAAACATCTCTAAAAGAGGGATTAACGCTGATAATTTTTCATCATCATGTAATCCCAATACCATTGAGACAAGTCTGTCTGCGAGAGGCACCTTCTGCCCCTTCCCGCTGGGAGAAATACACAATTGGCACCACGAGACTTTCTCCAGTGTTTCAATCGGTTCAGCAACAGAACCGAAGACTAAGATTGGTTGTGTCTCGGTAATGTCGTGCTCAGTTAGCATAGCTTGGCCGACAATTCGATACTTACGTCCTGATTTACTCTGTAAGTTGAGTTTATAGTTCACGACAGGAAGTTCGTCTGTGTTTTCAGATTTGATTTCTTCGCTATCGACACTCATCCATTCATATTCGGAACAGAGGGCATGGAGCCACTCCATGGCTCGTTTTTCTGATTCAAAAGGTTGACACATTTCTTCGAGCGCGTTCATACTTCGTTTTCTTTCAACCCTTTATCAAATCCACTGCTTTTCAAGCGAAGAGTTTTGAGCCACGGCTTCTTGATGATACCATGACCCTCAGTATCGGAGACGCAGCACCGCCATTTGATCTTCAAAATTCAAATCCACACTATGGGGCTACATCGATGACCCTCAGCGATGCTCGAGGAGAAAAGGGCCTTCTTGTTGTTTTTGAATGCAATCATTGCCCTTATGTGGTTGCGAGCATTTCCCGTCTTGAAGCGATGGCTAAGAAAGCCGAGGGTCTTCAGATTGGTTTTATCGGCATAAATTCGAATGACCCTACAGTCTATCCAAACGATTCATTTGAGCATATGCAAACTCGGGCGGAGGGAATGTCATATCCTTATCTTCACGACTCAACCCAAGATATTGCACATGCTTATGACGCGAAAAGAACTCCAGAGTTTTTCCTTTTTGACGGCGAACTGAACCTCGTTTACAAAGGACGAATGGATGACTCTCCTCGGGATCCAACTCAGGTGAATACTCATGAATTAGACGACGCGATTCGATCTATGCTCGATGGCGTCGCTCCAGAAATCGCCGTCACTGAATCGATCGGTTGTTCTGTAAAATGGAAACGGTGAGTTCGATGTCAGGTTGCCGGCGACAATGCGATTGGGACAAGAACATGGTCTGCAGGAGCTGTGGAATCGACTACGGTATTGTTGACGATTCCGGCGGCAAGGAGGAAATTAAAACCCCACCTGCCGAAGAAGAGTAATCAGTATTGCTCAAGAACCAGTTCCGTGGTTGTAGAAGCAATCTCATTTGGGGCGGCAAGCCACATTTTATCGAGCAATGTTCGCAGCGCCATAGTATCGTCAACGTGGACAAGAGCGACCAAGTCGGCGCTTCCTGAAACTTCGTAAATAATCTCGATTCCATCCCATCCAGTAACTTCGGATGCGAACGAACCTATTTCGGCACCTGGCGAAACTTTGATTCGGACAAGAGCGGTGAGTCCAACGCCGCCTTCACGTACGGTGTAGCCTCGAATAGTCCCTTCCTCTTCCATTTTGCGAACGTGTGTTCGAACGGTTCGTTCAGATGCCCCTACTTCTTTTGCCAGTTCAACATAGGACATTCTTCCGTTGGTTCGGAGTTGAGCGAGAATTGCACGGTCTATTTCGGATACACGAGGCATGGCCGGTCCTACGGTTTTGAGTATATCAACCCATCTTAATGCCTTTTTACGACATTCATTCTCTCAAACCTGCCGGAAAGTGGAATTGCGGCTGAAATCTATCGGTTCTCTACGATGAAATGGGTTTGTCCGTTTCATTCAAAGGTCGCCAATGATTGCATTGATTTGGGGAAGTTCATGTCTGGTCACATCACCGGTCTCGATGCTCGAATGATTCTCGATAGTCGTGGGAATCCAACCGTTGAAGTTGACTGTTATGTCGATGGGAATTTACTCGGGCGTGCAGCGGTTCCTTCAGGCGCTTCCACCGGTGCGTATGAATCACTTGAAATGCGTGACGGAGATGCATCGAGATATCTTGGAAAAGGGGTTACACAGGCTGTTGAAAATGTCACGGACAGAATCGAAGAAGTTCTTCTCGGTATGCCGGTTGATGAACAACGTATCCTCGACGAATTGATGATTGAATTAGACGGCACTCCCAACAAAGCCGAGTTGGGTGCAAACGCAATGCTCGGTGCGTCTCTTGCATGCCTCCATGCGGGCGCTGCAATTCATGAATTACCTTTATGGAAATATATCGGTGGAGTGGCAGGTGGCTTGATGCCGGTACCAATGCTGAACATCTTGAACGGAGGCGCTCATGCTGCAAGCAACGTTGATGTTCAAGAATTCATGGTCATGCCTCACGGTTTTGATACATTCGAAGAAGGACTTCGAGCAGGAGTTGAAACTTATCACGCCCTCAAAAAAGAACTCAAAACAGACGGTTTGCTCGGCGGTGTTGGCGATGAGGGGGGTTTTGCCCCTAATTTACCGGCGAATGAGGATGGTTTGAAATACATGGTTCGAGCCATTGAAAGTGCTGGATATTCCGTTGAAGAAATGGGGATTGCGATGGACGTAGCTGCAACTGAATTTCATGAAAAAGACGGTTACCACATGGATGGTAAAGTTCTGTCAAGTGAAGAACTCGCAAACGTATATTCTGGATGGCTTGATGAATACCCTATTCTCTCAATCGAAGATGGATTTGGAGAAGATGACTGGCGTGGGTGGACAAACTTTACCAAACGTGAAGGGCATAGAGTTCAATCGGTTGGAGATGACTTGTTTGTCACTCAGTCTGAACGTTTAGCCCAAGGTATCGAACTCGGTGCTGCGAACGCCATGCTCGTTAAGTTGAATCAAGTGGGGACAGTCACTGAGACCCTTGAAGCAATGGATCTAGCAACTTCAAACGGTTTCAATAATGTCATTTCACACCGTAGCGGGGAAACAGAAGATGTAACAATTGCTGACCTTGCCGTAGGGACTCGTGCAGGCCAAATCAAAACCGGCGCACCAGCTCGAAGTGATCGGGTTGCAAAGTATAACCAACTGTTGCGCATCGCTGCAGATGTTGATGAATATCGTTCACCGTTTTGACGGCTTTTGAATTACAGTCGTTTAAGTAGGGGCTGTGAAAAAATAGCAGCATGAAGAGAACACTCGTATCCCTCATTTTAGCCAGCCTACTCGTATCAACCCTACCACTCAACGTGGCAGCCGATGAAACCGAAGATATACCAACAAACGCCGCAGCAACAGGAGTTCATGACTCTCTCGTAGCCGCACTGACCCACGCCAATCTTGTGGCAACACTGCAAGGCAACGGACCATTCACGGTCTTTGCCCCTACTGATGCTGCATTTGCAGCAGCAGGCATTGATCTTAACGACTTCGACACCGAAGAGGAGAACAACACCCTCTCTGATATTCTTCTCTACCACGTTTACAGTGGTGCAGTTGCATCCAGTGATGTTACTGACGGTCTAACCGTTACAATGGTGAACGGAGCAGATGCCACTTTTACAGTCGCCTCTGACGGAACAGTCATGGTCGGTGATGCGACCGTTACAACAGCGGATGTCCAAGCCAGTAACGGCGTCATCCATGTTATCGACAAGGTGCTCACTCCGCCGGCGCCTGGGCCATCTCTTGACATTCCAGCTACAGCTCAATCGACTGGTGTGCATGATTCGCTCGTAGCAGCACTCACCAAGGCAAGCCTAGTTTCAACTCTGCAAGATGTGGGACCCTACACGGTTTTCGCTCCAACGGACCAAGCCTTCACCGATGCAGGAATTGATCTCTCAGCATTTGAAACCGAAACAGAAATCGCAGCGCTGGCAGACATTCTTCTCTACCACGTTTACTCCGGTGCAGTCGCATCAACAGACGTAACTGACGGACTCACAGTCGCAATGGTAAACGGAGACGATGCAACCTTCTCCGTCACCGATACAGCCGTAATGATTGAAGGAGCAACCGTAACAACAGCAGATGTCATGACAACAAACGGTGTTATTCACGTCATCGATAAGGTCCTAACCCCACCGGCGGACCCAGTCGTCCTGTCAGACATTCCAACAATTGCTCAGTCGACGGGTGTCCACGATTCGCTTGTTGCTGCACTGACAAAAGCCAACCTCGTAGCCACATTGCAAGGAGACGGACCGTTCACGGTATTTGCACCAACGGACCAGGCCTTCACAGACGCAGGTATTGACCTTGCAACATTTGAAACTGAGGAAGAGATTGCAACACTCACCGACATCCTCCTTTACCACGTCGCATCAGGTGCAGTCGCATCCACAGACGTCACAGACGGACTCACTGTCACCATGGTGAACGGAGACAACGCCACTTTCACCGTGACTGCCGACGCAGTAACGATTGAAGGAGCAACAGTCACAACAGCCGATGTCATAGCAAGTAACGGTGTCGTTCATATCATCGACAAGGTCCTCATGCCACCGGCAGACCCAGTCGTTCTGTCAGACATTCCAACAATTGCTCAATCAACAGGCGTCCACGACTCGCTTGTTGCTGCACTGACAAAAGCCAACCTCGTAGCCACATTGCAGGGAGACGGACCGTTCACGGTATTTGCCCCAACGGACGAAGCCTTTACCAACGCAGGCATTGATTTGGACACCTTTGTCACTGATGAAGAAATAGCTACCCTCTCTGATATCTTGCTCTATCACGTGTTTTCTGGCGCAGTCGCATCAACTGATGTGACTGACGGATTGACCGTCGCAATGGTTAACGGAGACAATGCAAGTTTCACAGTTACCGCTGCTGGTGTAACAATTGAAGGGGCAAATGTCGTCACAGCTGATGTTACAGCGAGCAACGGTGTTGTTCACGTCATTGACAAGGTCCTCACGCCACCGGCAGACCCCGTTGTTGAACCAGAACTCACTCCGTGTGATGCTGTCGTTCGAATCGCTCCAAGTGGAATGAAATACAGTCCATCAGAAGTTTCTATCACCGTTGGTCAAACAGTTTGCTGGCAATGGGAAAATGAATCCATGGCCCACAACGTGCGAGAAGTCGATGGAGATCAATCGACGACATATGCAGCGAACGGAGTTTCTTCAGGCACCGCTATGACAACACTCGATTTCCGTTATACTTTCGAGGAAGACAGCACCACCTTCTACTACGCTTGTGAGCCTCACCTGGCTGCAGGAATGTTCGGCAAGGTCATTGTCGGTGATGGCGGAGTTGTGGCAACACCGCCAGCCACAGACAACAGTATGGACTCTGATGAAGAATCTGTTCCAGGTTTCCTCGTGGCCATGACGACAATCGCTCTTGCCGGAGCGGTTATTGTATCGTCTCGACGAACTGAGTGATATCACTCATCGATGTAGAGCGCTGTCGAACATACCTCATTGAGGTTGAAGGGCAGTTGCAAGAATCGTGGAGCTAATAGCGAGAGGCCTAAGTCATCAGTTCTCTAACTGAGGGTGAGGGGTGCACTCAGTGCACCCCTCGCTTCAGGCTGAACAACTTAGTGCGAGAAACTTTCATGCCTGTTTCCCTACAATGATGCGACATATCAAAGAACAAGGGCAGAATACAGAGCATGAACAACATGGGCGACTCACAACGAAAAAGCCGCGACCTTGACCATTTGATGGAGCAGAATTCAACTGAATTAGATTTTCTCTCCGCTTATGGAGGTTCTTCTTCTGAGGGAGACGGCGCTGCGATATTCGCCGCATTGCGCCGTTTCCTCAAGGCAGGAGGTGTATCGATGACACTTGACAAGAAAGAAACTTCTCTACGTTTTGATTTTGGAAAGGCTTCAATAGAAGACAAGGGTTGTTTCATATCTTTCAAAGGCAAAAACTTACCTTTGGTAACAAGTGATGTTCAACAAGCAGGATTTATTCAAGGGTCTATGACTAAATCTCGAACATCTTGCAAAGTGACAATGGTTGAATGGGGCATTGAACAGCGTCGATTTATTGAACGACTTGTTGAATATCTCAATCACGACGAGTGATAGCTGCAGCCATTACTAGACTTGTCGTTACGAGCAACATGCTGAATCCAGGAATAGATTCACTTTCAGAACCAGTATTGCATCCATCATCATTGTAATCAACTCCGCCCCAACCTGAATCTTGTTGATAATAACAGGAAGACCATGTCTTGTACCAATCACCATTTGGATAATTCGTGTAGTTGTCATCACTGTAAGTCGCTTTGACTCTCCAATTCACATAAGTGTGGTCGGAGGGTGGTGTGACTGAAATGGATTGAGTTTGATCTACAATAGTTGCCTCCATCAAGACTGGAGGGTCGCATACACCGTTGTTGGTACAAACCTGAGTTGTAATCTCAAAAGTGGTACCGTTCTCATATGCCTCATCATCCATTACAAGAGTAAGTCCCCACGACTCCCCATCTGTTGAAGGCGTGGTCCGCTCTGCGATAGAAAAGGGCACGTCCTCTTCGGAGGGCGATACGTCTTCACCAGCGACGACTTCGCTTCCGAGTGCAGCCATAGGAATCATCATCAATGCTATGACAAGTAAAACGATGCAACCGCGCAGATTCATATCAACGCCATAGCGTGGTCGTATTTATGTGTAAGGTGTAGATTTCAAACTACGATTCCATGCCCCAGAGTTCATCCCCAACCCAATGCAATGTATTGATACCCTTTCCTTTTGTTAGGTTTGTCAATTCCTCTGCATTCATTGTTGCCCATCCAATGGCCAGTGGTCGTTTGTGTGTCATGTCTCGAATCCAAACAAGGTCTCCGACTTCGATACTCGCATCTGCTGCATGAACGCCAGCCACCATACAATCAGCCCCTTTCATCAAAAAAGGAATTGCACCATGGTCAACTTCAACCCACTTTCCAGCATTATCATGGTCAAGAAAACCCCGCAAAGTCAAGAATACAAATCGTTCACGCTCTTGGTTTTGAACTTCGATTGCTTTTGCGATTTTATCGACTAAAACCATCGACCATGGGCCGTATTCAGCCATTTCAAGAAAAGCCCCATCGACTTGAAGGTCGATTCCCAAATCGCTTTCCAGAGTTTTGAGGAGGGGGGCGATTTTCTTTCGACGAACTGGTCGTCGTTTTTTCATACTCCAATCGCGGGTCATAGTCCGCACACATGCACTTTGTTTTTGACGCTTGGCTTGACCCTGTGTTTGATGAAGGAGAAACGCTTGGTGTTACTATGGCGCTATGGTGTACGATTCGAACATTTGCAAAACATGCTCTTGAATTAGGCAATGAACAACCAGCAACTCCAGTCTTTTTTGTCAAACCAAACAACTGCCTTCAAAGAACGGGCCCTCTTTTAGTTTCATCTCACCCTGGAGAAGTGCACCATGAAATCGAATGTGTTGTTCGTTTGAATAAACATTCACAACCTGAAGCAATTGCGGTTGGTCTTGATCTCACGGACCGTATGACACAAGGCGAACTTCGGGCTGAACAATTACCTTGGACGAAAGGAAAATGCTTCCGAGGGAGCGCATATGTTGGAGGTTTTGTCGAATGGAAGGACACGTTTGAATCATTGGTTGATGAACAGCATGACCTTCGACTCCAACTCCGGGTCAATGATGTGTTAGTTCAATCTGCTCGGCTCTCCGAAATGACAATCTCACCTTCCTCACAAATCGAAGAATTACTCTCATGGGCGCCAGTTGCAGCCGGCGATTATCTGTTTACTGGAACTCCCGCAGGCGTAGGACAACTTCACCCAAGAGACCGAGTTTATGCTACTCTAGAAACACTCGATGGCACAGTCTTGTCATATATTGACACCCAATGTGATTAGGGTTGCTTTCTTATATGCCCTGCTGGTGGATTGGCTTTGCAAGGTGGCATCATTATGGCTCAATGGCATGGTATCTCTCGACGTAAACCCAGTGGCGGACGCAAAGTACAGGCTCGCAGCAAGCGCTCTACTGAAATTTCAACTGAGAAGCAATTGGCTCTCGTTGGAGAACCTAAGCGTAAGATTTACCGACGAACTGGTGGAAACACATTGGTTCGTGTGATGTCAGAAAACCGTGTCTCAATTAACAATCCTAAGAAGGGAACGACAACAATCGGAACCATTCACAACGTCATTGAAAACGAGTCGGACCCAAACTATGTTCGACGAAACATCCTAGTCAAAGGTGCTGTTATCGAAACTGACCAAGGCCGAGTCCGAGTTACTTCTCGCCCCGGTAAGGACGGCGTTATCAACGGCATCCTTCTTGATTGAAGCCGTTCCGCAGGTTTCAAATCATTCTCGCTCTTCGGTGCAATTGGTGAATGGAAATGGACCACAACCCTGACAGAATTTGTGTTTGGCCTGGTTATTTCAATACTCGGACATCTCGTCGAAACGGTCGGAGAGTTCCAAAAGACTCGTCAGTTATCAAACCCGATATTGACGGGCTTTTTCTTGCAGCTCGTAAACTCGGTTTGAAAAAAATAAAGCGTGATGAGGGCGTATCACATCCCTCCCGCCCCCATCTTAAAGAAGGTAGAATGTGGGTTTCTCGAGGCGGCTCTAAACAATCAGTCGGGGCGAATTCAAAAGAAGAACTTCTGCAACTGATTGGTGCACAGTGGCGCCAAATGCAGCGAGATCAAAAAGATGCCACTGTTGAGAGAATTGCTCAAGGTCCACAAACAGGTGACCGCAGAGCACGTTCCCAGCGAAAAAACCGTTCAAGTGACTCCTCAGCTGAAAAGCGATCAAGTTTCAAGAAACGTTCAAGTTTCAAGAAGCGCTGATTCACTGAGGAACTTCATGCAACCAACCGAAGATATCTTCTTCGATTTCATTTTGAATCCCAACAAGGTGATTGTAGAGTTTTTCAGTGACTGGACCAGGTTTTTGATTACCATACGTCGCTTTTTCTTCTCCTTTGGTAATCGAGCCAATTGGGGATATCACAGCAGCCGTTCCGCAACAAAATGCTTCATCAGCAGCCATGGCGAAGTCAGCAGAGACCTTTGTCTCGATGACTTCGTAACCATTGTGGCGAGCAAGTTGGATAATTGATTGACGGGTGATTCCGGGTAGAATTGTTCCTGTTAGTTCAGGGGTATAGAGCACATTGTCCTTGACACAAAAGAAATTCGCAGCACCGACTTCTTCGACATATGTGTGTGTTTCAGCATCCAAATAAATGACTTCAGCGAATCCAGCTTCCTTTGCTTTCTTGCTTGGCATCATGCCTGGAGCATAGTTTCCAATTGCTTTCACGCCACCCGAGCCGCCTGGCGCTGCACGATGATATTCTTCAGAAATCAGCAGATCGATGGCTGAAACGCCACCTTTGAAGTAGGGGCCTACCGGTGTGACATAGACCAAGAAGGTGTACTCTGGTGCCGGAGCAACGCCAAGGATAGGTCCAGACCCCATAAGCAGTGGCCGGACATACATAGCGCCCTTTCCAGTTGGAGGAACCCAGCGAAGGTTTGCTTGGACGCATTGTTCGACTGCGTCAATAAAAATTGATTCTGGGACTGGTGGCATCTTCAGTCTGTCTGCCCCACGTTGCATTCGACGAGCATTTTCTTCAGGTCGGAAAAAGACAATACGGTCTTTTGATGTACGGAATGCTTTCATTCCTTCAAACAGCCCTTGCCCATAATTGAGGACACCTGCTGCTGGAGAAATTTCCATTGGCCCATAGGGGCGTAAGTCGCCCGGCATCCATGGCTCGGTAGAACTTGTTTTGGTGAGATACATGGTGTCAGTGGGGGTGAGTGAAAAAGTAAGGCTGTCCCAATCAATTTCTTTTGACATCATAGCACCTGCCTTAGCAATTCATCCAAGGAGGTGGGGCTTTCAATCATTCCTCTCTCAAAACATGGATTTTTGATATGTTTTTACACGTAGGCTTCACATTTTATCGACGGCATATGAAGGCAAGACCCTTAGAGTGGGTTAACATGCTTCAATTTGAGGTGAAATGGTGACGTACTCAGGAGACATCGGGGTTGTCAGTGGACGCTACCATTCGGTCGAAGCAAACAAGGACAAGGGCACACCGGAAAAAACAGTCTTGGAGATATTTGGCCGCAGTAAAACTGGTGAATCAGTTTGCTTACTCGTGTCAGGGCTTCAACCTTCATTTGAGATCACTCCACTTAGTGCTTGGAGCGAGGAAATGGAAGTTAGTGATTTCATACGGGACCGGATTAAAACCGTTGAAAGCATGAACGATGTTGTTGAAGTGACTGGACCTGTTATCAAACTCACAGATTTAGGAAAAAGACCAGTATGGTCTGTCACGGCTCGTCAACCCTTCCTTGTCCCCAATTTGCGAAAAACACTCTCGAAGCAATCATGGCAAATCTATTCAGGAGACATTCCTTTCTTCAATCGTTTCTTTCTCGACTATGACTTAGGTATGCATGTTTCAGTTGAAGGTACGGTTGTAGACCGGCGAAATGAACCGAATGACAATCTGGAGCGAACCCACGCCGTCATTCAAGCAGGTGGTTCCGGCCGTTACGCAGTTGATGTAACGGTCGCTTGTGATGTTACTCAAATTCGAGACTGCGAGCCGTTTCCAGCTCCTTTCAAAGTATTCTCTTTTGATTTGGAAACCAGTATTGAACATGAAACGATACTGTGTGCTGCAGCTTGGGTTGAAGACATGGGAACTGGTGCCCGTCAAGAGTATTCTTTCAAGGGTGATGAACTCAGTATCATGGAAAATTTAACGCTGGTTGTTCGAAGTATGGACCCCGATATCATCACGGGTTACAACATCGATAATTTCGATCTACCTCGTCTTAACGACCGGATGCAAGCACAAGCCAAATCCAAGGAATGGCGAAAGCGGGCTCAATTGTTTGGTTGGGGCCGAGTTGAGCAAAGTGAATCAGAATCCCGTCGTACTCGTCATGGATTATTCCCTCGCCGCCAATCGACTCGCGCTTGGAACGTGGCAGGAAGAAGCGTTGTTGATGCTTGGTGGCAAGCACGAATGGCCTTACGTCCACAACGAGAAACACTCTCATTCATCAGCAACTTACTGTTTCCTGATGATGCCGAGAAGCATAAAATGGATGTTGATGCATCGAAAATGGATATGGAATGGGCGAATCGGCCTGAAGAAGTCATGGAATATTGTATCCGTGATGCAGCGTTACCACTGGATATTCTCAATGCCCTGCAGGTGATTCGTCGAAAAGAGGCAGTTGCAGCAGTTGCCAAAGTTTCGTTTGACACAGCAGCCATAGGAAGTACGAGCCAACTGGTTGATTCTTTGGTCATCCGCCTAGCTGATTCGGAAAACGTCGCTGTGCCTTTGACAGGTTCGGCTGAAGCCAAAGAAGGCCAAATTACTGGAGGCTATGTTCACGAAGTCGATGCTGGCTTGCATCCATGGATTGCCGTACTTGACTTCAAGAGCATGTATCCTTCGATAATGATCGGCCAAAACATCTGCTATACCACCAGAATTGACCCTGCTCAACCAGACCAACCCAAAGAAGGTGAGCCTGTGCATACTGCGCCAACGGGGGCTCGTTTCCGCCATCAATCGGTTCGTAAAGGCCTTGTTCCGCTCCTTTTAGAGGATTTAATGGAACAAAGAGATGTCCACAAGGGCGCACTGGCTGCTGCTAAAGTAGAAGGTGATGTTATCAAACAGTCGTTCCATGATTCAATGCAATATGCGGTGAAGATTCTAATGAATACCTTCTATGGTGTCTTTGCGAGCGGATTTTATCGTTTCACGCACCGAGACCTCGGCTCGTCCATTACCGCATGGGCCAGGCACAATATCAAAGCCATCATTGCTCAGTTAGAGGAGGAAGGCCACGGAGTTGTATATTCAGATACAGATTCTATTTTCGTTCGCTCACCAGTTGATCAACAGTCCCCATCCTCCCTTCGAGAGGACGAGATTCTCGCAGCAAAAAACGGTGAGAAGGAAGCGGTTGAAAAGATTAAACGATGGGAGTCTGCCAAGCAGTCTATGATTGATTTTGGTCTTGAAATAGCGCAACGATACAGTCGTGATTCCGCAGTTTTAGAATTTGAAAAAGGACTCTCAGTCTTCTTTAGCCATGGGGCGAAAAAGCGTTACGTTGGACAAGTCGTATGGCCTGCTGAAGAAATGCTTATTCGCGGCTACGAGACACAACGAACGGATTCCTTCAACTACCTCACTCACACGATGAAGCGGATGTTCCGCCATGCTTTGGCCGATGAAGGCGATGCGTTAATCCAATACGCTCTCTCTCGAGTACAAGCCGTTAAGAATTCTCAAGTCGACGCTTCAGAACTCATTCTTGCCAAATCGTGTAAAGGACGTGTTGGTTCAAACGGCGATATTGATTTCACCAAAGATTATGCCAATCCAGACAGTATGGCGCAAGTCCGTGTAGCAAAAGCGAGAATCGACCTCGGACTTGGCTTTACCTCGGGCATGAAGGTATCCTACATTGTCAGTGATGCATCTCAGCGACCAATGCGAGTAGAGCCATGGCTTGAGAACGAAGAGAACGGCGGCATTTCAACATATGATGGTCAGTTTTACGCTGAACGTTTAGCAGCAGCATTGGGAAGAATTACAGAGGCTTTTGACTGGACTGCAAAGGATTTGGTCTCTGGGAATAAGCAAACTTCACTTTTTTCCTTCTAATTTGACTGAAAAGAAGGAAGGCCTTTTGATGAAGTTGCCCCCAACTGCATCTATGAAGTCGGCTTCTATGCCCGTTCTCCTCGCATCTTTGATGGTCCTTTCCAGCCTCGCTGGTTGTATTTTCGATGACAGTGATAGTGGCTCAAATGGCGAGGTATTGGCTGTTTTTAATTACTCACCCTCGTCAAATATCCGCACCGGAGATGTGATTGTTTTTGATGGCGCTAGTTCGACTCCAAGCAATGGCCTAACTTATCGATGGGACTTCGATGCCGACGGTTCCATTGATGAAACCGGCCGAACAGCGGAATGGCAATACGATACAGCGGGTATGAAAACAGTAGAATTGACCGTTTCCGATGGCACAAAATCTTCTTCTCAAACAAAGGATGTCACCATTGCTGATGCAACTGCCCAGCCTCCTGCTGCTGAGATTGCTCAGTATGCAGATGATGAAGACTGCTCAAATGAAGACATTGATGAAAGCACCCACATTGTTCTTTGGATTTGTGAAATGGACAAGTCAATGACGGACCGAGACATTTCCGCAACGACAACCGTCACCTTAGACGCAACTCCTTCCGAAGCAGGCGACTCAAGCCAATACATCACTGAATGGAATTGGGATATGGACCCTGAGACGGACAAAGACAATGATGGTGATGCTGAAAATGATGTTGATTTCTCTGGTGAAACAATTGATTGGTCGAACGTAGAACCCGGTGAATATGAAATCAATCTCAATATCTTAAACAGTGCTGGAATGACCGATTCTGATTCCATCAAAGTCTTCGTGAACTACGCTGGGCAGTGGTCTGACTTTGAAATGGGCGGAAACAATTCAAATAATGCGCAAACTCTTGACTTTGACATGACGGTCTTTTACGACAAAGACAAAGGCAATACGATTCGAAAAGCCGTTGGCGAACTCACTTATCCGCAACAAGACGATGATTGCACTTCACTTCCAGGGAGTTCGAATTGCAGAGCCAAACTTGACATCTATGCGTTTAACGAAGAAGATGAAGAGGCTACAAATACCTCTGAAAAAGGACTTGACCAACGAACTGACGGTGATTGTGATGAAGAAAACAATGATTGCGTTCATTTGACTTTGAGTTCATACATGTTTACCGATACTGAATCAACCTACGGAGACGGAGATTGGGTTTTCCAACTCCGAAATGAAATGGTCAATGATTTACAAGTTGAATCTTTTGTGATCCGATTGCATTATCGGTGAGCACGATTCTTATGAGACATGTTTAAAATTATACTGACGAGGGTAAACCATGCGCCGAACACGAATCGTAGCAACCATCGGGCCTGCTTGTGACGACGAAGCAACCTTGCTTTCTCTTCTCCAGGCAGGGGTCAATGTTTGCAGGCTTAATTACTCACACGGTGCACCTGAAGAGAAAACTCCGTTGTATGAACGCATTCGTTCTTTGGAGGCGACCCTCGGGCGTCCAACATGCATTCTCGCGGACCTGCCGGGCCCGAAACTACGACTTGGCCGATTCCCTGGCGTTGTTGTTCTTGAACGAGGTGCATCAATCAAACTTCATTGTGGACAGCATTCGATGCCAAATGCAGACGTCGGTAATATTCCGGTTGAGTATGATGGATTGTCTGCTGAACTGAATGATGGCGACCCTGTATTGATTGCAGACGGCCTCATTCGACTCAAAGTCGTTCATTCACCTCGAGAGCTTAGCGGTGTTGTCGATTGTATTGTCGAAGACGGTGGTGTTCTAAGCGAACGAAAAGGCGTCAATGTCCCAGGCACGATGGTTGACTTACCAGCCATAGGCCCGAATGATGAAGCGGCTCTTGCCCATGCTCTGAAAGCCGGAGCAGATTACATTGCAGTGAGTTATGTCCGGACTGCAAAAGACCTTGAGCCCGCTCAAAAAGCAGTACGTGATGCTGGTCTTCACGTCCCTTTGATTGCAAAAATAGAGCACCCAGTGGCTCTTGAGCATCTTGAAGAAATTCTCAATTCAGCAGACGCAGTTATGGTTGCACGTGGCGACTTAGGTGTGGAAATCCCTCTCGAAGATGTTCCAGAAGCGCAACAACGCATCATCGACGGTGCGCTCACCCGTGGAAAAATAGTCATCGTAGCTACACAAATGCTGGAATCAATGACACTTCAGCCGCGTCCTACACGTGCTGAAGTAAGTGACGTTTCAGGCGCCATTCGTCACGGAGCAACTGCAGTGATGCTTTCTGGTGAAACCGCATTGGGGAAATATCCACTTGCTGCGGTTGAGACAATGGCAAAGATTGCTGTTGCCAGCGAAAAAGGATTGAACTCTTCGGATCAACGCCCAAGTGGTCTCGCGCGCTTTGTTTCAACACGTTCAGTAGCTCATGCTGGTGTGGAATTGGCGAAAATTTCCAAAGCCAAGCGAATTGTAGTTGCTACTCAACATGGAAATGCTGCTCGATTGGTTGCAGGTTATTGTCCAGGGATTCCTGTAACAGCAATCAGTAATCGAATACGTGCTATGCGGCGCCTCCAACTTATTCCCGGCATTGAAGGCCTCATGGTTGAAGAATTCGACCGAGGGTCGCAGACAATGCAAGCCTCCCTCCATGCTCTCATGGATGCAGGAACGATTGGCGTTGGTGATCGAATCGTTGCCATTTCAGGGAGTCCAAAAGCCATATCAGGTGCTACCAGTACAATTCGTCTGTACAAAATTGCCGAGGATGGCTCTATTCACGGTGCAGAATGAAACATATCGCCAAATCACGGATATTTCTACCCTCCAAACGAATAAAGAGGCAACAGCGCCATCTTTTTTCTTAATTGGTCATGGGTTGGCGCGTCGTGCTTTTCAAATAGGGGTGGTTGTTCGGATGGAACGCTAAGGAGTAATTACCATGGGAAGTCAATGGGAAGATAAGAGCAAGCCTCACCTAAACATCGTGTTCATCGGACACGTTGATCACGGAAAATCAACAACTGTCGGACGTCTATTACTAGACTCTGGTCATATCGAAGGACACGTTATTGAAAAGAACGAAAAACTCGCTGCTGAATCTGGTAAAGCCGGTTTCGGACTTGCGTATGTTATGGACGGACTCAAAGAAGAGCGCGAACGTGGTATTACCATCGACGTTGCTCACAAAGAGTTCTTCACTCCTAACTACTACTGGACTGTCATTGACGCTCCAGGTCACCGAGATTTCGTCAAGAACATGATTACTGGTGCTTCACAAGCTGACGCAGCGGTTCTTCTCTGTGCTGCTAACGACGGTGTCAACGCTCAAACCAAGGAACACGCTTTCCTTGCAAAGGTGCTTGGTGTCAAGCAAATCATCGTTCACGTCAACAAAATGGATATTTCCGGTGTTGACTGGTCCGAAGACAAGTATAAGGCTGCATGTGCAGAAGTTGGAAACCTCCTCAAAATGGCTGGATTCAAGCCGGATGACATCCCTATGATTCCTGCCTCTTCATTGAATGGCGACAACGTCTTCAACAAGTCTGACAAGTGCCCGTGGTATAACGGTCCTACACTTTTCGAAGCTATCGACAAAATCACAATGCCAAACAAGCCAATCAACAAGCCTCTTCGTTTGCCAATTCAGGATGTCTACAAGATCTCCGGTATCGGAACAGTGCCAGTCGGTAAGATTGAAACTGGAACTTTGAATGTTGGAAAGACTGTAATCTTCAATCCATCACAAAAGTCTGCTGAAGTCAAGTCGATTGAAATGCACCACACTATGGTTCCTAAAGCAGAACCTGGTGACAACGTTGGTTTCAACGTTCGTGGTCTCGCTCAAGTCGACATCCGCCGTGGTGACGTTGCTGGATACGCTGACAGCGAACCAATGTTCGTTCGTCACGACGAAACATTCGTTGGACAAATCCAACTTATGGACATTCCAAAGGCAGTCTCCGTCGGATACACACCTGTATTCCACGCACACACCGCTCAAGTTGCAGTTCGTTTCCTCGAACTTCTTGAGAAGACCAACAAATCTGGTAAGGAAGCAAACCCGTCTTTCCTCAAGACTGGTGACGCTTGTCTCATCCGTTTCCAACCAAACAAGCCTATGGCAATTGAGCAAATGGACACGTTCCCTGAACTCTCTCGCTTCGCTATCCGTGACATGGGTAAGACCGTCGCAGCTGGCGTTTGTTTGAAGATTGACAAGAAGTGAATTTCACTCTAATATCTGAAGGAATCGGAAGGAATCACTATGGCAGCAGTAACGATCATCAAACTCACGGGCCAAAACCACAGTGATATCGACGCCGTTGCAAAGCAAATCAAAACCATCTGTGATACTGGTGGAATCTCCCTACGAGGACCGATTCCATTGCCAACTCGACATTTGGTAGTCCCTGTTCGCAAAGCACCTGATGGTGAAGGCGTCGAAACATACGACCATTGGGAACTTCGTGTTCACAAGCGTTTGTTGGAAATGGATATTACCTCTGGAAAGGGCGAATCTGCTCTTCGCCAAGTGACCCGTATTCAGATTCCAGATACCGTGAGCATTGAACTTTCAATGCGCTCTGTCAACTGATTGAACAACGTATATTGTTCGCCTCAATAACAAACGGCCGAAAGGCTACTTAGAGCGAGGCCGCTTCTGCTACGCCAGAATCAATCAACCAACTTGCTGTCTCAGCATCTACAAAGTGAATGTCACCTTCTTCGAGAGTAAGTTCTTCACCACTCTTGGTAGCAATGGGTTCTGGACTTGCCATGAGAACACGTATTCGCTCGAGTTCAGGCTCACTTGACGAGATATCTTCCACAGCCAGCTTTTCAACCGGCGTTTCCATCTCAAACATTTCAATTGTTGATGGAGATTTTTTAGAAGGTGCTAATTCAAGAGCTGCAGCATGTTTCTCACTCCCCTCTTCACTTGGATTGACAATGACTGGAGTAACAGGCTCCTTAACGGGGATATTTTCGCCTAAATCAGCGTGAATATATTCATCTAAGTCTGGCCATTCTTCATCGATGAAGCGTTCTTCATCATCACCAGATGCTTCTAATGCTTCAACGGGTGGTTCCCGATCTTCAAAGGCGAGATCTGGGGGTGCTGAACCGGTGAGATTTGAATCGACAAAGGAATCGAGTTGAACGGTCCCAGGCGCATGACGTGTTTGGTTTTGGGATGTTTCACCAGCAATTCCATTCTGCATTGAATTCCAATCGACTTCCATCTTGAATCGATCAATTTGAACCTGCATCATATGGTAAATGGCTTTCTCAGCAGGGTCATGACGTTGCCAATCAAGTGCAGGTAAATCTTGAGTAGTACCAGGTTGAGTTGATGTTCGAAGAGATTGTGAGGAAACATGTTGCATCATTGCTACTAAACGCTTCCTTGCTAATTCTGATGCGATAAGCCGAATATTCGCCTGCCTTTTTTGGAGATTTTGAAGGCGCATACCCGTCATACCCTTCATCAACATACTCTGAATTTCAGAGTCTAAGCTTCTCAATAATTGATGGACCATACCCCAGAAGTCCTGACGAGGCAGTGGGACGGGTACATGTCGATTAATTTGTAACCTGTGCGTCGCAAATAATTGCTCTTCGATCTCGCGCGACTGAGCACTGTCAAGGTCGCCGAGGTTCGACATCGTTCACTCCTATGGCCGACATACTTTGAACCCTTCACAGGTGTTTTATCAAACATGGAGCGCGCTTATTGATAATCCATGGCTCACCTCGCTAAGCGAGGTGATTCAAGAATGCTGGAAAATCAACATCTTCCACGCGACTTTTGGCGGTCATCTCGTACAGCCCTTTTGTTGGTATTTTTGATGGTGAGTGGCCCGTTAAGCGCTGCAAATGACTCGTCGTTTTCCGAGTCTCTCTTGCCTGCGCCTCAATCTGATACGACGGGTGATCTCTTTTTCCATCCCGGAGTCAATCAATCCAGTGTCAATACCAGTTTGTCTTCCGCTGTTTTGGTTCCTTCAAATCAAACATTCCTTGATGGGACGCTTGAAGTGGAACCACTTTGGAACCTCTCGGATGGGAACGGCAGTCAATTCGGAGTTTCAGCAGCTAATCAATGGAATGGAACACATCAACAAACCAATGGTATCGGGCATGGTGGGAAACTAACGCTTGCTACAAATTCCTCTCTCGGATCAATTACCAATTTCGAATCTACAGTTGTTGTAGCACCAGGATGGTTGGGGACCGGTCATGACCATCAGTCATGGTCGATACAACGACCAAGCATCGTACCTTTCTCCTCCCCGTCCGGTATGCTCGTTCCATCAAATGGTTCGAATTCAGTTGGATTTTTGGCTACACAAGCATTGGGCGACCTCGGGCCAGATATGGACGGATGCCTTCGTTCTCCAATTATTCAAGGTCCGACATTTGTCAAGAATTATTCATTGTCTTTTGAGCATTGGACTGCTTTGGACCAGAGTGATGCAGCATGGGTTGAAATCCGGCATACAAATGGCACATGGGGATTAATTTCTCCAATTGGCGGATATCCGTATACAGTTCAATTGAACAATACACCAACGACTGTTTGGAATGGGGAAGACAGTACGTGGCAAACAGCCGAATTCCAACTGGATGCCTATGTCACTGATATGCAAGACCTTGTTCAATTCCGACTTTGTTTTCAAACCAGTTCCACGCTCGGCGCTCGAGGTGGCTGGTTCGTGGATGAGCTCAAAGTGCATAACCAAGGCGACGATACCGCCTCATGGTTCCATGGAAATATGTCTGGTGATTATTCACCGAATGCAAATGGGGAGTTGGTATTTCCACTTGATTTGGTCAACTATACAGGACAGAATGTAGAATTAGAAATATGGGCGAACTGGGATATTCAAGGTGGCGCGAGTGATTCGCTTTCTGCTTGGCTTTCTTTGGATAACGGGTCGTCCTATTCACCAATTTCTACGTATCCTGGCCACCCGTCTATTGGAGCTGTTTGTAGTGGGGCTTGGTTCAATGGTGCTGATTCATTGGGCGAATGGTGTCCTGTTCGCTTTTCACTTCCTTGGACAGTGACTGCACCGGCGAATGCCAGTACTGCACTCCTCCGATTCAAAGTGCTCACAGATTCACAAATCAACTATGGAGGTACGACCTCTTCAGGCTGGGAAGGAATTGCAATTGATGATTTGAGTATTTGGACCGACAGAGGGACTCCTTCGGAAGTCTTTCATCGCTTGAATAACTTCACAAATCAGCCTTCTGGCATCAATGGATCTCTCGATGGTTGGTTAGAATCTCCATTAGGTCCGAATGAATGGCAATGGCTCACTCAATTGGGTCATAATACCCAACAAACTCGAACATTTGATTTTGATTCTGGAAATGAATTACCGGCTGGTTGGTCGTTATGGGCACAATCAAATCGCCGCTGGGATGTAGGGACTACCAGTAACTCTTCTGGGTTTGGGCCCGGTGTCTGGCACTCAGGATTAAACGGTGCGGGAATTTATCTTGATGACGAATACAGAAACGACATGTGGACTGATTTGTTCACACCAGAATACTACCTCCCGGAAAATTCGACCTCCAGACTCACTTTCCGAAGTTGGATTTGCACAGAACCAAATTGGGACGGAGGCACTGTTTCAATCTCCACTGATGGCGGAGAGTCTTGGTGGTTCCTTCCACCGACGCTTGGAACTTTCCATGACCAGTTATCAACAGTAAACAGCTTTTCTCCGTTTTTCAATCAAGGAATATTTGATGGTTCACGAGTCATCGGTGGCTGCCATAATGTTCAGAGAGGATTTGATCTCAAGGAGTATGATTTGTCTAATCTTACCGGTTCTACAGTACGAGCCAAATTCAGTTTCTTTTCAGACCAGTTGATTGAGCTTGATGGATGGTACATTGATGATGCTGGAATTGAAATCGATGTCTATGAGCCATCGGGCTCTTGGGTCTCCGAAATCTTAACGCCTGACCCTCTGTTTGGTTGGGGTCAACTGGATGGTTTTGTACATGAGCCAGTAAATACGACGGTGCGTTTTGACGTTCTCGATGCTAATGGCACCCCAATCCCTGGCTATCAAAACCGAACCCTTCCTGTTGATTTACCGCTTGACGTTGCCCAATTCCCATCCTTACACATCCGCACTCATATGACCAGCCTTGATCGACTTCTAACACCCCATGTTGAACGACTTTCGATAGGCACGCCGACTTTTTTTGACGCATACCACCTCACTCATCTTGGAGATTATGGTGGCTCTCATCTTCAAGACCTTACCGTGAATCCTGATAACGCAATTGTTTCTTCGGCTTCCACCAACCTTGTATCTTTGCTCTGGTCCACGAATGCCGTCTGTCCATTTCAAAAAGCGGAGTTCGAAATGATATCAGGGAACTTGACCGCCACTCACAGTCAGTATTCAGTCGTCTCCAGTCGCTGGAATGAAGCATACAAGCCAACATTGACTCAGACGATTGAACGCCAAGGACGGCCTCAACTTTCCACAGACTTCTCCTTAACTTGGTTCCCCGGAGATTTAATTTCTGGATTCCTCTTTGAACCAATATGTGCTCTTGCACCAATACAACCGATGGTTCATCTTGGCACTGAAAAGCACGAGTTGTTTTCTTGGCCAGAGTCAAATGCGAGTCACGAGTTTGGAATAAACAAAAACTTCTTCAGCCTTGAAACGAGTCATCCTGGCGTATTGAATAGCCTCCAATCCATTGACTTCACTGCTGAAACTGGTACGACGCTTGCGAATCTCAGTGTTCTCGTTGCTCGGAATGAGGGAGTAAACCCACTTCCCTCTTCCTTTGATATCAGTTTCTTAGTCACTGCTCAAACGGATAGTGCTCCGGCATGGATTCGTCTTGCTCCATTTGGTCTCGGTCAAGAAATGGCTTCTACCTCTGAAACTCAGTTTCAAAGAATTCAAACCACTGGCTCCTGTTCCAGCCAATATCAAGTAACTGCTCATCTGGATGCCTGCATTCTACAATTGCAGTTGCATGGGAACTTTACAGCAACTTTGAGCCAACTTCAATTCATACCTCACCAGCAAACCGTTTCCAGCCAACTTACGCACCAAGTGTTGAACAGCATTCTTCAAAATGCTGCAAATAATTCTTCAGCATCCATTTTAGAAATTCCTTTGAAGGTTCAGACTACTCGAGGTTCGGTGATGGTTAATTTGAGTTACGAAATTCAAACCAAACTTGTTGATCACATTGTTTCACCAACTCATACACGCTGGTTACCGAAACAAACGGTCTTTTTCGAAACACAACATTGGAGGGGCGATGCTCATTCTTTAGAATGGGACGCTCCCGATTTAAGTTCAATTCAGTTTACATTGTCTTCCTCCAACTCATATACAGATCGTTTGGTTGAAGTCGAAGCATACAATCTTGATTCAACCCCCCAATTCCGGCAACTTTACGGCGTTGGCTTCGCTTCACTGATTGTCGATGAATCATCGATACAATGCACGATGAATACCTGTTCAGCTTCATGGGCTTTCATCAGTCATTGGCTGATGGATGATGTTGATGACATCCACATTTTAGCAAAGGGAGTGGATGTGGATGGCTTCTATACAGGACCTTCGCATCTTTATCGACAAACTTCTTTCAATGAAATAGAGAATGATTTAGAGATTATCAATTTCAATGTCATCGATGATCAAAACCGAGTCCTCAATGACTGGTCGAATCCTCAATGGCCGTTTCATCTGAACGTAAGCCAGAGTATGGAAGCCACTGGGAAAGTACGGTTTGAAGGAATTCCCGATTCCTTCATTGGTGCAGGAGATGCTAAAATTCGTATTGATGCAACTGCTGTGCCACCATTGAATATAACTGGAGGGCTTGATGAGTGGACCGAAGAATCGATTGATTGGCAGACCTCTTGGTATACTGATGTTGATTCAACCGGCGGCTTTTCAATCCTCCTTCAAGCACCAGAAGATACTGAATCCTTACCGAGTAATACTCGAATTCTTCTCTCACCTCACATCGAACGCTCTGGACCGCTTTCGGAAAACGCAGTGACCAGTGTTGACCGAACCAGCCCATCGCAAAACATTCCGTTCTTATTCGATAAAATTCAACCTTCCACGACGACCTTACTTATTCTCGATTCAGGTGGCTACGCACCTGCTGACGACCATATCTGGACAGCGCAACAGGATGTAGCGTTGCGTTTGATGCTTCAGGACCCTGAAGGTTTATCGAACTCCATTCAATTTTATTATTGGCTTGAAGCAAGTCACGATTTGAATGGGAATGGTGAGATGGAGGAAGAAGAATATTCCAGTCAAGTGGTTACTTTCAATTCAGGATTAACAACGGCTGAAATTGACCTTCCTTTGCTTTCTTGGCAAGAGATTTTGCCTGCAGGTCGTTCTTCAGGGAAAGCGAGTATCTATGTTGAAGGGTTCGATTTAGCCGGCAATACTCTCCTCGGAGGTGGGGCGTTTGGAAGTGAGCAGGACTTAGCCACCTTCCAAGTTCAACAACGCTTCGACACACTTATCCAAACGGACTCTCTTACATTTGATTTGTATAATTCTTCACTTCTCATTGGCTATGAGCATACATTTCGTTTTACCATCACGGATGGAAATGGAATCGAATCTCTTGATTCATTTGAATTCGCTCTTCTCAGCCGTGACCAAACCGAACAGTGCGCTATTGAGTATGAGCCACGCTTTGCGATTGTGAACAGCGACGTAGACTGTTTTTACTCGACTCCAACAGTTCAAGTTGTGAAAACACCTTTGCAATTCGAGTGGCAGGTCGAGGTTAAGTTTCGCATCGCATGGAATGTCACCAACGCTTCGAACCTGTCTGGAACACCTTCTCTGAAGGTATTCGATGAAGGGCAAAATCTAGGCCTTGGACTTTCACGTCTTACTGTATTTGATTGGACCCTTTCTACAGACCTTACTCTTGGCTCCATCGAAATATCGGACCAAACTCTACCGATTGGCACAATTACAGCCAACGACGTCTGGGTACACTCAAATGATTATTTGCACATTCAGACTCAGCTTTACTACTCAAACAGCACGATTCCTGCTCAAAACCTCCCTCCTTCCGTTTACCTGCAAGCCACTCTTGCTGATGGTGAGCGTACTTTCCAACAGAACATGAGTTTTTCATCAACAGGAAATATATCCATGCTCGTTCATCTTAACTCATCTCTCCTTAAGCATCGACTAGCGACCATGAATTTGGAGATTATTGGAATATCGGAGTTCACTTCTTTCCAAACGTATGCTCTTACTTTTGACGATACCGCACCTCTTCTTTCAATGCCTCCTGGAGTACTCTCAAGAGTGGATTCAAACAAATTAGAAGTACAAGAAATCATCGTTATTACTAGCGATGAAATTGGAATGAACCAGACATCCTTGCAAATGCATTGGCATTTTACCCGCGGAGGACTTCTTGTCGAATCTTCTCAAGGTTCTGCTCCTATTGAATACCTCAATGGCTCAAATCCCACATACACGTTTTCATCAATCGTGGACCTTCGCCCTGACAATGAGTCTTTACTCCTCAAGAATGACCAGCTCGTCGTTTGGTTCAGCGGCTATGACTTGTCAGGAAGGGAACTCTCGGGAGTGGGTACCGAAGGCTCCCCACTGACCCCGCAGTTCCGCTGGATTGCGTTTGAGCCTCAGTTTGAAGATATTGTCGTGACTCCACGCCAACCGATAATTGGTGAAGAATTTTCCCTCTTTGTCCGCGTTTCAAACGTTGGCATACTTCCGGGGAACATAACCGTAGAATGTTACGATGATTTAGGACGGCTTCTTGCCTCCAATTCAAGCAGTATAGAAGGCGGTTCTTGGGTTGATTATGAATGGCAGATTGAGGCATGGAAAACCGGACGGCTCGGCATTACCGTAAAATTAGTCAATTATACTGGAAATGTTCCGGTTTTGGTTGCAGATGTACAATCCTCTCAAGATCAAAAAGGTCAATCAGTGACAACAGTAGGATTTGCCAGCCTCATTTTCCTGCTTTCAGGTGGTATTTTGGTTGCTTCTATTCTTCGAAGAAGGGAGAAAAACAATCAATTTACAACCGACCAAGTCAATTTTGCCATGAACCATCGCAGTTTGCCTCCACCTCGTCCGAAGGATTTGGTTGATTTGACTCAAGAGGAATAGTCAAAAACAGAGGGTTCTACGCTCAACAACAAGCCGGGGTTCCCGAGCGGTCAAAGGGGGTGGACTCAAGATCCTCTGCGTAAAGCTTCGCAGGTTCGAATCCTGCCCCCGGCACCTCTACTCAAAACGCTAAAATTACGAATGATGTTACTTCAATTCGATAAGTGTCTCGGAAGTAGCTAGGAAACGAACTTTCGGAATAACATAACACAATGGTTCGCTCAATGGAGCAAAATTATCAAGCATAGGGCATGAGAATTCCTCAGGCTGAAGTTTAAGCGGTTGAATCGTAGTAGTATCGATTGGTAATTCAATTTGCGAGAATGCGAAAATGGAATCACGGTCAGTATAGGATACAGCTGCATCTTGAAAGGAGAGGAACTCTACGATGTCTTCCCATGAGTCAAACAGTTTCGAAAATGGCTTATCGATTGTCTTTTCATCGCTTTCTTCAACGTAACATTTCAATTCTGGAGCGCTCCCTTTCCCCGGAGAAAGAGTCGTTTCAAAACCGTTATTTTTCCGCTTGTGGGCGAATTTACGGGGGTGGTGCGTGGCCAATACATCTGAAAATACACGTGTACCTAAAGCATACAAATGACTGCTCATGCTGTTTTTGAGAAACAGGACGGTCGATCCTTGAGGTACATTGGGTGGAGCAGATTTGAGGTAAAGCCTCCAGTTGCTTTGAAGCGGCGAGAGAAATAATCGGCGAAACGGTCCAAGAAAAGATGGCCCAAAACTCCCGTGTCGGTAGGTGAGAATCGTGAACAGCGTCATACCATCCTTTTCCCACAACTCAAGTCCCCTCGGAACCAAATGACGAAGCTTATCTGTTTCCAAAATCCAGTTCATGTAGACAACATTTTTTACATCACTTCGTAATTTTAAAAACGGGAAAAAAGATGTGAATTTCCGCCGGTATCGAGCAATGAGTTTGGAGTTGCAGAGTGCTGCAGTCAACCAGTGAATCGGTCCTCTTCGAGGTGAGACAAAACGATTGCCGAGTAGGTCGAGGGTTTGCTCTTGCTCAACGACCATGTTCTTGGAAAAGGTCTGCTTCTTTTAACTTCATTCACGAGTATGCGAACGGGCCATGAGAATAGCATCAACCAGTGGTACAAATGTGTCGCCGTGCATGTGAGGTGAACAGACATCTGCGGCAGCTGATACTGATTCAAACGCCCCTTTGACCGCAATAGACCAGTGTGCAGTTTCGAACATTGACAAATCATTTGGAGCATCTCCAACGCACAGCATGTCTTCTTTTCTCCATCCCAATCGGTCAAGAAGAATACTCAGTCCGCTTCCCTTTGAAAGATGTGGTTCCATCAGATGAATCGCAAACCCTGTTCGTAATGCAGTGAGGTGAGACCATTCACTTTCTGCAAGATGCATACGAATTTGTTCTAAATTTTCACCTGGTTCAAGACACCATTCACTTTCTCTCCATTGGTTTGATTCAATTCCCCTCCAGCCTCCGTTGAGGTGCATCACCGTATCGAGCCATTGCGCCGCTTTCTTCGCATCATTTCCATCTGCTTGAAGGATGGGTTGGTCAAATGAGGGGTGCCAGAGAACACCTCCATTCTCACAACATATTGGACCGGAGAGTTTGAGGAAACGCCACAAACCATAGGTGATTCCTCGCACATTTCCAGTTGCGAGAATGACGGGTATGCCCGCTTCTTCAAGGCGGTGCAAGGCATCTAATGCCCGAGTATTGAGACGTTTCTCTCCATCGGTAAGCGTACCATCAATATCAACAGCGACAAATTTTGGAAACCAATTTTTAGGGAGCCACTGCATGATTACGCCCAGTCGTTAGTGTTTGATGAAATTTCGCCCTATGGCGGCTCATCTTATTCCCTTTTCAACGGAGAGATTAATTGGCACCCCCCCAAGGGGACATTATGTCAACAGGCAATGAGGAGGACGTCTTTCTCGCGCTTGATGATGAGGTTGAACCTAAATTGCCCAAGAAGGGTAAAAAAACCAATCAAAAAACCGCAGAAAAAAAGCCTTCTAAATCTTCGCCCCCTCCTTCTGTAACGGTCCTCGATGCTGAAATCCTTGACACTTCTATTATTCGACAAGCGACAGGAGAATTTGAAGTTGGATGGCCACTCTTAGGTATGGATTGTCCTGATTGTGCAGGCAAGGCCACTCGTGCTTTGAAGACCCTTGTTCACATCAATGATAGCAGCGTTTCAGCGACTGCTGGAACGGTGAAACTCACCGTCCAACTTGAGTATGGTTCGCTTTCTGAAGCCTCCTCAGTGCTACGTTCTTTGGGCCATGCACCCGATGTTGCTTACAATGAATTAGCGGGTATACGTAGTTCACAGGTCGCTCAACGTAACGGAGTCGACCAACGGAAATTAGCCAAGATCTTCCGTCAGCAACCGGGTGTTTTAGATGCAGAGATTACAGATGATGAACGCATTCTGCTTCAATTTCCAACAGATGTATCTCAAGAAATGTTTGCTCTACGAGATTCTCACATCCATGAGATTGTTGGGTCTCCAGTCAAGTATATCCCTGCCCAATCGAACCGTATTCGCCCCGATCAATGGCGTTTAATTGGTGGCGGCATAGCGTTACCACTTCTGTTGTTGGTCATTTTGGGTGAACTTCTTGGGTTTTCGTCAATGGTGCTCGGAATTATTGCTCTTCCAGGATTGCTCATAGGTGGCTCTCAAATGTTCAAGGAAGCAATGGCGAGTATTCGAAACCGGCAACTTGGATTTCAGGTTTTGACAAGTTTGGCAGTCATCGGGGCTGCGATTCTCGGTATGTGGGAGGAAGCACTCATTGTCGCCATTCTTGTAGCCTTCACCGCACACCTTGAAGGCGATGCCCTTGTGAAAGCACGTAAAGCGATGCAAGGAGGACTTGACCGTCTACCACGTAACGCTCGTAAAGTCAACAAGGCTCTTTCGCCGAAAATAGCACCAGAAAACCTGGTCGGTATTTCTCTACAGATGTCTTCCGCCTCTCCAGTGATAGGTGCAGGTCAAGGGGTTATACCCGCTCAAGATGATGGTGAAGAAATGGTCCCAATTGAATTGATTCGAATTGGCGATTCACTGGAAATACGGAGTGGGGAATTGATTCCTGCTGACGGCATAATCCTCGAAGGCCATGGGTCAATCGATAAAGCACCGCTGACAGGAGAATCGGTTCCGGTGGAAGTTTCAGTTGGAGATGATATTCAAGCAGGCCTCGTCTTGGCTCGTGGCCCTATTGTCATCAAAGTCACTGCAGTAGGCGACGATACTCGCTTGTCGGGATTGATTGATGCAGTCCATACTTTTCGAGATAAACCACCGCGGTTGCAGAGCAGCATCGAGTTTTTCACCGCTATATGGGTACCAATTGTACTCGTTGGAGCCGTCGCAATTTGGTATTTCTTATTCCCGAATGACTGGAAGATCATTTTGCTCATATGGGTTGTAGCTTGCCCATGTGCTTTGTTACTCGCTACACCCGTGCCTCATGCCGCAGCACTCTCTCGCTCCGCTCACTTTGGTGCAATTGTTCGCGGTGGTGACATTATCGAACGTCTTTCCAAAGTGAATCACATTCTGTTGGATAAAACGGGTACATTGACGTCTGGCAAGCCTAGATTAGGAGAGGTCATCATGGCCAAGGGACGTCAACAATCAGCAGCCTTGAAACTCGCAGGAGGGCTTGAGGCTCGTTCATCGCACCCTTATGCTCTTTCTGTGACGGAATATCTCAAATTACAGCGAGTTCCTGCTGGCAAAGTTACTGATATATCGGATATCGAAGCCGGTGTTCAAGGAAAATCTGGCGGGAAAGAAGTGATGTTCATCCGCTTTGATCGTTCAAAACAACATGGCGTGACTGTACCGAATGAACTTCAGAATGCGTATAATGATGCAGAACGTCGAGGACATGGAGCGAGTCTACTTGTGCGGGAGGGTGATGCAATTGCTCTTTTCACTTTCATCCATGATGACACCCACTCCGGCAGTAAAGAATTGATTGCCGGGCTAAAAAAGCGTTCAATCAATGTCGAAATATTATCGGGGGACAATCAAGCAGCTGTTTCAGCCTTTGCTAAAAGTGTCGGTCTCCCTGAATCATCCGCTCACGGTGGATTTTCACCTGAACAAAAGGTTCAGTGGGTTGAAAACCGTTCAAAAACCCACATTACCATGATGGTTGGTGATGGATTCAATGACGCATCCGCTCTTGCACTGTCAGATGTTGGTGTGGCAGTTGGAACTGGTGAAACAGTGAATCTTGAAGCAGCAGACGTCCTTATTCCAAGTGATAACCCTCTCATGCTCACCGAGCTCATCGATCTTTCACGGCGTGCACAGAGAATCCTCATGGGTAATCTCATCATCTCAGTCGGCATCACGCTTGCTCTTGTGGTTGCGGTAATTCTCCAACTTTATGATGAACTTTGGGTTGGCGTCTTGATTCATGAAGCGTCGGTTTTGTTGGTGATTTTGAACGGGGCTCGGCTTGCAGGTGGAGGAGGAGGTTTTGCACTTCTTAGTGCAATATTTATTTCCTTGTGGAGTGATTTGAAAGAATCCTTCTCCTTGCTTAGGTTGAGATATTTTCCACAGTGAGGGGCAATCGACCTCTTTACGCGGCATCTTCAAACCGTAGAGGGGTTTCTCCCCAAACGGTGAGGTGATGGCACGAGTTCGAGTAGACCCAGTCACAACTGCTCTTGCACACCCCACGCGTCGTGCCTTGTATGTGGCTTTGTCAAAGAATGAGGAAATGAGTACCGTTCAACTGCAAACAGAAGTGAATGTAGAACGTTACAACCTTTACCACCACTTGAAAAAGTTAGCCTTCTTGAACTTGATTGAAAACCATCGAGATGCTGGACGCTCTCGGTGGTGGAAAAAAACTTCACACGTGGATTTACCCGAACTGCTTTCCACAACGCATCTTCCTTCATCATCACCATCAGGCCCCTCAACAAACGGCTTGGGAGTACTTCCGGATGGTCTTACAGCAGAAGTCGATGAAGGGAGTGAAGTTCACATCATCAATCTCGAAGGTTCGAGAGATCAAATAGGAGCAAAACGGATGCTTGAACTTCTCGCACTTGAACACGGAATTGAATTGGATTTACCCTGGAATTTTTTACCAGCGAGTATTGCATTGATTGCCAAGAAAAAGTGAATACGACCTTTTGAAAGCAAATAACTCAAGAAGTGAGAGCAGGAGCGGATACTATGGGCGAAGAACTGACAGTCGAATCTCGTGTAGCCCCTCCGCCACTTTCATGTCCAAAATGCGATGGTTTATTGCCAAATGAACTCGGTGAAATACGTTGCACTTTATGTCCCGCACGTGTCCGAATAGACCACCCTGTAACTCGAAAGAAATGGGCAGAGGAAAAGATTGGCTGTCCCGATTGTGGCAAAGTACTGGTCGTAGGTGTTAACAAACGTCCAGCACATCTGAAATGCGCATCATGTTCTGCTCACTTTACTGTCCTTCCGAAAACGGCACGTGTTGAAGTCAAGTGCCCTGGTTGCGAACGTCAATTGCGCATGAAGCGACGCCCAGGTGAACGACAAATCGACTGTCCAGCCTGTGATACAATTTTCAAAGTTACCTTTTGATTCACATAGCGTAACCTTGGCTTCGAGGAACATCGCCAAGTTGGTTCGTCGCATAACCATCGCAAACAGCCTTGAAGGCTCGCGTTCTTGTCGCGCTCCTTATCTATGATGAGATGTCCATGAAACACTGGATGGGATACGATGGGATTGAGCGCAAGCAACAGTGACGAGGCTCTTGATGCTGCTCGCAGGAAGCGAGAAAACGCTGACATAGTCTCTCTTTCTGCACTTCGGTCACAATTCACATCGACGGCTACATCCTCTCTCGATCAAGCAACAATGACGAGTGCTCGTTTCCGACAAGAAGAGCGATTGAGAGCAGATCTCAGACGCGAACGCAGAATCCGACAGCAAGCAATCACCGAACGTGTGAACGTCATGCAAGAAGCATTAGCCAGTGATTTAGCTGTGCAACATGAACTGACTCTGGATTCACTTGAAAAAGAGATGAGAGAGGAAATGGAGCGTGATTTGAGTACGCTCGAGCGTGATTCACTTGCTCGTGAAGAATCTCGTATGCGAGGGGAACTTGAACTACGGCTCAATCGCCAACTCGAAACGCTCCAAGACAAACTCGATGTCGAACAGGACATGCGCCTTGAAGAACATAAAGCGCAACTAAAAGCACAAATTGAAACCCAACTTCAGGATGAACACCGTCAACGTCTCGACATTCAAAAAGAACGACTTGCAATGGAATATAATCAAGAATTGCAACGCAGAGTTCGCGAGATTGAAGCAAATATTGAGCATGAGATGGAAGAACGGTTCAAGGAAATGGAAGTTTCAGAAATTTCTCGCCTTGAAGAAGGTCATGCTGCTCGACTCGCTGAACGCGAGGAGCAATTACGCCGAGGTATCCGAACCCGCCTTGAACAACAACTCCGTACTCGCTTAAAGCAACGTGAAGCCCGCTTGAAGGCTGAATATGAACGTCGTAGTCTCCGCCTCGAAGAGGATATTGCAGAACAATTACAGGTTGAACTTGAAGGACGTCTCCGTCAAGAAACCGACGATTTGGAAGAAAGAATGCGAGAAGATGTGGAATTAGCAATTGCTCGACGAAGAGATGAACTACGAGTCGAAATCGAACAACAATTGCAGACACGTCATGCAGAACGTCTTTCAGAGCGTAAGTCTCGACTTCGAGAGAAATATGACATCACCTTTTCCAAGGCAGTGGATGATATTTCACGCTCTCTCAAATCAGATGTTGAATCCGAACTTGATGTTCGAATGGATGAAGAGTTCAGCAGTTACCGCAACGCTCGAGAGGCTGAAATCCAAAACCGACTAGCACGTTATCGATATGAACGTGAAGCAGAACTTCGAGATCAACTTGAAAATCAATACGAATCAAAGAAGGTCGACTGGTCCGAACGTCTAGAGTTAGAATTCCAATCTCGTGAGGCATCTGCTCGTAAAGCGATTATGTCTGAAGTGGATGCAGGTCTACGAAATGAACGCCTGACCTTTGAAACCGATCTTGACCTTCTCAAAGAAGAAACCTCACTCGAACTTGAAGTCGATATGGAAGACCGTCTCAACGAATTCCGAGTCCGCAAGGAAGAGGAAGTTGCAACACAACTTGAACGACAACTGGACAAGCGTGAAGAAATCATGCGAAACAAGGCACTTATCGATGTTCGCAAGCGTGAGACTCATATTCGTGCAGAGATTGAAGCGCAACTGGGCTTAAAGAGAGCCGAGATTCGCACTCGTCTCCAGACCTTAAGTGAGAAAATGGATGCTTTCAAGGAAATGGCCGAAGATCAAATGCGTAGCGCCATCTCAAAGCAAATTGAAGGGGAAATCGACACTGCAGAATCGGATGTTCGAACTCGAGAAGCAGAGTTCCGGGAACTTCAATCTACGGACACTCGTGCTGAAAAGCGACAAATGTGGATGCAATCCATTTCAGGGCAGAATGCACCTGGGGCAATTGATTCAATGACGCCTGGTGCTCTTGGCGCTCGTTCAAATGCATTAGGCTCCAGTGCTGGACGTGAAATGCGTGGTGTACTCTCAGGTCAACAGCAAGCACCTCAACCTCGAATGGGCTTGAGTGGAATGCGTAGTCCGATGACAAGTTCCAAACCATTGGCTCCTCAAAGCGGTATTCCGCTTGCACGACCAGTCAAAACACCTCTCGGTGGTGGCGATGCACCGTCACTGCCTCAACCAGTTCAAAAGTTGGTAAGAACACCTCTTCAGCCAATCAGTTCACCCGCTGCAGAAACGCAAATGGAGCAAGTAGTAGAGCCAGTTTCAGAACCTGTAACAGAGGTTGAACCTGTAGCAGAGGCTGAACCACCTGTAGAGGAAGTTCAAGAGGAGGAAGTAGTAACAACGCTTCGTCCTATTACAGCTGTCCTTGAAGCACTGGAAACTCCAGAAGTTGTGAAAACAACGACGTTGACTCCTCAGCGGCCTCAAATGATTCCAAAGAAAGAACGTGGTTCACCTCCGCAATCAAAACGCGGAGAGGTTCCAAAGTCTGGGGACGTAACCGTCTTGAAGCCTGTTCAGAGACTGACTCCACTCAAACTGACCCCTCCGACTCAAGCCTCTGATTCAGAAGAAGAAGGCGAAGATGAAGACGAGTGAAGAGAAAAAATCTCTTGATGCCTCCAAGGGTACGCTTCATATCGCTAAAGGTCCTCGGGATACTATGAAGAGACTCGTCGTTCTTCTTATCGCAGCATTGATGCTACCAATTGCTGCAGTTGTTCCACTGGCATCAGCTTCAGGCTCCTCTCTTGTCGATGGGGGATATACTCAAGAAAATGAACCGAGTTTTGTATATTGGAAACAAATGTATGATGGTTCCATTTTGACTGTTGATACGACAGGTAATTTGAGCGTTAACAGTTTTGTTAGTGGTTTCCTTATCCCTCAATGGACCATTGACTTGAATGTTAGTGCAAATTCAGCACGATTAGATTCGGCGCAACAATTGACGGTTGTGTGTCACGATTCTGGAGTTCTAATTGTTCATATGGACCTTCAAATCGCAAACCGTAATATTTCTACTTTAGACGCCGTTAATGATGCTGATTGGGATGATGATGGTGATCTTTGGCTTGCATACTATGCAGGACGACGCCGTGCCGAAGAAATCGATTCCGAGGGCCCAACCGGGGTTGTATCTCCTCAAATTTCAACTGGTTTCAATGGATTTGAAGTCCTCTCCGATGGACGGGTTGTTGTCGGTGCATACGACAAAAAGGTCTACGTTTCAGGGAATGATGGGACCTTTTTGAGAACTTTAACTGACTCAACTGCAATTGTCAATACGGTCATGGAAGACCATAATGAAGATTTAATTGTCGGTACTGCCAATGGCAAACTGTTTCGGTACAATACCACATCTTGGACTGTTGAAACCCTCTCGTTAACACATGGTAGTTCGATTGTTTCTATTGAAGAGTTTGATAATTCAACTTATCACATCGGGACTCAAAATGGTCGATTGACTCAGGTTGACGTTACGGGCTTTTCCGAAGGCGAAACATATGCTTCCTCTGGGCGCGTCATTGGCTCGTTACAGGCCTTCACCGGTGAACTGTATATCGTCACTTCAACTGCAACATCATCGAAGATTCGATTGTATGACTTGGATACAGATGGCGATGGAGTCACCGACCAGGTCGACCTTTTCCCGTTCGAATTCACGCAATGGGAAGACGCTGATGGTGACGGATACGGAGATAACCCAAATGGGTATCTTGGTGACGTTTTCCCTACAGATATCACGCAATGGGCAGATGCCGATGGTGACGGCTATGGAGATAATGCTGATGGCACAGACGGTGATGCTTTCCCAAATAACATTGAACAATGGACTGACTCTGATGGAGATGGATTTGGAGATAATGCAAATGGCATGGAGGGTGATAAATTCAAATTCGAACCTTCACAATGGTTCGATACTGACCAAGACGGATACGGGGATAATCCAGAGGGAATAACACCCGATTCTTGTCCAACTGCGAATGGTTTTTCCAAATTCGATCGATTTGGCTGTCTTGATTCAGACCTCGATGGCTATTCGAACCCAACTGATTCTTGGACCGTGACACAGGGTGCTGACGCATTGCCAGAGCAAGGCACGCAATGGAGAGATGGCGATGGTGACGGGTATGGGGACAACATCACAGGACTCTTGCCCGACTCTTGCAACTGGAAAGCAGGAACTTCAACAAAAGCTTGGATTGTTAACATTACTGCAGATATTGGCTACATCGAAGTTCCTTCCTACGGTTGCGAAGATGCCGATGGTGATGGGTGGGTCGATGTGACTGAGTCACAGAATATGGATTTAGACCCGAACGAGTATTTTGATGGAGACAACGATGGGGTAGGCTCCAATTCGGACTACGATGACACTCGTCCGTTGATTCAAACTGAAGAAGACCACTGCATGCTTAATTTTGATGACACATCACTTGCTTGTCAGGGATGGCGTAGTTCCGAATATCAGTCCTATGTGTCGAGAGATAAATCTGACAATGAGTCCGACTTAAGTTTTGCAGCATGGAATACCAGCAAAAATGCGGGCTTACTCGACACCAATAAAGTAGATTCAAACACGGTAAAGCAAGTGGCGATGGTTGGAGGAGGCGCTTTCCTTCTCTTGACGGTCATCATCATCATTGTTGGTGTCTTTGCGAAACGTCGAAAGATGAATTCGTTGGTGAAAATGTACGGTGTACCGTTTATTCCGACTGAAAATAAATCCGCTGAAAATGAAGCATTAGAAGGTACTGCGGGCCTCTCCGCCCAAGGTGGTATCATTTCTGATTCGTCTTGGGATGATGAGATTGAAAGTCTTGACTTCTCAGCTCCTCAAGATGGTATCGAAGAGGAAGAATCACCTTCAAACGTTATTGACGCAGAGAGTTTGTATGGTGGTGAAGAAAGCCTTGAATCGATTGCTGGAATTGAAACTGAAGCCGCTCCAAGCCCTGTGCCAACTCCCGCAGCCGCTCCTGCCCCCGAGACGCCTGTAGAAGCCCCACCATTACCACCTGGTGGACTTCCAGAAGGATGGACTACGGATCAATGGAAATGGTATGGCCAAGAATGGCTTGATAAGAATCAGTGAACTCTGTTTTCCATTCCTTCATGAAGCAGCAACTGAGCCGCTGAGCAGAGAGTAGGCAGTGTACTGGGGGACTGAACACCCATTGTACTCTTCCATAATGTCTTGAGGGGTTTGACAGAACCCTTGCGACTTCGTGGAAATGATATGTCGGTTGTCTGTATCAACCAACAGCGTTCACTACTCGTATCGCTTTGTATTGACTACTTCCCCTGCTTAAGTTTCTTCCAAAGTTTGGACAGTTCAGAATCACTCTCGATGATTTTCATTATTTTCTGTGGTGTTAATACAGAATCAAAATTAATTTTGATAGGGAGGTATATTCCAATCTTTTTCTTCAGTTGATTTCTAATTTCTAAAATTTGTTCAAAATCACCAACTAAATCATCTCTTTTGAGATTATGGACTGAAGTATAAATTTTATCTACACCATATGACCCAATAGCGACATCACCATTTTTCATTTTGTACATGAATCCTTGTCGTGGGTGGCTATTATCTCCTCCTGAATAAGAGAAATGCCTTAACTCTACATAATGATTTTCATTCACTGATTTGAATGAATTAAATGTGAATGTTTTATCCTTCCATACGTAACCTGCATAGTATGAAGAATCAGGTACAAATCCAATTCCGTTTCCTTGGCCATAAGAACCACCGGCACTCTGAGATATTACTAAATCCTCAGATGTGTGAGTATTGCCTCCGACAAATGCAATCGATAGAACAAAAATTGATGGAACCATACACATACACATTGCTAACTCTGCTCCATTACTCAAAAGCAGAAGAAAACCCATTAAGGAGATTACAAAAAATACTATTCCGAATGTGCTAAAGCTTCTATCAAAATCCATGCTATCAATAATCGAATCTTCGGTGACTATACTGTTTCCACCATGGCCAAAACTGCTGAGAACTGTTATGTTGTTATCCATCACTTCGTTGGCAAAATCGATAGCATCGGCAAATTTTTCCGGGTCAAAGCGTGAGGAGAAGTGTTCTCCATCAACGAAAAGATAGTGGCGATTTGTTATTACTCCGGTGATGTGTTTACCATTCCAATCTAATTCTGCTACACATTCTGGGCATTCAAAGACATTAGGCTCTCCTTGAGGAAATATAACCTGCTCGCGACAAATTGGGCATTCTATTTCGGCCATATCGAGTTCTGTATACATCTAGAGTATAACGATTGAGCCGGCGACACCCTCCTCGCGACACCCACGCGTGACATACACTCCACGCGTCCGTAGCGAGTGTACTGGGGGACTGAACACCCATTGTACTTCTTCCATAATGTCTTGAGGGGTTTGTAAGAACCCTCGCGATTTCATGGAAATGATATGTCGGTTGTCTGTATCAGCCCTCAAGAGACGGTGTAAACTTTCGATTACCGAGGTCTCTACATCAGAACCTGCTTATCGGCTATCACGTTCACTCATTACGACGAATAAATGCTGCACCAAGCAAGCTAAGTGCTGCCAGTACTCCTGTAAAGCCTGGAAGCGATGAATCCTCGTCGGAAACAGTATCTTTCGATTTAGTTGAATCAAGTGGGAAGGCGTCGTCTGCATCGAGAACGTTATCTCCGTCGTCGTCTGTGTCTGCATTGTCGCCAGTTCCGTCATTGTCTGTATCCACGGATTCAGAGGAGTCGAGTGGGAAAGCATCGTCTGCATCGAGAACGTTATCTCCGTCATCGTCGGTGTCTGCATTGTCGCCAGTTCCGTCATTGTCTGTATCCACGGATTCAGAGGAGTCGAGTGGGAAGGCATCGTCTGCATCCGAGAACGTTATCTCCATCATCGTCAGTGTCGGCATTGTCGCCAGTTCCGTCATTGTCTGTATCCACGGATTCAGAGGAGTCGAGTGGGAAAGCATCGTCTGCATCGAGAACGTTATCTCCATCATCGTCGGTGTCGGCATTGTCGCCAGTTCCGTCGTTGTCCGTATCCACGGATTCGGTTGGAGTCAAGTGGGAAGGCATCGTCTGCATCGAGAACGTTATCTCCATCATCGTCGGTGTCGGCATTGTCGCCAGTTCCGTCGTTGTCTGTATCTACGGATTCGGTTGGATCAAGTGGGAAGGCGTCATCTGCATCGAGAACTGATCGCCATCGTCATCAGTATCGGCATTGTCGCCAGTTCCGTCGTTGTCTGTATCCACGGATTCAGAGGAGTCAAGTGGGAAAGCATCGTCTGCATCGAGAACGTTGTCACCGTCATCATCAGTATCGGCATTGTCTCCAGTTCCATCATTGTCTGTATCCACGGATTCAGAGGAGTCAAGTGGGAAGGCGTCGTCTGCATCGAGAACGTTATCTCCATCATCATCTGTGTCGGCATTGTCGCCAGTTCCGTCGTTGTCTGTATCCACGGATTCAGAGGAGTCGAGTGGGAAGGCGTCATCTGCATCGAGAACTGAATCTCCGTCGTCATCGGTGTCGGCATTGTCGCCAGTTCCGTCGTTGTCTGTATCTACGGATTCAGAGGAGTCGAGTGGGAAGGCATCGTCTGCATCAGAACGTTATCTCCATCATCGTCGGTGTCGGCATTGTCGCCAGTTCCGTCGTTGTCCGTATCTTCAGATTCGGTTGGAGTCAAGTGGGAAGGCATCGTCTGCATCCGGAACGTTATCTCCGTCATCGTCTGTGTCGGCATTGTCGCCAGTTCCGTCGTTATCCGTATCTTCAGATTCGGTTGGATCAAGTGGGAAGGCATCGTCTGCATCCGTCACGTTATCTCCATCATCGTCGGTGTCGGCATTGTCGCCAGTTCCGTCGTTGTCCGTATCTTCAGATTCGGTTGGAGTCAAGTGGGAAGGCATCGTCTGCATCCGTCACGTTATCTCCATCATCGTCGGTGTCGGCATTGTCGCCAGTTCCGTCATTGTCTGTATCCACGGATTCAGAGGAGTCGAGTGGGAAGGCGTCGTCTGCATCTAGAACGTTATCTCCATCATCGTCGGTATCGGCATTGTCGCCAGTTCCGTCGTTGTCTGTATCTACGGATTCAGAGGAGTCAAGTGGGAATGCATCGTTGACATCGAGTATTCCATCGTTATCGTCATCTGAGTCTTCGTTAGAATCTTGACATCCATCGCCGTCATAATCGGTTGTGGCTGTAGAGACCCAGTTTGAATTCCCGTTTGGGCAGGAATCATAAACGTCGACAACTCCATCACCGTCTAGAATCATTGCTGAAGGTCATGTACTCAAGATTGTACATTGGTTTCGTCAAGATAGGTCACGTGCAGGTTATCATTGGAATCAATCGCTAATGAGGAACTACAGCCGACGTCATCTGTGCTGTCGAGCGAGACCGGTGTGCTCCAAGAAGAGCCATCATAGGTCATGTACTCAAGATTGCCATTCGTGTCGTCAAGATAGGTCACGTGCAGGTTATCATTGGAATCAATCGCTAATGAGGATTGCCAGCCGACGTCATCTGTGCTGTCGAGTGAGACCGGTGTGCTCCAAGAAGAGCCATCATAGGTCATGTACTCAAGATTGCAATTGGTGTTGTCAAGATAGGTCACGTGCAGGTTATCGTTGGAATCAATCGCTAATGAGGATTCTCTGCCGACACCTGTGTGGTCGAGCGAGACCGGTGTGCTCCAAGAAGAGCCATCATAGGTCATGTACGTCAAGATTTTGATTAGGGTATTCCTCAAGATAGGTTACGTGCAGATTATCATTAGAATCAATCGCTAATGAGGAATCCTTGCCGACGTCATCTGTGCTGTCGAGTGAGACCGGTGTGCTCCAAGAAGAGCCATCATAGGTCATGTACTCAAGATTGTGATAGCTGCCGTCATAATAGGTCACGTGCAGGTTATCATTGGAATCAATCGCTAATGAGGAATACTCGCCGACGTAACCTGCGCTGTCGAGCGAGACCGGTGTGCTCCAAGAAGAGCCATCATAGGTCATGTACTCAAGATCTCAAGTGGTTTCGTCAAGATAGGTCACGTGCAGGTTATCATTGGAATCAATCGCTAATGAGGAATGCTTACCGACATAACCCGTGCTGTCGAGCGAGACCGGTGCGCTCCAAGAAAAACCATCATAGGCCATATACTCAAGATTCCAATTGGTTTGGTCAAGATAGGTCACGTGCAGATTATCATTGGAATCAATCGCTAATGAGGAATCCAAGCCGACGTATTGATGGCTGTCGAGTGTGACCGGTGAACTCCATACTTGAGAGGTATTTCCACCAGTGTTGTTTCCACCAGTGTTGTTTCCACCTGCGCTATTGCTGGAAGTCATGTAGTCAAGATTGCCACCTGTCCAGTTATAGTAAGTCACGTGCAGATTATCATTGGAATCAATCGCTAATGAGGGGTGATAGCCTGTATTTCTGTGCGCAGAGTTATCGATTGAAGCCCGTGTACTCCAAGAAGAGTCATTATACGAAATATACTCAAGGGTATTTCTGCCTATATCGCAATGATAGGTCACGTGCAGGTGATTATTGGAATCAATTGCTAATGAAGAATCTAGTCCACGACATTGACTATTGAGCGTGTAAGGTATGCTCCATGAAGAGCCATCATAAGTCATGTACTCAAGACTGGCAGTCTCATCATCATAGTAGGTCACGTGCAGGCGGTCGTCAAAATCTATCGCTAACGAGGGAGCACCAATATAGTCATCAGAGCCGCTATTACTGTCGAGTGAAATCGGTGTGCTCCATAAAAATCCATCATAAATCATATACTCAAGACTGGCATTTGGAATGTCCCTGTAGGTCACGTGTAGGTTATCATTGGAATCAATCGCTAATGAGGATTGATAGCCGACGTAACTTCTGCTGTCGAGTGAGATCGGTACGCTCCAAGAAGAGCCATCATAGGTCATGTACTCAAGATCGCTATTTGTGGCGTCATAATAGGTCACGTGCAGGTTATTATTGGAATCAATCGCCAATGAAGAATATCTGCCGACGTCATCTGTGCTATCGAGTGAGACCGGTGTGCTCCAAGAAGAGCCATCATGGGTCATGTACTCAAGATTGCCATTAGTGTAGTCCAGATAGGTCACGTGCAGGTGATCATTGGAATCAATCGCTAATGAAGAATCAGAAAATCTGTACATATTACCTGAGTTATCTGGCGAGATAGGTGTACTCCAAGAAGAGCCATCATGGGTCATGTACTCAAGATTGCCATTGGTGTTGTCCACATAGGTCACGTGCAGGTGATCGTTGGAATCAATCGCTAATGAGGGGTGGTAGCCGACGTCATCAGGGTAGTCGATGCTTGCCGGTGAACTCCAGGAAGAGCCATTCCGAGCGGAAACAGAAAAAGAATCTTCACCATTCGTCTCCGATGTTAACATCGTTGTATTCACATCATTTGTCACGGTAAGTGGTGCAGTTTGAGCAACCAAAAGGAACATTAAAAATAAGGCTCCCAAGGTTGTTGACTTTAGGCGCATGAATTTACCAATCTGTTGTCTGTTAAAATCTCATACCCGGCCTTTCAAAAAAAAATCTACATTAAGAAGTCATATCTTTGAAATTACCCTCGGTATACCCTTGCGACAGGCGTTCAACGCGTCGGTACCCTTTGCTCAACTTTCATCAAAATACGTATAGAATCCAGAATCAAACGACATGTTCACAGGTAGTTTAATTGTCTCTTTTTTAGTGAAAAATCTCGGCCAAGACTTGTGCTCCCATGTAATGGAACTGTCAGACATATCGATAACTACCCTGCTCATGCGAACGGGGAAACCTCCACCTGGCACAAAATACCCAATCACAGAAAGAATCAGTGCTGGGACAAAAGGAACAATCCATAGAGCAGCGATGGCAGAGAAATTTAGAAGCCAATAGTCGTTTGAGAAAATAATTGAATGAATTCCTTCTACCGTAAATCCAATGCTGAGAAATAGCAAGTATGCATATATCGGCGACCACGCTAAAATACGCATCTTACTCATTTTGTAAGAAATAAATGTCTTTTCCCCTTTTGTGACAATTCGACACGAAGTCGCCGAATCGACAAACAATTTTGCAGCATTGTTCTGCTGGGTGAAATCGTTCTTTCCCGTCCTTTGTTTTGTGAGTATATTTTCCGATTTCGTTGCCACACTCAGTTTTTCAAAGACATGTTCGTACTTTTTTATTTCACCGAGTGTGCCTTCAACAAACATCATTGAATATTTTTGTCCGTTTTCCAGATCGATGGATAATTGATAGCCGTTCTTTTTTGCAACACCCATACACAATCACCTAACATAATCAATAGAACGTTAATTTCGCCTAAATATTCAACAGTTAAACCATTCCCCAACATAATCACTTTCGGATAGGTTCAAAGGGTGTATCCGAAAACCCATTGCTTAGGTATTGACAAATCAATGGGCTTGCAGTGGCCGTCTTGTCAACGCTACCGACTGCACTAGCACGCAATGGACTATTCATTACTCGAAAACTGAACAACAGCCTCTCCGTCAATCCACTGCTTGTGCTTCTTCATGCACAGCTTGAACGCCTCACTTTCCAGGTTCTTTCCAACCACTCAAGCACGTTGCTCCAAGGCTGAGCATCAAACCAATCCCGATCGTGATTCGCAAATTGCCTGACAAAGGGGAACAATGCATCGCTCAATGCCTCACCGAGCGCTTCGCTCGCTCCCTAAACGCTCATCCAAATCCAAGAGGTAAGCCGAAGCAAGCGTCCGCTGTTCAACCTCATCCACGCCTTCGTAGCGATTAGGGTACTTGTAACGGTCAAGGTGGAATTTGAATTCATCATCGTTGCGTGAAATCCAATGCTGTTCTTCTTCTGACAACGTCCAACTCCAAGACGTGTTGCATGATCTCAAGGCTCTCTTCGATGACGTCTCCGCCATCCAACAACAGAACAGGGACCGTGCCTTTGGGTGAGACTTCCATCATGTGTTCAGGCCGGTCCCGAAGGATCACTTCCCGAAGTTCCACTTGGAAGTTCGTGCGGACAATGGACATCCGAGCGCGCATGGCGTACGGGCACCTGCGAAACGAGTAGAGGATGGGAGCGCCATCAAATGGCCTCCTTCATCACTCAGGTGGAATCGGTGGAGCGTAACCACCGGACACGGCTTCTTCCACGATAGCGACATCAGAGTCGACCATCATCTGCACGAGTTCCTCGAAGGAGGTGCCTGGAACCCAACCGAGTTCCTTCTCAGCCAGAGCAGGGTCGCCAATCAACAAGTCAACTTCTGCAGGGCGGAAGAACTTGGGATTGGTTCGAACACGGATCGACATCGTTTTGATCGGTAGCGATGGTGTCAACGCCTTCACCTGACCAAACGAGGTTCATGCCAACGTGGCTGAACGCCAGTGTGATCATGTCACGAACGCTGTGGGTGCGGCCTGTTGCAACGACATAGTCGCCTGGCGTGTCTTGTTGAAGCATGCGCCATTGCATCTCGACGTAATCGCCAGCAAAGCCCCAATCGCGCTTGGCATCGACGTTGCCAATCCACAAGCATTCATCGAACCCTTTGGCGATGCGAGCGGCTGTCATCGTCACCTTGCGGGTCACGAATTCAAGACCACGGCGAGGGCTTTCGTGGTTGAAGAGGATACCCGTGCAGGCAAACATATCGTAGGACTCTCGGTAGTTTCGAGTGATTTCGAAAGCGAAGACCTTAGCGCATCCATACGGTGAACGAGGATGGAAGGGTGTGGCTTCTGTTTGAGGCACATCGCGCACCTTACCGTATTGTTCCGAGGAACCAGCTTGGTAGAAACGGCAATGTGGAGCATGCTTGCGAATGGCTTCAAGGCAGCGCAGAGCGCCAAGACCGGTGATGTCAGCGGTCATCATTGGGGAGCGCCACGATTCAGGAACAAAGGACATGGCACCAAGGTTGTAAAATTCATCAGGTTGAGACTGCGCAACAGCGTTGTCAATGGAGTTTTGATCGGCCAAGTCACCGTTGACGAGGTGGAACTTTTCATTGGTCAACAGGTGATTGATGAGGCTTCGTCCAGAGGTTGGTTGGGAGACACGTCGTACCAATCCATAGACTTCGTAGCCCTTCTCAAGCAAGAGTTCTGCGAGGTAAGAACCGTCTTGGCCAGTGATGCCGGTGACCATGGCTGTTTTGCCGCTCATGGTGTTCCGTGGGCATTTCCCTTTTTGAACCGGTCGTGTCAGCGATTGCATCGAAATTGCGATTGAATTTACCAAAGATGGGTGGATTTGAAGGGTGGTCGGGGGTTGAGCGAAGCATGGCAGCAGGGGCGAAGGGGGCGAAACAACGCCTGCGTGTGCTTGTTGTCCGTGGATCTTTTGCTGCTTTGGGTGGCGCTGAACGTGAGTTGCTGCAACTCTTGCGCAACGTCGATCAAGCGCTGGACGCCTTGGGTTGGCGACCCTCGAAATGTCGATATGAAGCGGTGGAGTTGCTCGGAGGGAGCCGAGGTCACGAATGCATCAGCCCCCAACACCAATTCAATGGCCAGACTGGCGCCTGGGCAGAAGTGACCGCGTCAGCCAGTAAGGCTCGCCGAGAAGGCCTGGAAAAAGATGTCGAGATTCCCTTTGCGTGCCTACGATGCTGATCACATCTTTCGGTGTGCCGAGGCACCCTAGAGGTCCTGCCGAAGATCCCTGAGGGTCTCCCCGTCCACTACCACTGCCTTGAGCCCCCACGCTGGTTGTACGAGGACGTCTTGCATCGGACGGCTCGACGGAACAGCCAAAACGACCGCTGTGGATCACGAACCTTGCTCTTCAGCATCAGCAGCGTCAGGACGCGACCAGACGGTTCGTGGCAACCGGATCGCTCGACGTCCACACGGCCACACTGTCAGGCAATTCCCCTTGGATACAACGATGGATCTCAGAATTGTATGGAGTTTCAAGCAATCCAAACAAAGCCAACGGAGAGCCACCGACAGCGCGACGAAGGGCACACGGCTGATGGAAGCCACCCACCTCATGCATGTCATCGACCCTTCCATGTGGCCTTCACGAAGGCGACGAAGGACGAGAAGCGGCATCCGCTGGAAAACTCCCTCCACACCCGGAACGAATACGTCGTGACCGTCGGCCAAGTGTTGGCCACGCCAAAGGCGCATGGGCCACCGTTCGAATCCCTGCGCGAACACGGGACTTAGGACTGGTAACACAGGTGGGCGGCGGCAGCGATGAAGCGACAAGACCGCCCTTGTATGCAGCATGGCGCAACCCTTGGCGTCGAAGTGGTCTGCATGCCGCGTCTTTCGCAACCTGGCGCTTAGATGCCCTGGTGCGAGGCGCTCGCGCCATGGTCAGCCACGCTCACAACGAACCCTTCGGGCTGACCCCCCTCGAAGCGATGGCCATCGGCGTACCAGCCCTCATGGTCAACGAAGGAGGGTTTGCCGACACCATGAGTCCAGTGAACTCTGGTCGACTGATTCAGCGCGGTGACCTCGGTGCATGGAAAGGAGCTTACTTGGACGCTAAGGACCCAGAACTGCGGAAGGCATGGGCTGAAGCGGGGCGAACTCATGTTGAAACTCATTTCTCGATGAAGGTCCAGATCGAAGCGCTCGAACAATTGTTCACCCAATAGAAAAATTTGTTGATATATGGTCGAATTGTTAACCAGTGTGAAAACTATCGAGACGCCCAAAAAACTCGCTCTCATCGGTGCAGGTGGCATCGGTACAAACTTGATTGAACTGTTGGTTCCAGCCCTCCAAAGGCTAGGCATGACGGCTCATATTACACTCATGGATGACGATGTTGTCGAAGCGGGCAACCTTGGCCATCAACGGTACACTATGGAGGATTTAGGCATGAAAAAGGTCAACGCCCTCGTATCAAGAATGGCCATCGAAGGCAACGCAATTGAGATTGTCGCACAAGCGGAAAACTTGCGTCAAGCTAACCAACTGGACGGCTACGATTTGGTGGTGGTCTGTGTCGATCGCCCGGAACCCCGTCGACTCGTTCACGCGCTTCATGCCCCGTGGCTCGACCTGCGATGCGGCGGAGATGGTTACGTGATGCTGAGTTCTGAGTCACCAGTGGCGTTGGTGAATCACATGACACCTGATCATGAACCGATGAGTTGCCAGCACCCTGGAGCTCTTGAGGATGGGAACTTGGAATTTGGGTTTGCTGTTGCCGCAGCCTATGGAGCCCAATGGGTGATTCAGCACATGAGGGGAAACCAGCCGCCCGTCCAGGCCATGGGTTCGCTCACCTACGGAGCGTTCAATTTCCCTGCTGTTTCTGAGGTGAGTGCGTGATATTTCTTCCAGAATTGAACCAACTTGGCTTGACCGATGCTGATTGGGAAGGGTTGTGCGCATTGGCTGAAGCAAGGCAAGTGGACAACGAGGGGCTGATTCAGATACAAACCAATGCGGCGCTCCTAGGACGATGGGATGTCGTCTACGCCCTTTCTTTACTGGCAGGTTTGGAAACATCGGTCTTGATTGATGCTGAAGACAATGTCTCCATCGATTGGGGCAGTCCAGGACGTGTGGCGTTAGCCCCTCCTGTTGGGTGTGCTGCGCCGTTCAAAGTGTGGACACACACGCATCCCGGCTTTGATGCCTATTGGAGCGGTACGGACACCAACAGCCTTGCCAATGGTTCAAGCATTGTTTCTCGAGCATTGGTGCTTGGAGCACCGGGAATGAAACAAGCCGTGAATCAGACCCTCAATGAAATCAAACAATCCACGCCTCGAATCGCAGACAATGGTCCGTTGAATCAATGGACAGATGAGACCGTTATGCCTTGGGAGTGCCTTCTACGCTCAAATTGGAGCAATCAACACGCCTGAGGTGAACCAATGACCAACGTACGTGCACCGAAGGACTCATGAGGAATGGCAGAAAGCGCGCATTGCTGTGTCCTTTGGAATGGGACGACGCCTTGAGGACGTGGTTGAAGAGATGCTTGGGGAAAAACCAGATGAAGCGTTCCTTGAAGCCATCAAGAACCGCATCGCATTTGCTCATGAATCCGGTGAAGAAATCGATTTTGATCTGCTCGTTGAGCAAATGAAAGCCCTGCAAGAGGCACAAGCATAGGTGAAGGTCATGAGTGTCGATGTCAGCAATTGTTTTGCGAACAATTGTGTATTGTGTCAAACCTGGGCTCCCAAAATTAGGCATCCAGAGAAATTGAAACGCGGTTGGGTCCGAAATCTGAACGTTCCTTCTACGGAACTTCAACCCTCAGAGTGCGTACCTGAAACCCTCAGTTTGGAGGAGTTGCTGTTAATCATTCAACCCGATGAACAGCCTGAATGCACGCTAGCAGAATTACCCAATGAAGTCGGACCGTTGATGCTGCACGCTGTGGGCCACAATGTCTACAACCTGCATTACCAACTTGAAGCGATGGCCCTCAAAGAAAACGCTGAGCTGAATTTAGAGGAGTGGTTAGCGCTTTCGCCTTATGCAATTTTGGATTCAGAAGGATGCGTTTCGTATGAGAGAAGAGGCGTTTTAGAGGGGCGGATTGATTATGAGACGACCCGTTTCTTCCTCGAGATTTGGCATGGATACTATGGCGTAAACAACAGCCTACGGCTTCGTTTGCGCCTTGTCAAGATGTACGAACAAGGCCCAAGTTACCAAGCAATGAAATTCGTGCTCTCGGATTCCTACATTCAGTGGTTGAATCGATCGGCTGCCGTATTGTGGTTCAAAAGGACGGTAGCCTCCTTGTTCGCGGTCAATCAGGACTGCATTGGATCATCCAGCCGGGTGCAGTCAACAGTCGATTGGCAGTGCCGAGGGTGGTATGCAGAGAACTTGACCGTTCTTTTTGTATTCAGCCCAATGGAGCAAGCGTGGAGTGCCCAAGAGGAGATTACCCTGCTTTGTACGCATTAGCCATGTTGAATGATATCGCAACTTCGTACGAGGTGACGACCCTCTCTAACGGGCTCAAGAAGGAACTCGCAGAGGCAAATTCAGGCGTTGGTATAGGTGGGCTTCCGACCTTCAATCAAGGCAGAGAGTCCCTCCAGCGAATCTTTAGTTGAGAAGATCTCAGTCAACTGATCAAGTTCCATTTGCAAGCCATCGGCCAAGGAAGTTGAGGCTGTTGCATCGATCAAGTCGCTCGCCATCTGACAACGCGATCGGGGCGGTTCGGGAGAGGGATTTCATTTGACGTGCAACGGTTTTGTCTTCAGCATCGAAGCCATCTGGGCAGGCCCCATTCATGATCGCTGGCATGTTGTCATCGCTGAAGAAGGACAGTGGCGAATGAGCTACTGTGCTTTCAGGGTTGGCCGGTCGGCCCGGGGTATTTGTTGCCTGGCTTTCCTGCTGATGCGAGTTGACCGACACATGCATCAACCGATGCTACATCGACCAGATGAGTCAACAAGCCCAAGATCGTGGCCTGTTTGAGCGTCCATGAAGTTTCCCGCAAGCACGGACCAGCGCGCTGCTGGGATGCCACAAATCCGTGCAGGGCGTTGAGAACCACCCAATCCAGGATAGATGCCAATCGAAGTTTCCGGGAAGCGGAATTGTGTGCGACGGGTTCCAATCCTGTAATCACAGGCAAGGGCGAGTTCCAACCCGCCACCAAGCGCAAGGCCTGTGGTCAGAGCGATGGTTGTCTTGGATGAAGATTCCAATTTGTTGAGCATCGTATGCCCATCTGCAGTGAAGGTCACAATGTCGGGAATTGCATCAGCACGGATTTTGTCGACAAAGAACTTGACATCCGCTCCAGCGACGAAGGCCTTTCCAGCACCATCGAGCACAATTGTGTGGACTGAAGCATCAGCATTGACGACATCAAGCGCTGCACTGAGTTGACCGACAACCGTTTCGTTGAGGGCATTCATGGCCTCTGGCCTGTTGATGGTGAGGGTTGCAACACCAGTCTTCAATCGAGGTGTCGACATAGGAAAAATCCCATGCGTGTTTGCCAGTTGGCTTGATCGGTGAAAGAAGCAGGGACCTTCCAGGCTCGGTCAGGATCGCTTTCTGCACTCAAATCAGCATAAGCCTCAGCCATGCTGTGGGCTTCTTTGATCCCAACGCGATTCATCATTTCGAACGGACCACGGGCCCAACGAAGGCCAACCTTGGCACCACGGTCGACGTCTTCCATGGAACAAACGCCTTCTTCAACAATCTGAGCTGCAACGCCAAAGACAACACCGTAGAGGCGTTCTGCAATGGTGGTATACTGTTCAGAAGAGAATGCTTCATCGCCTGAGACATCCCAATGTTCGTTGGCTTCAATCAAGTCACGAAGGTTTTGTGCACCAACGTACCGAGGCGTGTGGAGTTGTTCAGCCAAGTAGTCGGTGGAGTGCAAAGCAATCGGAGGACCGGTGAGGTTCATCAATCCGAAAGGTCCCAAGCCAATCCGGAACGCCTTGCGAGCTGCTGCATCAATTTGGGCAGCAGTGGCAATGCCTTCTTCCAAGAGCAGGCAGGCTTCATTGAGCCAAGGTACGAAAAACCGGTTGACTACAAAGCCAGGCCGATCGCCACAAACAATGACGACCTTTCCAAGCATCTTGCAGTATTGAACAACCTTCTCGACCGTTTCTGGGCTCGATGATGTTGCTGGAATGACTTCGACCAAGCGGTTCTTTGCTGGGTGGTAAAAGAAATGCAAACCAACGAATCGATCGGCTCGGCCGGTTGCTTCTGCGAGCGCATTGACCGACAGCGAAGAGGTGTTGGAGGCAAGGATTGTGTCGGGGCCACAGGCTGCATCAAGGGTTGTGAACACAGCGGTCTTCACATCAAAATCTTCGAACACTGCCTCGATGACGAGGTCGGTGTCTGCAGCGGTGTTTTCCACGCCAACCACGCCGGTGATTCGGCCTTGGATCGATTCAACTTGTGCTGGTGAGAAGATACGGCGTTCAACTGCTTCTGAGAGAAAATCACGGATGATTCCTTGTCCCCGGTCAACCCATTGTTGTTCTCGGTCCACCATCTGGACATCGAATTCTTCCTGAGCCGTCTTCTGTGCAATGCCGGAACCCATGTTTCCTGCACCGACAATCGCCACACGCTGAATTGGTTGCATGGCTCTGCGAACGGAACATCGCACATGAACAATGCGGCCCTTCGTTCCGCTCAGAAGAAACGGTTGTAAGCATCGGATGTGCGTTGACAAAAGGCACCGATATCGAAGGTGCGCGCATGTTCAATCAAGGTGTGATTCGGTTCTGGCCAAACGTGATTCGAATCTGAAACGCTTCGGTCTTTCCAAGCAGAATGGACCTCTGCAATCCTCTTTTGCCATTCACTTGCTTCATTTGCTGAGAGGCAACTGCCTGGCGGCATGAGTTCGTTGTGAGACGGCATGTCTGCGCACAACACAGGGGTGCCGGTCGCCATTGCTTCGATTGGTGGATAGCCAAACCCTTCACTCACGCTGGGGAACAGAAGGACTTCAGAAGCATGCCGGAGGTTCATCAGAGCCTCGCTTGAGAGATCGCCGCCATGGGCAGTGAAGTTCATCACTCCATGTTGCTCTGCAAGATGGTCAATGCTCGCCTCTTTTGAAGAAGAAATGCTGGTGCCGACATGGTGGATATGGAGGTCATGTTTGATGCTGTCTTCCAAACCTCCAAGCACTTCCATCAGGAAACTCATGCGCTTTCGTGGATCGTGGCTGCCAACAATGAGCAGGTGGCAACCTTTCTGGAACTCTGAAGCAGGACCGATCGGTGCCCGTTGATCACCCTCTTTCGGTGAGAATGCATCCATGTTCAAACCGAGTGGAAGCCACAAGGAATCTACATTTGGAAAATGAATCTTACAGGCTTCAAGCGTAGCGTATGAGTCACAGAGCAGCAGATCAGAACGAGCAAGCCCTCGCTTCAATTGAGCGAGATCTCGACGCCGCATCAAAGGCGGTTTGAGGTGCCCAATTTCGACGTTGGTTGCGCCCACGCGAAGGTGCTTAGGAAACAAATGAAACAGATCATGCACCGTGACGACGACAGGGACTTTGCAGCTCTTTGGAACCAAGTGAGCCTGCTCTTGATCGGTGATGTGAATGAGGTCTGGCCTGTGTTCTGAATTGGCCAATGAACTCACCTTCCGAGGATGAGTGAACCAGCGCTGCATGACTCGACGTAGCAGGTTTGGATGAGGCCCTAGGTCGTATTCAGCCACACCCTGTAATCGCCAATCATCAACCTGCTCCCCTTCGAGGGCCCCCACAAGGGCGTGATGGGCTCCACCGATGCCAGTGTTGGCACCAAGGACACCGCCTCGTACCAGCGTCACCTTCCGAGCCATGGATACACCAAGGGTTTGCCCCTCTTGAAGATGAGTTGTGCTGGGTGGGAATTCGTTGCTCTACCTGCTCTTTTCCACCTTGTTCGTACCAAAGTGTATGCTCGGTGTAAAAATGACATTAAGTAGGTGGAAGCGTTCGGCGAGATTTGAGGAAGATATATGTCCACTCCCCCGCTAAAAATCCCACGCGCAGAATACAAGGCTGTTCGTGCCTCTATCGAATCAACGATCACCAACGGAGGCGAAATCCGAAACATCCTTGGCAACCAAACAGACGGCAGCCCAGCAAACACCCTCCACTGGGAAGTTCGACGTGCAGAGGAAGCCTTGCATGTCTTTGGCTCCCGTTGGACCACAGAAATTCTCACCGCCCTCTACATCGCAGGCCCACGTCGATTTAATCAAATGAAGAATCTCCTGCAGGGTATTTCGTCGCGCACCCTTTCGGATAAGTTGCGCTTTTTGGTCGAAGAAGGTCTCGTGCACCGTCAGGTTCAGGAAGGCCCACCGGTGCGTGTTTCGTATGTTCTGAGTGAACACGGGCGAACCTGTGGACGTTTGCTTTCACCCCTCGTGGCTCATTTGAAAATTCACGCTGGCATGCTGCTCTCTGATGACTGAGGTTCATCGCCGGAGCAGGTGTGGGATGCTTTAACAAACCAGAAGGTCAAGCACAAGGCATGCCTTTGCTTGCCCAGTGGGTTCGACAGCGTCCTTGGTTGGCCGCTGGATTCGCATCTGCGGCAGGAGGCGTTACGGGCCTTGCAGGAGGCTTTGTCGCAGCTGCAGGCGCTGTTGGCGGCATGGCTTTTGGAAGTGTTTCGACCAAAGCACGCGCCCTAGAGCACCCATTGAGACGCCGTATCCTTTCGACACTGGAACGCATCCGGGTTTGTGCTACCGAGAGTTACAAGCCACGCTCAATGCAGCAAATGGAACCCTTCGGCACCACCTTGACGTGCTTCAAACCCGCCGCAGCGTCACTGTCTTGCCCGTGAACGGTCGAACCTGTTACTTTGCTGGAGCTCCGACCCAAATCGAAATCCTACGCGGGATTAACGTCAATGAAGAACGCGCTGCATCAGCCCTGCCGATCGGCCTGTCGCTTGTTCAGCGGCTCATCGTCGAGGACATCGTCAAAGAAGGAATTCCTCGAAGCCAAGCAGCACTCGCCCGGCGAATCGGTCGTTCAAGGGCCACAACTCACTCGGCGGTCAAGGTCCTCCGTCGGCGAGGTATTTTGCGAGAAGATCGAATCGAAATGATGCCTCACATCAACATGGACATCGAATGGCACGGTACGAAAGGCGTCGATTATGATTGGAACGACGAACGACGCTGACCGTTTTCAGAAACAGGTCTAATTTTCGCCGCTCCAGCGTCATTTACTGCACAGTCTTCAAAGACCCTCGTCGAGGCACAACGGCCATGTTCAGTGTTCGAATTCAAGAAGTTCCACTTCCGACCACCGAACGCGACATCGATGGTCTCGTCGCTTGGTTCATCGAAAGTTTGTGCTTGGTTCGAAAGCGAGGCGAGGCAACAGCAGACTTAGGACGGGCTGGTCCTGTTCATCGCTTGCTCAGAGATTTCCTTTTTGTCCAGCCAACATCGAGTTGGGACGCCCAAATGCTTGCTGATGAATTGGCGTTGACACCTGCATCGTTGAATCACCACCTGTCCCGGTTGGTTGAATCCGGCCTTGTTGGCTACACCAATGAAGGAAAGGGATGGCGGCGCTATTACTTGCGGGGCGGTTCGCTTGAGCAACGCCATTGAGTTTTTCACCGTTCAATGCCAAACCATCGTCCGTCAACGGCTGTCCCTGATCGCTGAACACTGGACGAGAGAACCGGTTCGCATGGCGCTCGAAGTGCCAGAAAGTGACACGCCCCTCACTCGCTCTCGGTGTTGTTGAAGTTCGACCGTTACCCAATGAAGGAAACACCAGTGAAACTCTCTCAATGGATGGGGGATTTTGGTTTGCTTGGCGAACGACCTGGCAAGGAAGCAAACGCTGATTCAATCTCAGTTCAACTGTTTGAGATGTTGCTTGCACGAGGAGCACCCTTGTCCTTGGATGAGGCTGCTGAACTTGTTGATGGACCAAAAGCCCGGCTAGGGCGGATTTTAGAGAGGTTCCGAACAAGTGGGGCGGTGGAGAGGGTTCCACGGATTGATCGCCTCAGCGTCGCCCTGTGGGCTGCCATGCTGGCTCAACATCAACGAAGAGGCGAGGATTGGATGCTCAAAAAGGGTGGCTTCCAACGGTTGTTGAACACGAAACAGCAGTCGCAATTCTTAGGTAAGTTGAAGAAAGGGAAACTCACAGTCGAAGATGTTGAAGAGGCATGAAAGGCATCGAGCCATCTGAACAGATGTTGCTCCTCAATTTGCTCGGTGGCCGTCTTGCCGATGGGTCATCGGATGGCTGGAGAACGCCCTGAAGATGTCGCTCGAAAGGTCACTGAACGCCTCGATCGAGTGCTGCGCCGAATGCGAAGGGTCGCTGAACTTGTCGAAGCAACTCGATGCTTGAGGTGAGGCCGTTGGATGCCACAACACATCGCTCCAAAACCCGGTCCTTGGGACGGTGAGCCACGACCTTTGTTCCTTGCACCGATGGCCGGCGTTTCGGATCTACCGTTTCGGTTGCTAGCGAAGGCATGCGGAGCTGATGTCACCATCACTGAATTCACGAACAGCACCGCATTGAGCCGCGAGGCTGCCGTGTCCTGGCGAAAAATGGAATCCCATGAAACCGAAGTCCCATTTATCCCTCAAATTTTTGGTGGCGACCCTGGTGACATGGCCACTGCAGCGGAGATGCTTGCACCAACAGCAGACATCATCGATCTCAACTTTGGATGCCCTGCGCCAAAGGTGACCAAAATATGCGCTGGAGCAGCGTTGATGGGTGAACCTGATAACCTTGTATCAATGGTTGACGGGATCATCCAGAGGGTCGATGTCCCCGTGACTGCGAAGATGAGGCTGGGAACTGGACAAGGTGCGAACAATGCCCTTGACATTTGCAAAGTCGTTGGAAGACATTGGGACTGCCCGCCTTTGTGTTCACGGTCGCACACTTGCGGCAACGGTATTCTGGCGAAGCAGATTGGAATTCAATCAAGTCCATCGTCGACGCTGTCGAAACCCCTGTGGTCGCCAACGGTGACGTGGTGGATGCTGCAAGTGCCAGAGATTGCTTGGAAGTGACCGGAGCTGCAGGACTTATGGTCGGGAGAGGAGCGATTGGGCGCCCTTCTGTGTTTGGTGAAATCAAGGTCGGCCTCGGGTGGATGAAATAGAAGATTCCCATGGGTCAAAGCAAACGCTGAGATCTGGCATGACCGCTCACCCGTGGTCAATCATTTGCTGCTCGACGTTGGTGTTGGGACAAGTACATCGAATTCTCAAACAAACAGCTGGGCTTCAACCGCGATGGATGCAACGTCACGCTGTGGCGTTCACAAAGGGGTTGCCGGGGGCAAAGAAGATTCGAGCAGTGATGCACGGTGCTCCAACGCCCGAGGCTTTCGCAGATGGAATCAGTTCGTTCTTGGCGGGCGAAGCCGCTGAATGATCTGACTCAGAAGGTGGATTGCCATTCTTCGAGGTCTTGGCTCTCTGCCCAGGCCTCGTCGGTGGTAGCGCCACGGACCTTCAGCACTTCACGGGCCAAGAGCCAGTAAACCAGTGCGAGCGAACGGCGACCCTTGTTGTTGGCAGGGAGCGCCACGTCGACGTTTCGAAGGTTGTTGTTAGCGTCGACGATGCCAACAATTGGCAAACCGGAGTTCACTGCTTCACGGAGTGCTTGCTGATCTGCGGCAGGGTCGGTGACGAAGAGGATGTCAGGTTCCACGTAGGAGCGCAAGACCGGGTTGGTCAGCGAACCTGGGATGAAACGGCCAACAGCAGCGTTTGCACCAATGGACTCTGCAAACTTACGAGCTGGGCGTTGGCCGTATTGACGAGCGGAAACGACCATGATTCGAGGTGCATCGAAGCGGTTGAGGAATTCTGCGATCGCACGGATTCGTGAGTCGGTCATGTTGACATCGAGGAGGTAAAGACCATCTTCGCGGACGGTGTCAATAAAGCGGGCCATGTCAGCACTCTTTTGTTGAGTACCGATGTTAACGGCGTTTTCCTCATAGGATTCAAACGGGACGAGTAAATTCAGTTTCTTCGGACATTGCAAGACCTCAGCAGTCGGTCGACTTGAATCCCATATTAAACCGCTTCGCAGTGAAACCAAACAAGTCCAAACCCGAATCAGGGTGAGAAATGGCACCCAGAGCCGTGGAAGAACTCAAGGCTGAGGCGCTCAACTGTGAGCCATGGCGGGAGGAATCGGATGGCTCCACCGGCTCCAAAATCGGGACCTACAAAGCCCGTTTGCATAACGATGACATTTGGCGTGACGAAAACAACGACGCATTGAATTTGAGCGCGAGCGATCTCGAACGCCACGAATACTGCCCAATGTCATGGGCGCTCTCCCGAGAGGGGAATTCTGGCCAGGGCGAGGCGATTGAAGCCGGGGCCCAAAAGCACGCCGAAATTCATGAGCAAATGGAATCGTTCAAAGAAATGAAATCCTCAGTGCGTCGAGCAACAATCATCTGGACATGGTGGTTTTCAGTGACTGTGGCTTTTGTCATCGATGGTATTGCGTTCAACTACATCGACGATGTGCGTACGGACCCCCTTGATCTTCGCCCGATACCTCGCATTGTGGGCCTTGGTGCTGCTGATCGCTGGACTGATTGCGACCTACTTGCCATGGCGAAAGTGGCTGGGATGGAATGAAACCGTGCCCAAACAGATCACGAATCATCAGCGAGCACGATGAAATCCAACCGGTGTTTGAACAACCAAATTTCATTGGTGGCTGGTTTGAAGCTGGGCGGACTGAGGTTTCTCTCTTCTTTGGAGCCATTGTCTTGGGCTTGCACGCCATCGCTCTTGCCGGCGCGAACGACCGTTCCCAGGCTACGTTCATTCTCTTCATCACCGCCATGGGTTGGACCTTTGCTGCCTCTTGGCAACTGCAGAAGGTTCTGTTGTCAGAAAACGCCTTGGAACTGCTTCGAAAGGATGTGGATTTGGAGCCGATCACGAAGTGGCCTACTCCGATGATGACGCCTCGACAAACCTCCTCGTCGACAGCATGACCGGGCTGCGTGGAAGGCCTGATCAAATTGTGATTGTTGATGGTGAATTCATTCCTGTGGAACAAAAGACCGGCAAAGTCCCAGCGAAGCCACATCCTATCACACCGAATGCAGGTGTTGGCCTACCTTCACCTTGTCGAGGTAAGCACCAAGAAAAGTTCACCTTACGGCGTGATCCGCTATGGAAAGGAAAACCTGCATCAAATCGATTGGACGAGTGCAGGCCAAACAAGAACTGTTTTCATGCCATCTCCGAGATTCAACGGTTGATGGTCGAAGGTGGAGCAAAGAGAAACCATCGAACGACCAGGCAAATGTAGGAATTGCTCTCGGAGGTACGCTTGCACCGAGTCACTGGTGTGAATTCACAAGCACACATTCATTCGGTGGGTACATCATGCAGGTGTTTTGAACGCTTACGGTGATTGTGAAGGAGTCCTGTGCAGCAGTGCCTGGTATGCCAAAACCACGTGCCTCCACCGAGAGGGTCCATTCTCCAATTGCAAGCGTTGGATCAGGCGTGATGGTGACGGTGATCGGTTGAACATCTTCGCATTCATC
>CASIAW010000007.1 GCA_949372875.1 Candidatus Poseidoniaceae archaeon
GTACCGTCGCGTGAGACGCTTGTCGTAAGGGTATACAGAGGGTAATTTCAAAAAATATGACTTTTTTAAGGTTTAAAATTTATCCATCCAAGTCTTAAGCGTCATCAGATTGGTTTCTTCATGCGCGCTATGCTCACTAACTTGGTTGCCTTATTGTTAATGTTTCTTTTGATTGCTCAAACTGCCTCACTTACTGTGACAAATGATGTGAATACAACGATGTTAACATCGGAGACGAATGGTGAAGGTTCTTTTTCTGTTTCCGCTCAGAATGGCTGGCTTTGGAGCACACCGGTCTCGCTCGACAGCACAGATAGCGTCGGCAGGGACTCCTCATTAGCGATAGATTCCAATGATAACCTGCACGTGACCTATCGTGACGACACCAATGAAAATCTTGAGTACATGACCTATGATGGCTCTTCATGGAGCACACCGGTCTCAATCGACAGCACATATAACGTCGGCTGGCATTCCTCATTAGCGATTGATTCCAATGATAACCTGCACGTAACCTATCTTGCCGTGAATTACTCCACCAATGACAATCTTGAGTACATGACCTATGATGGCTCTTCATGGAGCACACCTGTCACACTCGACAGCACAGGTTACGTCGGCAGGTATTCCTCATTAGCGATTGATTCGAATGATAACCTGCACGTAACCTATTATACCGACTATCCTTCTTACAATCTTGAGTACATGACCTATGATGGCTCTTCCTGGAGCACACCGGTCTCGCTCGACAGCACAGATAACGTCGGCAGGTATTCCTCATTAGCGATTGATTCCAATGATAACCTGCACGTGACCTACCTTGACCAAACCAATAAAAATCTTGAGTACATGACCTATGATGGCTCTTCTTGGAGCACACCGGTCTCGCTCGACACAAGAGCTAACGTCGAAAAGGAATCCTCATTAGCGATTGATTCCAGTGATAACCTGCACGTGACCTATGTTGACTACACCTATTACAATCTTGAGTACATGACCTATGATGGCTCTTCTTGGAGCACACCGGTCTCGCTCGACAGCACAGATATCGTCGGCTATATGTCCTCATTAGCGATTGATTCCAATGATAACCTGCACGTGACCTACCATGACCAAACCAATAAAAATCTTGAGTACATGACCTATGATGGCTCTTCATGGAGCACACCGGTCTCGCTCGACACAAGAGCTTACGTCGGCAGGGGCTCCTCATTAGCGATAGATTCCAATGATAACCTGCACGTGACCTATTATGACGACACCAATGAAAATCTTGAGTACATGATCTTCAGTAATGATTCAGACGGTGATGGAGTTGTCAACGTTGATGACGCCTTCCCACTTGACCCAACCGAATCCGTGGATACAGACAATGACGGAACTGGAGACAATGCAGACACAGATGACGATGACGATTCAGTTCTCGATGCTGATGATGCCTTCCCACTTGACTCCTCTGAATCCGTAGATACGGATAATGATGGAATGGGCGATAACGCTGATAATGATGATGATGATGACTCAGTCCTCGATATTGATGATGCCTTCCCGCTTGATTCAACTGAATCTGTAGACACCGATGATGATGGAACTGGCGATAACGCTGACATGGACGATGATGGAGACAATGTTGATGATGCCAATGACGCCTTCCCACTTGATTCAACTGAATCCGTAGATATGGACGGAGATGGAACCGGAGATAACGCAGATACTGATGATGATGACGATTTAGTCCTTGATATTGATGATGACTTCCCACTTGACCCAAGCGAATCGAAAGATACTGATAACGACGGAACTGGCGACAATGCAGACACCGACGATGATGGAGATAACGTTCTAGATACAGACGATGCTTTCCCACTTGACCCTAGTGAATCTGAAGACACGGATAATGACGGAACAGGCGACAATGCCGACACCGATGATGATGGAGATAACGTTCTAGATACAGACGATGCTTTCCCACTTGACCCTAGCGAATCGAAAGATACTGATAATGACGGAATTGGTAATAATGCAGATCCAGACGACGATGGAGACGGTTTATCTGATATTCAGGAACAAAACTCATTTCCAGTTACACATTCATTAAATCCAGATACTGATGGAGATGGATACTGCGATGGTCCAATTACAATTGTTAACGTCTGTGTTGCAACAGATGCAATCCCTCTTGATCCAACTAAATCTAAAGATACTGTTTCCGATGAGGATTCCTCGCTTCCAGGCTTTACAGGAGTACTGGCAGCACTTAGCTTGCTTGGTGCAGCATTTATTCGTCGTAATGAGTGAACGTGATAGCCGATAAGCAGGTTCTGATGTAGAGACCTCGGTAATCGAAAGTTTACACCGTCTCTTGTGGGTTGATACAGACAACCGACATATCATTACCGTGAAGTCGCAAGGGTTCTCTCATACCCCTCAAGACATTATGGAATAGTACAATGGGTGTTCAGTCCCCCAGTACACTCGCTACCGACGCGTGAGACGCTTGTCGTAAGGGTATACAGAGGGTAATTTCAAAGATATGACCTTTTAAGCGAGCTGTTTTTTTGAAGGGCCGGGTATGAGATTTTAACTGATAACACATTGGGTAAATTCATGCGCGTTATGCTCACTAACTTTGTGGCCTTATTTTTGATGCTCCTTTTGGTTGCTCAAACTGCCTCACTTACTGTGACAAATGTTGTGAATACAACGAAGTTAACATCGGAGGCGAATGGTGAATATTCTTTTTCTGTTTCTGGTCGGAATGGCTCTTCCTGGAGCACACCTGTCACACTCGACAGCACAGATAACGTCGGCGCCGATTCCTCATTAGCGATTGATTCCAATGATAATCTGCACGTGACCTATCTTGACCAAACCAATGACAATCTTGAGTATATGACCTATGATGGCTCTTCGTGGAGCACACCGGTCTCGCTCGACAGCACAGATTACGTCGGTTATAGTTCCTCATTAGCGATAGATTCCAATGATAATCTGCACGTGACCTATCTTGACCAAACCAATTGGAATCTTGAGTACATGACCTATGATGGCTCTTCTTGGAGCACACCGGTCTCGCTCGACAGCACAGATGACGTCGCCCATCAATCCTCATTAGCGATTGATTCCAATGATAACCTGCACGTGACCTACTTTGACGAAACCAATGACAATCTTGAGTACATGACCTATGATGGCTCTTCTTGGAGCACACCGATCACACTCGACAGCACAGATGACGTCGGCCATCAATCCTCATTAGCGATTGATTCCAATGATAACTTGCATGTGACCTATTTTGACGAAACCAATCAAAATCTTGAGTACATGACCTATGATGGCTCTTCTTGGAGCACACCGGTCTCGCTAGACAATGGCGTCGAATCCTCATTAGCGATTGATTCGAACGATAACTTGCACGTAACTTATTATGACTACACCTATTTGGACATTGAATACATGACCTATAATGGCTCTTCTTGGAGCACACCGGTCTCGCTAGACAATGACGCATTCGAATCCTCATTAGCGATTGATTCCAATGATAACTTGCACGTGACCTATCGTGACTGGTACAATGGCAATCTTGAGTACATGACCTATGATGGCTCTTCTTGGAGCACAACAGTCTCGCTTGACAGCACAGATAGCGTCGGCGCCGATCCTCATTAGCGATTGATTCCAATGATTACTTGCACGTAACATATCTTGATTACACCAATTACAATCTTGAGTACATGACCTCCAGCAGTGATTCAGACGGTGATGGAGTTGTCGACGTTGATGATTCCTGCCCAAACGGGGATTCAAACTGGGTCTCTACAGCCACAACAGATTATGACGGCGATGGATGTCAAGATTCTAACGAAGACTCAGATGACGATAACGATGGAATACTGGATGTCAACGATGCATTCCCACTTGACTCCTCTGAATCCGTAGATACAGACAACGACGGAACTGGCGACAATGCCGACACAGATGACGATGACGATTCAGTTCTCGATGCAGACGATGCCTTCCCACTTGACCCAACCGAATCTGAAGATACGGATAACGACGGAACTGGCGACAATGCTGACACCGATGATGACGGAGATAACGTTCTAGATGCAAACGACGCCTTCCCACTTGACCCAACCGAATCTGAAGATACGGATAACGACGGAACTGGAAACAATGCAGACACAGATGACGACGGAGATAACGTGACGGATGCAAACGATGCCTTCCCACTTGACCCAACCGAATCTGAAGATACGGATAACGACGGAACTGGAAACAATGCAGACACAGATGACGACGGAGATAACGTGACGGATGCAAACGATGCCTTCCCACTTGACCCAACCGAATCTGAAGATACGGATAACGACGGAACTGGAAACAATGCAGACACAGATGACGACGGAGATAACGTGACGGATGCAAACGATGCCTTCCCACTTGACCCAACCGAATCTGAAGATACGGATAACGACGGAACTGGTGACAATGCAGACACCGATGATGACGGAGATAACGTGACGGATGCAAACGATGCCTTCCCACTTGACCCAACCGAATCTGAAGATACGGATAACGACGGAACCGGTGACAATGCAGACACCGACGATGACGGAGATAACGTGACGGATGCAAACGATGCCTTCCCACTTGACCCAACCGAATCTGAAGATACGGATAACGACGGAACCGGTGACAATGCAGACACCGACGATGACGGAGATAACGTTCTCGATGCAGACGATGCTTTCCCACTCGATTCCTCTGAATCCGTGGATACAGACAATGACGGAACTGGCGACAATGCAGACACAGATGACGACGGAGATAACGTTCTCGATGCAGACGATGCCTTCCCACTTGATCCAACTAAATCTAAAGATACTGTTTCCGACGAGGATTCATCGATTCCAGGCTTTACAGGAATACTGGCAACACTTAGCTTGCTTGGTGCAGCATTTATTCGTCGTAATGAGTGAACGTGATCGTCGATAAGCAGGTTCTGATGTAGAGACCTCTGTAATCGAAAGTTCACACGGCATCTCATGGGTTGATACAGATAACCGACATATCATTTCCACGAAGTCGCGAGGGTTCTCTCAAACCCCTCAAGACATTATGGAAGAGTACAATGGGTGTTCAGTCCCCCAGTACACTGCCTACCCTTTGCTTCATGTTGAATCATAGGGTTTCTGTCGGGACAATCTTTTTGTTCTACCCTACTAACAGTCTAATATGTCGTTTGTGCCGCGGTTGTTGATAGCTCCGAAAAGTGTGATTCGTGAGTATATTCTCGATTTAATCCCAGAAAAGGTTAGAAAAATTATTGGTTCGATTCTGCTGATTTTTGGTACTGCAGTATTTTTGTGGGCATGGTTCGGAGATTGGGGTTCAGGTTTCGAAGGAATTGGGGGTTTAATTGCCCTTTTCGTAGGTTTAGGTTCAATCGTTTTGGGCTTAATTTTTCTGACACATAACTGGGACCCCTTTGAATGATGAATCAGAAACATGGGCTTGCAATGGGCCGTATCAGAGGCTACCGACTCGAGAACTGAATGTACAAAGGGTGCCACAAGGGATGGTTTTACGAATTCGTATATATCGTTAGCATCATTAGAATAAACTTGTATCCAATTCCTGTCAAAGAGCGTCAAGAATACGCCGTGTCAATCAGAACCGTTCTTCTCTAGAACAATTGGATTCTGTATGGTGACGAGCATTGCTTACGCTCAACCATTGAGGCCTTCACAACCGGAGTTCTGAAGTTCACTGTTGGCTTTGTGCATACTGTAACGCATACTGCTGGGCATAGGTTGCCGCAGTTTGCGGGTCATAACCCTGTGCTGTAAATTGCTGGTAGTATTGCTGGTAAACCGCATCATCCATCGCAGGAGCGGCAGCAGCAACTGGTGCTGCTGCTGGAGCAGCAGCGGCGGCCTGGGAAGCGTATTGCTGTGCATAGGCACGAGCTGTTTCTTCAGGATATCCTTGAGCAATCAATTGCTGGACGTATTGTTCAGTTTGATCGACAACACCACCGAATCCAGATGCACCAACGGAGAAGTCCTTGGTGTCATCTTCAGAACCTCGGCGCATGAAGACAAGCGTCAAGATAACGATGAGGATAAGTCCGATTGCAGCAAGTGCTGGAACGAGTAGTCCGTCAAGAGAACCTTGTGCACCATCTTCTCCAATATTGGATTGAGGTGCTTTCCATTCTCCGTCAACAAGAGTCCAGGCCCCGGACCATTGACATTCGCCATCTGCGTCAAGAACAAACTCTCCGCCTGCGGTTTCTGCTTCAGGTGAGGCTTCAAGACCTTGACATGCAGGCAGTGAAATCTCAATCAATTGGTATGTGATGAAACGCTCATTCGGTGCTTCACCTTCATACACCTTGATGTAGATGTTCTGTGTAAGAGATTTGTTTGTATACATTCCTTCAAGAGAAAGCGTTAGAGCAAACGTATCGAGGTCTCCAAGACCTGCTTTGGTCTTTGCCCATGTTCCAGCATTTTCCATGTTGAACTTGTCAATTGCACTGGCGTTGAAACTGTCAGACATTAGAGAAACTTCAACAAAGATATCTTGCTGGTTTTCTTCAGCTCCGGAAACAACCTCACCAGTAACGGTAATTGTGTCAGAGTCAACCTTACAGTCAGATGGAATTGGACAGACACCGCCAAAGGTGTAGTCAATATCAACATCAGGTTCTTGGTCGCCGAAGCCATCAGGAACTACATCGAAATACATTCGGTGCTTTTCTGAGAATTTCTCTGCACCGTCGAAAACGACCAATTCAATACGAATTTGAGTGGTAGAAGAACCACTCGAATCAACCGTTATGTTTCGGAATGTGTAAGCAAACAAACCATCACTCGCAGCTGTTTGAGAGAAGGAGTGGCCTTCAATATCGAAATCATCATCACCGTATGGCGCATCGAACAGAACCTTCCATTCATATCGCTCAATTCCATTTCCGTCAAGGGCGTCTTCATCTGAAGAGTTACTTGCATCGAGGTAGATGGTTACTTCACCGTTTTCATCCAAGATAATTCGGTGAACGTCCCATTCCTTCGACTGAATAGTATTCGTTCCGATGAATTCGACTTGTTCTGAGTAATCGTCTCGCATGTCGATTTCGGCATCCGCAGTTGGGCGGAATGCGTCAGCATAGACATCGTTGGTCTCAACGGTGACCGTGATCACTCGAGAGTGTCCAGCAGCATCGTGAAGAAGCAAAGTAATGTGCCATTGCTCGCCTTGAGCGCAACCAGTTGCAGAAGCAAGGTCAATCTTACAGAAGCCCATCATAGGTGAAGTATCAGTGGTGTGGTCTGTTCCAGTAGCCATCGTTGCTCCAGTCCAAGATGTAGGTCCATCGATAATCCAATCGGTTTCAAGAGTTTCAGAGGTATCGGTAATGAAAGAGAAGGTCAATTCAGCATCGCTCTTGATGTAATGGTCGACATATCCGCCGGTACTTGGGTCATTGTCTGGTGTTACACCATTGATTTGCAAGTCCAAACCGTTTCCAAGAATACCGAATCCAGATGGATAAGGTGTGACCTGGTAACTGAGCATGTTTCCAAGAAGTGGTAGTGTTGAACTGTCGGCACGCTCTGAGTGGGTAGCAACATCCATGGTTGAGATAATCATACCACCGGATTGGTAACTGCACACACCGAGAATCGTATCTTTCTGCTCTGCAGCAGTTCCATCTTGGCGGATGATTCTCTGGAACGTTCCATCTTTCTTTGTTTCACTGTATCCACCGCAACGTTCAGGTACATTGTTCGCGCTTTGTGAGTTGGTATCCAAAATCGCTGTAGCCACAGTAGAAGATGCGTCAAAGCCTTGGAATGCAGCCAAATCCACATTATCCATCAATGGGTGATACGGGTCTGCGAAATTGGTCTCTGCATAGGTAATCGGAGCGTCGTCAAGGTTTCGACTTGCAACGTTGAGTCCAAACGGTAGACGTCCAGAGAGACCTTGGCCAAGTCCGTAGACTTGACTTCCTTGAGGTCCGAGGTGTGCTTGAACAGTTCCTCCAGCAAACATGAATCCTTCCAAGGTGTTCTTGTTAGCGGTTGAACCTAGCTTCTGGTAATAACCACGACCACCATTCTCAAGATCCTTAGCAGCAATATCTGTTTGCCATGGTAAGACAACCTTGTCGTAATGGGTGAACCATCCGCTCAAGAAATATGAGTCCCAATCATTGATGTCATACTGCGTGTATGTCATTCCAAGAATGTTAAGATCCTCTTTAATGGCGGTTGTTCGAACTGAAGTATCAGAAAGAATAGCTACATCGATGCGGTCAGCAAAAGTTGCATGGAAATATCGAACGTTTCCGGACGGATTGCCATTTGCAAGTTCAGAATCAAAACTGATGTTATATTCGTGACCATCGACCCAGCCGTTCCAAGGTGTGAAAGTGACATCGATGAGTTGGTGTGATTCCAAAGATTGTGCAGGGCCTGCTGTAGTTGTGTGAGCAACTGAACCAGTTGTCATGTCGTAAATATTCATGTTGAACACGTAATCGCCTGCAAGAACACCATTGGTTGCCTTCACGGTCCAATCGTGGGTTAGTGCACTGTCAATAGGCATAACACATTCCAAAGTTTGGTCGTTCAAACAATTGAGCGTATTTGGCTTACCAAGGGTAATATCCACAGATTCTACATTGAAAATCACGGTTTCTCGGTTGTTTGAAACAGACAATTCATTGTCGTTAAACCATGATTTGCCAACGGTCGTATTGTCAAAAATAGTTTCGACTTCAATCTTGTATACTCCTGCAAAGAACTCGTGACTTGCTATGAAGTCGGTTGAAGATTGTTCAGCATCCACGTTGGTTCGTGAAATGGTGTAAGAATTATCTTCAATAAACGTAAACTCTTGTAGAGTAATGTTGTTGAATGCAACACCCTTGAAACCATCATTAACTCCATTTCGTCCATCATCATCGGATTGGAATTCAAAGTTAATGTCGATAGTTGAACCGGCTAGAGAAGTGCACTCGAAAGCCCAGTTACCAGAGTTCGTATCAGATGTATTGAGCACATACAAGTGTGTCAGGTCGATACTGGTGGTTGCAACAAGGTCATTGGTATTGAAGAATACATTGTAGTTTCCTGCTGAACCATCTGTTGATGCATCATCGCCTATGTAGGAGATTTCAGCAAAGTCAATTGGCTCAGATGCATTGACGATGTTATCGCCATTTTCATCTTCTTGACAAGTTCCATCTTCGTTGTAATCGTTCCATTGTCCCATGACAACACTGCTGTATGTGGCACCGTCACGAAGGATATCAAGGGTCATTGCTGCGTAATCATTAACGTCAACAATGCTGGTTCCATCAGAATCAATTCCATAGAAGGTATCAGCATAATACTCGAAGTTAAGTGAGACGAAATCGCCGTTCATCGAGGTGAGGTCGACATTTGGTATGGTAAGTGTCTCATTCGCCCAAGCATCGCCGTAGCCGTTTGAACCAGTGTCACACGGATGTCCGAACCAGTATGCAAAGTTGTTGAAAATTCTGTCTTGACAGTTTGTGTCGTTATAGATAGCACCCTGTGGGTTTTGGCTTTCCTCGTATAGTAAACCATCTGCACCACCTTCGAATGTCTCTTCACAGAGTGAATTTGACGGTCCACAATAGATGTCGGAAGGCGTTGCTGAGAAGACTGTCGCTTTGATATCAAAGTCAACTTCGGTGTTACCCCAGTTGTTCGTCGCTACATCAATGTCAAAGACTCCTTCTGCATACAATCCACCAGGATTGAAATATTCGAGACTTTCAACCATTGGATCGTAAAGATTGAATGGAGTAATGTAACCAACAATCTCGTCGTTTTGAGATTGTTCGTCCCAGGAATTACCACTCAAAGTTGCAGAGATACGGTAGGTGGTATCGTTCAGCAAGTTCGCGGTAATGGAGGACGTATATTCTTGCCCAGGCCCGAGGTTATTGAGCGGGACTGTCGCTTGTTGAACTTGTGGATTTGGTTCGAAAGCCGTAGTTTGCTTCCAGATTGACAAATTGTCAACTGCGAATCCATCACGGCCGGACCACAAGGTTTCGTTATCATCGGAGAGAGAGCCATCAAAGCCGGTTCGCAGACGGAATCGAATATCAATTGTTTCTCCAGCCCATGGACTGAGGTCAAATGCGCCGACGCCCTCTTCAGTGAAGTTGTTCCATCCGTAATACGAACCGAATGAGTAGACACCGTAGTAGTAGATTCCTTCAGGTGCGCCACCAATGGCTTGTTTGTACATGCGGTCCATGTCAAATCCACCCCACATCGATTCACCGGATGCACATGCACCAGCGATTTGAGCGCTCTGAGGGCATGAAATAGTAGACCATCCCGTCTCCACGCTGCCGATTTCAATCATTGCAATGTCGTCCCAAACATCTCCAGCAAGATAATTACCGGAGGTATCTAAACTTCCTAAGACGCCGTGTCCAAGGTGTTGGAATAATTCGAGACTCATGAAAGCACGGTCTGAACCAGACAAGTCGACATCTTCCAAAACCATGGCATCGTCCCAGTTTCGGCCATATCCTGTCCATGTATCGCCAGAAGAATTGGTTTTTGTTTGACCTGCCCACATAAAGTCGGTAGGGTTGTTGTAGTTTGCAGCAACATCTGGGGATTTGTCCGTAGTTTCACGGGCGTTAAAGTCAAAATCATCATCACTGATTGAGTGATTGGTTTCTTCATGCCAGTAGGTTGATTGGTCGACGTATTCTTCGAAGGACCAAGTACATCCTGTGCACGCAGCCTTATTTTCTGGAGCATCCCAATCCATCTCATAAACGGTTGTGTTTGATGAGTTTGCTTGGTCGACAACCTTCAATTCAACATCAAGGGTTGCTTGTTGACCGTTGAGAACATCCATTCCGGTGTTGGTTACTGTGACGTTGATGTCACGAGTTCCTTCGCCGACAATACCGTAGAATTTGTCAACTGGAGAAATTTCTATCGAGGAGACGGACAGATCTTTACTGTCCATTTCAATAACGGAAACAGTATCGTATTGACCTTCCCATCCGAAATTGTCTCTCCAGCTACCAAATCTCCAGTTTGCATGTCCGACAACCAAGTCTTCAGCGGAGTTGCTCGAACCAGCGAGTTGGCCGACATCGACTACGTTTGGTCGGCGTCCAGAGGCGTAAGACAACGGACTCAAGTGACCGCCGTTACCGTCTGAAAGGGTAACTTGGACAGTCGTTGGGAAGTTGAGATAGAACGAGGATGTTGAACCACCGGCTGAGTCGGTTGTGTTTTGTTGATATGCGATGGTTGGATTAATGAAATCCGGTTCTTGGTCACCGTTCAAATCAGTAACTGCAACTTGCCAAGAGATGTATGGTCCAAAGTAAGCAAGTGTCGGTGAACTCCATGTTCCAACAGCAGAAGAGGTGACGTAGGTTACGTTCTCTAGATTTGCATCGTTGAGCACCATGACATCGACGACTCCATCGTTATCCATATCTCCAATATCGAAATTTTGAGAAGTGATTGTGTTCATGTTAATGACGTGAGAGTTTGGTGGAGGGCTGGTTGCACTGAACGTGTAAGTTGCAGGGTAAGTGTTGGTCAAGCAACTAAATTCGATAATGGTCATGTTATCATCGTTACCTGGATTGGTAACTTGTCCTGTGCTGTAATCTACACCTTCGTTGCGTTGGAGCCATATGTCGTCATCAGTACAGGTTCCCGAAAGACCTCCAGTTTCAGTTTCTCCCCAGTCGCCTACTTCCATGTTGGTGTAGGAGTTTTGTTGAGAAGAACCAAGAGAAGTGATGATTCCTTGTGTTCCGCTGTTAATTGGCCCACGGTAGGTCACAACTCGTTGTGTGGTGATATCTGCCATCAAATCGAGAATGTAAACGTCGTCGTTTCCGTCTTGGTTCGCGTCGCCCACTGCAAGGTCCCAAGCCCAGAAGTGAGTGAATCGAGCACCAATGCTCCACGTTTGTTCATTACATCCACCGTTTTCAATGATGGTGACGTTACCAGGTTCACCTGCTGGTGCTCCGTTGTCGTCAGTCTTGAATGGATTGTTTCTTTGGAAAATCACGATGTCGATGGCAGAGTCGCCGGTGAATTCACCAACTTCAATAAATTGAACATTCGAGAACTCATCCCATTCAGCATCACGGCTGGTGTTCTTTGAAACCCAAACATCTTGACGCTCGCTAAAGTCGCCGTTACCATCGTTCCAAAGGATCGAAATGGTGTGGGTTCCGTCAGTAGCCATAGCTAAATCATTGTGACCATCACAATTGAAATCGCCGATAGCAACATCATGCGGGTCACGGTTAGTGGTATACGAACGAGCCATCGATGCACTTGCTGTGGAGGCAATTGCAGCGGTGGTCGAAAGTAACATCAGCATGACAAGGAACATGCTTAGGGCGCGGCTCTTGAGGTGGTGGTTCTTGGGAATCATCAACATCACTAGTCTCTTCCAACCTCTGTTGCACTTTAATTCCTTTGCCTTCAGGTTCTCTAACGCTCACTAGAAAAAGCCACGCAGTGCTACGATTATGCAGGTAGAATTGATATTGGATAGGTTTGGCTGTTCTCGGAAAATTACCAGAGGTTTATTTCTAGAATTTTCCGGCCAACCAGCGAGGAGATGGGCCCCATCCTGTCGCGTCCCCACCATGCACTTTGACGAGTTTTCCAGCTGAGAAAAGTGATTCGAGCCAAACCAAAAGTTTGGTTCCTTCACGGCCACCTAATCGCTTACTGGCAATTTCCTCAATATCCTCAGTTTTCAGAGCGGTAATTCCGTATTCACGAACGACAAGATGGAGTAATTCTCTCAGCCATGCTTCAGCCATTGGATCGACACTCATAGCACCTTGAACTGGTTGAGGCGGGTCCATCTCTTCCAACGTCGCCATCAGTTCAATTGGGTCAGGGCGAATAGGGTCTTCCAAACCGAGTAGTTCGAGTTCTTCTGCGAGGTTCAGCTTCCCAATAGGGCGTCGAACAACTGGGATGCGGGAAGGGTCCGGAGTTGGACCCATATCCGTTGGTTTTTGACTCATAGGTGCATCGCTGTTTTCGTCGAATTCTGCTTCATCGTCAGAAACATGGATGCCTGAAGTATTGGTTGCACGCACTTCAACAGCGATAGGCATAGTCCACCCAACGCCTTCCAATCCGAGTTCGGATACTTGTTGTTTTACCCAAGCCGCTTCACCTTCAAGGAGAACTTTGACATCGTGCTCGTCTGAACGGAACCGGTAACGAACATGTCCTCGGAGTTCAGCCATCAAAATCAATCCATTTTGCAGTGGGTAATCAACTTGGCGATGGCAAATCTACTTTCATCATTCTGATTTTGCAAGTTGTCGTAGGACCGTGTGAAGAATTCCACCATTACGGTAATACTCAACTTCAACAGGCGTATCGAGCCGTACTTGCGCTTGGAACGTGGAAGTTGATCCATTTGGATGAACTGCTGTGACGGTGAGCATCTCAAGAGGCTGAACATTATCAGTAACCGGAATAGAATACGATTCAGTGCCGTCCAAGCCCAGCGAATCATGAGATTCACCTTCGACAAATGTCAGTGGAAGAACGCCCATTCCAACAAGATTAGAACGGTGGATTCTTTCAAATGAGGTCGCAATCACTGCTTGGACGCCAAGAAGATAAGTTCCTTTAGCAGCCCAATCTCGTGAAGAACCTGTACCATATTGGCTTCCCGCAAGAACAACTTTTGCCCCTTGATAGGATTGAGCAGCTTCGTAGACGGAGACAATTTCACCGGTGTTGAAATCCGTTGCAAAACCACCTTCAGTGCCTGGCGCCATCTGATTGCGAATACGAACATTAGCAAATGTGCCCCGCATCATAATCTCGTGATTGCCTCTTCGGCTTCCGAAAGAATTGAAGTCATTCTTTGCGATGTTTCGCTCTGTTAACCACGTGCCAGCAGGGCCATCCGCAGGGAATGCTCCTGCGGGTGAGATGTGATCTGTGGTGATTGAATCGCCTAATTTCAACAAGACCCGAGCATCAGTAATGCTGGAAATTGGTTGTGGTTCTGAAGAAAGACCAGAAAAGAAAGTCGGCAAGCGAATGTAAGTCGAATCGCTTTGCCATGGATAGAGTGGACTTGGTTCAGAAGGAATACTGTCCCAACGAGGTTCGTTCATAGCATCTGCATACCGCTCGCGGAACATACTCGGAGTGATAACGCTCAATGCTTCAGCCAATTGTTCATCGCTCGGCCACAAATCACTCAACATGACCGGGGAGCCATCGGTTGAATATCCAACGGGTTCCGTTGCCAAATCGACTTCCAATGAACCGGCCAATGCATAGGCGACTACAAGCGGAGGGCTTGCGAGATACGATGCTTTCACTTTGCCGTGGACTCTGCCTTCGAAATTGCGATTCCCTGATATGACCGAACCAACGATAAGACCCGCTTCATCCACCGCCGCTTCAATTTCTTCTGGAAGTGGCCCTGAATTGCCGATGCATGTCGTACAACCATAACCCACAACATTGAATCCAAGTGCATTCAAGTCTTCTTGAAGGCCTGATGCTTCGTAGTATTCTGTTACCACTCGGCTGCCGGGAGCAAGAGATGTCTTGACCCATGGCTTGACTTCCAACCCATGGGCTCGTGCATTGCGAGCAAGAAGGCCTGCTGCAAGCATAACTCCAGGATTCGAGGTGTTCGTGCAGGAGGTGATTGCGGCGATGACAACGTCACCGTGATTGAGATCATACTTCTCTCCATTTCGTTCAACGATTACTCCGTTCGAAAGTTGATCATCAGAAAGCCCGTGCCCATGATGGCCAAGTTCTGAGGTAAGTGACTCGGCAAAATGGTATTTCATGTTCGACAAGTCGACGCGATCTTGAGGTCGTTTTGGACCTGCTAGAGCAGGTTGAACGGATGAAAGGTCAAGTTCCAAAGTATCGGTATATGATTTCTCTGCATCGTCGGAAGAATACCACAATCCTTGAGCTCGAGCATACGCTTCAACTCCAGCAATAGCATCATCTTCTCGACCACTCAATCGCAGGTATTCAAGCGTGCGTTCATCAACCGGGAAGAAACCACAGGTTGCCCCGTATTCAGGAGCCATATTCGCAATCGTTGCTCGGTCTGCCAAGGTAAGAGCGACCATTCCAGGTCCAAAGAATTCTACAAATTTACCAACTACACCATGTTCACGAAGTATTTCGACAATTCGGAGGGTCATGTCTGTAGCAGTCACTCCAGGATTGAGAGAGCCTGTCAAACGCATGCCGACCACATCAGGGGCAAGCATGTAGATTGGTTGACCTAGCATAACTGCTTCAGCCTCAATTCCTCCAACACCCCAACCAAGTACACCAAGTCCGTTAATCATGGTCGTGTGAGAGTCCGTACCTACCAGTGTATCGGCAAGCCAGATGCCGTTTTCTTGGCGAGCTACACTCGCAAGATATTCTAAATTGACTTGGTGAACGATTCCACGAGAAGGGGGCACTGCTTGGAAATTATCCAAGGATTGTTGACCCCACTTAAGGAAGGTATAACGTTCCATGTTACGATGATATTCAATGTCCAGATTGAGTTGTAGCGCATCGCTATGTCCACCGTCTACATCGACTTGGACCGAGTGGTCAATGACTAAATCAACAGGAACCTGAGGATTTACTTTTTCAGGATCTCCGCCCATTTCGACCATAGCATCACGAAGAGCCGCTAAATCAACGACTGCTGGGACACCTGTGAAATCTTGAAGAATGACTCGTGAAGGACGGAATGGGATTTCTCCTCTCTCTCCGTTTGGAGTCCATCCAGCAATGTTTCGAATATCTTCATCACGAATCAAAAAACCGTCGTGACCTCGTAATGCGCCTTCAAGTAAAATCCGAATTGAATAAGGGAGGGAGGAAGTATCAATTCCATTCTCATCAAGTCCTGCAAGGGCAAAATAGTCGCCACCTACTGAGAGGCTGCGCCGCGCATTGTATGGGTCGAGTGGCGTCATGTCTCAAGCCATTCGGCCATCATCTATGAACAAAACCCTTCACGAATTCGGAATGAATGGGTGGATTGTGCGTTCAAAATCACCAGAATTGATACCATGGCTCGTCTGAACCACTGCCTGCAATCTGCGCACTCACAACCGTCACTGGATATGTTGATAATTTGTTACTGTCCGTGCAAGTCGCTTCTGAAGCACCACAGCCAACCTGTGAAATCTGGTCGATGACTTCCACTCCTGTAGTTTCCTCTCCGTCAATAAGGCCCTTGTAAGCAAAGCCAAATGCAGTGTATTGGTCGTCAAGAGAATATGCACCTGTTGAATCTACAAGATAGAACTGAGAGCCAGCAGAGTTGTCGCTACTCGAACGAGCAGCGGCGATAACACCGGGATTGTGTGTTTCTCCAAATTCGGCAGGAACGACCCAATCGGTCATCTGGTTTTCACACTCGGTAGATTCTGAGAATCCTGTACTTGCGCAGTAACCGAAGTATTTTCCAGCATGTCCGCCAGTTCCGTCACGATTTTCGAAATCTCCGCCTTGTATCATAAATCCGTCAACAATGCGATGGAAGATGGTACTATCATAGCGTCCTGCATCCGTGTTCGCTCGGAAACTTTCAGCATGCATTGGGGTTGCTTCTTCATACAATTGAATCCAAATGGTTCCTTCATGAAAGGCCCCCTCAGTATCAGTCCACGTGAGTTCCATGACGACATCGCCGACAGAAACCGCTTTTGGTTGAGCAATGACGCCAAGTCCTGCCAATAGGATGATGAAACTTGCTACAAATGCAAAGATTCCAGCAACAGTCGGTGTTCCATCGTTCATCAATCGAGGAATCGCACTCTCGCTGATACCCTTGTCTTGCATTTCATTGAGGACATTGTTGTATGAGGTGTTTGAATTTTTATCCTTCGGATTCATCTTAACAGAATCTCGTAGTAAGGAAGCGGCTTTACGATACTCAGACTTCGAACCTGTTCGTTGAGCAATTTTGTATGTCGCATCCCCAGCAAGTCGTAATGTCGTAGGATGAGAGCCACTCGCATCGACTTCACGAAGTGCAAGTAGAGCACCCTCTGGCTTACCCTTCGTAATCAATTTCTCCGCTTTTGTCCAAACAGTCTTTCGGTTTTCTTCAGCATCAAAAGGGTTATTCTTGATTACTTTATTTACACCCGATTCTACCTTGTCTGTAGTATCCGCCATGAACCTCCGAGAAGGGGTGAGGTTTTGAGCATCACGGCAGGAATGCAAGATTATTTCAGTCGAAATCAAGACAAAAAGGAGGCGTTTTGGCGGACCACCGCATCAACATGTTCAAAGGGTGTATGCGAAACCCAACGCTGAGAGACGCTTGTGTTGAATGACAGAATACACTCTCGGGGGACAAAAAACAATGGAAACCATTGCAAACGACTTCACTATTAACATCGCTACCGCAAACGGCACCGGTTCGCAGTCTGCGAACCTTATTTTGCTTCAATCTCTGTTCGAGATGGGAGTTCCAGTAAGCGGAAAAAACATGTTTCCTTCAAACATTTCCGGCCTTCCTACATGGTATATTGTGCGACTCTCTGACCATGGCTACCAAGCGCCTGGAAATCGTACTCACATTCAGGTCTTGCTAAATCCAGCGACTTGGCATGAAGATTTAGAGAGTCTTGAACCAGGTTCAGTCGTCATTTGGAACGAAAATGCAAAGATGGAAATGACACGAGAAGACGTGGTATCTTACCCGATTCCAATGTCTGCATTGGCCCGCAAAATCAATCCAAAAATCGCTAAATTGGTCACCAATATCATCTATGTAGGCGTTCTTGCTGAACTGCTCGGGATCGACCAGACCGAACTTGAATCGGCGGTAGCAAAACAGTTCAAAGGAAAGGATTCAGCCATTGAACTGAACATCACTGCTCTTGGCCTCGGCCGAGACTACTTCAAAGACAACCTTGAGAAAATCGACCCATATACCGTTGAAAAGCGAACAATTGAGAAACCTCAATTTTTCATTGAAGGGAATGAAGCAGTCGCACTCGGTTGTATTTATGGAGGCGTTCAAATGCTGGCGTGGTATCCTATCACTCCATCTTCTTCTCTCGCAGAAGGCATCATAAATTACATTCCACAACTTCGTACCGATGATGATGGAAAGGTAACATGTGCAGTTATTCAGGCAGAAGACGAATTGGCTGCTGCTGGAATGGTACTCGGCGCAGGCTGGGCGGGCGGAAGAGGTATGACAGCAACATCAGGCCCTGGAATTTCGCTCATGCAGGAATTTATCGGCCTGGGTTATTTCGCTGAAATCCCATCCGTCTTCTGGGACGTTAACCGAGTAGGGCCTTCTACAGGTCTGCCAACACGAACTCAACAATCAGATATTACCATGCTATACGAAGGAAGCCACGGAGATACACAACACATTGTGCTCATACCTGGAACCGTCGAAGAGTGTTTTGAGTTTGGATGGCGAGCGTTTGACTATGCAGAGCGATTCCAAACTCCTATTTTTGGACTGAGTGACCTTGATTTAGGAATGAATCGTTGGGCATGTGAAGGATTTGAATACCCAGACCAAGATATGGATAGAGGGAAAGTCGTTCGAGACCGAGATATGTTTGAAGCATTCGAAGAGTTTGGACGTTACCTCGATGTTGACGGCGATGGAATCCCTTACCGAACCCTCCCTGGCTCAGGGATGGACCCGATTCTTTATCGAGGAACTGGGCACAATACCAAGGGTGTTTATTCCGAAAAACCTCATGATTATTTCGACCTTATGCAGCGGTTAAAGAAGAAAATTGAAGGTGCTCGCGATCTGCTACCTGCTCCAATTCTGCGAGAAGAAGAAGAATGTGAAGTGGGCATCATTTATCTTGGAAGTATGGAAAATACAATTCAAGAAATCGACGACATTCTCGAAAGCACGGGCATCAAGGTCAGCCAATGTCGCGTTCGAGCGTTACCAATGCACAGTGAAGTTGAAAATTTCATCAGCCGACATGAAATCACAATTGTTCTTGAAATCAACCGTGACGGGCAATTGTATGGCATCCTAAGAAAAGAATTGCCAAACAATCTCATCACCAAAGTTCGTTCTGTTGCTTACAGCGATGGCGTGCCTCCTCGTGCAGGTATTTACGCCGAACGAATTCTTGAAACTCTCAAGGGGGACGGACAATGAGCGATAAACCAAAGCGACCGGCACGAGCGATAAAACTCAACATGCTCGATGAACCGAAGGACAGTTACACCGGAGGAAAATCTTCTCTGTGCCCCGGTTGTGGCCACGATCAAATCTCGAATGTCATCATTACTGCAGCTTGGGAAAACGGAATTGAGCCCCATCGCGTTGCCAAGATGTCAGGTATTGGATGTTCATCAAAGACTCCAGCATACTATCTTGGCCAATCGCATGGATTCAATACTGTCCACGGCCGTATGCCATCTGTGACAACTGGAGCCTATGCCATCAACAAAGATTTACTCTACATCGGTGTCTCTGGCGACGGAGATTCTGCTTCGATTGGAATTGGGCAACTGATTCACGCTATTCGTCGAAACATGGACATGGTCTACATTGTTGAAAACAATGGAGTATATGGGCTCACAAAGGGCCAGTATTCCGCAACAGCAGATATCGGTTCAAAAAAGAAAAAAGGTGTAGTTAACGAAACACAACCTATCGATTTGTGTGCACTAGCAATCAATCTCGGTTGCTCCTTTGTTGCTCGCTCCTTTTCAGGTTCAAAGAAACAACTTGGTTCCCTCATCAAGGCTGCAATGTCTCACAAAGGCTTCGCACTCATTGACGTCATCAGCCCATGTGTGACGTTCAACAATAACGATGAATCTATGAGGTCATATGGATACGTTAAAGAAAACGAAATTACCCTTCACATGACCGATTACATCCCTCACTTCAACCCCGTAGAAGAGATTGAAGTGCCAGAAGGGCATTTCCGAGATATTACATTGCACGATGGCTCAACCATCCGACTGGAAACAATTTCTGCAGAGCACGACCCTGGGAGTGCTGTTGCTGCATTAACTTCTTTACACGAGGCTGAATCAAGCCAAAAGCACGTAACAGGACTGTTGTATTTCGACAATTCAAAACCATCGCTAGCGGAAGACATGGAATTAGTAGACACGCCACTTGTTGATGTCCCTGATACTGTTCTCAGGCCAGGTAAAGATACGCTCGATAAAATCAATGCTGCATTGCATAGTTAGAGAAAATGTGGGGTAGAGGAATATGTCAACGACCTTGACACTCCTCGCAATTGGAGTGGTAAGCGGTTTCGTTTTTTCCATCATTCGTTCACGAATTCAAACAAATCTACTTCTTAGCGTTGAAGCACGACGAGAGAAGCATGCCCCGAAAGTAACGGAAATTCCAACCCAAATATCTTCACCAAAGCGCCGAATTCAAAAAGCTCAAGAAAATCAAATTCCTACGCTCGCAAAGTCGAACCCTCAAGCACCCGAAGAGGTTATTCTGGAATCCTCAAGCCGCCAGGTGGACGAACTATCCGTTGAAGAGCGAGAGGAATATGACCTTCGCGATCAAGCAAGAGATGAAAATATACGGAAACTACGCTTACTGGTCGAAGACTTGTTTGAACAAGAGGTCGAACTGAACGAGACTGCCAAAACTCACACTGACAAGAGCGCAGAGCAATCTTTGATTGAATTACGAAACTCATGGATTGAACATAATGAACAACCACTGAACGAGCATGCATCGTTTGTCGAGCAAGAAGAGGTGGGGAGTGGCATTATGATTCTTCACCCTGAGGACCAGCTCAACAACGACATTGATGAACGTCTCGAGCGCGAAGGTGGAAAAACCGGTGATGTTCAAATCTCACTGGCCTGGGATGATTTTAATGACCTTGACCTCCACCTTTTCTGCCCGTCTGGTGAACGTATTTACTTTAACAACAAGACAAGTGAATGCGGTGGAGAACTTGACGTTGATATGAATGTCCGTCCTACGAGTAATCACGCGGTTGAAAACATCGTATGGGTTGAAAATGCTCCGTTAGGGCAATACAAAGTTGGAGTTCATTTCTACAAGCATCACGACAGAGACGAAACAACACACAGGTGTGCATTTAGGCTCCGTTTAACCGTTCATGATGACGTCCGAGATTATTCAGGAAGCATCACGTATGGCCAAGCCATGCAGATGGTGACAAGTTTTACTCTCAATGACCAAAAGAATGCACTCGCTCAGTAAATTTTGCCAGTCATTTTCCGAAAAAGACGAGTGAGGAAAGGAACGTGAGGGCGTTCACTGAGCCCCAAACGCCAATCCAATTCATCTGCACTTTCGTATTTCTGTAATTCCTCAAACCCACCAATCCATTCATTATTAATGAAAATTTGAGGTATTGTCTTACTTCCATTTGTCCGAATACGAAATTCTGCATCGATTCGCCTTGAGCTACCGAGGCGCTTTTCTTCATACTCGACTTTCTTCGAGTCAAAAAGACGTTTTGCGTTAACGCAAGCTCCACAACCTCGATTGGTGTAGAGTTCGATCTTCGCCATGCACATCGGTCGGACTTCAAACTATCAAACTCTTTCATCAAAGATGCGGTGGTAGTCCCTCTCGGATTTGAACCGAGGTCGGAGGAACCAGAATCCTCCATGATGGACCGCTACACTAAGGGACTGTTAACCGGCCCAACAGCCGTTGCCTCTTCAATTCAACGGTGTTGTAATGACATTAAATCTAGTAATTTTTAGCCAAAAACGACAAAAGTGCTACCTCTTAATATAGTATAGGTTAGAGGACAACCGATGACTGATTCTATATCACTCAAAATGAAGCCCGGCGCAGCCGTCCTGATGGCCCTCGCTCTGATAACAACAACCTTTGCTGGTGTCTCTTTTGCAGACCCGAGCGATGGAAGTAACGCATCCAATACAATGGTTAGTATGGATTACGATGAACTTGAAATTCACGTTGAACAATACGACAATGGAAGTGCTGTTGGAACAATGTCAGCATCCTTGACCATTATGAACACAGAAACCGGAATCGATACTTGGACTGGAACTGAGGATTTACTCATCCAAGATGACAACACATCTTGGAACACACACTTCGCTGTGTTCGACCTCACAGCCTTCTTCGAAGGTAACGAGACACACGAGCCTATGGCTGATGAAGGCACATGGTACGAAGTTTATGCGGATGTTTATGACTCATACGACAACTACCTCGGCTACGATGACGTGATGATTTGTATGTTAAACGGCAGTGTTTGCGAATCCGAAGATCAATTCGACTGGGAAGAAGAATTGTTTGCGGAAATTGACGCAAATGGCGATGGTGCAATCAACGGTTCTGAACTCATTGACTTTGACAACTCACTTCGTGCTGATGACAACATGGCTGCTATGGACGAAGATGAAGAAAATGAACTCCTTGCTGATATGGCAAACTACGACCTCGGATGGGAAAACATAGACGGTACTGATTATGATGAGATCGCTGAGGATGGCGTGCTTGAATTCAACGAATTCATGGACTTCTACTACAACGAGTATGTGAATGATATGGATGACATGACAGATTTTGACCTCCATTACGAGGATGATGGTGATAACCGAACATTGGAGATTCATATCAATGATGCAGGAGATTATGGCTACACCTTTATCTCAATCATTGACATGAACGAAAACGAGGTATACAACACCACTTTCAACACTACTTTCTGGATGCTCGACCTCGATGAGAACAACCTCGGCGACTCAATGTATGGCATTACAGTCACAATTTACGACGAAATGGGCAATATAGTCTACATGTCTGGCGCCAGTTTTGGAGAAATGGATTATGATCAAATGGTGTTTGATATGTTTGATGACAATTTAGATGGCATTATCTCTTGGGAAGAATACTCTCTCATCTTGTGGGGTTCCGAAACTGACGGAGATGATGAGGATGATAGAGAGCACTTTGACATGGTTGACGCAAATGGCGATGGCGCTGTTAACGCTTCAGAACTCATTGACTATGAAAACGCACTCCTTGTTGAAGACGATGAACCTGAAATGAACTCAGATGAAGAAAGCGAACTCCTTGCTGAGATGGCAGATTACGACATCGGATGGGAGAGCATGGACGGTAGCGATACCGAAGATGCTGGAGATGGCATGCTTGAATACAATGAATTCTTGGCCTTCGAAAACGGCGATTCGATGATGGATAACGCCACATTGAACTTGTTCATGAACATGTTCTTGAGCCAAGATATTGATGGTGATGGTGGACTTGACATGGATGAGTTCATGGCCTTCAATGAAATGATGAATGGCGGTGGTGATGACAACGGTGATGACGGTAATGACGAACCCGATGAAATCGAATTCATGATGATGATGCTTGACGCTGACGGCGATGGAAACCTTAGCCTCACTGAGATAATGGTCATGAACGACGACGACGAAACAATGTCTGTCACCTTCTTCACCAATGTATTCAACCACAATGACTTCAACGGAGACGGAATGCTCGATTTGTTGGAATTGGGAATGTTCCTGGATCACATGGACAGCATGGATTCTGAAATTTGTGATTATGTGAAAACCGGTGACGCTCTTAAGGAAGACGGATATCTCATGGACGATGACGGTAATGAAATCGACGTCATGGCAGGCGATACTGCTGCATTTGATGGAGAATACTGCTACAATGAAGACGCACCAATGAGCGGAGACATGATGATTTTCATGGCGGATTCGAACAATGATGGCAAACTTTCTCTTACTGAAATCATCGCTATGTTCAATGGTATGAACACTGAATCAAACCAAGAACCTCTCTCCGATATGGAAGAAGAATGGATGAGTATTGCCTTCATGATGGCTGATGTTAACGGGGACGAACTTCTTGACGAAGATGAATTCATGGAGTTCTATTACAAAATAAATCCTGATGACCATGGTGACGACGATGATGGCGGAATGGATCATGACGACGAACACGACCATTCTGAAGACCAAATGGTCTGTTATGACAGGGCTACCCACACTCCAATGATGGACATCACAATGCAAAGCGATTGTGAAGCTGCTGGATACATTTGGGCGAACATGAACGACCAACCTGGACATGAAGATGAAGACAATCAGGAAGACATGCTTCGTTTCTATGACGTTGATGTTTGGTTCGAACAATGGAATGACCAATCAATGGAACTGGTCATTGTCGAAATGGCTGTCCTTGACAACCAAGAAGAAATTGACCGGTTAGTTATGATGGCTGACGCAGAATACGGTAACAACGATACAGTCCTAGACCAAGCGGAAGTTGACATGCTCATGGGATTGTATGCATTGTCACTCAACCCGGACGACATGGCTGAAGGATTGACCCTCGATGGTCAAAACGGAACTGCTGTCGATTTCTGGGTCGAAGTTGATGGATTGCTCGAAGGCAGCGATGTCGTGTTCCTGCGACTTGCAACCGTGATTCAATTCCCTACAACTGCTTACGACAATTCATCCACACACACCTTCATTGTTCACGATGATGAACACGATGATGACATGATGAATTCAGATAATCGATCAATGGAAGATTCAATGCCTTGTGAAGATGAGGAAATGGGAGTCTGGATTCACAACTCTGAAACATGGAGTATTGGTTCCGCTGTTGACTCTGCAGGTATTATGGAATTCACATACGATGAAACCAACAACATGTGGTATTCGAAAGATGACGGATGCAGTGACATTGGAAGCATTACCTTCATTCTCAACAAGACTGAAAACGGAGCACTACCAGATGCACAAGATGATGACTGGACATGGGAAGAAGAAGAAATGAACATGTTCCCAATCTGCAGTTGGCATTACTCAGTTACCCTCGCAAACGGCTCCATGATGGAAGATCAATGGATGGATGAAGCACCTGAAAGCGGCGATTACGAAATCGTTCTCATCGATGATGCTGCTTACGAAATCTTTGTTTCTTGCTGGGACCCAGAAGGCGGTAAGATGGTCGTTGAAGTAACTAACCCGCTCGGCGTGAACAGCTCAAACACCAGTATTGGAGAAGCAATGGGACACGTCTCATTCAAACTCCCGGCTGGAACTGGTGGTAATGTTACCTTTGACGTCACATGGACTGATGGTTACCATACTGAAAGTGGAACTTTGACTGTGTTCGCAACTGGAAACGGAACTGTTGACCTTTCTGATGTTGAAACGGAAGGCGAAGGAGTTCTTCCAGGATTCACAGTAGGATTGGGCGTTATTGCAATGCTCGGTGCTGCAATGATTGCTGGCCGACGAAACAACGCTTGAATTCAAACTGAATTCAAAGGCGGGGAAATCCGCCTGACCTGACCAAGTCATACGGTGACGAATCGGAAGAGTACCTTCGATACTGCGCTGAGCATGAGAACGATCATGAACGAGCCGAGAGCCCAACGGGCCCACGGCCTGTCTGGTTTCTCTGCTGGCCAAGGGTCAATTCCAAGTGCCTCTGCTTCACGAACAATTGCTGCTAATTCTTGCAGTTCTTCTTCAACTGATTGCGCCGCCATGCCCTATGGTAATGAACGGCGCTACATGATATTCACGCTTGAGCAGCAGTGTACAAACAAAGCCTTGAAACCCACGGCGTACAGCGAAATGCATGAGTGAAGTTCCCGATGGCGTATCTCTCGGTTCATTCGAGCGGCGGCCACCCCGGCCTACCGCCACCATGACCATGACTCGTGACGGCCCTGAAGGCGTTGAAGTTCTGCTTGGTCTTCGCTCTGAAACAATGGCTGCATTCCCAGGTTACTGGGCATTTCCAGGTGGGGGATTGTCTCGTGTTGATACTGCTGCGGTTGAAGCGTTGGAAGGTTTTGAAGGCCCTGAAGCAAAAGCAACTGCATGTATTCTTCGTGAAATGAGTGAAGAATTAGGTTTAGCTCCTTCAGAGAAAGGTTTAGTCGCACTTCCCATCGAGGCGCGGAAACAGATTATTGCTGACAAAAGTCAATATTTACCGCTTGCATTACAAGGAGAGTTCCCGTACGACACCCATTCTTTGAAGGTTTTAAGTCACCGAATAACACCTCCTTTTGGCCCCATTCAGTTTGATAATGCGTTCATGCACTTCCATGCGGGTCCGAAAGAAAATGTTCCGGAAATCGACCTCGAACCACAAACTGAATTCACACAGATTATGTGGGATACGCCAAGTAGTATTCTTCTACGCTGGTCTCAGCATGAAATCAAGGTCGCCCCGCCCGTTGTCACACTTCTTATGGAAATTGAAAGAACACTCCACCGTAAAGAGCGAGATATGATCAAAGCCGCTCAAGATATTAGTGAGCGCTTACCCAATCGTCGCTCAATATTATTCGCTCATGGGGTCGAAGTCGTTCCAGTCAAAACGGCTACTTTACCTCCAGCCGACCACACAAATTGCTATCTTGTAGGTGATCCAGAAGGAGAATTTATTCTGGTTGACCCTGCATCTCATCTCCGTGAAGGAATGGAAGATATGGCCAAGGCTGTAGGGCGTCACAAGGGTGAACTCATCGCGATGATGTTTACACATTCACATGGGGACCATGTTGGCGACATTGGTTTGCTGCGAGAGGCGTTTGACGTTCCGATTTGGGGGAGTGAATATACCGCTCGTAGTGTTCAATGTGACCGTATTCTTGAAGACGGTGAACAACTCAAACTCGGCAATCAAACCTGGGAGGTTTTGATTACACCCGGTCACCATCCGGGCCACATCTGCTTACTCGGTGAAGCAGGGCTTATCGCTGGCGACATGGTTGCTGGAATCGGAACGATATTGATACCACCTCATACCGGGGATATGAACATCTACATGGAACAACTTGAGCGCTTGAAAAACCTCAATCCTCATCTCTTGTTTCCAAGTCATGGTCCGGTTATTGCTCTACCAACAAAAAAATTCAATCAGTATCTCTCGCATCGTCAAGCACGACATCAAGCGGTTTTCAATGCAGTTGAATCAGGGATTGATACTCTTTCAGAGATAACCAGAGCAGCCTATTCAGACACACCGGACGCACACCCTGGACTGGCTGAAGATCAAACCCTCTCCCACCTCATGTCCTTTCAAAGAGCAGGAACGTTGCATGAAGAGTCTCAAAAATGGTTTATCAAAGGTACCAAACCTTAGAACCCATTTACGGTAGGGCGTTTCATGCCACGAAGGGTTGAGTTTACCAAAGCCGGCGCACCAAACACAATTCGTATTGCAGAAATGCCGATGCCGGAACCAAAAAACGATGAAGTTCGGGTCAAAGTCTCCTATGCTGGAATTAATTTTGCCGACCTGTTGATGCGTCTTGGGTTCTACCAACCTCGCCCACCATACCCATTTACTCCCGGATACGAAGTCAGTGGAGTTATCGATGCGGTTGGAGATGAAAACACGGGGTTCGCCATCGGACAACGCGTCGTAGCAGCTATGTCAACCGGCGGTCAAGCAAGCCATGTTCTTGTTGACAAGAAACGAGTTCTCGCCTTACCGGATGAAATCGAATTAGAGGTTGCTGCAGCCATGCCTGTAACATATCTTACCGCTCACCATATGTTGCATCATTTGGGCCATATGGAGAAGGATGATTCTGTATTGATTCATGGTGGTGCAGGTGGCGTTGGAACTGCTGCATTGCAGTTATGTCAATGGGCAGGGGTGACCAAAGTGTGGGCAACTGCTTCAGGTTCGAAAGCGAACATCATCGAATCCTTTGGAGGCCGAGCCATCGACCGGCACAACGAAGATTTTGTTCAAATTATCAAGCAAGAGACTGAAGGGGATGGGGTCGATCATATTCTCGACCCGATTGGAGGTGAACACCTCACTCGTTCTCTGTCTGCCCTCAAAGAAGGCGGACGGCTTTACACGTATGGAATGTCAGCAGTCGCACCCACCTCCAAACGCTCAATGCTGCGAAGTTTCCTCGCATGGAGGAAAACTCCTGCATTTGACCCGCTCCGCCTTATGAGTCGAAACCGAGGCGTGTTCGGCGTCCATATGGGCACATGGAAAGATGAAGCAGTAATGCAACGTCAGCTTCACCGTATCTTAGACGGAATGATGAGTGGAGCACTCTCCCCGGTAATCGATTCTGTATTTGATGTTGAGAATGTTGCAGAAGCGCATCAATATCTTCATGACGCAAAGAACGTCGGAAAAGTTCTCCTTCGTTTCAAGTGAGGATTCAAGAAGCGTCGATGACAGGTCAGTAAGGAGGCGGGGTGCATGAAAGCGACAATGTCAGGCTTTGATTTGCGAGCAGTTGCACGTGAATTGAATGAGTACTCTGGCGCTTACGTCAAGAAGGCATACATGCCACACTACGAGCAAATCGTACTCCGCATCAATCCAAAGGACATTGACCAATTTGATTTGGTCCTGGTTCGGGGCGCTCGAATCTACACTTCGAACAGAGACCGGCCGATGCCTATGACGCCCCCCCCGTTTGCCATGGTGCTCCGAAAACATCTGAAAAATGCTCGAATGACGGGCGTTCATCAACTTGGATTCGACAGAGTGTTGTGCTTTGACTTTGACACGAAATTCGGCCAATACCACCTCTATGTCGAAGTTTTTCGTGATGGAAATATTATTCTCACCGATGAAAAGAACATCATCATTCAGCCCTTAACACACGCCTCTTATGCTGGTCGAACATTGAAAAAAGGAGTTGAATATCAACCACCACCTCCAGCAATGGACCCTCATGAGATAAAAATGGAACATTTGGTTGAAATGTTTGAAACTTCAGATCGAGACCTCGTATCCACACTCGGTGGCAAAGTCAATCTTGGTGGTACTCACGCCAATGCTGTCTGTGCTCTGGCTGGAATGGAAGCGAACATCGACACACAAGAAGCAGATGCGCAAAAAATACACACGGCATTACAGTCGCTTCTTACCGATTTAGCAGAGAGCAAAGAAGGATTTTTACTTCTCAAGCCCGACCAAAAAAATACCACTGAATCTCTTGAAACTCAAGCCTCAAAACATGAACCAAATGGAAAAAGAGACCGCTTCTTTGAACAATTTGCTTGTGAAGCAACACCAACTCTTCTGCCGAATCACGAACAATTTGCGAAAGCTACCTTTCCGACTTTATGTCAAGCAGTTGATGCTTGGAAGGGTGCTCACGATGCAATGGCACTTGCGCGACGCGAAGCAGAAAAATTGGATATCGCAGCACCAGGCCGAGGTCATTCAACCGATGTCGAACGACTCGAACGACGCCAAGTGCAGCAGGAAAAAGCATTGAAAGGGTTTTCAGTGAAAATTGAGAAGCAACAAATGCTTGGACACGTCATCCAAAATAACTGGACACATGTCGAAAGTCTTCTGACCCAAGTTTCAGCAGCCGTAGAAGAAAAAGGCTGGAGTCAAGTGAAAAAAGATGCCAAAGAAATACCTTGGATTCAATCATTAAATCCTGCTCAACGTAGTTTTGTAACGATATTGCCAAATGAAAACAATGAGCCTAAAGGACCTCAAGCAACGCTTTCTTTAGACGAAACAGTTCATCAAAATGCTCAACGTCACTTCGAAGCAGCAAGAAAACAGAAGGACAAAACGAAAGGTGCTGTCGAAGCGCTTGAGGAAACGATTCTCTATTTACAGCGTGCCAAAAAGAAAGAAGAAAAACAACAAGCAAGTGGAAAACTCAACAAAATCAAGCGAAGTAAGCGATTATGGTTTGAAAACCATCGATGGACTATGCTTAGCGGAGGCCATTTACTGGTTGGTGGAAAAGACGCTAAAGGCAACGATGCAATTGTCAAAAAGCACCTTTCCGGTTCTGACATGTATCTTCACGCTGACTTACATGGCGCACCGAGTTGTAGTCTGAGAGCAACACAAGGATTCGCCCCCGACCAGCACAAACCAGCCCACATACCTGAGGATGTTCCCGCCTTTCGATTGGTCGATAAGCTCGGTGATGAACGAATCACCGCTGAAAAACTCGAAGAAGCAGCTACATTGGCCTTGTGTTGGAGCCGTGCATGGGCTGGTGGTGGTGCACACGGAACTGTTTACGCAGTCAAACCTGCCCAAGTATCCAAAACGGCCCAAACGGGAGAATATGTAGGCAAAGGGGCCTTCATTGTTCGAGGACAACGACAATGGTTCAAAGATCTCGATGTTCAAATCGGCATCGGAATTGTAGCCATTAATGGCGTCCCCTTGCTCATGGGAGGATTGCCGGAAACCATTCGCTCACTGTGCCAGCGCTTTGCAATACTTCGTCCAGGCATGGTCAAAAAAGAACAACTGGCGAACCGGATTTACAAGAATACGGGTTTAATGACGGATGATGTCCTCGGCGTCTTACCAGGAGCTGCTGATATCATAGAAGACTTCGGGATTTTTAGCCCTGCGAAGAAAAGTGCTCAAGAAGAAGAGTGAAGTTCGTTTCACTCTCAGTTTCCGCCGCTATTATAGCCGCCTTTTTTACCGCTGTTTCCGCCTCTCGACTGAGGTTTTTGGCCACCTTGGTAGCCTTTGCTTGAGTTTTTACTTGGTTTGTAATTTTGGCCACGTGCTTCACCGCGATAGCCACCGCTGCTTCCGCCGCCGGAGTTACTTCTACCGCCACCGCCGCTTCGACCACCGCCGCCGCTTCGACCACCGCCGCCACCGCCACGGTATCCACCGCCGCCGCTTCGACCACCGCCGCCGCCTCGACCACCGCCGCCACCGCCACGGTATCCACCGCCGCCGCTTCGACCACCGCCGCCGCCTCGACCGCCGCCGCCACCGCCACGGTATCCACCGCCGCCGCCTCGACCACCGCCGCCACCGCCACGGTATCCACCGCCGCCGCCTCGACCACCGCCGCCACCGCCACGGTATCCACCGCCACCGCCACGACCGCCTGAATCGTTCCGATTGGAACGTTGTCGGCGTTCTGCTGCAATATATTCGACTTCAAATTCGGGTAAGTTTGTAAATTCTGGAGGTTCAAATTCAACTCGGATACCAACTTCTCGTTGGATTTTTCCAAATTGCTTTTTCTGAGGTTTTTGAACCAGTGAGATGACGATTCCAGTGGCTCCACCTCGGGCAGTTCGGCCACTACGGTGCTTGTAGGCCTTACCGTTTTCTGGAGGATCGTAATGAATAACACAGTTGACACCCTCTACGTCAATACCACGTGCTGCCACATCTGTTGCGATGAGAGCCATACACTCACCATGTTGGAACCGAGACATTGCTGCATCACGTTGGCGTTGAGATAATCCACCATGCAGTGTTTCGATAGCCATTCCATCGAATTGCATTTCATCACCAACGCGGTCAACACCATTTCGTGTTCGACAGAAGATAATTGTTCGACCACACTTTCGAATGATTTCTGAAGAGATTGCCGACTTTTTCGAGTTTGGCATTAACCAGAAGAAATGCGTCATGCTCTCCATTGTAACTTCCTTTGGGCCAACTTCAATGGTAACAGGGTCGGTTTGGTAGTCGCGAACTAAATCTGCAACTTCATCATCTAAAGTAGCACTGAATAAAATCGTTTGACGGTCCGGTTTACATTTGTCAAGAATCTTACAAACGGGTTCCATGAAACCCATATCGGCCATTCGGTCCGCCTCGTCAAGGACGACCACGCCAACATCATCCAATGAAACTGCGCCTCTGTCCATCATATCGATTAATCGGCCAGGACATGCAACAAGAATATCGACACCTCGGTCAAGGGAGCGAAACTGCTTGTTGTATGAACTTCCACCATACATAGCGAGAACATACAGTTGAAGTTCGTAAGCAAGCGGATCAAGAACTTTGTAAATCTGTTCAGCCAACTCTCTGGTTGGTGTAAGAATAAGAGATGTAGGACGACGAGGTTCTGCTTCTTTTGTTCGAGCAAGTAAAGGTAAACCGAAGGCAAGAGTCTTTCCAGAGCCCGTTGGAGCTCTACAGCAAACATCCCGACCAAGCATACCGTCTGGAATAGATTCTCGCTGAACTTCAAACGGTTCAAGAATGCCTTGCTTTTTCAAGGTCTCAACCAAAACAGGCTCAATGCCCAAATCTTCGAACGATACCATCAGTCTACCCCATTTGGTGGCCGTTGTCCTGCCCTATTTGATACCCACAGTCGGAAAAACCGTTTTCTTGGGCTCTGAACGGATGCTTCAGGAACGCCGAACAAGCATTGCGACAGCATTACCGCCGCCTAAACAAAGGGTTACGATTCCAGATTGGGCATCACTACGACGCATGACGCCAAGCATGGTCATTAGGCAACGTGTACCACTTGAGCCGAGTGGGTGACCGATGCTAATTGCACCGCCGTGAAGGTTAAATCGATCTTCTGGAATGTTCAATTCTTGAGCAACTGCACAAGAAGCAGATGCAAAGGCCTCATTGTGCTCATAGATATCAACATCAAGAACATTCAACTGGTTTCGTTCAAGAAGGGTCTTGACCGCTGGAATCGGTGCACTCATCACTCGACCAGGTTCGACTCCGCTGGTGCAATAGTCTTCGATATATGCAATGATTTCCCAGCCTTGTTGTTGAGCATAAGACGCATTTGCAATGACGACGGCACTTGCTCCATCATTGAGTGTGCTTGCATTACCTGCAGTTACTTGACCGTCTTTTTGGAACACCGGTCTCAATCCTGAAAGAGATTCTGCATCCGTATTTGCACGGATACCCTCATCATGGGACAAGAAAATTGATGCTCCTCGTCTTTGAGGAATCTCAACATCGAAAGTTTCCCAGTCCAACCATCCCTTTGCTTGGGCTTCTGCCGCACGTTGATGGCTGCGAGCAGCAAATCGGTCTGATTGTTCTCGAGAGATAGAGCATTCTATGGCAACAGTTTCGCCGGTATTACCCATGTGTACGTCGTTGTAACCATCCCATAATCCATCATGAATCATTGAATCTACGAGTGTTGAGTTGCCCATTTTAGACCCTTTTCGGTGGTTCATCAAGAGGTGAGGCGAGTTCGACATGCTCTCCATCCCACCAGCAATAATCACATTGTATTCTCCTGCCCGGATACTGTTCGCAGCAATCATGGCTGCTTTGAGCGAACTTCCGCATACTTTGTTAATCGTAACACACGGTGTAGTCACAGGCAATCCAGAGCCAAGAGCGACTTGCCGAGCAGGATTTTGTCCAGAACCAGCCTGTAAAACTTGACCAAAAATGACCTCGTCAACACCGCCTTCAGAAGGTTTGATACCGACTCGTTCACAGACTTCTTTAACGGCAAGAACCCCCAAATCTACTGCACTCATGCTTGAAAGTGCTCCCATGAACTTGCCTACAGGAGTTCGAGCCACGCCACAAATTGCTACTCTTGGTTGGCTCATACCACCCCTAACCGAATGGTATTCTTCAATGTGCGCGCATCTCTGTTAGGTGAAAGTGAGGAGAAGACTTGATGAAGAGAAGGTGCTGGCGGTAGCATGGCGAAATTCAAGACCGAGTTTAACACAGACCGAAAGGCGAATGAAATGCGACACGTCGAAGTCGAAATCGACTTCACACCGAATGCACTGGCATCGATTCTTTACCGCCAAGGAGATACCGTCATTCTCGTTTGCTGTACCAAAGAAGCAAGATTGCCTGGTTGGTTCCCACGAGACTCAACAAAGGGCTGGGTTCATGCAGAATACTCGTTGCTTCCTGGTTCAACAGATTCCCGCTTCCGTAGAGAACGAAGAGGGGCAAAAGGCCGAACTCAAGAGATTGAACGCCTCATTGCTCGCTCACTTCGAGCTGCTGTAGACTTGGAAGCACTTGGGCCGGTCGCACTCAATGTCGATTGTGATGTCCTTAACGCAGACGGTGGCACTCGCTGTGCATCCATTACTGCCGCAAACATTGCTCTACGCCTCGCTGTTCGACGCTTAATCGCTCAAGGTAAGTGCTTACCTTTGGACATGCGACCAACCGAAGACCAGCGCAAAGGCGGTTGGACCGCACCATCTCTTTCTGACACTGAAAAAGAAAACCACGAGAATGCGGTCATTCCTCATGACTTAGCCGCAATCTCTGTCGGGCTTATCGACGGAGATGTCTATCTTGATCTTGACTATGTGCTCGATTCAAATGCTGATGTCGACATGAATGTTGTCAAAACTGCTGATGGAAAATACGTCGAAATACAAGGCACTGGTGAAGAATCAACCTTCTCGAGTGACGAACTAATCGCACTGCTCGGTAGCGCTGACGGGGGACTTGATGCTCTGTTTGAAGCTCAAAAAGTCATTCTTGACGGTATTGAATGAGTTCGACACTCTTCAAAGATTCAACATTCATTGGCGAAAGCCTTGATATGGCAGGGGTTATCGCCGAACTGCACGGGTCAGTAGCTTAGTTGGGAGAGCGCGGCACTGAAGATGCCGAGGTCGCTGGTTCAAGTCCGGCCTGACCCACCTCAACTCATCACTGCGAATGCTTTGGCTTGCAGTTAACTTTTTTTCAAATTGCTCAGACCTTTGGCTGTGAGAAATCAATCGTTGGGTTCATGTGCTATGCCTTTCTGCTCTGTGTATGCCCGAAGTGAAGAGCGATTCTGACGGCGAAATTGACCATGAGACAAAGTCTCATAACAAGGTCACAAAAGAGTTGCTTGAAATTCGAAATCGTCGAACTGGTGATGTGAAGCAAAACTTCCTGGTCCAAAAAGAAAACTTTGTTTTGGCTGGTGGAATCGTCTACACGGTCTTGTACGTATTACTCATATTTGGAATGACATCGGGGACTTTTGGAAATTCAACATCAATTGACCACTCCGCATCAAAAACATTCCTCGACATTGGAGGAGAATGTGAGGAGATTACAGATGAGCCATGGATCCTCATATTCCCGAACGATGATGCTCGAAAGTTTTCGATGTATGGCTACAACCTCCCGTCCGGCTATGCACTTGGAGAATATACCATTGAGCATCATGATGATGCAGGTGATGTGTTAGAATCATGGAAGAACTCATCGACTAAATTCATCAACCCAGAGGGCGAAACCGATGCTGGAAGAATGTATTATTCAGCCCCATTTGGAGAACTTGAAGAGGGCCATTACAGCCTCAATTACACAATTTCGGTATACAACCAAACAAACCTTTCAGGTGCACAAACTGTTGAAGGTGGAGAAGAAATTTACAAAAAGGTTGAATTTGAACTGGACATCTCCAAGCAAACATTTGCTTTCTTACCGTTTGTCGACTCAGAGAAAAAGCATCAGGTTCGATTGACTGATACAGGCGCTCGCTCTTGCTGGGGCATTCAAGACCTCGGGAACTGGGGATATGTACTCATTGGAGCAGAATTAGGTGGCGGAAGAGAAACCGCCATGCTAGCTGGTGGCGCTGCGGGTATTCCTGCTTGGTGGATGGCTTTCTCATCGCTCTCGCTTTCTGCAATTACATTACTGATTATTTATCCATTGATGTATAAGGTATATCACCAAGACAGTGATGACATCCTCTCAAGATTACACATTGCACGCCTGGTAGAGGACTCGATTAATAAAACGGCGAAACGATTGAACATTGAGATCGACTGGGAATTGTATAAACTCGAACCGAGGGACTTATCAATTGACATAATGGTACCATACAAAAATACTGAATCCACACTTTCTGATAGTAAGGATGTGCGTGCGGAAGTGCTGCGTGAAGTGCTTGAAGAGTTCGCAATTTTCCATGTATTCAAACCTGTCCAACTCACCGTTCGTACCATCGGCATAAATCAAGGAATTGATTTTGAGTCAGGCGTCGGAATTGGAACATCGAATGAAGTCGAAGAAGATGAAGAGCAAAATTATTCAGACTTCTTTTCAGAACTACATACTCTTTCCCGTGTTGAGGAAGAAGTTCGGGAAAGTTTGGAATTATTCTTTGCTCGACGAAATAACTTGAAAATGGAAGCTGCTGTTGTAACGAGTGATGATCGAATCATCTTCGTTTCAGTGATTTATCGACCTACGCAACGCTTTGCTTTCTTTAGATTCAAGAAAACTCGTGACGAAGTTCAAACAGAACTTCACCACTTTATCTCAAAGCGAAATGCGGACTTGCTTGGTTCTCAAGAATTGATTGTAAAGGGACGTAACCAAGTCTCCACATTATCAGAACGGTCAGGCGCAGGACGTGTTGAGCGAGATCTAAAGAACGATGAGCGAATTGTGGCTGTCGCAAAGCAGGATGGTTTTGGTGGTAAAATGTTGCAAACAAAACTCCTCGGAGATACGCTTTCAACCGTCGAATACATGGCAAACGAAAAGCGAGAAATGATCAACAAGTGGGGATTCTGGGGACTGATTGTATTCGTTTGGATTCCGTTCATGGCATCCGGAGTATTAGTCGGTGCAATGCTTGGCTTGCTTTCTCGAATGAATTTCATGCGTGTTTTAACCGCTACAGCCATCGGTGGAAGTATAGCTTCAATCACTTGGGCCTATACTGCTGAAGGTATCGTGAAGTTCATGCACCAATACAAACTTGAAGCGGTGATTCCATTGATTATTATCGTCTTTGTAGGCGCTGCATTCCTTCACATACGCTCGACCAAGATGCGCCGTCAAACTGAATTGTTTGAAGACACACTGCTTGACAACTTCCATGCAAACATCCAAGCCAAATACGGCTCTGAGTGATGGAGTTGAACAAATGGATTCCATCCACAGTTTACTCGGAAAGCCAAATCATTGTGGCGAACATGCTATTCTTGGTATTGTGACCGTGAGTGACAGAGCCAGTTCTGGCACCTATCAAGATGAAGGTGGACCTGCTGTCCTAACCTTTTTTGAAGAGGGGTTGGCAAGCCCTTCAACCGTTCATTACCGATGTGTTGCTGATGAACAATCACTCATCGAAGAAGCGCTGCTTGAACTGAGTGACGACATTGGATGCCATGTTATTGTCACAACGGGTGGCACTGGACCAGCAGCAAGAGATGTTACGCCAGAGGCTACTGAAAAAGTGTGTGAGAAAATCCTCCCTGGTTTTGGTGAACAAATGCGAGCGATCTCTTTGAAATTTGTACCTACTGCAATTCTCTCACGACAAGTCGGCGGAATAAGAGGTTCATGCCTCCTGTTTAATCTCCCAGGAAGGCCAAAATCAATCCGAGAAACCATTGATGAAATTTGGAAAGCAGTGCCATATTGCGTCGACCTTATTGGAGGTCCCTACATTGATACTGACGACCAAGTTTGCGATGCATTTCGACCGAAGTCAGCACGCCGTCGCTAAGTGTTGAATGGCATAGTTCATTGAGTAGATGCTCTCAAACCCGCCCATGGAGACCCCTCAAAACCCCGGTAACATGCTCATCATCGGGGCAACCGTAGTCTTGCCTGATTCAACCCGCCTCGCTGATGTTCGAGTATCAAACGGAATCATCGATACAATCTCGAATCCAAATGAACTGAATCCTCTGGATGATGAACTTCTTATCGATGGTTCAGGCTTACACCTTCTTCCCGGAATAATAGACCCACAAGTCCATTTCCGTGACCCTGGCCAGCCTGAAAAGGAAGATTTGGAAAGTGGTTCTGCTGCTGCAGTAAGTGGTGGCGTGACCTCCTTCCTCGATATGCCAAATAACAAACCTTCAATCACCAATATGGAAGGTATGCAGATGAAACTCGACACCGCTGCGGCAAAGTGCGTCAATAACTACGGATTCTTTATCGGAGCGACTCCAGAAAATGTTGAGGATTTGCAAGAAGCAGTTGGGACTCCAGATGCGCCTCTTGCTGTTCCAGGAATTTGTGGAATTAAGATTTTTATGGGCTCTTCAACCGGTACATTACTGGTCAATGAAAGGGATGCTTTGGAGAACATTTTCTCAAAGACTGCTGGACTTATCGCAGTTCACGCGGAAGATGAAAAGCGATTGGTTTCCAGATATCCCGACTATGAGAATCGTACCGACATTGCGGCTCACGCAGAATGGCGGGACGACATTACAGCCTTGCTCGCAACTCAACTAGCTGTGGAGCTAGCACAGATGTATAACCATCGATTGCACGTATTACACTTGACCTCGGGACTTGAAGCAGACTGGTTGAATGGAATCACTTCACTCCCATCACAAGCTGGAGAGGGTGCTATCATCACCACTGAGACACTCCCACAGCACCTCACGCTAACAGATGTCGATGTTGCAGAACAGGGAACTCGGCTACAAATGAATCCACCTATACGATATCAAGAAGACAAGGATATTTTGTGGAGACGGTTGATTGACGGCACCATTCAATGCATGGCTACAGACCATGCACCGCACCCTCTGGAAGCAAAAGCCCTCGGATTCCCAAAAGCACCGAGTGGAATGCCGGGTGTTGAGACCTCACTTGCAGTAATGCTTACTCATGCCAAATCAGGCCGATGCTCCATCGAACAAGTGGCACAATGGATGTCAACCAATGTAGCGGATTGTTTCAATATGATCGGCAAAGGCCGTATTGAAGTCGGACTCGATGCTGACTTGGTTCTCGTTGATATGGAAACAGTTCAACAAGTGAAAGATGAGAATACCTGGGCTCGTGTCGGATGGAACCCGTTCAATGGCCATGATTTAGTGGGTTGGGCAAAGGTGACAATTGTTGCAGGTGTCCCCGTGTTTGAGAGAACAGAAGCAACTGGACCAAAAGGCCGTATTCTGGTCGAAAAAGGCAGTTGTGGGACTCCAATTCTCATGGCACCTTGGAAATAGGTGCCCATTTTTGCTTTTTTTAGCGCATTTTGAGATAGTATTATACACTCAACCTCATATTCACCGTTAGGGATACTACATGAGTTGGCTTGAAGAAAATATTGGAGAAGGATATCAGCAAGTGGTTGTCGGTTTTACCGTTTTTATAATCGGCGCATTGCTTGGTTGGATGGAAGCAGCAAATGGACAAATGACGGCTGCTGAAGTGTATATGCCAGCAGTCATCATGCTATCTGGCGCCATGGTTACCATGCTCGGATTGTCTTTTGGAACTGAAAGTGAAGAAGACAGAACTGATGATTTGATGAATGCAATCAACGACCTTACCGCTCGCATGAACAGGATGTTGGGCCAAGAAGAAGAGTGATTACAACCCGTACAAGGAGCCATACTTTTCTTCGACATACCGAAGGAATGGTTCCGGAGATGGAGGAGATCCTGTTGCAAACTCAATGAGTTCTGCGGGAGTCATCTTACTGCCTTGTTCGTGTATTCGTGGTCGTAACCATTGAAGGAGGCTTGACCAATCGCCAGATGTGATAATCGCATCAATATCCCCGAGTTCATCAGCCATTGATTCAAGCAATTGAGCTGCGTAAAGATTCCCTAACGTATACGTTGGGAAATAACCAAAAGCACCCATGGACCAATGGATGTCTTGTAAACATCCAACTCGGTCTTCGGGAACCTTCACTCCAAACCACTCTTCAAACATCATGTTCCAAGTTTCAGGTAATTGAGCGATAGGTAGGTCTTCATTGAAAATTTTCTTTTCGATTTCATAGCGTAGCATTACATGTAAGTTGTAAGTGACTTCATCGGCTTCGACCCGAATGAATCCTTTAGAAACAGTATTTGCTATGCGGTTCAGTGTCGCAGGATCCCAATCTGGTGCATCTGGGAAATGTTCTCGGAACCAAGGTAGAGCAACGCTCCAAAACGCTGAGGTTCTTCCGATTTGATTTTCCCAAAAGCGACTTTGAGATTCATGGACACCAAGCGAAACAGCAGCACCTCGAGGCGTCAATGAATCCGCCTTGGAAAGGCCCTGTTCATACAAGGCATGGCCTGTTTCATGCATGACTGCATACAAGCATGAGAACGGATCTAGTTCATCAAAACGTGTTGTAAATCGAGTGTCTCCTGGCCATAAACCTGCGGAAAAAGGATGTGTTGAAGCATCCATCCTTCCTGCTTCAAAGTCAAAACCCATCGCTTTAGAAACGCTGGTGCAAAAGTCGGTTTGTGCATCAATCGAAAAGCGAAGCCCTTCGGGAAGAACAGGGTCTGGGTTTGATTCTTGTGCTGTCGTAATTTTCTGCAGTAAAGGGACAAGGCGAGCGCGTAAGCCCTCGAAAAGAGGATCGTAATCGGTTACTTTCATGCCAACTTCATACTCATCAAGCAAGACATCGTATGGATTATCTTCACCTCCATAATACGCAATCTTCTCTTTCGTCATTGAAATGAGCGATTCCAACTGTGGTTGAAAGGCTTGAAAATCAGAAGCCTGTCTCGCTTTTTGCCAAGACAAAAGAGCTTCTGACTTGGCCTTTGCAAACGCAGCAACAAATGCTGAAGGGAGTTTTATCGCTTTATCGTAAGATCTCCGCATTTCCCGGACATTGGCTTGTTGGTCTTCAGTTAACGAATCTTCTTGCTCGAGAGCGTCTAACATTTGACCCATCTGAGGATCAATAAGCCGGTCGTGACGTTCTGCTGCAAGCCATGAGAGAATATCAGAACGCGCATCCGAACCCTTAGCAGGCATAATCGTCTCTTGGTCCCAGCCTAAGTGACCCTGTAACGCTCCGAGGCGATGTATGTCTTTGACTCGTTCAATAAACACTGAATATGCTTGCATCAATCCGTCCATGACACCCACCGTCAAGAACACTTGTACTCATCAGTTTCAAAATTAAGTGTAAAATGTTTGAAAAATACTGCCACACATTGAAGATGCAAGCCCTCCTCGGTTTACTATGGTGCGACCTTTTTCTCGTAAAGTGAAAAACATTCCACCTGTTGACTCCCAAGATGAAGAATTGGAAGAAGTCATTGATGAAGTGAAGGAGATTGGTGAAGAACCAGTCGATATGATGGGTCAGCCCAATGACGTCGCAGAAAGCGAGGATGTTCCATTCGAAGAACTTTCTATAGAAGAAGTTGCTAAGCATTTGAAAATTAGTGCAGAAACTGTAATAAAAACATGTATGGACGTTCGAAGAGGAGAGAATGTCCTCATCGTTTGTGACCCTACCACCGGGGATATCGGACAAGCATTGCATGAAGCCGCAAACGAACGTTCAGACAATGTATTACTGATTGTAATGCCCAAAGCCCGGCATCATGGTGAAGAACCACCTACTCCAGTATCGAATCTCATGCGACGGCAGCAAGTTGTAATCGCTCCTACTCGATACTCATTGACCCACACGCGTGCAATACGCCAATCACTACGAGAAGGGGCTCGCGTCGCAACAATGCCTGGAATGACGAACGAAATGTTCAGTCGAGGTGGCATGTCTGCGGACTTCTCACTCATCAAGCAGAAAATCAGTGATTTAGGACCTTACTTCCGTCGGAGAAGGATTGCCAAAGTAACTTCTGAACAAGGCACGGATGTTACTTTTGAAGTGAATTGGAGGGAATGGAAATTAGATGACAATGGTATTTGTAATCGTCCTAAAATGCTCACGAACCTTCCTGCAGGAAAAGCGTTTATCATGCCAAGAGAGGGTTCCATGAACGGAACGGTCGTTATTGATGGTTCTTGGGAGTCAAATCTCGTTGACGAACCAATTTCACTGATTATTGAAAATGGGATGGTCATGGATGTTAAAGGAGGTACTATTGCTGCAACGATACGTCAAGAATTCGGCGAGGCTGCAAAGCGACTCAAAACCAAAGAGAGAGAGAATGTCTGGACAATGGCCGAATTTGGTTTTGGCATGAACCCGCAGGCTCGACTTTTTGGAAACGTTCTTGAGGATGAAAAACGCCTTGGAACATGCTACTTTTCTGTAGGAGATAACACTGCCTTGGGCGGAACATCCGCAGTTGGAATTCACATTCCTGGAGTTCTCAAAAACGCTAGTGTTTGGCTTGATGATACACAACTTATCTCAAACGGCGAATTCACCCTTTGGGATTAATCAACGAACTGTATTTTGAGTTCCGCATATCGGACAGAATCTCCAATAAGGGTCAAGGCCAATTCCACACCCTCGGCATAAGACGCCTGAACGAATCGTTGGCTGGACATTTTGAAGTGGTTGCTGAGGTTGGTTCCAGCCCTGTTGTTGCTGTTGATTCCAGCCTTGTTGTTGCTGTTGATTCCAACCTTGCTGTTGCTGTTGATTCCAACCTTGCTGTTGCTGTGGTTGCTGTGATTGTTGTGGTTGCTGTGGTTGCTGTGGTTGCTGGACAGGCTCTTGTGGTTGTTGGATAGGCTCTTGTGGTTGCTGGGCAGGTTGAGAGAGAGGTCTACGAACTGGAGCAACTGGCCGAGGTAGTGATTGTGTTTTCTCAGCAGCTGGCGAAGAAATGAATTCGGAGAGAGACACTGTGCCATCTCCATCAGTGTCTGCTTGCTTATGGAGAACGGCTGCCTCATCAATGGAAGTTCCAGTAGCAACCGCTAATTCTTCGATAGAAAGCTCTTCACTCCCATCGGTATCTGCTGCGAGGAAATGTTCAGCTGCACTGACAAATTCTGGTTCAGCAACTGCGTTTGGTTCAGGGAGCGGCTCTGGTTGCGGCTCTGGTTGCGGCTCTGGTTGCGGCTCTGGTTGCGGCTCTGGTTGCGGCTCTGGTTCTGGCTCTGGTTCTGGTTCTGGAATCACAACGGGTTCTTCTTTACCGAGACCGAGATCAAAAGCCCCCGAAAATGCATCTTCTTCCGCCCGAGCCACAGATTTTTCATTACTTGTATCAAGAACTGGTTCGGAAACAATTTTTTCTTCATATTCAGGTAATTCTACCGATGGAATAGAAGGGATTTCTTTCGGAATATCTGGGAGAGTGAGGTCTGGCTTTTTCTCGACAGGCGGCAACGGAACTGCGGTGCTCGATTGAGGTTGAGGTGAAATATCTGCAATCACCAAAGGTGAGGGCGCGCTGATAGCCGCGCTGGCTGCCGCTCCACTGGCCAATGAAGGAACTGGCATGGCATGTCCCGCTACATCCATTGCTGAGTCAAGTTCTTCAACAACTTTGAGAAGTAAATCCTTGTTCGCCTCAGGATTTGAAAACAGTCCTTTCATCGCTTCGTGATACCGTGTGACTTCCCCATCGGAACCAGTCGTTGAGGCGATGGCGAGAAGTTTGAGAATACGCATAGGATCGGCGAGAGTGGCGAGTTTGGCTTGTTCATCTTCAGAAATCGAAGGAGTTTTTCCACTTGTATCACCAGATGATTCGGGAAGGCCAAGATAGTTGGCAAGCGGGTCTGGAAGACTCATCAGCCCTAAATGGCCTGCAACTAAATAGTAAATTTCGCCACCTTCGCACTGAATACGTTCACTCGCAGCTTGGAAATCAAAGTCACCGGGGAGAAGAACAACATCCGAAAGGATGGAAAAGAACTGCTCCATAGCAAGTGAGGGCTCCATAGCAAGTAGGGTGTGAACCATATCTGAAGATTCAATCACACCAAAGTATGCTGCAGCATCATCAACATCAATACCATCGGGCATTGAAGCACCTTCAAGTTCTTTTTCTGCCATCTTCTATCCCCCCTTTTTTGTAGCCAAATGAATCCCGTTCTTGAGTATGATGTTGTAAATCGTTCCCTGCTGCCATACCCATGTGCTCTCTAACGGCTTCGACCCATATTGAAGATGGCTCTGGATTGAGGGGCGGTCCAACCAGTTTCTTGTAACTGCATCATGATTGAACGTTCTTCCTCTCCGTCATCAAGTGAACTTCGAACCCAATCCGCTGCGGATTCACGGTCCTCTGTTTGCCAGTCTTCAAAGAGCGACAAATCAATTTTGAACGTCGCCTTTCGCACCTTAGCACCGCTCTCTTCTTCCTCTTTTGGTTCGGACGGTGAATCAAAAGACGGGCGAGTTGAAACTCGGCCCCGAGGAGAAGGTTTGCTTCGTGGAGGGGTTGCTGCTTGAGGTGGGGGGGAATTAGGTCCTCGTCCTTGTGGGCCTTTAGGAGGGCTTCGGGACGGTCCAGGGCCGCCTTGAGGGCCCTTTGTCGGTCCTTTAGATGGGCCTCTGGAAGGTCCTGCTTGTGACACTGGAGCCCGCTTTGGCGCAGATTCTTGTGCACTTCGGCTGTTTCTAAAAGGAAGTGAATCGTCATCGTCGTCATCGTCCCAATCATCATCGTCATCGTCATCATAATCGTAATCATCACCTTGACGGCGAAGAAGAATCACTGCTACGACAAGAAGAACAACCATTCCTGCAACAACCGCAATGATGATTGTGGATGTCCCCAGCGCTGATGAGGAACCATCGTCGGAACCGGATGATCTTAACGGACAACCATCCGAATATCCATCTTCTCCCTTCGGTTCATTTTTACATTGGTCTAATTCATCGTTGACACCATCATTATCTGAATCAAGTTGACGAGGCGCACAACCATTTTCATCAACAGAAACTGATAAGGCTCGGTCTGTGCCCGGACACAAGTCTGGATAAGTCCCGTTTGGATTATCACCGTAGCCGTCGGCATCTTTATCGAACCACTGCGTAGCATTGCCAGCCAGATAAGGGAGTTCAGTAAAATCTGCATATCCATCCCCATCATCATAACATCCGTAAATATTTTCGCGTGTTGAAGTCCCAAACTCAGTTGGACAATAGTCGGAATAAATCCCATCTGGATTATCTCCCCAGCCGTCGCCATCTAAGTCGGACCATTGCGAGCTGTTTGTAGGGAAGGCGTCACCTTGTTGGTCTTCTCGTAGACCACTGGTTTCGTTCAGCGTGTAGGTATATTCTCCAAGGTATCCATCGCCGTCTAAATCTTGTTCAAAGGCCGTTTCATCGGTACAACCATCTGCAAGAACTGGATATCCGGAAGGTGTTTCTGGACAAGCATCCACATCATCTTTCACACCATCACTATCCGAATCTCGTTCGGAAGGTGAGCATCCGTTCTCGTCCACTTCTGAACGTTCACTGTAAAGCGTCTCAGGACAGAGATCAGCAGGTCCACTCACGTTATCCAAATCGTCATCGGTCTCGAGTTGTGCATTACTACAGCCACTCGCATCAACGAGTACACCAAACGGTGTCGACGGACAAATATCAAGGTCATTGGTAACACTGTCATCGTCGTCATCCAATTGGTTCTCTCCACATCCTACAGCATTGACGGAGAGACCTGCATCAGTATCCGGGCAGATATCTTCTGCATTCGGTACGAAATCTCCATCATCATCTGTATCATCAATAAAGCGGCATCCAATACCAGTGCCGCCTTCGGTAGGACTCGTTCCTTCAAGAACGCCGGCAATTGTTGGACATTCATCTGCTTGATAGCCCGCTGGGTTATCTCCAAAGCCATCGGAATCGAAATCCAGCCATTGAGTTGGCTCGAGAGGGAAAGCGTCTTCGGAATTCATCCAACCGTCACCATCTGCATCAGGACATCCTGGGTAAGGACTCGTTGAATTGCCTGTCACACCAGGGCAGGCATCAAGCAGAAGTCCACCGCCATCATTTTCCGTGACGTCATCTGTAATGTCGTAAAACTCAGTCCATCGATCAGGATATCCGTCTGAATCGTTGTCTTCTGCAGCCCCTATGTTATCTGGAAAACTATCAGGGTTCGTGGCGAATTGAGAACTGTTATCGCCGTAACCATCTCCGTCTGAATCAGCCCACTGCGTGCTGTCAAATGGCCATGCATCTGCTCCATGAGATACATTCCATTCGAGGCCTCCGCTGTTAGAAGGATCTGATGAACCGTCGAGGTCGGAATCAAGGCAACCGTTTCGGTCTCGCCATGAAGCACCCCAGTCCCATTTGCAATTATCACCATCAACCCAATCAGAAGAGTTGTCTCCCCAACCATCACCGTCTTGGTCTTTGTATTGTGAAGGGTTGAATGGGAACAAGTCGCCATCTGGCTGGGACGAATCGTATTCAGTGAGGCAGCAATCAGGACCTGAATTATCCCCATATCCATCTCCATCGCTATCCAAAGCAAGTTTCCAATTGAAGATGAAAACATCACCAGAAAGATAGTTGAATTTGTTGTTAGACCAACCGTCTTGGTCGTAATCATCGCAACCCATTCGGTCAATCCAAGAGTCCCCAGGGTCGTCATTACAAGCATCATCAACATCTGCATAACCATCATTGTCGTAATCGAGGCACCCGTAGGTGTAGAGCGAGGAAGGAGCATTGGTTGATGGGCAATAATCTGCTAACGGACCGAGTGTGTTATCTCCATATCCATCTCCGTCACTGTCCGACCATTGGTTTGCCAGCAGTGGTAGGTCATCGACCAAATCAAAGATGAGGTCTCTATCAGCATCAGGGTATAACCGCAAAACTTCAACGTCCCAAAGAACACTGTCTTGAATAGCAAGATGGAGGGTCTCGTTGGAATCTGTGTAGAAGCCTACTGAACCCGTAGCGGTTACATCACCGAAGGAGAGGCTGTTCCAGAAATATTCTGAAGAGGATTGACTCGAAAGAGTGGGTTGAGTGTTCAGACTGTTCCATGTAAGGAGGTTGTTTTGGCCGACGCTTGTCATCAAAACATAGGTGCCACCTTCAGAAGAAAGATCCCATGCTCCTTCGACCGTTGATGCAGGTTGTGAACCGAATGAATGCCAATCTAGTGAGCCGTTTCGAATGTAGATTACATCACTGTTTGAATCACCTCGGACAGCCATTGCAGGTTCAGAACCACCATTCAAATCGAGATTAAATGAGTTTATTGCGCCACTTGGCTGAGAGAGAAGAGTGGAGTTCCATGTTGAATTTTCTGCCCAAGTTGATTGATTCATTTGGCGTTCATAGAGATTCAAGGCTCCAGTAGAGGTCAGTGTAGCGACCATCATTGTTCCATCGTCTGTCATCGCGAGTTGGATGTTACTCGAGAGATCTGTTAGACTCGAAATAAAACTTGGTTCAACTGATGTTCCATCATACATCCATACGCTGAGGTTTTGGTTTTGGCCATCATTAGAAATCAAAGCGATGGCAAGATTGTCGTTAGGCATATACATTGCAGGGAAATGACTTGAGACGACCTCACCTTGAGAACCGATCATGGCTGCGGACCATCCACCATCGTCGTGGGACATGATTAATTGGTCATCTGTTGAATCGCGGTAAAGAATGGTTGTTGCATCGCTTTGGTTGGTCAAAACAACCAGTGGATCGACCAAATTGAGATTGGTAGCAACTTGAGTAGTTGCCCATCCCGAATCATCTTCAAGAGAGGCAAAGATTTGCTGCCCTCCGATACCTGAAGTCGCATGAGCGAGATGTTGGTGACCTTCGGAATCAAGGGCTGAGCCGAGTAAAGCCCCCATTGTTCCGGATGTAAGGATACTTTGTTCAACAGCGGTGTAACTTGATGTTGTTTGCATCTTCAGCGCCTGACCTCCTTCTGTAGAGAGAACAATCGGTCGGCCGGAACTTGTCCCAGCAAAAGCAAAGCTCGTTGAACTTGGAGATGAAGTTGAAAGCACTGTATCGGCCCATACTCCGGTAGCGGTACCGTCACTTACGTGCTCTAAGAAATGAAGAGAGTCCCAGTTCTGGAATGAGAGGAGCATACTGGCTTCACCTCGGCTTGAGGTTGAAACATCTAAGAATTCTAACTCATCGGTATCAAATGCGAATGTAGATGATTCCCAATCACGTTCTGAGTAGAACTGGTAAACAACTCGGAATGAGGAATCAGGAATTGACTCCCGATAACTGAGACAAATCTCGTTGAGGCCATCACCATCAATATCACCATGGGTTGCCATTGAAAGGCCTCGGTATTCTTGGGCATTGCCGGTGGCGAGTAATTCCGAATCACTGCTTAAGCCGGATGCTGAACCGAGAATAAGGTCAACTTCACCACTGCGAGTTGCCCCTTGCTGCATAAGCAGGATATCATCATACCCATCTTCATTGACGTCGCCTGCTCCCATGAACATTCTCCCAAGCATTGCATTGGCAGAGTCGCCTACTTTGGTCCAATTAGGGACAACAGAATGAATGCCGGAAGAAGATCCATGATACATCCATACCTTTCCGACTTGATAGCCTCCTGTGCCGTTATAGACTTCTGAAAACATCATGTCATCATATCCATCAGAGTTGATGTCCCCAATGAAATCGATTGTATGTCCGAACATCTTACCCTGGACATTCGAATCAATAGTTTGGTCTGCAATTCCGTTGAATCCAAAAGAGGCACCAAAGTAAATTTCAATCCTTGGAAAGCCACTGAATGAATCAAAACTCGCAGCATTGGAAACAAGAAGATCATCAAACCCATCTCCGTTCAAATCCCCTGAACCACTCATTGAACGACCAAGCAGGGTTGATTCTTGCGTTTGAGTAATGTTACGCACATGGTCCATAGACGAGGAATTTCCCTTGTAAATCGCTATCTTTCCATTGTGCACTATTTCGTTTGGAATGGTAGCAACAACTAGAGAATGATTGGCAGCAACTGCAGCGAGGTCTGCAAATCCATCACCGTTCATTCCAGCAATTGCTTCAAGTTTCCAGCCAAGAGCCTCACCTTGATTTCCAGTTACACTCCACCACGAATTCAAACAATCAAGGCTTCCAGACGTGTTACCGAGGAAAATGTCAATTTTACCGTTATCCCCATTGGAGGAGTTCCACCCGGGTGAGCCTACAGCGATATCGACAATTCCATCTCCATTGAAATCTTCAACTGCTAAGCCCGATCCAAACCGTTGTCCTGCTTGCGTGCCATCACACAGGGTGATGGAACCATCATGACCGAGTCCAAAGGCAGAACCGTAAGAAAGAGAGATGCGACCTGCCTCGAGGTGTTCAGTGGAATAACCGGGTTCAGAATAGATAAAGTCGTCAAATCCGTCGCCATTGAAATCTGCCATGAAAGTGACACCTTCATCGAGGTTCTGTGAAGCGGTGGATTGGACTGGTGGCAACTGAATCTCAGAGAACTTAGGCACCGGATTGATGCGACCTTCATCTTGTCCCGAAAGGCTTCGAAGTAATTGCACATTCGTAATGAGGTTCCCAGATCCATCGTCAACAACAGACGTCGTTGCAATTTGTTCAACAGCATTCGAATCAAGACCCATGCCAATATGTGTACCAAGGTTCGAGTCGCGAACGAGGACTCGACGGTCATATGTCGAGCCATCATAACGAATCAAACGAACTTCTTCGCCTGCGGTGTAGAGTAAATGTGCAACACCATTATCATCCATTTCTAATTCAATAGAATGGCCGATTGGCCCTACATCAAGGAGGTCATGATACCACAAATTGCCACTGTAGTTTAATTGCCATAACGAACCATTGACATCCCGAAATACAGCATATTCCAGTTGATTCGGCAAGAGTACCATCTCGATATCGGTTGGTCCAACATCATATCGGATGGTGATTTTTTGCCAAGAAAGTTCCGAAAAGACAGAGTTTGGATAAGCGATATGAGCTGACTTGAGATTGCTACCGTCTGCATAAAGCACATACTGACGGCCGTCTTCATTGACGGCAAGAGCGCAATCAACCAGAGAACTAGCGTTTGATGGGGTCACGGAGTCAACCAAATACAGCGACCAACCGGACTGAACCGACGAGTAGGATTGTTGCCCCCCGTCAAGGGAACCAACGTAGACATTCCCCTGTTCAGTTGTCCAGCATGCATCAAAGCCTTCATCATGACTGAGTTGAATATCTGGGCGGCCCATTGTTTCATTTGGCAACATCACAAGCATTTCAGCCATCCAGAGATCTAATGCTGACTCTTCCCGAACCGTTGCATCATCTAATCCGTCGAAAGCAAGGTTGGTTCCTGCAAAATCATGGCTATATGAGTTATTGAGAGGGACATAATCGCTTGAAGAAGAAACAATGTTCTCATTAAACTCTAAGCCAGATTCTGTAGGATATTGCACCAAAGGAGAGAAGAGATGCACGACAAACAAAAAAGTGAGCAGCAATGAAACTATTGGAAAAGGTCTGCTCGCCGCTGCCGCCATGCAACCTTGTCGGCCGGCTTCCTTGAAAACGCTTCTTGAAGATTGCATCCATTGACCCCCGTAGGGGGTCATAACAACAAACTGCAAAACCATCGTTTTGAACCGCTCAATGGATGGGTTTGACAAGATGGACAACCTCGCCGGAGCATGGCGGGAGAGCGATATGTGATCATCGCCAATGGTCATTGGCCTAAAGAGGCAATATGGAGACCGTTAGTCGAAGATTCGGACCACGTCATGGCGTGTGATGGAGCGGCCGTTCAGTGTATTGAACACAAGGTTACAATGAATTCCATTATCGGCGACATGGATAGTCTACCGATTGAAATTGAATCGAAACTCAAACAAGAAGAAGAAATTCAATTTTTTGAACAAACGATTCAAGAAGAAAACGACTTGGTCAAAGCCATCCATTGGGCGATTAAACAAGGAGCCTCTCAGATCGAAGTATTCGGAATCGAAGGCGGAGATATGTCCCATCAATTTGCAGCTTTTTTAGCACTGTGTGAAGTCCCATTTCACACTCGATTAAACACATCGCAGGGCACCATTGAACTCATCCCGAAAAGTGGATATAGAAACTGCTCTATAGAAAAGAAGAGGCTCTTCTCCCTCTTCGCAATAGGGGCTGTTGAAGGCATCAAAACCTCGGGCGCAAAATGGAATCTCAAAAACGAAGAGTTACGTCCTGGAACACGAGGCCTCCACAATCAAGTCGAGGGAGAATGTCTTGAGATCAGTATGGATTCTGGTCAACTACTTCTCTTCTTGAACCGTTGATTCAGGGAGATACTTGCGAAGCATTTCTGAATAACTTCCTTTACCATCCCATTCTTGAGCGATTTTGTCAATACGTGCTTTTTCAAGCGTATCTTCTAGACCGCCCCAGTCTTCTATGAGGCCGAGTTTTAGTGCAGCCCGTGGAGTATAACCCGGGAGGAAATTACGCCACAAAAAGGGTACGCGGCCCGGAGTGACTCGATTCACCATTCGAACAATCGAAGTATTGCAGGTGGTCAAAAACGAATGATACCATTCCGGTTTTTCAGCGAGTTGGTTTGCCTTATTTGCGAGGCGGCGAAGCATGTCTTTGTCCTTACCAGGTGGCGTGATGGCTCGAAACATGTAGTCCTTATTTCCTCGAGCATTTGTTCGTAATCCTGTGAGGTCGTGCTCAAAACCGACCAGGAGATACAGTTCAAAATTACGCCAAAGACCAGTCCATGGGTGATAGCGTTGTTTGACTCGACGACGTGCTTCAAAGGAGAAAGAGAGGCATGTGCCATCATTAAACTCAAAGGTCAGATAGGTATGTGCCATTCCGTGGATTGCATGGAAATGATCGACTATGAACCAGATGTCTTTCAGTTCTTCAACATCGACAACCACCTCATCCGCCCATGCTTCATCACGGTCCCGAGTTGTGCGCCAGAAGAAATCACGAACATTTCGAAACGTGATGAGGTTACCATCAGTCGTGGTTGTGGTTAGAAACTCACAGTCTGAATTCCATTTTGCGTCATTTTGGGGAATGCGTGGACGAACTTTTACCACCCAAATGAGTATGCATATGCCTACCAATGAGAGAAGTGAAAGAAAAAAAATGTCCAACAACGAAATTACCCCTCACCACTTGTGCCAAATACGAAGCTGATCATCCCACCAATCAGTACCACCGTCTGGATGTTGACGCCAGAGAATACCTTCACCATCGGTCATCGTTGGAAGACCCTGAGCATCAGGTGAGCCGTCAGCAAGAATCATTGGCATCGGACCAAGGTCCCGAAGAGAAGAGACTCCTGTTTCTTCCTTCACACGAACCAAGAGAATGAATACGACAACACAAACGATCAAGCCCAGAATACCAATTGAGAACCAACCTACGGATTCAGTAGGAGTTTCATCTCCAAAAGAGCGGCTCGGAAGAGTTGCTGCTTCATCTTCAGAAAGGTTGAGCCCGGGGAGCCGAACAAGATTTATTCCGTGAACGGTTCGGATTTTTTCGTTATTGATTACTTCTAACGTAATCAAATGAACACCTGCGGGAAGGATGCTACAATCATACGATGTGCTACGATTGCCGGGCAAGACAACTCCTTGAACGGTCCAGATTTTATCAAATGTAGAAAAGTCTACATCAATCATGTTTGGAATCATCGTGATTTGGCAAGGATTGTCTGTAACGTTTTCATTCCCAACAACTGACATAGAGAATGCAGGCGCTGGCCGATTGTTTATCGAGAGATTGAGCCAATACTCTGCGGTTTGGCCTAAGTCATTTCGATAGGCTTCTTTGAGTAAATATTCGCCTGCAGGCCAGTGAGAACAATCTAAAATTGTCTGGTTATCAAGAACCGTGAATGGCGCACCAGAGAATGTGCGCACGCCTGATGCGTCATATCGAGGGCCAGTTTCATCTGCAAAAATGCGGTTGATTGAACAGGGGTCTCCCGTTTCAATCCAGCTTGGCGCCTCTAAATCCAGCATAAGTTGTGGCGTTTTCAAAGCAGGCGTAAGCACATAGTTCGGCAATTGAAGCGTTGTGATTTTATTCCCGTCTTGGTTGATAAATTCAAGTCGGAGGGAATGTTCACCTTCTGACCATGCATCGTAAACGAGACTTACATTCGATTGGCCGGTAAAAGCCATGTATTGCGATTCAAGAACTTCTTTATCCTTGTGAAGTCCATACAATCGTAATTCAATTTCGGTTAAGTCGGAACTCGAATTGAGAATGACAACCACCCGAATCGCATCGGGTTCACCATCTTGGTTCATGTCCATGGTATCATTTCTCAAGGCAACGAGCGTCAGTCCTTCAGCAGAAAGAGCGTCTTCAACAGGAGTCGTTTCTGCTTGAACTTCATCGACAAGACCGAGAGGGAGCATTATGCAACCGAGAAGAAGAGAGGTAAGAAGCAAAGGCAGAACTCGTGAGACTTCACTCATTGACTTCACCTCCTTGTTCTGGAATTGGTTGAGCGGGTGGTGGCATCTCCATGCCTTCGGGAATTGGAAGAGGAGGTAAATCCTCCAATGGAATCATTGCTGGCGGCATTGCATCCATCGTTAGTGCGTCTAAGTCTGCTGTTTCTTTGGAGTCAAACAATTGCTCTTCAAGGAGTTCATTGTCTCTCCCTCTACGAACAATGAGTGCTAATGTTGCTCCGAAAATAAATCCAAAACCAATGACTAGATACGTCAACCAAGAGGCTGCTGGATCTTCACCTAAGATTGCAACAGCCGCTGAAAATTCACCATAAGAATCCGACCAGCCATCGCCATTTGAATCGACACAGCCTTGGGTATCTCGCATGGAAATACCTGATATTTCTGGGCAGTCGTCTCGGAGTGCGCCTAATGGAACATCACCGAAACCATCACCGTCGGAGTCTCGCCACTGAAGAGATTCAGTAGGGAATGAATCCGCAGCACCATACGGATGGGCTTGCCAACTATCGGTTGGATCTGACCAACCATCACCATCGGTATCACGACATCCCAAGCGGTCAAGCAGAGAAGTACCACGAACCTCAGGACAAGCATCGCCTTGATTGCCATCTTCCGAATCTCCAAAACCATCGCCATCAGTATCGCGAGATTGGGTTGGCTCATGGATGAATGCATCACCTAAATCAGACCAGCCGTCGCCGTCTGTATCCGGGCAACCCCAACGGTCGCCGCCGGATGAAGGACCGACAGAAGTTCCTGCTTGACTAGGGCAAACATCTGCGGTCGTCCCAAGTGGGTTATCGCCACGTCCGTCACCATCAATATCGTGCCATTGGGTAACATCCATTGGCCAAGCATCGCCCTTTCCACCGGGACTTGCCAACCAAGAATTCGTTGGATCAGACCAGCCATCTTCATCGCTATCTGGGCATCCCCATCGGTCAAAAGTTGAGGCCCCTTCAGTCGTTCTACATCCGTCGCCTCGATAGGCAACACGAAGCGTTTGACCGTCGAAATATTCGAGGTTATCACCGTAACCATCGTCATCGGTATCATACCATTGACTTTCATCGTTCGGGAATGCATCAGCAAACCCATCGGGGTGAGCAATCCAATCACTGCTCGGGTCTGAATAGCCATCTGAATCAACATCTCGACAACCAAGTCGGTCGAAACGAGAAATCCATTCGGACTCGACTTCTTCTGCTGAGGAAAAGACACAAACATCGCCTTCAAATCCGTCGAGGTTATCACCGTAACCATCACCATCGGTATCTCGGTATTGTGATTCTATGAATGGGAAATCATCGATTTGTGTCGCACCATAAGATTGGTTATCACCCCAACCATCTTCATCGGAGTCCGCCCACTGGGTTGGGTTGTCTGGGAAGTCATCGACTTGTAGAGCACCTTCCGATTGGTTATCGCCCCAACCGTCAAAATCACGGTCTTGCCATTGGGAAGGTTCCAGAGGGAATGCATCAGAACCATTGGATTTCGTCCAATTCAAATCTCCGTCAGAAAATCCATCGCCATCTGTATCAGTGCAACCGTACCGGTCACCTGTTGAGGTCCCCGTAATGAATGGACAAGCGTCGGGTGTCGAGGCATTGAACAACCACGAACCAATTCCCCAACCTGCACGTGAAAGGTTCCAATCTCCATCTTCCCAATTATCTCCAAAACCATCAGCATCGGTATCGTTCCACTGTGACTGGTCAAGCGGAAAAGCGTCTCCAAACCCAACTGGGTGAGCATACCAAGCGGTAACACCGTCCAATGCACCGGGGTCTTCGTTTGAATAACCGTCACCATCTGAATCTAAACAACCGTATCGGTCTTGAACTGAATAGCCTCTTCGGAATGGACAATGATCTCCTTCAAAGCCATCGAGATTGTCTCCATAGCCATCGTTATCGCTGTCAAGCCATTGGGAATTTTCGCTAACAAAAGCATCAGCCCCATTTTGAGGACCCCATCCTGAATCAGGATCAGACCAACCGTCTGAATCTGAATCTGTGCAGCCCTTGCGGTCGTTTGTGGAGGTTCCTACCAAATTGTCACAGTCATCATCGTTATCGATAAATCCATCCTCATCAAAATCCCGGTTTGCTTTGTCAATTGAAGGCGTGAGGGTGTAATCAAATCCGTCGTTACACCACGAATCATCTGCCTTGACTTTGACATACACATAACTCGCAGTGTTCACTGTTGTCGAGAGAACTTTGGAAGCCGCATTATCATCAGCATAGGTATCGACAATGACGCCACCTTGTGCATCGAGAAGAGAAAATCGACCGGCCCATCCATCCCCAGGACACCACCATGCAGGTCCATTCATCGAACCGGAAAAAGAAACTTGAACGATATCGCCTTTCCGAGCTTCGACCTTCCAAAAGTCGGCTTTATCTTGCCCTGCATCACAGTCAGGGTCGCACACATAACCGTTAGATGTAACGCCATCTGTGAGAGGATTTGCGCTTTGAATGTCGTCATCAGCCGAGACAGGCGGTAGCATTGAAATCATCATCGCGGCGAGGCAGATGGCCATCAACCGCTTCGCGAGCATGCTTGTCCAATAGGTGGTGTGCCTATGAACACCGCGCCTTCTCGGCTGACACCCGTAGGGTGTCATTGAAATGTTCAACTTCGTGAAGCAAGAATCAGTTCTTCAAGTGAAAAAGCAGGCATCATCATTGAAGCGTTGCTGGACTGAGTAACCACGCTATGGGTTAACGCCACATCGCCTCGGATGAATTTGATGTATCGCTGCTCTTCATTTTCTTCAAAAGGATGCAGACCAACGTTCTCTTGGTAAGCAATACCCACCCACGAACCATCTGGAGACATGACTGTTTCAAAGAAGTCGTGCAGTGCGTGTGTATCACCACTGCTTTCTTCGTATGCAGTGACGGTATGAAGGGGTGTTGGATCAGCGATTCTAAAGTCCCATTCATCACCCTCCATCGGATGGTGAAGAGCACCAGCATAGAGGTACCAATCCTTTCCAGCTACGTAACCGTCTTCGCTATTTTTCTGATCGAAATCAAGACCGTAAAAAGCCAAACTCACGACTTGATCTTCAGTAATTGATACGAATGGATACATGTTGATGCCGCGGTCAAATGCAGTAGCGTTCCAAGATTGCCAACTGCTACCGTTATCGTAAGACACGGCAATTCGCATAGCCCAAGCACCGGTGTTTCCATTCGGACAATCTGCCCAAACAACGACCACCATACCGCCTTCGTTGTTGTTGACAACTGGATAACCTTCGGGACAGTTCCCCTCACGAGGACCCACTTCAACAGGTGATTGCCATGTCCCGTCGCTCGGACTCGGGCCCGTTCCTCGGCCGTAGTCATCACTGATTCGAACTTGAACAACACCGGTTGAAGTATCTGCATCTTCTTGTGCTACAAAGACATAGGGGCCGTTGTTTTGACTGGAAATAGTTGACCAGCCCCCCGGCATGGCATAGCATTGAGAAAAGGGAGCACGACCGGTTTCGGAGTGATAATACCAGTATCGGCCACTGTCACCAGAGCATTCTGGAGGAGACGCACCTGAATTGCCAAGATAGTGGATGATTCCATCGCCTTGGGCAGCAACCCAAGGTCGGTCATCCGCAGCCATTGTTTGCATTCGCTCACAAACTGATGGTGAAATGTAGGTATTGCCTCCATCTTCAAACATATGCCACCAATTGTCCTCAAGAGTCGTATCCAGATAATAGACAACATCGTTTGCATCGACTGCAATATCGCCTTCATCGCCTAAACATTCTGATCCCGCACCAGCAGCTGAGCCGACAACGGAATTTCCTAAATTACCAGGAGTCGGGTTGAAGTTTTCACCATGACCCCACGTCTCACCGTTATCGTTTGAGACCCAAAACCATGAAGCCCAGTAATCCCAACTTGTCATTTCGCCATCTTGGCAAGCATACCACGTGTCAAGGTTTCCTCCGATAATTGGTGCGAATGGATTACCTTCTCCACCCCAACGCAAATCTTTGTGTGCAGTGACGAATAAATTGCCCTGACTGTCGATGGAAAGGCTCGGCTCATATCCAATGCCATAGCCTTCATACCCCGGGTCTTGACCGTTATCGGGGTCGATACATTCCTCGTGACGAGGCATGTATTCAGGTTCGTTCCAAGTGAAGTAGACTTGATCGCCTTTGAAGGATTCTTGTGATTCTGATTGATTGAGCCCGTTTGACATTGAAGGGCCCCAAATAGCTGCGAGAAGTAGTGCGATAATGGCAACTGCGATTGTTGCTCCTATCGCCATATTGAGCTCTAGTTTGCCAGACACATCAGAGTCTGCAGATGTTTCAGCGAGTAAGATTCCCTCTGGGTCTTTGTTCGCCATGATGAGTTGTAGCAGCCGGGGTGCTTTGGAGGTTACGCAGGAGAAGGCATTCCCTTTTCTGTGGTTTGAACAACATCCAAGTAGATTTTTTCGTAATCTTCTGCATTGTGCTCATAGGTATAGGTCTCAAGGACTCGTTCTCGACCTCTGAGTGCTTGGGCAGTTCGACCTTCTGGGTCATCGAGAGAACGGCAGACTGCATCCGCTAAATCAGCCGGATTACCCGTTTCAAACAATTCTCCAACCGTTGAATCAATCATTTCTGTGAGCGGGGCTTGGTCAACCGTAACCACAGGAGTTCCACTTGCCAATGCCTCTAATGGAATCAAACCTTGACCTTCATAATATGAGGGGTAGACGACTAAATCCGCAGACCGGAAATGTTGTGCTAAGTCATCAAAAGACATGCTGCTTCGAATAAATAAAGCATGTTCCACCCCTAATTTGCGGGCATTTTTTAGAAGACGCTTCTTCATATGACCTCTTCCAACAACGACGAGTCGGGCGCCTGGATGGCTTTCTAGAATCTTGGGCAAGGCCCTGATTAAAGTCATGTAACCCTTTCTAGCTACTAATCTTCCAACTGCCAAAATCATTGGAGTTTTGGTTTCAGGCATGTAACTCAAAGCTAATTCATCATCGCAATCATAATTTTTACGTAACTTCTCATGACTCAATTGTTCCTCTTCATCATCCTGATTTGGTGGCCTGAAGACCTTATGATCGCAACCCCACAAAACGACTTCACATCTGAAATCTTTCGAGGGGTCATACCATTCTTCGAACTCTGAAAGAGTGGATTTAGAATTAGCAACACACACACTTGATTCGAGTATTCCTGCTCTTTCATACTTGGAATAATACTTACCCGTCAGCCTGATAGCAAGGTCGTTTGGATTTCTCCAAGTAGCGGATTCTTTCGCCTTAGCTGCCCGAATCACACCTTGCTTCTCCCCCAACCATGAACCATGGAGAGATGAACAAACTGGAGCGATATGTTCTTCCATAAATCTGAATTCCTTCCGAGTAAAAGATGCCAAAGGAAGATGAATATGTATGGCATCAACCGGCTCTCGACTATGCAGGTGCTTGAGAGCAAGTAAGGCATGCTTCCCGTAGGAACGGGTGAACGCCATTGGAGCTTTCAGCCAAGGAACTTCAATCACCGAAACGCCTTGTTGAGGTGGAGCCCTGTCTTTGTGAGTTCGAGTGATGATGCTCACTCGGTGTCCACGAGCAGCGAGGTGGCCTGCAAGATGGAACACAACAGAGCCAATACCACCCCATCGGGGGGGGTATTCACCGGACACCATGGCAATGTGCATGTATGCTGCAGAGGGCCCGGTGGTTTCAATGTCACCGATAACAATCTCAAAAATATCGACTTTTGAACCCAATGCCTTCAAGGAGGTGAGTAAAGTGGGCGTAACATGGGCGATAAACTCCCTGTAACGGTCACGGTAATTCTTCCGACTCGAAATGAAGAAGAGGCGCTCGGACCTACGATAGATGCAATCCCGCGTGGATGGTGTAAAGACCTTGAAATTATGATTGTCGACGGTAATTCTACCGACCGCACTCGTGAAATTGCGCTTGAAAAGAAGATTCGAGTCCACCTTGAAAGTCGAAAAGGATACGGGCGGGCCTACAGAACAGGGTTTGATGTTGCTAAAAATGATATTATTGTCACCATGGATGCTGATTGCACTTATCCTGCAGAATTGGTTCCCACCTTGGTAAAGCGTCTGCTTGATGATGATCTTGATTTCATCACCTGTGACCGCCTCTCACTTGCTGAAGATGGGTCGATGTCCGGAATCCACGGATTTGGGAACTGGGCGCTCTCTTTCACCGCTCGTTTGTTGTTTGGATATGGGATAAAAGATTCTCAATCAGGCATGTGGGTATTCCGAAAGTCTATTTTCAACAACGATGCTATGCGCCCAACGAACGATGGGATGCCTCTCTCCGAAGAAATGAAAATCCTTGCTCGCCGGGTACTCGGTAAAGACAAGGCGGTCGAAATCTCAGTCCCATATCGCCCACGTGTAGGCGAAGCAGAAATCCATACTTGGGGCGACGGTTGGAAAAATTTCAAGTTCCTGTTTGCCCGTCGAATAGGCCTTCATCGAACTGTTTCACCTTGGGGTGGTCGTGAATCAAACCCAGATTCATTGAACAAAGATTTGCCTGAGCAAAAGAAGTGATTACTCGACCACAATATCTTCAAGACCTTCTGCTGGTTCTGGCCATTTCATGTTGAATTGGTCCATTGTTTCCACGATGAGAGATGAAATGAGTTCATTTCGGTATTTCTTATTGTTTGCTGGAATGACATACCACGGGGCTGAATCTGTTGATGTGCGCTGAAGCATGGTTTCGAAAGCATCCTGGTAGTCATCCCAGTAAGCTCGTTCCTTGAGATCACTCATCTCGAACTTCCAATTCTTTTCAGGTGTGTTCAGTCGGTCTTCTAGTCGGCGCTTTTGTTCATCTTTCGTAATGTGAAGAAAAATTTTGATAATTGTGGTACCTTCATCAACCAACATTTGCTCAAAGTTACGAATGTGAGCATAGCGTTTCTCAATCTGTTCTTCAGAGACATACCCGTGTACTTTGACAACGAGAATATCTTCATAGTGGCTTCGATTGAATACAGCGATTTCCCCATTTGCAGGTACGTGAGGGTGGACTCGCCACAGGTAGTCATGGGCCAGTTCAATGTTCGTAGGGCGCTTGAAAGGTTGAACATTGAAACCTTGAGGGTTTGTCCTTCCAAAGACAGCTCGTAGAGTACCGTCTTTACCACCCGTATCAATGGCTTGTAAAACCACCAAAAGGCGTTGCTTCTGTCCAGCCCACATCAGTTCTTGTAAAGTCCGAATACGCTTCGTGAGGGCTTTCACCATCTTTTTTGAAACATCTTTATCAAAATCTTCAGGGGCATCGGTAGCAGCGTCTGCAAGAGAAAACTTGTCTCCTTGGGTTACCCGAAACGGCGAAGTGTCCATAGTATCATGGCCTCTATCTTAGATTAAAGAATTTACGAGGTACTCATACGTTGTCCCAGTCAAGGTCAATACCAGCCACAGGCTGAGTGTCAGCCGCTGAGTCTTCAAGAACTGGCTTTGCTGAATCAAGTATTTCTTCTTCTGCAAGAACCTCTTCTGCACCTTCAACTGCACCACCTTCAAGTTCGTCTCGCTTTTTGTCATCGTTCGAAGAAGGTTTGAAACCGCCGAATGAATCCCAAGTGTCAATCATTGCAAGTTCAGCCTTCTTTTGACGACGTAATGCAATAACGGCAATAACGACAAGAATACCGACGAAACCTGAAGTGGCTGCAACGAACATGGCAACTCTGCTGTCGGATTCCGCCTGCTTCAACATAGAGTGTGATACTGAGAATATCGATCATCGGGTCAGCGCCTGTCCCGTCGGTTGCAATGACTTTCAAATTCGGACGACCTGCAGCATCAGGGTTCATCTCAACGCTGCCTTCCCAGTAGCCATCACCGTCTTCATCTGTGAGATTAAACGCCCAGTTCTGAACGTTAAAAACAACCGTTGCTCGAACACTTTGAGTCGTCCCATCAGGGTCACTCATCATCACTCGAACAGAAAAAGTGTTTTTCTGTTGTGCAAGAAGTGTATCTGGCATAACGGTGAGATTGGAAAGTTTTGGAAGACTCGATTGAACTGTAATGTTGGTATGAACTTCGTCACTTGCTCCACGGCTGTCTTCGACATAGAGTGAGAGGTGATGCTGACCCGGAGGGAGTTGAATCGAATCAGTACTCATGGTTGAGACGATTTCATAGTCTCCAGTAACCAACCACCGGCGCCATTCACGTGTTTCCATATCACCATCAGCATCGGAAGACTGCTCTTCTAAGACCACAAATTCACCAGGTGCTACCGAGAAGAGATTTGACGGTTGAAGTAAGAGTGCAACGGGGTCTGATTGTCCAATTGTAAGACTCACGAAGGAGATTTGTTCATCTCCGGTGTCATCTGTAAGAGTGATTTTGATGGTGTGCTCTCCAGCAGGAAGAGGTGAAGAGTGAACTTGAGAGGTCGAAACATCACTCAACAATGGCTCAGTGAGCAAATCACTTCGAATGGTCATTGTAAACGAATCGCCGTCATAATCCACCGATTGGCGAGCGTCCCATTGAATCGGGTAACTGGAAGAATAGGCATCGCCGTCGGCAGGGGAATCGAGAGTTAATTGCGGCGCCGAAGTCAGAACTTCAACGGTTCGTGAAACGTTGACTGGCTGATGTATGCCATCATCGAGACTGAGCGTTATCGTGTGCGTTCCAGCACTCAAACGCCCCTCGAAAATGAGCCAGTCTTCACCCTCTGGAGTAAGGCGTCCGTCCAAATCGCTGTTCCAAACCACAACCAAATATTCCGAGCCGCTGAAAGGTTCTGAATCAGCACAATGCCAGATTCCATCCATTGGGAAGGTAGAGCATGCAGAATCGTAATCACCCGAAGAATTAGCAGAGAACCATATCAGTTCCGAGGATACGTACGTTTGTGTGGAAAGTGGAGTTTCAATATTTGACTGTGGAAGCGAATTCTCAACGTCCACTAGCAGCGACGCAACCTTTGTGTCGTTGATATGTTCTGGTCGGTTATCGACTACCCTCATTTCTATAGAATGAACGCCTCTGGAAAGGTGTCCAGTCCACGTTTTGCCGGCCTCGGTATTATTCCAGGAGAGTTGACCGTCAAGGCTTGACCAAAATTCAACCTCAAGAATATCCCCCTCAGGGTCGATAGTTGCCGTTCCATCGAGTGTGACTTCATCTTCACTAGCATTCCCAAGACGAGTTAATGTGAACACGGGGTCTGGAACTTCATTATACAGTTCTACTGGAATTGTGTACGTGGATGGAGGGTTAATGCCATCAGAGGCGTAAATCACTACATCAAAAGTAGAAGGAACTGTTTCAGCCATTGAAAGGTTCATCCAAATTTCTGTGGGACAGTCGGTGATTGAACTTTCTGAGGTAACCGATTGATACGAGCGGTCAATCCAACACGACAGCGTATCTCCTTCTGGATCAAAAGTTCCAGTGAGGTTGAAGAGAACATGTTGGGTTCGGGGAATCACAAGTTCTGACCATGGCGTCAATTCAGGAGTAACCTCGAAGACAATTGTAGGCGCTTGATTGACAAGTTCGATTGTTCGGCTTTCAGAAACACAGTGTCCGTAATCGTCACATATTTCCAAAGAGATGATATGAATTCCATCTGAGAGAGTGCAATTCCCTGCATGGTTCCCATTTACAGTGAATGGATACCCTCTCGTCACATTGTATTGATTTTCAAACCCTTGACCTTGCCCAGTGCAAGATGCCAAAATATCGCCATCGAGGCTACTTGTCCATGCGAAAGTAAGTTCATCGTCATCGAGATCCCAAGAATCTGAGGCATTGAATTCGACAGAGCCTTGCGATGAGAACACCGAAGAATCAGAGGGAGAAGTCCACATGAGGAAAGGTGGTTGATTGTCGAGAGGGAGAACGCAATTGACAAATCGGTCTTGATCAAGCGTTACAGTCGTAGAATTGGATACACTGTCGTATCCACAGGAAACGGTCACTGTTGTGAAACTCGAAGCGCCCGTATTGGTCCATCGTTGACCTATGAAGTTTGGAAGAGAGCGATAACCGAACTCATTGCTCGAGTCTTGAACCGTGCTTTCAAATTGGGAAAAAGCGGCCTCAACATTTGCCCTTGGAACACCGTTACTGTTGTTATTTATGACCCAGACATTGATGTCATAAGCAACATCTACGGTTGCACCGGATGCGATGGTTGGATACGATTGGTTCAAATCGATGTTCACAGGTTGATGTAAATGCAAATTCGAATTCGAATCGAGTTGGAGAAGGGTTGAAGTCAGCCCAGAATCTGTAAATCCGGACCAATTCACCTGACTGTTAACAAATTGTATTGTTCCTGTACAATCCGTGGCAATTGCATTCCCATTTCCGGACAGGTCAAGGTGGTTTGAAATCTGAAGACAGCCAGTACCACTGAAAGAGCTGTTACTAAGTTCTGAAGGGTAATTGTTGTTGTTTTGGCCATCCCATTCAATTCCTGAATGGTTACCATACATCATCAATCCATCAATTGAAGCGGCGGCTTGGTTGATGAGTAGTGCAGGTGCTCCCGCCCCACTTCCTCGCTCGGTGTGGATTTCAAGGTCTTCGATGTGGATGACGCCTCCTTGTTGACCGAGATTTAAGCCAGAGTTGTCTGCCGCAAGCGGTGCGAAATCTTCTCCATTTTCAGCGAGATAAATATCGCTTAACCAAAGGTCTGCTGAATCACGAATGAGAATACCAGAGCCTGCAGAGCCAGTCACCTCACAATTGGAACAACCAACATCAAGTTGAGGGTGAGTTACAGTCTTTGAGCGATCGAAAAACATCCCTGCTTTTTGGTCATCCGTATTTCCATTCAATCCGTTGTTCGTCACTGTGAGGTTTTGCAGGTCAGTATCAATATTGTCGAGGAGATGAACACCAGAATGACCGTTATTCTCCATTGTTGAATCATGAATACTCACTGAGGAATAATCCAAGTATAATCCATCTTCAGAGTTATTGTGAAGATATAATCCACTTGCTTCCCATTCCGCTTTGTATGAATGTATGCCCGGTCCGACTGAGCCCGATATTTCAAGACCGTCAAACACGGGAGCTGATGTAAAAATCCACGTAATAGCAAGACCTGCTTTATGCGGACCTTGACCTGGGTCCCCCGAATCGCGAATGGTAAGGTTACGGAACGTCGTCGATGAATCGGCATAATACAAACGCACACCTGTCGAGGTGGAGTTTTCAATCAGCGTGTTCTCAAACCAAGCTCCGGTTGAGTTGACATCGATTGCTGCATACGCAATGTTGGCCGTCTTTGCTCCAACTCCACCAGTGCCTGTTACGGTTAAGTTTGTGAAATCAGCTGTTTCATAATTGGTATAATTGGAGTGGTTTTCTTTATCGACATAAACGCCTCGATACATGGAATTAGAGACAGTACAATCTCTGAAGACTGCACGAGTGTATCCACTGTCATCAATATGGCGAACGACGATGCCATAGTCTGAACGGTCGACAGTCAAGTTGATCAACAACGGCTGGCTATCTTCAATCCAAACGCCTGCTGAAATCTCCCAACTCGAGCCACTGATATTACTCATTACAAGATTACGCAGAATGCCACCGGAGCCACCCCAGATGTTGATTGCTCGAGTAAGGTGGTCAGTGAAGGTGGCACCGTCGACAATTGGAGTCGAACCAGAACCAATCGATAAGCCCAAACCGTATCTCCAATCACCTTGGAAAGGGAGAACTCGTCCCGCTTGGTTGATGACTAAATCATATATTTGCGGTGCAGAATTGCTGAACATGTCAATGCCAACACGGTCTGGATTGAGGATGGTTAAATTATGAATCACTGGGTTTGCACCATACATTGTAATACCGTATATTGAATCTTCAATCGACAGATTGTTGAGGACGGAACCTCGATTGTTTGAACTGCTGTTGAATTGGATACCCTCATGGTCAGAACCCGTCAATGAACTCAACGTAACGGGACACGTAACTGTACCTTCAACTGTTAAACGCCCTTCGACATAAAGTCGAGCACCTGAGCCCATTTCGACTTGTGTACACGCTGAAATAATCAATTCATCAAAGACCGAGACCGTATATGTGGAAGTGATTGTGACCGAACCTGTCCACGTTGTCTGAGCACGAGCACTAGTGGACTCTGGTATGAGAGAAATCTCTAATTCAGTCGAAGGCTCCTCTCCGTCATAAACTGAAGAAGATAGACTCGTGAAAGGGGCTCCGAGCATCAAAAAAAGAACAATCCAAATCCCAAAAGAAGAACGATTTTGAAGGTCCATGTCTTCCGCTGTATGAAAGAGCATTTGAAGGGTTCTATGAAATGTGAGAAACGGTATCATTGAGCCCAAGAGTTTCCTTCGATAGCAATAAGACCGGTCCGCAATTCGGCTGTTTATGCCCGAAGCGTTTGTGTTGTTCAAAACCCAACCTGCTCACGAGCGAGAAGTCTACCTTTCATTGATGGAACATTCAGCCGTTGCGGAAGTTCATGCACTTTACGGTGAATTTGATTTAGTCGTTCGTTTGTCTGTGGAAAACTCCCAAAACCTCACCAAAATGTTGATGACCGATTTTCGCCAAATCCAAGGAGTTAAAGATACTCAAACACTGATTGCAGTGGAATACTGAGGTGAATGAATGGCTATTGGATTTGTATTGATTACGACGCAACCCGGCTCTGAAAGTTTGGTTAGACGCGCATTAGATGGAATTGAATACGTTACTGACCGTTGGATGTTATTTGGAGAATACGACCTCATTGCCCGAGTCCAAGCGGATGATGAGTTTGCACTTACGCGATGTATTGTCGAAGAGATCCGTGTGCTTGACGGCATCAGTGATACCAAAACTCTGATTGGCGCTGAACTTTAATCACAAGAAAGAATGCAGTCGTGCTTCCAGTATGTTCGCTGCTCGCGGACAACCTGCTGCTCTGTGTTTAGAAATGGCTTCTTTCAATGCAATTTGTCGCATCGATGGCTCAAGTTGAGAGGAGCATGTCCACCAACGAGCGTGAAGTCGTTGGTGAGAGATATGAATCGCAGATTCATCTGGTTGAGATACGAAGAGAAATTCTGCTCTAGCTAGCTCAATGTCATGCTCCAACAGTGCTTCCACGAGCGTTAACCGCAGTGACTCACGATGGATAGGGCTGATCTGCTGTTCAATGGCTTTACGAGTGATACCCACTGCGGAGGAAAACTCTTTGTTGCTTTTCTTAGCCTTGGCCAAAGATGCCTTGGCTTCAAGACCCAATACCAATGCATGATCGATACCTCCGATGGATACGAGAGTTGCGCGAAGTGTTTCTGCTTTCACATAGTTTTCTTCATGTAAGGCAAGTGCATGTTGGACCATGGTCAGTGCAACCAATGTTACAGCACGGAGTGAGGGTTCATTCGGCAGAACAATCTGACTGAGGTAGTGTTTGATTTCCCCAATAGTTTGCTTGGAGAGTGTTGTTTCGACTCGGTCATCTAATCGTCGGGAAGATGCCGATAAAGCCAACTGGTTTTTCTGTTGCTGTGAACCGATTTCCAACCCCTTTGTAATGGCGATTTCAGCATCCTCTATACGCCCTTCGAGATAGGCTAAATTCATTTCAATTTCGTTGAAAGAGCCTTCTTCATGAATCGACTCCAGATGGTGACGAGCATGACTCGATTCACATCGGTCAAGTGCTACTTTTGCAGCGAGATAATGGAGATGAGAAGGCTCGTGAGAACGCTCAATGGCTTGCTCAAGAAGAACTGAAAGAGCATTGCTATGTTCCGAAGGAAGAGAGCCATAAGCGGTAGTACAATGAGCCTCTAAATCCTGAGTATCTGAACAAATGCGATGATAGAGTAAGATAATTTGGTCTTCCGGAGTTTGAGCACAGGACTCCCAATGCGTAACTGCCTCACGATGGAGTTTTAATTTCTCTTGTTCGGTCATTGTTGAGCGGCGCACGTTCCGTATCAAGTGATGCAATTCCATTTTCTCCGTACCTGAAGTCCAACGTAAAAATGCTGATTCATCAAGAATGCCAACGATTTCATTGTCCTGTGCCTTACTGGCTTCAATAGGCATTGGAAGTATGACCAGGTGGTCCAATTCAGACCGAGTCGTTTCATCAAGTGTCGACAAAACAACCTCTTCGACATACGACTGAACCTCCGAGTTTGTTTCAGGTAAAGCCGTTTCATGCTGATAGAGAAGGAGAGCTAATGGATGGCCCCCGAGTCGCTCAGCAATGTGTTCTCGCTCTTCTTTAGATTGGGAGGTTCCTAGTAATTTAATCGCATCAGGGGTATCAAGTGGAGGAATCGAAATTCGTTCAACTTGTTCAAAGGAAACAAGTGGTTCTCTTCCAATAAAAATCATCTTTGGGCCATTGAGGCGTTCTATCTGATGACAGAGGGCATGGAATTGAGGTAAGTGGCGCTGAGAGATGAGATGAACATCATCGAAGATGAAAATTTCGTCTCTGCATTGCATTACGATATACTCGGCGAGTGCATCGATATCGGAGGGCAGGGGAGATGCGAAAGCCATTGATGAGCACAATGCTTCAAAGTCCGAAAACGCATCGGCTGTAGCCCAGCGAAGATCTAAACCCATTGAGAGAAGTTCATGTCCGACTGCAATTCCGACGGTTGTTTTTCCAATGCCGGGTAAACCACTGAGAAGAATAGTGTGCCGTTCTTGGACCATGGCAAGGGCGTTTTGTATGACATCTGAACGTCCATGGATTTCACCACTTTGAGGATAATCTCCGTAAGACATCCCAACAGAACTGCTCTTTCGTGGTTTGGAATTGTCCTCGCCGAATGAATCGAAAAGAAGACGACCTTCATCTGTGAGATGGTAGACATTTCTTCTACGAGAGCCACCTCCAATCACATGAGCCATTCGCTTGAAAATTAGGCCTTGATCTTCAAGGATTGTCAAAGGTCCATTCAATGCTGAGCGGACCACGCTAAGTGACTCACTTAATCCAGGGAGTGAAATTTCACGCGTCACATCCCATGCTTTTTCTAAATTTTTAGAATATTGCCCTAGACAGCGCAGGAGGCGTTCCTGCGGCAAAGACAGTCGAGGTGACATGTGTTAAGCCACTGCCCCGTTTCTTTCTAAGGGAATCCCCTTCATGCATACAGTAATTTGAAAATTTAAATTGTTCAAGTCACTGTAAAATTAAAAAAAAAGTAAATTGATTTTTTTAAAAATATAATTCCTTGTTAGGTATTTAAGAACAATCCAAGTTACTTAAATGCGAAAGCCTCTAGATTCAATCATGAACCTTGCACCAACTGATTATGACTACGGCGTCCCGGCGAACTATTTCTTTGCTTCAAATATTACATGTGCGAACGACGATGCTCGTAAGATGTATGTCCAAGCCTTTGGTCACATGCTCAACTATAACCACGAAGAAGCAATTGCCTGTTTCAGTAAATGTACTGAACTCGACCCAACCTGCGCTATGGCTTACTGGGGAATCGCATACTGCGTCTCTTCAAACTACAATTGGAGCCCAGGACTTGGCTCTGGACACGATTCGATTCAACAAGCTGTTTCTCTCAAAGCAGGCTGCACCGAACTTGAGCAAGACCTCATCGATGCATTGGCACAACGCCATTCTGCAGAAGCACGTGATGCAGCAGATCCGTCGGTCCTCAACATGGGCAACGATCCTGAACTCAACGTTGCATTCGCAAAAGCAATGGAGCCTCTTTATCGAAAGTACAGTGGAAACTTGGATGTTGCCGCCATTTATGTCGAGGCTCTCATGAATTTGAAAGCATGGCAACTTTGGGATAAGAATGTCAGTACCGGAGAAATTACTCCCGCTGACGACAACACATTGCTGTTGGTCAAAGTAATGGAAGATGCATTTGCAAACATCGAAGGTGCAAAGGAACACGTTGCAATGTGCCACCTATACTGCCACGCTCTTGAATTATCTCCGTTCCCAGAACGCGCTCTACCAGCAGCAGACGTGCTTCGCACCGTCATGCCTGGCATGGGTCACCTCGTGCACATGCCCTCTCACATCGATGCATGGGTTGGACAATGGAAAGAAGCAATTGAATGTAACATTGCTGCGGTTGAAGCCGATGACAAATACGTCGAACTCACAGGCAATGAATCCCAGTTTTACAAGTTCTATCGAATGCACAACCACCATTTCGTGGTTTGGTGTGCTATGTTTGAAGGACAATACGAAACTGCTCTCAAGTATGCTCGAAAGGCAGTCGATACACTTCCTGCTGGAGACGAAAACTCAGGCGTTCAGTTCATGCTTGCTGGTATCATCCCTATGGGTGCAATCTTCCTTGAATCCTATGTTACCATGCCATGGCACGTCATGATTCGTTTCGGAAAGTGGGACGAAATCATTGCTGAACCAATGTATTCTGACAAGGATGTATTCCCTGCAACCATCGCAACACAACACTACGCTCGTGGTGTGGCTTATGCATCCAAGGGAATGGTTGCTGAGGCTGAAGCAGAACAAGTTCTGTTCAATGAAGCGATTCAAAACCCTGCACTTGCTGGCCGTGTATTACACAACAATTTGATGTATCAAGACCCAAGTGATGGGCCATGTATTCTTTTGGTCAACGCTGCTGTTCTTGCTGGTGAAATTGAATACCGAAAGCAATTCCAAGCAAAGGCTCGTGGTGAAGCATCTGACTTCACTGCTGCTTTTGATCACCTACGCCGTGGTGTCGATCTTTCACTCAACCTTGCTTACAACGAACCTTGGGGTCAAATGCAACCTGTGCGCCACATTCTCGGTGCTCTTCTCCACGAACAAGGTGAAATCGAAGAAGCAGAAGCGGTCTACCGTGCTGACATCAAACTTTGGAAAGACAACATGTGGGGTCTCCTCGGTCTCAAACTTTGTCTCGAAGCTCGTGGCGATGCTCCAGAGGAACTCGCTGCAGTCACTGCATTGTTCAACGAACGTAGTTCTCGTGCTGACATCGTTCCAGCCAAGACCTGCTTCTGTGCCCAAGACAGTCTCGAAAAGAGTTGCTGCGATTAAGCAGAATCCAACATCCAATCGGGACCCTTTTGTTCATAAAGTGCCGATTCAACCGACCTCATAAGATGGTGTCGCAATGTTGACAGTCGCAGATGTAGAGGAAGCCCAGCAAGCATGGGGAGAAGGGATTGTAGAGATTGCTGCAGCGCATAATGCTGGAGCGGACTATGTCCAAAGGGCACGTACTCATGTAGAATCGTTGTATAGTTACGACATTGGACCCGTATTGTTCAAACCAACCTTGGCTGTAAAAAATCAGTTTCGCCCGACCTTTGAAGGAGCATTATCCTACTTTGTTGGGGGAAACAGCGCATTTTCAGAAGACAAGGGATTCGCAATCAAGAGTTGGACAAAGGTGCGGTTTGAGAATGAGGATGTCATCATCAGCGGAACAACTGCAATAACCATGGGAAATTATTTTTTCACACCACCAAGCGGTGAAGAGGTTAAGGTTGAATTTACCTTTGGATACATCGTTGATTCAAACAGAAAGTTGCGAATTAACCTGCATCATTCTTCAATGCCGGCAGACATTGACTGAACTTTTTCAGTTTGTTCGATAAAAATACTTAACGTATAATTTCGACATCAATTATCGGTGTTTTCAATCGTTTTCGGTTGTTCAGGGAAAATTGAATACATCAATAAAACCAAAGTCGCAGAGACAGGAATCAAAGTAGCGAATAAGAACTTTAACTCAAACTCTATCAACCCAGATGTCCATCCATATACCTCCAAGAATACGGTCGAACAGAGGCCCAGTGAGAACAAACGTCCGAAGATATGCAGGTTTTCCTTAACATAAATCGCTACGAACCATTGTGTCAATCCAATAAAAATGGCAAAGACTCCCACATACATACTCACAAAGATACCATGCTCAGTAAGGTAGGGGCCAACAGCAATAGAGGTTCTTGGCGAAAAGAGAAATGTCGCACCAATCATTATTGGTAAAAAGCCAGTTAACTTCATTATTCCAGATAAGCCAATATTGAGTTCATCCTTTTCTTCCATACTTTGATTAGGATACACAGTCCATATCAAACTACTCCCGGAGAGGAAAGGAGTGAAGGCATTTTACAAAGGAAACAGGAAAGCGAATATTGCGCTAAGTAGAATCAAACCTGTGGAAAGAGAAGAACTTCATCGCCTTCTGTCCATTGTTTGTATTTCTTCATACAGATTTTGAACGGCTCACTTTCAAGATTCTCATGAAGCCAAGTCAACACGTTGCCCCACTCTTGTGCATCGAACCATTCACGGTTATGATTTGCAAATTGCCGGACAAATGGAAACAATGCATCGCTCAATGCCTCACTGATCGGAGGTTGAGAAGCAAGACGGGTATCCAAATCCATGAGATAGGATGATGCAGCAGAGCGTTGTTCAAGTTCGTCAACTCCTTCGTATCGATTGGGATACTTGTAGCGGTCAAGATGATACTTGAACTCATCATCATTTCTTGTAATCCAATGGCTCTCTTCTTGTGAAAGTGTCCAGTCCAAGACGTGTTGCATAATCTCAAGACTTTCCTCAATCAGCGTTCCATCTTTGAGGAGTAAAACTGGAACTGTTCCCTTCGGTGAGATTTCCATCATGTGAGCCGGTCGGTGTCGTAAAACGACCTCTCTCAATTCAACTTGAAAATTTTCACGAACAATCGACATTCTGGCTCGCATCGCATATGGACATCGCCGAAACGAGTAAAGAAGGGGAGTTTCAGCCATGTTCTGGCTTCACCTCACTCTGGTGGAATTGGAGGCGCATAGCCGCCATTGACTGCTTCTTGGACAAGTGCCATATCAGAGTCAACCATCATTTGAACCAGTTCTTCAAACGAAGTTCCTGGGACCCATCCAAGTTCTTTCTCTGCAAGAGCAGGATCGCCGATTAGCAAATCAACTTCAGCTGGTCGGAAGAATTTCGGATTTGTACGCACACGGATGTTTCCATTTTGGTCTGTAGCAATGGTGTCTACACCCTCCCCTGACCAAGTAAGATTCATTCCAACATGTGAAAAACCGAGCGTAATCATGTCCCGAACACTGTGTGTTCGACCGGTAGCAACAACGTAGTCACCAGGTTCATCTTGCTGAAGCATTCTCCATTGCATCTCGACATAATCGCCGGCAAATCCCCAATCTCGCTTTGCATCGACGTTGCCAATCCAAAGGCATTCATCAAATCCATGGGCGATACGTGCTGCAGTCATCGTAACCTTACGAGTGACGAATTCCAGTCCACGGCGTGGGCTTTCGTGATTGAAGAGAATACCTGTGCAAGCAAACATATCGTAAGACTCTCGGTAATTACGGGTGATTTCGAATGCGAACACTTTGGCACATCCATATGGGGAGCGCGGGTGGAACGGAGTCAGTTCTGTTTGAGGAACGTCTCTCACTTTTCCGTATTGCTCAGAAGAACCTGCTTGATAGAAACGGCACGTTGGTGCGTGCTTTCGAATTGCTTCAAGGCAACGAAGCGCCCCTAAACCAGTGATGTCTGCAGTCATCATTGGCGAGCGCCATGATTCTGGAACAAATGACATTGCACCGAGGTTGTAAAATTCATCTGGTTGGGCGAGAGTCACTGCATTATCAATTGAGTTCTGGTCAGCAAGGTCACCGTTAACCAGTCTAAAATTATCATTGGTCATCAAGTGATTAATGAGGCTTCGACCAGAGGTTGGTTGAGACACGCGGCGAACCAAGCCATAGACGATGTAGCCCTTTTCCAACAACAGTTCTGCAAGGTATGAACCGTCTTGGCCAGTGATTCCGGTTACCATTGCTGTCTTTCCGCTCATGGCTTACCGTAGACTCCTCCCTTTTTCAATCGGTCGCGTGTTCGTATGCGTAAATGGCAACTGGAATCCACCTGCTGAGGGAGGATTTGAAGGGGAGTCGCCGGCTGTACGGTCCAATGGCTGAATTGAAAGACGGAGTTGGGAGCGGTCTACGCGTTCTCATTGTTCGTGGTTCATTCGCTTCACTGGGAGGTGCTGAACGTGAACTACTGCAGCTCATTCGGGCAACTTCTCAACGTTGGGATGTGAGTTTAGCGAGTCTTGATTTGACCAAAGATGCTCAAGATTTGCTCAATGATGCAAATGTGCGGCTCCTTTTACCTACAACAGCAATGAAGTGGCCAGCAGGCGCTGTTGCTGAAATCATGGCAAAGGCAAGCACATCTGCACAAAAAATGTGGCGGAGCATCGACATTCCTTGGGATGAGTTTGATGCAGTTCACATGTCGGTTTGCCGTGGCACCCTCGAACTGCTACCGCTCATCCCTGCTCATCTTCCAGTTCATTACCACTGCCTCGAACCGCCAAGGTGGTTGTATGAAGATGTGCTTCACCGTCATATTGATGGTACTCCAAAACGCCCACTATGGTTCACAAAAGCACTTTTCACTCGTCAAAGAATTCGAGACCAAACTTTTGTTAAAAAACTCCTCAAACGCCCGAAGTCTTCGATTTCAGGAAATTCAATGTGGATACAAAAGCGACTGAATCAAGTCTACGGCATAGCGTGCGATAGTGAAAAAGAAAACGGCAAACCACCAAAGCGAGATGCTGGGGGGCGACCTGTTGAAGCAAGCCATGTCATGCATGTTATCGACTGGAAGTTATGGCCTGAGAAAGCAACCGCAAAGGAATTGAAATCACTCAAAGAAATGGGGACCATACCCGAAGAATACGTAGTAACTGTTGGACGAGTATCTCATGTGAAAGGAACCTGGGACACATTACAATCTCTGAAGGATACCGGACTGGCTTTGGTTCAAGTTGGTGGTGGAGATGACGCAGACAAGAGTAAGCTCATCGAAGAGGGAAAGAGAATTGGAGTTGAAGTAAACTGTATGCCTCGACTTTCGCAGACGCAACTTTGTGCTTTGATCAGAGGTTCTCTGGCGATGGTAAGTCACGCCCATGATGAGCCATTTGGACTCACGCCCATTGAAGCGATGGCAATCGGCATTCCTGCGCTCATGGTCGATGAAGGAGGATTTACCTGCACCATGTCACCTGTTGACTCTGGACGCCTCTTACCTCGAAACGACTTAGGGGCTTGGAAAGCCTCGTATCTTGATTCAAAAGACCCCGTCTTACGCAAGGCTTGGGCCGATGTCGGACGGCCTTATGTGGAAACGCATTTCACTCTTGAAGTTCAAATCGCTGCCCTTGAACGGATGATGTCTATTTGAGATTTATTAAGTGTTGAATACTTCCTTTCACATGGAAGAAGAATCTATGCCAAAAAATGTACTTATCGTCGGCACCGGCGGTATTGGAACAACCCTCGTTGAGTTACTTGTACCTGCCTTGGAACGCGTTCAATTAAAGGCCAAAATCTCGCTTATGGATGGAGATGTTGTGGAAACCTCAAACCTCGGACATCAGCGCTTCTCTCAAGCGAATGTCGGCATGGAGAAAGTCTCTGCTCTTTCGAGTAAATATGCTGGTGAAACAGAATATGTGGAACTGGTCCCACTGACTGAAAACTTGAGAAGTGCTGAACAACTTGAAGGCTATGATTTGGTCGTTGTCTGCGTCGATAGGCCGGAGCCTCGCCGATTGGTTCACGCTCTTGAGATTCCTTGGGTCGACCTGAGGTGTTCTGGAGATGGATGGATGGTCTTTTCATCTCAGTCAGATTCTGTTCTGGTCGAGCAAATGACTCCCGACCATGAACCGATGAGTTGTCAAGTCCAAGGTGCATTGGATGCAGGGAATCTCGAATTTGGATTTTCGATTGCAGGAACTTTTGGAGCCCAGTGGCTTCTTCAACACCTTCGTGAAAGAAAATCACCCATGCAATCTATGGGAAGTCTCACGTATGGTCAATTCGAGTTTCCGCGCTTGAAGAGCAATACAGTGGAGGTGAAGGCATGATATTCATCCCTGCTCTCGAACAGTTAGATGTGACCCAAGAGGTTTGGGACCACGTCACAGAGATGGCAAAACAAAGAAACATCGAGGATGAAGTGTTACTTGACATCCAACATCGTGCATCGAAACAAGGTCGTTGGGATGTTGTCTATGCAATTTCTTATCTTGCTGGACTTGAAACATCCGTGCTCATTGATGCGGAAAATGTCATTTCAATAGATTGGGGGACTTCTGGACAAGTCCAACTCTCACCTCCTGTTGGATGTATTGCCCCATTCAAACTCTGGGTTCATACCCATCCCGGATTTTCTGCATACTGGTCAGGAACGGATACTCGCAGCCTGTCAATCGGGCTTGGAATTGTTGAGAAGGCAATGGTTCTTGGATCACCTGGAATAAAGTGCACGCATAATGCGACCATGTTGCCCCTCTCCTCAAGCTCGCTACGTATTTCGGAAACAGGGCCGTTGAGCGAATGGTCTGATGAAGAAGTGATTCAATGGGAAGACTGGTATGCTCAACATTTCAATAGCGATGAGGTGACACAATGACTGGCGTTCGCAAACCAAAAGATGAGGCCGAAGAGCGACGTGCACGCATTGCTATTGCACAAGGCAAGGGTATGTCATTACCTGCTTTTATCGAAGATATTCTGAATGAAAAACCGGAAGAGGAATTTGTCGATGCAGTCCGAAACCGCATCGCATTTGCTCATGAGCAAGATGAAACAATTGACATTGTTACACTGGTTAAACAGATGGCTGAGATTCAGGACCAGTGGGCTTAATCACGAATTTGAATAGGTCGGCTTTCGACCTTCAATCAATGCCGAGAGTCCCTCAAGTGAATCAGCAGTCGAGAAAATCTCAGTAAGTCCGTCGAGTTCGAATTGCAATCCTTGTGCTAGGTCTGTATGTCCACTTTCATCGATGAGCGCACTTGCCATCTTTAGGGCATGAGGAGCCGTACGAGAAAGAGATTTGAGTTGACGGCCAACATTCCTGTCTTCTGCATCAAAGCCGTCTGGACACTTTCCTGCCATCAAATCAGACATGTTTTCATCTGCGAAAAAAGAACGTGCAAAAGAGGCGACTGCACTGTCTGGATGTGCTGGAACACCCGGGTATTTGTTGTCGGGTTTACCACTCTTGGCGAGTTGAGAAACGCAAGCATTGACGCCTGAGACATCGACAAGGTGAGTAAGCAATCCAAGATCAGCAGCAGTTGAAGCATCCATGAAATTACCAGCTAAAACAGCCCAGCGCGCTGCTGGAATACCGCTGATTCGGGCAGGTCGTTGTGAGCCCCCGAGCCCAGGATAAATTCCAATCGAGGTTTCGGGGAAGCGGAATTGTGTGCGACGTGTACCAATCCGATAATCACACGCCAGTGCTAATTCAAGGCCGCCACCAAGCGCAAGTCCAGTCGTCAAAGCAACAGTGGTCTTGCCTGAGGATTCGAGTTTATCGAGTACAACATGCCCATTGGTGGTAAATTCAACAATGTCTGGTATTGCATCTGCGTGTATTTTATCGACAAAGAATTTGACATCAGCACCTGCGACAAATGCCTTCCCTGCACCGTCCAATACAATCGTGTGAACCGAATCATTGGCGTTGATTTTATCCAATGCGACACCAAGTTGAGACACAACGGTTTCATTGAGAGCATTCATTGCTTCAGGGCGGTTAATGGTAACGGTAGCAATTCCATTTTCAATGGCTGTATCCACGGTCGAGAAAGACCAATCTTCATCACCTTGTTCGACGAAAAATTCAGGGACATTCCATGCACGGGATGGGTCTGCTTCAGCAGCCAAATCAGCATAGGATTGAGCCATTTGGCACGAGGCTTGAACGCCGACTTTGTTCATCAACTCAAACGGCCCTCGAGCCCAACGCAAGCCAACTTTAGCACCGCGATCCACATCTTCCATGGAACAAACACCTTCATCAACAATTTGAGCAGCGACGCCGAATACGACTCCATACAAGCGTTCTGAAACAGTGGTGTATTGCTCATCAGAATAAGATTCTTCACCTTCGATACTCCAGTGCTCATTTGCATCAATCAGATTTCGAAGGTTTTGAGCCCCGATATATCGGGGAGTGTGCAACTGTTCCGCCAAATAATCAGTCGAGTGGAGTGCAATCGGTGGACCGGTGAGATTCATCAATCCAAACGGCCCAAGACCAATACGGAAGGCTTTACGGGCAGCAGCATCAATCTGAGCAGCAGTAGCAACGCCCTCCTCCAAAAGAAGGCACGCCTCATTCAACCAAGGTACGAAGAAACGATTGACTACAAACCCTGGACGATCTGCACATACGATGACGACTTTGCCGAGCATTTTGCAGTATTGAACTACTTTTTCAACAGTTTCCGGACTCGAAGATTGAGCAGGAATTACTTCGACAAGTCGGTTTTTAGCAGGATGGTAAAAGAAATGCAAACCAACAAATCTGTCCGCTCGACCTGTCGCTTCTGCCAGTGCATTGACCGATAGTGAAGATGTGTTTGATGCAAGAATTGTATCAGGGCCACATGCTTTGTCAAGGGTGTTAAAAACTGCAGTTTTAATGTCGAAATCTTCGAAAACCGCTTCGATGACCAGATCAGTATCAATCGCCGTATTTTCAACACCAACAACACCGGTAATTCGCCCTTGAATGGCTTCGACTTGTGCTGGAGAAAAGATTCGTCGTTCAACAGCTTCAGAAAGGAAATCTCGAATAATTCCTTGGCCTCTATCAACCCATTGTTGTTCTCGGTCGACCATTTGAACATCAAATTCTTCTTGAGCGGTTTTCTGAGCAATACCTGAGCCCATGTTCCCTGCACCGACTATGGCTACGCGTTGAATAGGTTGCATGACCTTGCCAACAAAACTCGACTCAAGAACACTGCGGAGAGATGTTCTCACTCAGCGGTAAGCGTGAAAAGACATTCGACCTTGATTAATCGTCTGTCTAAACGGTCCACGGCCAGTGAACATTCCCTTGATTGAGGAGAATAACCGAACGGGGAGTGAATAACGAATCCACGGGTTCTTTGGGTAGACAACTTCCACTCTTGAGAAGCCCAAATCCTTGAGCATGCCTTTCATAGCACCCACATTTGGAGCCCAATAATTTGTATCATCGCTGTTGAAAGAATCTCCCGGATAATAGACCATTGAAGGTTTCCAGCGATGCAAGTCATCTACAGCAGTCTCAATGATGAGCAATTCTTTGCAGACATTGGCAGCCACACGAAGACCAGCCATTGGGTCTTGAAGGTGATATAAGACTCCGAGGAACATGACAACATCAAATTCACCAACATTGTCAGGTGACACATCCATCGCGTCAATATCCAATGATTCGACTTTCGAATTCAGTGCTTTATGAGCGAAATTAAAACCATCTTTCGTCCCCCATCCAGGGCCACTCCAACAGAAATGATCGGTTGCCAGAACTCGCTTAGCACCAGCCTTTTCTGCTTGGAAAGAGAAAAATCCATCCCAAGAACCGATGTCAAGAACGGTTTTACCGCTCAAATCTTTCGGGAGGCAAATCTGTTCGAGTTTTGCCATGGAAGCATCTAATCCGGGCGTAACAATGCCGTCGTTAAGAGGGATTGAGTGAAACCATTTGATTGAATCCATTCCGTCAGGGGACGTCTCTCCGGCCATGCTCGACGACGCTCTGCTTCTACATATGAGCATATTGTTCACGAAATGACTTACAACGAATCGTAAACTTCGGCCATTCGAAGACAAAATCGACTTTGGTCGAATCGTGATGCAAATTCAATCAGACCTGAACGAGGTTTTGGCCAAACGTGTCCCTCATCCGCCTTGGTGCGGCTTTGCCAATTTGAATAGACTGAAAGGAGAGCTTCTCTCCAAGCCTCTGTATCTTCGGGGTCAAGACATGTATCATCAGGCATCAACTCATTATGTGAAGGAAGGTTTGAGCATAAAACAGGGGTGCCACAGGCCATAGCCTCAAGTGGGGGGTAACCGAATCCTTCGCTAGCGCTTGGGAAAAGGAGGGCCTCACTGGCATGGCGTAAATCCATGAGGGCATCGCTCGAGAGATGACCTCCATAGGAGACCCAATTGTTCACGTCGTATTCACGAGCAAGATGGGAGGCTGATAGACCGCCATAAGGGCACTTTTCATTTCCTACATGGTGAACGATAATGTTCTGTTTCATCTCTTCATCCAGCCCACCTATTAATTGACAGAGGAATTTTAGGCGTTTCCGCGGTGCGTGACTTCCAACAACCAACAGATGGCATCCTTTGGATAAATTCGATGCTGGCAGAGAGGCTACGTTACTCGAACGTCCTTTGGGACTGAAAGATTGAAGATCTAAACCGAGAGGGACACATACTGATTTGATACCTGGGAAATACTTCATGCATGCTGATAAAGTCGCTTGAGAATCACATACCAAAAGATCTGCTCGTGCCAAACCTGCACGTAGTTTCACCAAGTCTCGACGCCGATACCATCGCGGATTGTGCTCCCCGACTTCGATGGATTCCTCTCCAACATTAATTCGCTCTGGAAAGAAATGGAACAAATCATGCACAGTGACAACAACTGGGATAGAACAGTCTTCAGGAATAAGGTGTGCTTGTTCTTGGTCTGTAATGTGAAGAATATCGAATTCATGCTGCTTTTTGAGAATCTTTGCTATACGTCTTGGGTGTGAAAACCAGCGTTTAAACAAGCGTGAGAAAGGATTCATCCTCTTTTTAATTGGGTATTCGCAAATCAATGTATTCGCCCATCCCTGAATGTTGCCATGGGTCAGTGAAGTGACAAGGTTGTGATGGGCGCCGCCAATACCGGTATTGACGCCTAAGGCACCGCCTCGTACGAGCAACACCTGTTTGGCCATACTCACCCGTAAGCGCGAGACTTCTTGAAAGGTGAGATGAAGTGTTAATGGAATGGCTCGCTTTGTGAAAAAAGGAATCGGTGTTAAAATGGAATTAAGTAGTCGGTGTATCAGCGTTCACATAAGGAGATAAACAATGCCGACTCTACCGCTCAAAGTACCTCGCGATGATTACAATATGGTTCGGACTTCGATTGAATCTGCTATTAAAATAGGTGGAGATATTCGAGGCATTTTGGGTTCGCAGCAAGATCTCAATCCGATGAATGATTTGCATAATGAAGTATGCCGAGCAGGTGAAGCATTGAGTGTATTTGGTTCTCGATGGACCATTGAAATTCTATCAGCACTCTACATTTCTGGACCTCGAAGATTTAACCAAATGAAGAACCTACTTGAGGGGATTTCATCAAGAACGCTTTCAGACAAATTGCGCTATTTAGCGGACGAAGGCCTTGTTTCACGACAGGTTGCTGATGGACCACCTATCCGGGTGACGTATCTTCTTACCGAACATGGCCGAACATGTGGCCGACTTCTTTCTCCCCTAGTCGCTCATTTGAAAATTCATTTAGGCACCGTGCAAGCTCATGATTGAGCGTTGCTTTCTGCGACGCACCCATAGGATGGATTAAGAAGGGAGAATGGGAACCTCGTCGTATGCCTCTACTTGCACAATGGGTCCGTCAGCGACCGTGGTTGTCTGCTGGTTTGGCAGGTGCTGCTGGAGGCGTGGTAGGACTTGCAAGTGGAGTCGCAGCCGCCGCTACAGCAGTTGGCGCCCTTGCTATGGGTGGTGTATCTACGAAAGCGAGGACCTATGAGCATCCGTTGCGCCAACGTATTCTCTCTACACTTGAACAACACCCAGGTTTGTGTTACAGAGAGTTACAATCAACCTTGAACGCAGCTAACGGAACTCTTCGCCATCATCTCGACGTATTACAAAGCCGAAAAAGCGTAACCGTTCTACCTGTCAACGGACGCACATGCTATTTTGCCGGCGCTCCAACTCAAGTCGAAATCTTACGGGGAATTGCCGTGAGTGAAGAGCGAGCAGCATCTGCCCTACCAATCGGATTATCTCTGGTTCAGAAATTGATCATTGAAGATATCAAGAATGAAGGCGTACCACGTTCTCAAGCCTCACTGGCTCGACGAATCGGCCGCTCACGAGCGACCGTTCATTCTGCGGTGAAAGTACTCCGCAGAAGAGGTATTCTGCGAGAAGACAGAATTGAAATGATGCCGCATATCGATATGGAAATCGAATGGCATGGCTCGAAAGGTGTCGATTACGATTGGCACGATGACAGAAGATAAAGACTCTATTTTTCGCCTCTTGAGAGGCAAATAAAACATAGCCTTCAAAGACCCTCGGAATAAACACGTATCGAGTACTATGTTTAGTGTCCGTTTAACAGAGGTTGCTTTACCAACCAGTGAGCGGGAAGTTGACAACCTCGTTGGCTGGTTTATCGACACATTATGCCTCGTACGCAAACGTGGAGAAGCGACCGCTGACCAAGGAAGAGCGGGGCCTGTTCATCGATTATTGAGAGATTACCTCTTTGCACAACCTGACATAAGCTGGGATGCACAAATGTTAGCAGATGAACTCGCTTTAACGCCTGCATCATTGAACCATCACTTAACTCGATTAGTTGAAGCAGGCATAATTGGTTTTTCGAACGAAGGAAAAGGATGGCGAAGATATTACTTACGTGGCGGCTCGCTTAGTAATGCGATTGAATTCTTTACATTACAATGTGAAACAATTGTCAAACAACGCATGGCTTTGCTCGACTCACTTTGGAATCGTGAAAACCCAAATATTGGAACAGAACCTGTTTCGACCGACACTCCTGCACTTAGTATTGGGATTGTCGACCACCGCCCATTACTTGCTGACAGTGAAGAAAGTCTCTTGTCCCAATGGATGGGTGATTTTGGATTACTCGGCGAGCGACCTGGCAAAGAAGCACATGCTGAATCAATATCTGTACAATTATTTGAGTTGCTTTTGAATCGAGATTTACCTCTTTCTCTCGACGAAGCAAGTGAAGTTCTCGATGACGAAAAACCTCGCCTCGGTAGAATCCTAGAAAGGTTCCGAAATACTGGGATGGTCCAAAGAGTTCCGAGAATCGACCGGCTCAACATCACTCTTTGGACGGCTATGACGGCACAACATCAACGCAGGGGAGAAGATTGGATGCTGAAGAAAGGTGGCTTCCAACGAATTCTTAACTCAAAGCAACAATCTGCTCTACTCTCGAGTCTAAAAAAAGGGAAATTGAAAGTCGAAGAAGTTGAAACATCAATGAAAGGTATTTCCAACGATGAACAGATGCTATTACTCAATTTACTCGGTGGACGGCTTCCATTAGGTCACAGGATGGCAGGGTACACATCCGGAGAAGTACACAGAGAGATCGCCTCAAGAATCGACAGAACCCTTCGCAGAATGCGCAGAGTTGCTCAATTACTTGAACAGGCAATGGTCTCCTAAGTGGCAATGAAGTTCAAGAAACAGCCAACCCTTGAAAAACAAGGATTCTGAGCGATTGGTAATGAGCGAGCATATTGGCGCTAAACCTGGTGCGTGGGAAGGCGAGGCTCGTCCTCTTTTTCTTGCTCCAATGGCCGGTGTGTCGGACCTTCCATTTCGATTACTAGCGAAAGATTGCGGTGCTGATGTGACCATCACTGAGTTTACCAACAGCACAGCTCTTACGCGTGAAGCTGCTATGTCGTGGAGAAAGATGGAGTCACATGCCACGGAAATTCCATTTATCCCCCAAATTTTTGGTGGTGATGCAGGCGATATGGCAACAGCTGCTGAAATGTTGGCACCAAGTGCAGATATTATCGATTTAAACTTCGGATGTCCGGCTCCCAAAGTTACCAAAATATGTGCAGGAGCGGCATTGATGGGTGAACCTGAGAATCTCGTTGCCATGGTGGATGGAATCATTCAGCGCGTCGATGTTCCTGTTACGGCCAAGATGCGCCTCGGTACGGGACAAGGTGAAAATAATGCATTGGAAATATGCAAAGAGCTCGAAAACATCGGCACGTCTCGGCTATGCGTTCATGGCCGAACGCTTCGACAACGGTATTCTGGCGAAGCAGACTGGAACTCTATCCAAAGAGTGGTGGATGCAGTCGAAGTCCCCGTTATTGCAAATGGAGATGTTGTCGATACCAAAAGTGCGAAACTGTGCTTAGAAAAAACGGGTGCTGCAGGTCTTATGATTGGTCGTGGCGCTATTGGTCGTCCTGCAACCTTTGGAGAAATCAAAGTTGGTTTAGGCTGGATGGATGAAGAGGATTTACCGTGGATTAAACAAATGGGAGAGGAGTGGTATCAGCGTTCAGAGATTGGCCGTGCTTTTGCAACCCGCAAATGGTGTTGGGACAAATACATCGAATATTCTCACCTCACAATGGGACTTCAACCACGATGGATGCAGAGGCATGCTGTTGCATTCACAAAAGGGTTACCAGGTGCTAAGAAAATTCGTAACCTAATGCATGGTGCCCCGACACCAGAAGATTTCGCCACCGGGATTTCCAATTATTTGTCAGCGAACTCTACAGAATAGCGGATTCAAATGAGTTCAAAAGGTGAAGATGCTAACTTTTTAGCCGTTTTCACAGCGTCAACGCAAGCCAAATAATCTCCATTGGGGATCAACATTCCTTCTTCACTCTTCATGACTTGTCCATTCAAGTCAAGGATTTGATATCCTGAATCAAATAGAATTTGGAACACTTCTTGAGAACTGCGTTGAATCGATTCAAGAAGGGTTTCTTGTAATTCAAATAAAATGTAATCAATTTTTTTCTCGCCAAGGAGTGTTTGAGCACCGAGAAGAACATCTGATTCGAAACCTTCAACATCTATTTTGAGGAAATGAATTCGTTCAATCGAAAGTTCACGAGAGACATCGTCCATTGTGCGGACTTGAACTTTGATTTTATCGACGGTTGGACTGTTGTCGACATCACCAAGTGAATGGTGGCCGTGAAACCCTTTGACATGCAACTGCATTTCTGTCTGCTCTTTACCTAGAGCCATTTGATGCAAAGTAATGTTCTGATTGTTCCTCATCTTCATTTGCGAGTTGATGGTTGAGACGTTTTCTGGATGAGGCTCGAATGCATGAACATGTTCACAGCGCTGGGAAAACCAGTGGCTTACTACGCCCATATTCGCTCCAACATCAAAGATCATACTCTGCTTATGGATGAGCGGCTGAATGCGGTCAAGCCATGGAACTGCATCGCATGCTTTACCGGAATTTAAACTCCAATCAAGCCGCTCACCGTAGCTCAGTACCCGAACCAAACCTCGTTCTTTATCATGAACCAATAATTCCAAATCACTGCTCGCAATTTTTCGGTCGAGCATGGGATAAAAAACCAATCGATTAAACAACCTGCCGGGAGTTCGGAGGCCATAAAAAAAAGCACGAGCGGGGAGGCTTCGTTTCTTTTCAATATTCGACATCTGCAAATCCCTCAACGAAAGCCAAAGCCTCTTTGTTTATCAGTTGCATTCAACAAACAGTTGAATTTTCAAGGAAAGTACTCAAAAAAGGTTCTTAGAAGTCTCGAACTGCTTCAGAACGTTGATTGCCATTCTTCCAAGTCTTGGGAAGCAGCCCAATCTTCATCGGTCGTTTTTCCACGAACCTTGAGAACTTCACGAGCGAGAAGCCAGTAAATCAAAGCGAGTGAACGGCGACCTTTGTTGTTTGCAGGAAGTGCGATATCGACATTGCGAAGATTGTTGTTTGCATCAACAATTCCAACGATTGGCAAACCGGAGTTGACCGCTTCTCGAAGTGCTTGTTGGTCAGCAGCAGGGTCGGTTACAAACAAGACATCAGGCTCAACATAGGAGCGGAGAACTGGATTGGTAAGAGAACCTGGAATAAATCGGCCAACAGCCGCATTTGCACCAATTGCTTCAGAAAACAATCGAGCAGGACGCTGACCATATTGACGTGCTGAAACAACCATGATTCGAGAAGGGTCATACTTGTTGAGGAACTCAGCAATGGAACGAATTCGAGAGTCGGTCATGTTGACATCGAGAAGGTAAAGTCCGTCTTCACGAACACGTTCAATGAAACGAGCCATGTCAGCACTCTTTTGTTGAGTACCAATATTGACAGCATTCTCCTCATAGGATTCAAAGGGTAAGAGTAAGTTCATTTCCTCGGACATGGCAATTCCTCAGCAGTCACCCGACTTGGACTCTATATTAAACCGCTTCGTAGAGAGGCGGGATGATTTCAACTGCAACCTCAAGGAGATTTAAGCGGGATTGCCATGGGAGAACTCAAAGCCTGAAGCAAGTCTGTTGAGGTAGAGGGGGGGTTTGTGATGGAAGATAATTCGACAGAAAACGGGCCACCGAAGGCCACAGTTTCTGAAGACGGGATTTGGCGAGATGAACAAGGAGTCGCACTCCCCGTCAGTGCTAGCGATTTAGAGCGCCATGAATATTGTCCATTGTCTTGGTCATTATCACGTCAAGGAAATTCCGGCCAAGGAGAAGCCATCGTCGCCGGCATCAAAAGACACGCCCAAATTCATGAGCAAATGAAGGACTTTCAATTCATTCAAACTCAAATGCGTCGTTCAGTTACAGTTTGGACCTGGTGGTTTTCAGTCATCATTGCATTGACAATCGATGCAGTGGCTTTCAATTTCATTGATGATGTCACTACGCCTTTGCAAATGGCCCGATACCTCGCCATGTGGGCTGCAGCCACCCTCATCGTAGGGTTAATTGCCATTTCAGTACCTTGGCGCTCATGGATTGGTTTGAGCGAAACTATCCCTCGGCAAAAAACAAAATTACTATCGAGAAATGAGGAATTTAAGCCTTTTTGGGAACCTAAAGGGTTTATCGGTGGCTGGTTTGAAGCAGGCCGTGTTGAAGCAAGTCTACTGTTTGGTTCAATCGTTTTAGGATTACACGCTATTGCCTTGGCAGGTGCTGATGATCGAAACCAAGCGGCTTTCATATTGTTCGTGACCGCAATGGCATGGACTCTTGCTGCCTCATGGCAACTACAACGAATGTTGTTGTCTGACAATGCTCTCGAGTCAATGAAAAAGGATATCGATATTCAAACGGATGACGAAGTAGCATATTCAGATGATGATGCAACGTCAAATCTTCTGGTCGATGAAAACATTGGCTTGAGAGGTCGACCAGACCAAATTGTCATTGTCGATGGAGAGTTTATTCCCGTTGAACAAAAGACCGGTAAGGTCCCCATAAATCCTCACCCCTCGCACCGAATGCAATTACTCGCTTACCTACACCTCGTGGAAAAAAATACCAACAAAAGTGCCCCCTATGGAGTTCTGCGTTATGGTGAAACAAACCTTCACCAAATACCATGGAACGATGTAGCCAAAAAGGAATTGAAGAGTGCAGTTAAAGAAATTCAGCGCCTCATGGTCCAAGGAGGAGCATTACGTAACCACAACCGTCCAGGAAAGTGCAAAAACTGCTCAAGGCTATATGCGTGCGAGGATTCACTTGTCTGAATCAAATGCATGCATCTTCAAGCGGATATTGTATGCATGTTCGTTTGATGGTGATTTCAATTCGAAAGGAGTCTTGAGCTGCAGAGTTTTCAATGCCTGCCCCCCGTGCTGAGATTTCAAGTCTCCATGTCCCAGTTTCAAACGTTGGAGTTGGGGCGATATTCGCAGTTGCTGCACCTAAGTCCTCACACACATCAATCGACCAAGCCGGTTGATCGTTCGGGCCCGCATTTGGAGCCCAAAGTTCTGCGCGAACATAGCGAGTAAAATTTTCTAAGCAACCGATGAATTCAGACCCTTGAACCGTTACCTTTCGGAATACAAGAATCTCCGAAACAGTCTCATCTATCTCGAAGGTGGAGACGTTTTCATACGATTCCCAGTCCTCTGGGTTCAAAGTACTGAATGCTTTAAAATGAGTGATTTTGATAGACTCAGACTTCGTTTCAGGCTCCCCGCGAAGACTCTCTATCGTCTCACGTGCTTGTAGGAGGCCTAAACATCCAGAAGTACTGCTGAGAAGAAAAATCATCACCATGAGGATTGGCAGAGACCAACTCTTCTTCATGGCGCGGCTAGGCTCCACCCACATATCAACTCAATGCTAGAGAACACAAGGGTTTGATATCTTAGAGCCACTGCGTCAACTGTCCGAATGACGTGAAGTGGTTGCCGAGCAAAGCGATGACGAACCCTATGAAAGCCGACGGACATCACTCAAATTTCGCACCACATGTTCCACATTCAGTTGCATCGACTGCGATTTCTGCGCCGCATGCACCACATTCTGCAACATCTGATTCCTTTGGCGTGTCGGTGGTTTCAGCCGCTTTTCGGCGGGTACCTCGGCGACGTGCGGGTTTGACTTTCTCAGGCGTCAATTCATCAACCATAGCTACTGGCTTGTCGTCATCCTTCATGGTAAAGTCAGAAGTCGCCTCGGAAACTTCATTTCCAGCGAATGCTGAATCTGTGAGTTGCATTCCGACGTTGACTTTGTCACCAGGCATAATGCCGTCTTCTCCAGTAATTTCAAACAAGCGGCCACGAATATCGGCATCGCTTGCAGAGAGGTCTTTTCCATCATCTTTGTGAGCGATAATTTCGCCCTTAGAAGCAAGTATTGCATCAATGTCATTGGATTCTTCACTGAGGTCTTTGGTACTCTTGAGTGTCGTTGTAACTGTATTTTTATACGCTTCTAATTCTTCTTCAGTCATATCTTCACGCAACAACTCGTCCGCATTTCTACGATCATATGCTGCTTCAACTTCAGCCTCAGCACTCAAGATGTTTTCATCCCATTCGTCTTCGAGTTGTTCTTCATCAAAGCCAAATTCTTTCACTGTTTGAGCAAAGTTCTCAGTTCCGGTAACGATAGCATCTTCATCAACTTCTTCAGGAAGCGCGACGACTTCTTTGGCCACTCTTTCTTTGCGTACTCTCTGTTCGAAATACGAGGACACATCTTGGTCAGCGCCACAATAAACACAATTATCCAGTAAGTCTGGAATCGATTCACCACATTCTTCACAATCGTGGAATTGGTTTCGAGCTTTCTTCAGATTGAAGGAACAATGAGGGCAGCGATCTTCATCACCCTCTAATTCCCCATCGCATGCAGGACAATACTCAAAGATGTCGCGCTCTACTTCGTCTTCGGATTCACGTGTAAGTAAGATAGACACTGCAAGAATAACAATCAATATGAGTGAACCAATACCAATGAGCGTGAATGTACCCAATTCAGAATTCGTCTGCAAATCGTCAAGGTCGTCTTGACTCATAACGGTCGTAAAGGTTCGAGAAAAGGTGCTCGATATCGTTGAGTCTGAGGGTTTCAAGAGAACGACCGTCGATGGAGCAAGTGCATTAAAATCACATCTTAGGGTTACTTTATCACCTATATTGACGACTTCCGCATTCATTGTAGCAAGTATTTCTCCTTCGCCATTAAGACAGTCATAGGTCAAATCTCCTGTTTCTACACTGGTCAAATCCACTTCCAAGGTGTACGATTCTCCTTGAGTCATGGGTAGCACGAGCGGAGAGCCATCAGCACTGGTAACTTCAAGGGTTGAAAGAGCCCATGACAAACGCAGTTCAGCCTCAACAGGAATCATTCCTGTGGCTACACTGTTTGCAACGTTCGAATCCCAACTGTTCGAACTGGGTTGCCATTGTGATTCAAAAGTAGCATTGTGCGCTCCTATGGCCGTGGTTAATTCAACTGACCATGTATAGTCCTGAGCAGGGTCAAGATAGATGATAGGAGAAGATGCTTCAACACCTTCCCAAGTGTAGAATATCTTTCCCGAAACACGAATTTCGCCAGCATTAAATACACTTACATGCCATTCTACTGATTCACCGGAATTAACCGAATTACCTTCGAAATTAATAGCGTCCGCATCAACAAGAACATCAGGAATGGCATATTTAGAAAGTTGAGCAATCACTTCGTCATTCGAAGTCGATTCTTGGATAAAAGAGGCGCTACCGAACGGATCTATCTTCGCAGACAACATGTGAATCCCAACCGGTAAAGCATCTAATTGGGAGGCTGTGAGAGTGTGACTCCAGAGAGCCTCTGCATATCCTGAACCCGTGAGGTTAACTGTGAAAGGGGCTGTTGTAATCAGCCCTCCATTGAAAGTAGGAATTTGGAGCCAGAGTGGGACTACTGAAACTCCAGAGCCATTGGTTCGACCAAGTTTACCGGAAACCACCCACGGACCTTCAAGAGCGCCTTCTTCGATACTGACATCCAATTCGCCGATGTGAAACACATCCATTCGTGTATCAACGACAAGTGGAACTTCGACAACTTTGTTCATTTCAGAAGATTCGTGAACTGCATTTTGGTAATCGGGTGTGACGAGTAAGGTGTGAGACCCGCTTTGGGGAGCAGTAAATGTGGTGTTGACCCATTGCATCGAACCTGCTGAGATTGGTGGAGTCGGGATGTCCAAATCATTACCTCCGGGCAAGTCAATGTGAAGGACACTTGCATCGGCAGGTTCGCTGCCGAGATTACGCACCAGTGATGAAAGGTTGACCGTATCGCCTGCATGGATTTCAGTAGAAGGTGTAAGATGAGTTTCTGTCACTTTCAAATTTGGAAGACCAGTTACTGTAAATTCGACGTAAAATTGTGCTTGATTTCCAGAACCACGTGGGTGCTCAAAGGTGATGTGGACTTCGTGGTCTCCTTCGACAAGACCAGACCATACTGTAGAAACTTCTGCTGTTTCACCAGTATCGATATCCACAGTGGATGATTCAAGCAGTTTATTCGGACCAACACCATCCCTGTAAAATGCATATTCAACATCTGTAGCGAAATTTCCGGTGTTGTATAACTGGAGATTAATGGTAACCGAGCCACCTGCTTCAGGCACTGCTGGTTGCAGAGCAACGGTGCTTTCTGATGCTTGAATCGCACCGCTCTGTTCAGCAGAATTGGTCATCGGTATCGTAGCGATACAGAGAAGAAGAATTACAATTGTCGGCTTCCACGCACTTGCCATGGAGATAATGACTACCTGCAAAGCACTTGAACCCATCTCAACAAGACATGAATTATTGCCATAAGATGAGGTTTTGAACTTCATCGAGAAGGATTTTTGAAAAATATTCGTCATTCACGTGACTCGTAAATATTCACCGAAAAGGTAGAGATGAAGGGGAGCATTGAAGGATAACCGCACCCGTCATGAGTTCATGGGCAGAAGATGGTCGAGCGCTATTCTCGTCATTCTCCTGCTTGGGCTGAGTTCTTCACCCTTGGCTGATAATCTTCTTGAGGAATTGGAGCCTGTCTCCTTCTCATCTTCTAATTTGACACTCGCCTTCACCAATGGACCGGATTCAAATGACGACATTACTGGACTTCACAGCCTTACCTTTGGTATGACTGGAGATGCAAATGTTTCCTCCCTCCTTATCGAAATTTCAAGTGACGGTAATGTTTGGACGACTGTTAAAAATATTACATCTGCACCCTGGCTGACCTATTTTGATTCCACTTCATACAGTAACGACTCCTACACTCTACGGGCAACAGCTTGGGATGATGATGTGAACGAGACGGTTGTAGCAACCTCTGGAACATTCAATATCGTGAATCAAGTTCCAGTCATTACAATTTTCACTGCATTGAATGCAGCGATTGGAACCGGAAGTTCAGCCACGGACCGGGCCTGGTTTGGCATTGAATCAGATGGAACCTTAGCATATCGTTGGGGTGCAAGTGATGACGACATTAGTCATGCTTCGATTACAAATGTCCCGGGCCCTGGAGCGCCTTCAAATGACGGCCCAAGTGGTATATCCTACGGCTGGGATTGGAGCAGTGGTGCAATGGATGAAGGGACATGGAATTCCCGTATTACAGTCTTTGACAGCTCCAGTCTCTCAGCATCTCAAACCCTCTTTATTGGAATCGATCGAACGGGCCCAACACTTTCGAGCGTTACTGTCGGCGACGGTTCAACATGGCAAAAATCATCTCAAGTAACCTTGAGTGGACTCATCAATAATGCTGATGATGGACAGGGAAGCGGTGTTGCTGTTGCTGAATATTCACTGGATGGGACTGTTTGGAATTCAACAATCGCGGATTCGATAGATCTCAATCTTGCGGAGGGGACACACACCATTTCCATTCGTTCAGTTGACCGTGTTGGAAACACTGGTGCTACGATTCAGGTGGTTGTTCAAGTTGATGAAACGCTTCCAGAAGCGATTGGTTGGACAGTCGAGGAATTAACAACGAGTCGACTCCTACCAGCAAATGTCAGTTTCAATGCCCTTGATGATGGCTCTGGAATCGACCTTTCGAATTCCTATATCCAGTTTGGATTTGATTCAAACGGTGTCGGTGAATCACCAGACCTTTCTTCAAATTGGATGCAGATCGGAACTTCTGGATTATCAGGTAGTATCGGACTTGCAAGTTGGGCAACCAAATCCCGTCAATACTTGATGTTCCAAGCAGTTGTCGTTGATAATGCTGGAAACCAGTACACTTCAAGTCCGAGTTCTTATCAAATCCTTCCGGGATTGGATTTGTATTGGAATGCTACCCAAACGAATCTCGATCGGCTCATTGTTCGACCTGGTGAGACAGATGGCAATATCACCATCACCAGTGTCCTTGAATCAAACCAAAACTACGGCGGTAGTGTTGTTGTCCGCCTTGAATCAGCTCCGGCAGACAGAACATCACTGGTCAGCTGGACAGTGATGGAATCTCGAACCCTCAATTCAGGCGCCCTTGGAGATTCGAGTGAAGAACTGATTTGGAACTACACCGTTCCCAAAACAGGCCAATATGATTTACGCTTAGTCATTGACTACGTCAACGTCATCGATGAATACGATGAAGGAAACAACTACAATCACATGGTTGTCACAGGTGCCTCCATTGGGTCCCCAGGCTTAGTGCCCTCTTTTGCCCCGTCAATGGTGCTGATTCTCCTCACTGGGTTTGCACTTGCTCTTCTTCAACGTAGAACAAGAGATTGAAAAGAGGTCGGCGGTAGGAATAGCCATGCGACAACCGCTACCACGAGTACCTATGAACCGAATTGCGGTTCTTATCGGCGCAAAAGGGGCTACTGCGAAATTGTTGAGGTTCGCTTCGGGATGTAAAGAATTCAACATCGATTCGGAAACGGGCGACGTTGAAGTGGTATGGGGCGAACCGGGAACATATGACCCCGTGAAAGCGATGAAACTCCCAGATGTCATCAAAGCCATTGGTCGTGGAATGTCACCTAAAGCAGCCATTCAGTTACTTGACGATCACCATTTCTTTGAATTGGTTGATATCCGAAAATTCGTTGGTAAGAAGTCGAACCAACAGCGGAGAATCCGTGGTCGAATCATTGGAAGTGACGGTAAAATACGAAAGTTGATTGAAGGATTGACCGATACACAGATTTCAATCTATAACTCGACGGTTGTGTTAGTAGGCGAGGAAGAGGGATTAGCCGCTGCACGTCAAGCAGTTGAGATGATTGCTGGTGGAGCTGAACACGGAACTGTACTCAATTTCCTTGAACGAGACCGCCGACGCTCACGTCTAACCAACCGTCAACTCGAAACCATTGAACTCAAAGAAGAAGCAATTGTTCCAGCAACCGGGTTTGATGATCTAGTCCCCGGACTTTCCGATGTTTCGCAACGACGTTCCCGGCGCATGCGAGCATCTCAAGTTGACCCTGAAAATGATGAAGCAGTTTCAGCAATGATGGAACTCGCAGAAGATGAAGAAGTCAACTGGGGCGAAGAATGATTATTCTTCTTCCGAGAAAGTAATTGGCTCAACGTGATCAAGGTTCATGTTGAGTACCTCATACATAGCCTCAGCAAGCGTAACTTTTAGTCCATTTTTATTTGCCCATTCTACGAGACGAGTAACGTCTCGAACCAGAAACTCTTGTGCCTTTGGGTGCGTCTGAATCACTGCCTGTCCGACGTCAATAACAACAGGTCCATCGTTGTGCCAAAGAATATTGTAAGGTGAGAAATCTCCGTGAACAAGGTTTGCTTTTTGCCAGCAGATTGCCAAGAAATCGAGTAATTCCTCATAAACAACTTCGGGGTTAGAAATCTCCACTTCACGAAGTTTTGGAGAAGCTGAAATTTCGGTCCCCAGATATTCCATAACCAAGACGTTCTTATGGATACCAAGGGGTTTTGGCACATTCAATCCCCATCGTGCCAATCTGGAGAGGTTACGGTGCTCTTTTCGAACCCAAATGTCCACTAAATCTCGATGCCGGCGACGCAGGCCACCAAATCGTCGGTCACCCTCAATATATTGAATTAGATTTTTGAAGACTGCATTGGATGTGTGAAAAATTTTGACGGCGACGGTCTTTCCATCGATATCTGTAGCATGGAATACGTGAGCTTCTTTACCACGAGCAATCGGGAAGTCAAGCGTGTCAATAGTTCCCCCTTTCATCAATTTATACAGAGACATCAATGTCATTCGGTCAAAAACCTGGTCGAAGACTCGGCGATCAACCCAATCATAAGTTCCCTCGCCAATTGCTCCTTGGATTTTGGATTCTATATCACGGAACATTCGTTTGTAACGGTCTTCCTTCATCCAATTGAAGGCGCCTGATTTTGCTTCAAGATTGCTCAAGAAATGATCTTCTTCAGACCTTGCAAAGTCATCATCCTTTCCTTTTTCAGAATGATTCTTTTTGGGAGCGTTACGGTTTTGACGCCGACGCTTTCGCTGACGTTTATTCGAACCTAATTCGTCGTTCCAATCGTTTTTTTTCGCCATACGCACACCCGGAGTCATGCATCATAACGGTTCAACCGAACAAAGATTCGAGATCTTCGTCATCCCCATCATTGTCGTCTCCTTCGTCTTCATCAGGATATTCTTCAACAGGGACATGAGGTGTTTCATCAACCACTTCTTCTGTGACGGGTTCTTCGGAAGATGTTACTTCATCCTCAGCCGAGCCAAACATATCATCATCATCATCATCATCATCTTCATCAGAGCCAAACATATCGTCGACATCGTCATCCGCTTCATCGTCAGCGGATTCTTCTTCCGGTTCAGGTGCATCCACAGTTCCAAAGGTATCTGAAAATTCATCATCATCCTCATCAGCAGCAGTATTCATTCCAAAGAAATCGAGTTCTTTCGGTAAGACACCTTTACGAGACAAATACATTGCCTGAGTTTTCGAATATCGATGCTTTACGTCTGCTTTAGCATCTTGAAAGTCCCATGGCCAAACAATGATCAGATCACCGTCTCGAACCCATTGACGTCGGCGCATTTTCCCAGGAATACGAGCCATACGTGTTTCACCATCTTCACAGAGAACAGTAACCCTACGGCCACCGAGAATTTGTTCAGCAAATGCGAACATTTCGTTGATTTTACGGTTCGGCATCTTCACACGGATCTTTCCACCGGAAGAATCTTCAGGATTTTCAAGACGAGCAAGCTCTTCTATGTCCACTTTTTCTTCATATCGTCGACCCAATTAGCCTCACCTACTTACACCCAGCAGCCGACCCTTCTTGAATACAGTACCCGGGAAAATGCTGTCAAGGTGACGCAATAAGGCGTTTACCGTTCGTTGGATTACCAACTGTAATTGAGACTCTGAGCGGCCATTTCACAGAGACGGATGAGAGCGTCTCCTGCAATACCGACAAACAGAGTTGTAACCACACAAGCAAGAATGGCAAGACGGACTTGCCAGCCACTTGGAAGAGGACCTTCACGGCCTTCTTCTGGTTCGTCAAAGAACATCACAACAACGACTCGCAGATAGTAGAATACTGAGATGGCTGAATTGATGACCATAAGAAGTGCGAGCCACCAAACCCAGTGCATATCAGCAAGAACGTAGACACCGCCATCGGCAATTTCAGCGCCCATATCGCCGACTGCAATACGAACGATTCCCATAATCACGAGGAGTTTCGAAAGGAAACCTGCCATTGGAGGAACGCCGGCTAATGAGATCATGAAGATGAACATGGCAACGGCAAGAAGCGGTTCTCTCTTGGCCAATCCACCAAGTGAAGAGAGACGAGAGGCACCACCTTCCGATTCAAGAATAGAGAGTACGAGGAAGGCTCCAAGTTTGAATGCAACCAATACCACCAGGTGGAAAAGAAGAGCCGTCATTACAGCGACGGCTGCAGCACCTGCATCGCCAGAAACAGTGGCATCCCAGTTCCATGCACCTACAGCAGTCAGGGCGGCTAACATGTATCCGGCATGAGCAACCGAAGAGTAAGCGAGCATACGCTTTGGATTATCACTGCCAAGAGCCGCTAAGTTGCCCCATGTCATGGTAATTGCAGCCATTGCACCTAAGCAACCAAGCCAAACAGCACTGCCATCGCTGGATTCTGGTGCTGCAACAATCAACAACATTCGAACCAATCCAAGCATTCCCATGGCCTTACTGGCTGTTGCAAGAACACCAGCAACAGGGCTAATTGCACCGGCATAAGCATCAGGTGCTGCAAAGTGGAAAGGAGCTGCACTCACTTTGAATCCGAACCCAACCAAAACAAAACCAATACCAATCAGTGGTAAGGCGGTGGTTCCAGATTCTGCAAAAGCAGTGGCTAGAACGCTGAATTGAAGTGAACCAGCCCAAAGATAGAGCATTGAAAGTCCGTAAAGGCCGACGCCAGAAGCTACGGAACCGACGATGAAATACTTCATTCCAGATTCAACACCAACTTTGGATTCCTTGAGGAAAGCGACCAAAACATAGGTCGAGAAGGAAGCCAATTCAAGTCCAATAAACAGGACAAACAGGTCTTGTGCCAATGCTACAACCGACATTCCAAGTGCACAAGTGACCATGAGAATGTAGAAATCCGCTTGTCTGCGGTTATTATACAACTCTTGTTCACTTACTTTCGAACCAGTTCCTTTGACTTGCAGACGGTTCATACTGGAAAACGCTGCAAGAGCAAGAGCTCCAAAGAAAATCATCTCAAAGATACGACTAAAACCGTTGATAAGAAGGAGTTCTTTACCAGATTCTGAGACGATAACAACCCGCTCCAGCCCTTGGCTGAAGACATAAAGAACATTCAAGAAAGCGCCACCTAGAGTGATGGATGCAATCCAAGCAGGTAGACGTGGGTCGCTTGTGAATTTGAAACGAGTTCCTCCCATGAGCCAAGGTAGACGGATTTGGGTGCCGGGAATACGGAATGTGCCTTTCCCTATGTTTGGGACAATGATCAACAGGAGCAATCCAGCAAACAGCATCAACTCAGGACAAAGTGCGCTAACAAAACCGTCACCAAATGCTTCGACTGTGGTTAGGTTTGACATATCAGGCACCTCCGCTAAATCCGCCAAGAACTGGTAAAATTAAGCCTTCAAAGATTTGAATTGTCCAGTCATGCATCATATCCAAAGCAATCCATGGCATGACGCCAAAGAGGATTGTAAAGAAAGCAAGAAGAATCATTGCCAACTTCTCAGGATTTGCGATATCTGGAACTGGTTCACCATGAAGAGATGCTGGTGGTTGAGTTTCATCGCCACCTTCGAAGATGGTTCGTTGCATCGACCAGAGGTAATATCCGGCTGTGATGGCTAAGACGAGTGCTGGTCCAACCATCCAGAAAACACTCCAGCCTTCTGCAGCAAGGAAATACCAGAGCGCGATGAGCATCATCAATTCAGCAACAAAACCTGCCAAGAGAGGTAGTCCGAGAGAAGCCATCCAAGCAAACATCATCGAAGTTGCAAGCCATGGAGAATGTTTTGCCATTCCTCGCATTGCTCCAATTTCCATGCTGTGGTAGTGATGCTTGAATGCACCACACACTGCGAACAGCATTGGGCTGATGATTCCGTGAGCGAACATCATGAACAATGCTGCTGCCCATCCCATTGGTTGCATTGTAGCAATACCGATGAGTATGACTCCCATGTGAGAGACTGAAGAGTAAGCAACCATCTTTTTGAGATTCGTTTGACCGAGACAGACAATAGCACCCCATACCAGTGAAACCATACCAATGACCATCAAGACAAGTTGGAAATATTGCAATGCATGAGGGAAAAGACTGACAGGAAGTCTAAACATTCCGTAAGCACCCATTTTGAGCATAACCCCAGCCAGCAGCATCGAGCCACCAGTTGGTGCTTGAACGTGAGCATCAGGCAGCCAAGTGTGGAAAGGCACTGCAGGGAGCTTAACGAGGAATCCAAGCATCAACATTGCAAATAGAATCTTTTGAATGTTTGCTCCAAGATACCAATTGCCATTGCTGTTCTCCATAAGAGCATGTTGCGTAATGGTTGGGATGTCAAACGTTCGACCCGTCATTGAGCCAGCATAATTCAGCGGGTGAACAGGGTCTTGGAAGAAGTAGAGCGTAATCAAGCCCAGCAACATAACGACGGATGCGGTGAAGGTGTAGATGAAGAACTTTTGAGATGCATACTTTCGGTCTTTACCGCCCCACTTGAGAATTAAGAAGAACATTGGAATTAATGTCAATTCCCAGAAAACATAGAACATGAATAAGTCAAGTGCTACAAAGACACCGATGAGCGCACCACCCATTGCTAAGACAATAGGGAAGTAAACAGCACCATTCTTTTCATTCCAAGTAGCAATAATGGTCACCGGTAGAAGGAATGTCGTGAGCCAAACCATTGGGAAGGAAAGAGCATCAAGACCAACGGTCCAATGTATTCCGAGCGATTCAATCCAATTGTAGCGATGAGTGAACTCATAAGTATTGAATGAAATCCCCTCCCAGGATACGTTTCCGAAATATTGGTAGAACATTCCAGTTGTAATGCCCAAGAGAACCAAGGAAAAGACAAGACAAGCCATTCGAATTGGGTCAGAGAGGCGCTTTCGCATCGATTCGTCAGCATTGGATACAAATACGAGTAAGACGATGCTTGCAACCAATGGGAACCCAACAAGCGGCATAGAAATCCAATCTTGCATTCAAGCCACCCCCCATATGAAGAGGAAAATCGCTAAGGTTCCAACCGCAACCATGAGAATGTAATCACGGGCTGAACCAGTGGTCATAGAACGAACCACCGTTGAGAGTGATTGAGAACCACTTTCGATGGCTTTGATTGTCCCATCAATAACTTCCGTGTCTGCTTCTGCAACCTTGTTAGAGAATCCAGCAACAATGTTCACCATTGCTTTGTCGTAATACTCATCGATGTAAAGTCGGTTTTCAAGAGCCGTAGCTAAAGTTGATTCTCTGATGGCTGTGTTGTCGAAATGGAAGCGCTTGTTAGCCCATGCGCTGAGTGCAATTACTGGACGCATCCAAGGCTTGGCTTCTTCACCTTCAGCGAGTTTCCCCCCATACAAGGCCATAGCAAGCCCAGGCCCAAGAACAGCACCCATGAAGATAGCAACGTATGTCAAGATAAAGAAGAAAGGATCTGAATTTGCAAAGGCGTGTTCCATCTCATAAAGAATTCCGTCAAGGAGATTCTTCTCAGAAAGGAAACTGTATTCGGTATCTGAAGCCCAGTGAGTGAAACCCATTCCAGCAAAGATGATTGAAGAGAGTGTAACGAAGGTCAGGATGAACAGCGGCGTCTTGATCCAAATATTTGTTGGACCAACATGTGCTGCAACCTCGTTGTTTGGTTTGCCTGCAAAAGTCTTGAACCACATTCGTGACATGTAAAAACCAGTCATGGCTGCACCAAGAAGCACGCACATGGCAGGGAAAAGAAAACGAGGGTCATCTTGAGCGACTCGCCAAGCGTTAGCAATGATGCCTTCTTTGGACCAGAATCCACCGATAAGGGGTAATCCCATAATGGAAGCTGAACCAACCAGCATTGCCGTAGCAGTGATTGGCATCTTCGAGGCTAATCCGCCCATGTTCTCCATTGATTGTGCATCGAAATCATCGTCATGATGATTCTCATCGTGCCCATCGCCATGGTCGTCATGGTGATGCAGGTGGTGATGTGCATGGTGCACTTCGTGAATCACTGAGCCGCTAGCCATGAACAGCATACCCTTGGCCATGGCGTGGTTGAAAAGATGAAACAGTGCCGCACCGAATGCAACGACGACGATGTAATGTGCATCACTGTCGTGGTGCCAGTCAAGTGTGTTTGCAAGATACATTGCACATCCGAGTCCGGTGAAGATATAGGCGAGTTGACTCATCGTTGAGTACGCTAAGACTTTCTTCAAATCCATTTGAACAAAGGCGATTGCTGCTGCCATGACTGCAGTAATTCCACCGACTGAAGCAATGATGAAAGCAAGGTCATCCAAATCCCCATGGAGTGATTCCGCTCCAAAGAATGGGAACATTCGAGCCACGAGGTAAAGTCCTGCATTGACCATGGTTGCTGCGTGAATGAGGGCTGAAACTGGTGTTGGACCTTCCATTGCGTCTGGCAACCAAACGTGGAGTGGGAATTGAGCTGATTTGCCAACTGCGCCGATGAACATCAAACCGAGGGCCCATTGAAGCGTGCCTGCGGATGATGCTGCGACTGCATCAATGTTTTCGGTTGCAAAGACGACGGCATAATCAAGGGAACCAAACAAGTCCCAAAGCATAACCAATCCAATCATCAGGAAGACGTCACCAATACGTGTCGTCAAAAATGCCTTTTTAGCCGCGGAGGCTGCACTTGGGCGTTCATAATAAAATCCAATAAGAAGATACGAACAGAGACCCATGATTTCCCAGAAGATGAAAAGCCAAAGGAAGGAGTCTGCAAGAACCATTCCCAGCATACCAGCACAGAACAAGACGAATTCAGCATAGAACCGATGGTTACGGTTATCGTTAATCGGGTCGGTATTCATGTAACCAATACTGAACATATTAATGAGTAAACACAAGAAGGAAGCCACGAAGAGTAACATCACTGTAACGTGGTCGACGTATATCCCAAAGCCAAAAGAGACCGGTTCAGTTGTGCTACCACCGTTCCAAATTCCTGTATTAATCCAAGCAATCTGTTCAAAAACCTGGTCAACACCGGAATTGCCTTTCAAAAATTCCGAGATCAGCAATAAGGAAAGTATCAGGCTTGCTCCCATAACGGGCAATGCAATGAGGCCACCTTCCTTGAGATTCTTCTTCCAAAACGGATGGCCGTTGAAGACACGGCCGAGGAACAAGATGACGGCAAAAGCGATCATTGGGAGCAAAATGATCAGAGGAGCAAATTGCATCCATTCTGAATGTACGAGGGGTGCTGATTCTGTACTTGCCATTCAATCACCTCAGTTCTTTAGGACGTCCACATCGTCCAATGATATTGTTTCGTGTTGCCCATAAACGGCAAGGAAAATGGCCAAACCTATCGCAACCTCACTGGCTGCAATTGCAATAGCAAAAAGGGTGTAAACCCATCCGGTTGTATCGCCGTGGTGAACTGCTGCTGCTGCAAATTGCATGTTCGCAGCGTTGAGCATCAATTCAATGCACATAAGGACAATAATAGCGTTCTTACGAGTAAAAGCCCCGCCTAGGCCAATGACGAACATCAAAGCGGAAAGACCGGAAACCAATGCAGGATCAATCATTCTTCTTCACCTCCAAATTCCCAAAGAAGATTTTCCATACGTTCGTCACGGACAAGATAAGCCGCTCCAATCATAGCGAGAGACATGAGAATTCCAAGTATTAACAACGGCAATACCCAGTCCGAAAGAAGTGAGTCTGCAAGACCACTGGTCGTTGGATATTCTTCACTGCTGTTTGCCCAAACGCTGTCAGCGCTCAAGACAGAGACAAGTATCATACCAAGGGCAAGTAAGCCCATACGAGTAAAAAGCGAGACCAATTTCATTCAAAGTCCTCCTCTAAAATTTGACGGCGTGTTAACATGATACCGAAAAGCACCACTAAACCGACACTGGCAAGATACACCAGAATTTGAATCGCTGCGAGAAACTCAGCACCGAGTAAGATGAAGATTCCAGAGACGGCCATAAAAGAAAAAATCAGTGAAAGCATTGAGTGTGCCACGCGCTGTGCAAGAACTAAACCAAGTGCGCCGAGAATAGCGATAGTGGCGAATAAAAAGAAAACGCCCGTTTCTGCGACACTTGCAATATCCATCTCAAGCACCCTCTTCTGCTTTGCTTTCCGAGGCTGCCTTTGCTGCTTTAGCTGCCTTCTTCTCACGCTTGGTGCGTTCCTTGGTAGCTCGCTTAGCAAGTTCGGTATCCACTGCTTCTTGGTGAAGGGAGGGGAGGACTCGGGTTCGACTTGCATCAAACCACAACTCTTGTCGTGAGAATCCTGACATTCCATCGTATTCATTGGTCATGAAGAAAGAGGTGAATCCACACGCTTCCATGCACAATCCGCAGAACATACAGCGGCCCAAGTCTATTCGACCTGATACGATTTGGTCATCGGCAACTCGTAATTCTGACTGTTCCATAACGGCTTCTTCACCAGAATCATTCCAGCGGACTGTAGCGGTACTGCCTGAGAGATCAAGAACTTCTGCAAAGCGCCACTCGTTTGGAGTGTCGCTGTGTGCAGTTACGTGGTTGAAATCTTCTAAGGTTGCTGCTACTTCAGGAAGAAGAGTTGCTGCGTGGCCGCCGACTTCCAGTTCAGCACCCATGCCGCCATGTTCACCATCAGCTCCATCCAAAACGTCAACTCGTAATTCAGTGGTCATGTGCAAACAGTCGTTCGGGCAGGCTGTTACGCACAACTTGCAAGCAGTGCATGTTTCCCAAATAACGCCGATACGTCCATTGTAATTTCCGGGAACGAAGAGCCATGGTTCCATTTCCTCGAGTCGCTCGTAAGGGTACTGAACTGTTTGAGGCTTCCAAAGAGTAGGGAACAAATCCGATGTCACTCGGTCAGGAGCAAATGTTTGAACGCTGATATCATTAAATTCAGAGGTTTTTGAAGCACGGGCTTTACTTCCAGAATCAAGGAACTCCGGATGTTCGGAGTTGTGATATCCCCAATCCAATCGCTTACCAAGCCACTTCCCAAAGAAGGGGAAGGTACGGAGAGCGGTAATCAGTGTAATCTTGAACGGATACCAGAAGAGGTTTCTGAAATTCGGTTTTGCGTGTGGATGCATTGGCATGTTAAATCACCTCAGTCCTTTCCCGGAGTATGCGTTCCCGCGGGTTGTAATGTGTAAACGTGATACATTCGATCTGGAGCTGCATCTTTGTCTTCATCATTGAGAAGGACATAGAAGACGCCAATCCAAAGAAGGGTCGTGGCAAGAGGAACGAGCATTGGGATGCCGAATGCGTCCCAAGCGTTTCCACCTTCTGCAGTGTAAGACAAGTTGTCAGGTTGGAAGAGATACAGCCGGTAGAGAACCGAAAGAACAACTTGAACAACAGACAATGGTAACAACATTCTCCAACCAAATTCAAGGATTTGGTCTGTTCGAATACGTGCAAGAGAGAAACGAGCCCAGACAAAGACGACCAAGAAGACGAGCCATGTCTTCAAGAGAACAACAATCGCACCTGGAATCAAGACATAGGCATCTCCAAGCACTGGGATTTGACTCATTGTTCCTTGGAATGGTAGATGCCATCCGCCCAAGAAGAAGTGTGTGAATAAGAAACAGGCAGCATAGGTACGAATATATTCAGCCATGAACAACATACCGAAACGCATTCCACCGTATTCCGTCCACCAGCCTTCAACCAGTTCAGCTTCTGCCTCTGGCATGTCGAAAGGAACACGTTCTACTTCAGCAATCATCGTCACTAAGAACAAAACAGCCCCTAGCGGCATCAAGAACAGGTTCCAAGAACCTGCTGCGTGTTGGAAATGGATACTTTCGATAATGTTGAAAGTGCCGGAAAGAATAGCGACGGAAAGAAGAGTAAGGAGGAGAGGAATCTCGTAAGCAGTCAGTTGCGCTGCGGAGCGAATGCCTCCAATCAAGGTATACTTGTTGTTGGATGACCACCCAGCAAAGAAGACACCAATTGGTGCGATTCCAAAGATGGCAATGGCGTAAAGAATAGACAAATCAGGGTTTGTTGCATAGATGCCACTGGAAAGAGGAATGATTCCGAGGATAAGAAGAGTTGAGGACACAATGAGGAAAGGAGATACCTCGAAAATGAGTTTGTCTGCACGCCGAGGGACCATGTGTTCCTTAAGCAAAAATTTCATCCCATCTGCCACGTTTTGGAAGAAACCTGGAAGGATTGAGTATCCCATCCATGACCTGTTGTTTACTCGGTCAACGGTTGCAAATTTCTCATCACGGTTACCGAATCGCTTGTTGAGGAATTTATTGATGGCGCCAACAATGCCGCCTCCGAACGGGAGCATCTTCCACCATTCACCTGCAGTTACGCCGTTTTCTCCAACCCAAAGAGAGCGGAGAGCTGTGGTTGCGCCACGACGATCGTTCATACGTGCAACGGCTTTTCGTTCAATCCATAGAATGGCGAATTGGCTAAAGAACAGCATCAAGAAAACGATGTTAACAACAGCGAAAGTTCCGACGAGGAATGACAGGTCAGAAGCACTGTCTTCAAGCGGGGTTCCTTCGACTGCGGATGTAATCAAAGTAGAGATGAGGCTGTCTTTACCGAGGAAAAGGCTGCGTAAGTCATAGATGTCATCCATAGCAATCACCTCAACGGTCCGTTTCTCCGATACACGGGTCAAAACTGCCCATGATGGCTGGAATGTCTGCAATCTTGTAGCCAATCATTGTCTTTGCGACATAGGGGATGGTAATGAACATTGGAGATCGAATCGAGACGCGATAAGGATACTTGCCTCGTCCTTCGCCGCCGCCTTGTATGTAGAATTGAGATGCGCCTCGGGTACATTCATAGTTACTGAATCCAGTCGCCCCTTCCGGAGCACGCGTAGGTGCCTTGGTGTAAATCATTTCATCGCCATTTGCATAGTTGGTATTCTTGCCGCCTGGAATTTTGTTCAGTGCGTCAAGAACCATGCGGCATGATTGTCGCATTTCTTCCATTCGTACTCTGTAACGGTCATAGCAGTCAGCACCCTTGACGGATGTCGGCTTTTCAACAGCAGGCTCCCAGTCAACTTCGTCATAAACAGAGTATGGGTGCGCCCAGCGAACGTCGTAATTGACGCCTGCAGCACGAACGTTCGGCCCTGAAACGCCTGCATCGACCATCGATTCAGCGTTTGCATAGCCTACGCCTTGGAGGCGGACAAGCCAAATTGTCGATTCGTCGAGCATCATTTCGTATTCATCGAGGCGCTTTTCGAACAGTTTTGTCTTCGCAATAACACGGTCAGCAAATCCAATTGGCATATCTCGCTTTACCCCACCAATTCGCGGGTAGTTGTAATGCATTCGAGAACCTCCGAGTTCTTGCAACAAGTCAAGGAACATTTCTCGATCTCGCATGCACCATGTCATGAGAGTCAGGTTTCCAATATCAGGTCCAAAAGCACCGAGCCACATCAAGTGGGAAGCAAGGCGTTGTATTTCAGCCGAAATAAGCCGAATGTATTCTGCTCGAGCTGGAACATCTGCTTCAAGTAGGTCTTCAGCAGCATAGATGTAAGAGTTCGCCCAAGTCATTGCACTCACGTAGCAAAGACGGTCGCAATAAGGTGTGATTTGAGTAAAGTCGCGAGCCTCGCAAATTTTCTCCACACCGCGATGGATGTATCCGAGTTCTGCTTCCGTATCAACGACCGTTTCTCCATCAACTTTCACGCGAAGCGTCCACAACCCGTGCGTCATAGGGTGCTGGGGGCCCATTGTAATCCACATTTGTGCCATGGTAATTCCTCACTTAACGCGGCCCTCGTCCGCAGGTTTACGAATGAACCCTTGAGGGTCATCATACATTTCATTATGATCGTGATATCGAAGCTTGTGTTGCTTTTGTAATGGGTGGAACCCTTCGGGGCTGTCGTTTGGATTGAGAACACGATGCATGTTGTCGTGGCCTTCGAACTTGATACCAACAAGGTCCCAAGTTTCTTTTTCATTCCAATCAGCTCCGACCCAAATGCTCTGAATAGAGGGTACTGTAGGAGAGTCGCCCTGGGGGAGCGGGATGAAGACTTCGAATTCCATTGGAATATCGGAGCCAGCAAGAGACTCAATATCGTGAACAGTACATGTGTTTGGGGTTTGGTCTTGGATAGGTTGGCGGAGGAAATGGTATGCAACTTCCCATCCGCGCTCTGGTGAGCCTTCAGGGAAATGAGTCCCAGTAACCATTGAACAGTAATTAACGCCAAGATCATACTTCATCCACTTTGCCAAAGCAACCCAGTGTTGAGGGGGGCAGACGATTCGGACAAACGCATATTTTTTTGCATTGGAGTGGAGTTCAACCGTTGTTACAATTCCACTTCCGCCAAACCGATTGTTGACTGCAGCCATGCAGGCTTCAGCAGCCGACGAGTTTTGTTCGGGGGTAATCGAGCCGGCCATTTCAGTCCTCTCCTACGATTACCGGCTTGTCACTGGCCCGTTCTGGGCTTGGAGCGGCGCCGATTCGGATGATTTTCTCCCTCAGTAATCCGAAACCATCGATGAGTGCTTCGGGGCGAGGGGGGCATCCTGGGATGTAGACGTCAACTGGAATCACAGTGTCAACGCCTTCAAGGATATTGTAAGATTGGAAATATGGACCACCTGAAATAGCGCATTCCCCCATTGCAATACAGTATTTTGGCTCAGGCATTTGCTCCCAAAGGCGAACTACTTTGTCTGCGAATTTCTTAGAAATCGGGCCGTTGATGAGCAAAACATCAGATTGTCGAGGGGAGGAGCGGAACAGAACGCCAAAACGGTCTCCGTCAAATCTTGGAGTTGCTGCTGCAGCCATTTCGATAGCACAGCATTTGATACCCAAGTGGAGGGTAAACAGGGATTTACGGCCAGCCCAGTTGAAATATCGGCCCGCAAGAACGCTGAGGAACTTCTTGATCCGAGTTGCTTTGAGCGCTTCGTCAGTGACGCCCCCGACCATCTCAACCAAAGCGCGACTGTTGAAAGCTGCGAAATTATCTCCTGCTTCTGCCATGAAATCCACCTCAAATGTAAATGCGTCCTCGCTTGCGGAATACGTACCACACGCCTAACGACATGATAGCGAAGAAAAGGCCGAGCAAAACAAGGGCGCTCTTTGCCTCAGCAACTGCTCCATCAGCAGCACCCGGAGAGGTAGCATCTGAAGCAACCATTCCCCCGAGAACGAGGAACATGAAGGCAACATCAAAAACAAGGAAAATGATGGCATACCAGTAATATTGGAAATGGAATTGGATCATTGCATCTCCAACAGGCTCACTGCCACATTCAAAAGTCGTAAGTCGGCGAGGATAGAGGCTGTGATCGCGCTCGTATCCTTCAAGCAAATAGGACCGAGTAATGTGTGGGCGTGCAGGGTCAACACGAGGACGGACAACCCATGTTATCAGGAAATTCGTCAACGGCATTATGATTCCGAGAACGGTCAAAAAACCAATGGAAAGATATGCACTTGGAACAGATTCAAGCCCGGACATATTTTCACCCATGTGCAAAGCATACGCTCCGCAGTCTTTCCGACTTGAGGGACCCCCATAAGTATTCCCAAATCAAACAGAAGAAAATGCGGGATAAAGTGAATCGTTAACAAGGCCACTGCGTGCTCACGGAGGTTTTCAAGAACGAGAGCGCCCAAAGAAACTGCGATAGGCGATAACTGCGAACAAAATAATCATAAGTCCATAGACTCCATTCTCAAGAGTTTCTTGTTGAAGCCCGAGGCCAAACAGCCCTGATGCGACATCGCCATTCACAGTGAATTCAAGGTTTTCCCGATCAACGACTCCAGTCTCCACAGGTTCTGCAGAAAGGGTGAATTTGTAGGTGGAGGCGATTTCAGCACCTGCAGGTGTTTTCACCGTCACAAGGATCCCAATAGTTTGTCCAACATTAACTTCACAAATGAAGTCGTTGATTGTAAATTCACACACGTCCGTCCCCTCGCCTTCAGCCAAATCGACAATCCAGCCACGGAAGCTTTCGGATGAAAAGACCAAAACATCAGCATCAACATTTCCAGTATTTGTCAGGTCGATAATAAATTCTTGACTGTTTGGATATTCAACATTCAATTCAGTATTAAGTTGACCGAGGTCAAATTCAAACTCATATATGATTTGAACATCGAGTGAGATATCAAAGTGACCGGAACGATTAGCCGCGTTCTTGGTGCTCAAAACTACCAACTCGAGAATGCCTCCATCACCCGTTGATGCACCCGGATTGACAGTTAGCTCAATTTCAAAATAGAGTTCAAATGGTCGAGCTTCATAACCGCCTCCACAATGCCCGAGTTCACACATTTGAGTTTGAGCTGCGTCAAGGGTGGACCCGATGATAGGTTCTCCAGAGGAATCTAACAAGAATCGACTGCTGTTTAGATTCCAAATCCCATAACCTACGGGAACTGAAATCTCTCCATCTACAGGAAGGCCATAAAGCGTAATCTCACGAGTCGCAAGTCCTTCAAGGCCTGAAACATCAAAGATGGCTTGATCGTTTCCATCACCAGTATTTTGAACCCAAAATCCAAACGTTTGGGTGCCCGATGGAGGGAGCAAGGAGGTACCTGAGCGTAGGTCAAGTCCACCATCAACAAGGCGGACGTCCATCGCAAATACGCGGTCGGAAAGAATGGCGAGGAAAACAAACTCTCGTTGGTTGTCGGGTAGGCCATCGTTGTTTTCATCACCTGAATTTGAAGTGTCATCCTTGTTGATAATTCGAACGGTCAACCGACTTGATGAAAGCTCTTCTTCACCATCAATACTGACGACCATGAAGACTTGAACTGAACTTTGAGGAGCGATAGAAATACCTTGGGAAGAGGAAATGATATTTCCGGCACTGTCTTCACAGTAGACGCCCCAATCTGGTGAAGCGGTTTGGTCTTGTTCGATACACCGATAATTATCCTGTGTATTTCCAGTATTTTGAATCGTAATAGGGAACTTGACAAGAGAGCCTGAGCGACCGGTTTGCTCAAGTGCTGTTGCTTGTGCTTCAATTCCATGAATTTCTTTGACCGTCACTGTGAGAGTAACCTCGGCATAAGCGACGCCGCCGCCTGCAGGAAGAACAGAAAAGGCAATCTCGATTTGTTCGGTTGCTAAGGCATTGCTTGGAACATTGACGACAATACCAACGTTTTCACTCTTATCAGAACCGTGCTTAGAGCCAACCGAAACTGTTGTCGAATCAACTTGGACACTCCATCCAGAAGGTGGTGCTGAGGAGGAAATTCGTAAGTTATCCATTCCGTTGCCTTGGTTTGTAACAGTGAGTGTAGCGGTGCCATTCGAGCCAGGTTCGACATTCGAAAGCATCGTTGTGGACAGAGAAAGACTGGCGCCAAAGGATTGGCCGACAATGACTCTTAATTCTTTAGAGCACTTCATTGTGTTACCATCTTTCGCAAGGATTTGAATAACCGATTCGTCACCTGCGGTAACCGAATCGTCAGGAGTTACAGTAAGGTCAAACGACTTTGTGCCGCTACCATCGCCGTATGGTAAAACTCCTGATGATGCACCGTCAAAACTAACCCATCCTGAACGGCTACCGGTTTTCCCCATTGTGACCGTCCAATCGCTGTTTCCAGTATTGGTTAATGTAGCAGAAAGGCTACCTTCGTCATCTGGGTCAACGGTCATGCTGGTTTTTGTTAGGACCATATCGCATTCATGGAGCTCAGGAACTGTCAAATCAAACTCTTCGACGTCAGAAGCTTCTTGCGAAGGGTCGCTGGTTACTGTTCCAGTGATTTCCCAACAATACTTATTCGCTTCTTGACCGGCAGGAACTTCAACTGAAACGGTAACGGTTTCTGTTTCATTTTGATCTAAGGTAACCGTTTCTTCATCGAGTTCGACGGTTAAGTCATCTGCATTCTGGCATCCGCTTCCGTCTGCTTCATCGAGAGAAAGAGCGATTGTTTCATTTGTTTGACCCGTGTTTTCAACGATGATATCGTATTCGATGACAGACTCTCCTGCCCATTGTTGGTTTCGCTGAGATTCCGAGGCCATTGAAAGGTCCACACCGAAAACCGCTGAACCTGAGCCGTCTCCTGCAGTGGTTGTCACAATTTTCGTTTCAGTTGCTGGTTGGCCTGCGACTTCTGGAGGGGTGGGAGCTTCTGTGGCTTGTGCAGTAATCGTCGTGTCACAAGAGCCTTCAGCATTTTGTGTTAATGATACATTCATTGTGGTTTCGCCGTAATCCCCAGATTCAACAACTCCGGGGATTTGCTGGATATTTGAGGAGTAGGCTCCACATTCTTGAGTGGCTTCTTCACTTGAAGAAAGGGTCAGCGTGACTGCTGTTGGCCCGTTATTGAAGACACGAACGGTGTATTCACCGGCTTCTCCAGGATTGACTTCAAGTCCATTTGCAGGTGAGGTTTGAATGGTAATACTTGCATCACGAGCACCATCTGCAGAGACGGACGGAGCAAACATTGGCATTACCGATAGAAGGAGCAGCCCAACAAGGAAGTAAGCACGTTTTGAGGCGTGCGCATTGTTTGTTTCTCGGGGGTCCATGACCCCCGGTGGTAGCCTTACTATCAAAAGACTACCCTTGGATGATTCAAGCAAAACAAACTAAGTTATGAAATCATGCCTTGACAAAAGAGGAGACTTCTGTTTGACAGTTCGAACAATGTGTAAGTTTGTCAGAGTTACATGTAGCGTGCTCAGCACGATGATACCGAGCACCACATCCAGGGCAACCAAGCATCAAGCCGGTTATTTCCTCTCGACATGACCAACACATAGGGCCTTCTTGTCGAGCTTGTTGTATTGGAGCAGGGGGTTGAGTCGGGAGTGGCATCGGCGCCATGGCATTGATAGGCGTCGTGAATTGAGGTTGGGATAGAACGTCTCGCTTTCTCTGCGTAAGTAACACGCCTCCAATCAACAGAACGACCAACACAATTCCGAAAATCATACCACCCATGGGGAGCGATTGACCCGAAGTCCCGATAGGCTCTCCAGTCGAAGAGACGGTTAATTCAATTGAGGAGTTCGTCATTGAATCTGCGCCTTGTAATCTAAGAGCAATAGTGCCATCACCCGGACGGTCAGCGCGAACCAAGAGGCGAATTTTCATTGATTCTCCTGGCTCTAAGTTCGCAAGATCATTCCCGTCAATTTTAGCATTCCAATCTTTCGACTCGTCAAGTACTAATTTATGAGAAAAAGCAATGTTTCCGTCATTGAGAAGGGTGACTTCTAACTCTTCTTGTACCCCAGTTGTAAAGGATGTGGTCCGCTCTTGAACCCATGAGGATTCAAGAACTGTAGCCACCAAAAGACCAACGTTTTCAGTGTACTCAACTCCGCCACTCTCAAGTTTAAGCACGAACGAAGGTTCGCTCATTGGCGCCATAGTCGTCGAAATGATGATGGTGCATGTCACTGGCTTGACATCACCAAAACCTACGGGTTCAACGATTGAACAATCTCCAAATAATCCACTGCTGAGGGAGACGGATGCGGTTGGTTGCCATTCTACATCGGCATCGTTTCCAACCAGCCAGGTAAACATCAGAGGAACACCTGTCGGATGAGTTCCTTCTCCAAATGGAGTATTCCATGAAGAACCGTCCTCCATACCAAGACTGACGAAAGCAAGTGTCGGCTTAGCAAGAACTTCAACGTTGAACTGGCCAACCCAAGTCATCCGTTCAGAACCGCTGTCAAGGTGGAATCTGACTTCGCCTGATGTTGCACTTCCATCACCTGATATGCCAAATAACAAATTCTTTGATGATGCCCAAGAGAGTTCAAAGGGATCAAGACCGGAAGTAACTGACCAGCCAGGAGGAAGTTCGAAAGAAGGAGTGAAAAGGAGGTCAACGTTACCCCTATGTTCTAATGAGAACAGCATGCTGAAGTAAGAATCAGGGCGAAGAGTGCCGATGTTGGTTTCTAAATCAATGTCGACCTCTTTTACGGTATTGATTTTAATCGGTATATCGAAAACCCAGGTATCAGTTATTTCAGTTTGAGATATCGCAGTTAATCGAACCATTCGTTCTGCCCCTGCAGCGGTCATGACTTGAGGCGGAGTAAACGACATTCCAATGAGACGATGGGTGTCTTTGGAAATGAGACCAGTCGAACCTGAACTTGCGCCTGGAACACTCGACAAAGTATCGAATCCGGCGTCCCACCCTGCAGGTGCTTCAAGGAAGAGATCATAGCCAATGTCAGCGTTTCCAATATTGAACAAACGGATATCAATACTGGTCGGCTCTGATGGAGAAACTGGAACTATTTGGTAATCATACTCGAGTCGTAAATCGGGCAGATCAGGTACTTCAAGATACAACATGTATGGATACGACACTCCATTATCCACATCAATACCCAGTAGATCGATGCGATACAATCCAGGTAAAGGCGGGGTTGGATGGACAAGTGTGACGACGATTTCGGCAGAATCTTGTCCACTTAGAGTGAAATTCGATTCATTTGCTCCGACATACCAAGATTCTGTCTGGCCGTTCGCTTCATTCATGACGTTTTGAGTTAACAGACTTGCATTCGTCGAAATCAAGGCCGTATTTGTCAATGTGAGGTTCCATGAAGAGGTCGATTGACTCGTATTAAGGAGCAGAAGAGTTTGAGGTTCAGCGGAGAGTTTGACACCTGGAGCTGTGACGTTCACCATGACATCATGCCGGTTGTTATTTTCAAGGATTTCTTCGATATCTTCACCAGGGTCAATGATGAAAGAAAGAGTCGATTGACCGGCTGTTTGGGGAGTCCAATACCAAATTTGAGTCTTTGTAGATCCTGCTCCCAGGTCGGTATTTTTGGTATCGATTTCGACTCCGTCGACTTCAAACACAATATCGAAGAAATCGGCTCGAACATTTCCTACATTGAAAACTTTGGAAGTGAGTTGCAATTGGTCACCAACTTGCGGTATTGTTACCGACATTGAAAATTGGTCTTCTAAAATGGTCGGGTCAGGGCGAAGGTCATTTACACCGTGACCCATTACTGCTATCGCAAAAGGTTGGGCTTTACTGCCTCCATGGTAGGTGTCTTTGACTTTCACAGTCCAAACGCCGAGTTCGGCATTATCTACCAATACAACTTCCACATTGTTGATGGAATCTGTTGAACCACCCGTCGTCGAGCGTCCATTCGCAAAATCATTGCCAAAATAGAGTTCTCCACTCGGCGTAGTGACCTCAAGGTCGAGGTTGTTGACCAATTGAGTGATTGAGAAGGGAGAGCCGCGTTCGTCAGACCACACGAGAACTGTCTTAAATCCGGAATTCGTTTGGGAAATATTGAAACTGTAGGTTTTCGAATTTCCAGACCCGGATAAAACGGACCGGTCATCAACCCATATCCCCTGGCCAGAGACTGGAGCAAGCGTATTGCGCAAATCAACCCGGCCCCAGCCTTCATCATCGTTCGGGATGTTCCGAGTACCGATGTCTTGCGCTCCAAGAATAAGCAGTGCTTTGACTAACGCTCCTTGGGGGGAAGGGCGTTGAGCAATTTCTTCCAAATATTCTCGAATCATAACTGCAGCACCTGCAGCATTAGGAGCAGCCATTGAGGTGCCAGTATATTCGAGATAATACGTATTCGACCATGTTGAGCCGCCAGTGTCTGTTGCTTCTTGTGCTCTACAAGAGCGAACATATCCCCCGGGTGCAAGGATATCCGGCTTGATTCTACCATCATCTGTAGGGCCACGAGAAGAACCCGACATAATTGAATCCGGAGCACCTGAATATCGGTTTTGGTGGTTTCCTACTGTAATCGTATTTTTAGCAGTTGAAGGCGCACCAACGGTCCCGGTATCTGGGCCGTCATTACCAGCTGCAAAAAGGATGGTCAAGCCATTGTGGCCGTTGTAGTAACGGTCGTAATAATTCGCACGGTCATCCACATCTTCACTTTCAGAGGTGTACTTTCCTTGGTCACTCTCTAGGGCAGAACCCCATGAATTGGTGTGCGTATAAGCGCCTGCAGAATAGGCGGTATTGAGCAGATAATTGAGTGAAGGCGATTGGAAATTGCCTGTGTTATCGTTTTCCATTGCTTGGAAATAGAGTTCAGATGCAGTCGCAACACCAGAATAGCCGCCTTGTGTGCCATCACCAAGAACCGTGCAAGCGACATGTGTTCCGTGGCCTGAGTGTTTGTCCGCAGTAGAACCATCTCCAATTACGTCATTGTTCCCCACAACCCGATTGCCAAAATCTCCATGGTCAGCATCGAGTCCTGAATCTGCAACTGCAACAATCTGTCCTGAACCATCTAAGTCGGTGGTAAAGTAACTCGTCATCTGTGAGGATTTCATATGTGTTCGAGCCTGACTGTTGTCAATACTCATGCTTGGTTCAAACCGGAACATACGCAGCGATGGCTGAGACACGATTCCAAGAATGTCATCGGTTGAGAGAATGCCTTGGAAACGACCTGAGTCCCATTCATGAGATTCAGAAAAGGCAAGAGGAATAATTTCGGATACTTTCTGAGTGAGTTGTGAGCCTTGTGCATCAGCAAAATGAATAGCGTCCATTGGACCTTGATCATTTCTCCAACCTTCGATTCGCATCGATTCACCTTGGAGTGCTTGCTCTCCGCCTTCAAGCAGAAGAACATCGAGAACTGGACCATCAACAAGTAAAGCGAGAGGGACTGGATGTTGAGCGAGGATGCCATCAAGTGACGAAAGCCCCATCAAAGCCAAAGGCGTTCCTTGAATGAGAAGACCTGATGGAGCAATGAATTCACGGACTTCAAGGCCTGGGAAGTCGTTGAGTGCTGTTCGCATTTCCAGCATGAGTACCTCATCAGAAACCAGAACCAAACTCAAATCAAAACGAGGCGTCATCCATTCATCTGGGACGGGCCGTTCTAATTGCAAACCATTCACATCAAATGTTCCAATTCGACTTGAAGCAATGACTTCTCGACTTTCAGCTGCAGTGGAAAGGTCGCTGTAGCCAATTGCATCTGAATACACATCGTCAACCAAATCAAATTGAACCCATTCAATACCACCTTGACTTTCCATTTGAGGGATATCCACCCCTACGGGGTGGAGTAAAGGAGATGTACTTTGTAAAACAAACAAAGAGATGAGGGCAATTGCCCAAAACATCGATTGCTTGACTTGCACAAGAGGGCCTCTCTTCGCCCCGTTTTATCGCTATGGGTTCAATGGACGCCAAATATCAAGGTTCAAGAAATCGGCCAGGTATTCCTGTCAGCCTTGTCGTTGAAGTATTCACTGCTCCAAATACCAACAGAATGAGACCATGTTTCCGACTGAATATTGTTGTTATAATCGGTGTATTGTAAATCAATGACAATGCTGTATTCATCCCAGACCGAATAACCGATTATCATCAACTCCAGACTGTCTCCAGCCAATGATGAGTGCGCATCAATTTTATCCACTTCTACAGACATCATACCGAGTACTTCCCCCTCAAGAGATTGGAATTCAATTTGAACGGAAACATCGGTAATATCGCGACTACCTTCATTGTGAATTTCAGACATCAAGAGGTGCCCTCCGCGTTGGAGATAAATTGTCTCGACGTCAACTGCGTCACGAGGTAAAGCCCAATACCATCCGCTGACAATAACGCCGAGGAGAAGGAGGAAAACAATTCCAGCTAAAGCGACCCGGCTAGGGCTGACTTCTCGACGGATTGTTTCCATTGCCTTGGAAACTTTTTGCATGTCTTCATAGGTTTCAATTCCATCTTCATCAAGCGAATAACCCATGGATTCGATTTTCTGAAGACGCGCAACATCAAGTAATCCTGCAGACTCAATATCGTCTTCATGAACCAACATGTCCCCGTGCTCATTTACGGCGATTCTACGTTCCTTCGACACGATCTCACCACACTAAGGCCAACGCACTGGCAATGAAAGTCGTAATTGGTTCAACAAGAAGAACGTGGCGTGTTTCGACACTGTCTCCTGTTAAAGTTCCGATAAGTGAAAGGTCGGTAACCATTCCATTGACACCGAAAGATGAGGCTGTAGGTATGGGGCCAGTGAATTGAGCATCGAGTAAAACAGCACGACCACTGAACGAATAGCCTTCAAGCAGACCTGTTGTATAACTCGGCTCTACGGTTGCTTCCGCACTGGCAACAATCCGCCCGTTAGTAATGTCATCCAGAACAATAACCGGGTATTGGAACGGCATCATGTAAATGTGAATCGTAGCGGATTTGAGGTCTTGTCCAATCACTTCAATACGATCAATTGTCACTCCAGGGGTCGAAGGCAAGTTTGTTTGTTTGATGTAGAGCCGGCTGACACCCTGGCCGGAAGATGCGACACGCATTCCCCAATCCTCAGTAGTTTCAAGAACAAACGTCGAAGGGAGGTCTTCGGCCAAAAGAAGGATATCCCCTTTGGTATCAACCGAACGGCCTGACGCTTCAATATACAAATCCATATCATCTGTGTTCGACTTATAATCGAGTTCCATCATTCCTTGGAAGGAAACGTCTGCTCGAATATCGAAGTTGGAATTTGGTTGAGCCGAGAGATGCATTTCACCGGGTAAATCACGCATAAAGGCTGTTGCTGGCCACCAAAAGCCATCGACATATCGCATTTGTTGAATCATCAATGATTCTGCGGAGTGGCCATCGATTTGGTATTGTGGTGGCACTTCAACATCAATCAAGAAAATATCTCCAATGGTCGTTGAAAACGTGGTCGATTGTGGGACACCTACAATCAGAGCTTCGACGCGACTAAGCGCGCGTTTGTCGATGAACACTGCATGAGCAGAATCAAGTCGAGTCCCTAAATCATAACTCATATCAATCGAAACTCGAGGCACTGTAAGGTTATCTTGAGTAGAAAATACTGCATTGGCCACAACGTTATTTGGGCCGCTAGTATCAAGTCCGGCAATCACAATCTCCATGTCTCTGCCTTCTAAACCGTTGACGATGATGCTCATCTGTTGGCGTTCAGGAGTCCACTGTTCAAGGAACAAGTCGAACTCATACACTGGAATATCATCTCGCATACGGAAATCATATTCTAAGAGAATTCGCCCAGGAGGCAAACTTGGAAGCCAAGAGCGAAGATGCCATGAACGTCGAGTGTCGAATGTGATTCCTTGGTCTTCCCAAATGCTCAGATTAGCACCTTCCATTTCCGAATCTAAGATAATTCCATCCTCAAGAGCAAGTAAGAGTTGGTCGATGTTCGTAAGGTTCGCAGCTTCTGCTGCTTCAAACACGGCTTGATATTCATCAGGGGTGATTTTGTAATCTTCAAGAGCAGCATCTACAACACTTCGACTTGAGAGAGTAAAGGTAGGCATTCGGGACAAGTTGAATGTCAACATCGAGGCTTCAAACACTTCCATGCCAATACCGTGTGACCACTCTGGTTGCTCCAAAACATTGGTTCCTTTTCGCACATCCATGGTGACATCAAAGAGTTCCGCAGTCGTCAAATCAAGACCCAGTGACATGTTTTCATCACTGGTTTCAACTCCGCCTAAATCAACAACTGTTGAATAAACAAAGTCATTCACCAGAGAGCCAAAGTTGACGAGATCTCCGAGGAAGAAGGACAGTGCTTGGACCCCGTCTCCTTCGTCAAAAGTAGGGAGTTCAAGGCCAGTTGAATCAACGCCACTCGGATAAGCGATGGTGATGTTTGCAGGCAGTGGGTTAATCGCAATTCGACCGTTCATGCCCTTGAACTGGTCTGCGTAATCGGTTTCATCTTCAAGAAGAACATTCATTGGAGAAGATTCTGCCCGAATTAACTCAATTCTTGAGTTGCCTTCTGGGCCATTGGAACCAGGGTCCAGAGGAGAAAGACGTCGAATGCTTGTTACATCTGATATTTTCGTACTCATGCTGGCTTCACCAGTTGCTTCATCGACCCAAAACCGGAAGTGGTCGCCGTCCATTGTGAGGGGCTGGGTGGCATTGGTCAACTGAACTTCAATGGATTCCATTGGCGTAGAAGCAACATAACCCACGGTATCGCCGAGAATCAGTTGGAAGGATGCTGGTAGACCATTGAGGCGAATAGCATTGCTCTGTCCACCGCCGGCTCCGCCATAGGTAATTGTTCCAATTGGGGAAGAGGCTGCATAGGTGAGAGCTTCTGAAGTTTGAGTTACGCTGAATGTGCTTGGACGATTTGAAAGGGTTGCTGATTGCTGATTTGCCGCCGATATATCTCCATCGTCATGCAAGATGTGGCCAATCAAAAATGGCCCACCATCGACACCACGTAATTCCATTTGACGAATATCATTGATTGGGTCGTAATCATGACTCAGGCTTGAAATCCCCCCGATTCGAGCGCTCATCGCAATCGGAACGAGGGGCGATTGAGGACCGAGTCGGCCATTGACAACTTCGATGTTCGTATCTTCTGAAAGGAGAATGTGATCGATTTCAGGTAACCAAGGCTGGTCACTGCTCGAAATAGCGATAGAAACGGAGCCAATTTCCATCGGCTCACGAGTCGAGGTCGGGAGACTCTGCTTGACTTGGTTGTAACAATTCAAACGGACCGCTCCTCCGGATGCTCCAGCGGTTCCAACAATAGATTCAGGAATGCCGTTGACCACATCTCCCACGTCGAGAATGACTTCAATAATCGTTAACAAAGCATTATCGAAAACTTGAGCAATCGTATTGAGATTCGGATTGTCATAATTCACGCGGCTGAGTCCGCTTTCAGGAATTTCGAAACTCCCTTCAACGATAATCACCTTGGGCACGTTTGAGATATTCATTTGAATGGAGGAAGAATCAGAAGCATACCCTCCTCTCATAAAAGTAGATTTGTATTGTAGCAAATCGATAGATTCAGTCGCTACAATGGCAACTAATGTGTTCGGAGGGGAGGCTGGATTAATCGGCAGAGTCGGGTCATCGACGTTGTTCAAACTATCTCCGGAGAAGTTTTTGATAGCAATAATCATCGAAAGTCTGTCGGGAATATCCCCTGGCAAATCAACGCCACCAGGTTCTTCTCCAATCATGGTGAATACCGCTGCAATCTCATCGGGATGAAGGGTGCCTGAAGGTAATCCTCGTATCCATGCCCGTGAGTCGGTTACGTTACCAAAAGGTGAATCTCCTTCAGTGGTATTCGAACGGTCTTCAAAGTAATGTAAATACATGTCCGCACCGTAATCGGAGAAGATTTCGACCGTGTCAAAAGTATTCTGCCCGAGGTTATCATTTCGCAATGTGATATCGACTTCTTTAGGTAACCGTGTGTCTCCCTTTTCAGGATGGAAACCGGCATCGATGTAGGCTGTTTCCAGTACTTGGGCAGTCGTGCCTCCATTATATCCATCAAAGCGAATGAAACCTACGCCAAGGCCAAAACCACATTTGTGTTCGTGACTATCTGCGCCATGGTCGAGAATAGGGTCGTAATATGAAGTGCCATCATCACAGTCTGATTGGCGGTTCGAACTATCTGCATCTGGATTTGATGCCCGTATTGCATAAGGAGCAGATATCGAAGTGAGACTTAACGATGAAGCGTTAATCTGACCCGATGTGAGGGAGCCGAGGAATTGTAACACATTGGTAATGACGGCATTCACGCTGAAGGTCATTTTTTGGAGGCCAACTCCAAGGGTGAATTCGTTCGGAGGTTGCGTGAAACGAGTATCAATTACAACTGCATAAGATTCCGATTCATCAAGAGTTAAATCAAAAGCAAGACCTTTCATCAAACTCACTTCCAAATGTGACATGTTATTCCACAAGAAATCATCTTGGTTGAGAGCCGTAACTTTCCACTGGAATGTTGGCCGAATCCATACCTCTTCGACGCATGGAAGGGTCGCCGGAGGAATGCCGCAGTCACCCAATTCGATTCCAAAGCCATCGCCTTGGTTGATGAGTCCTTCAATAGTCAGACCAACTGAAAGGTCGTCAACAGAGTCCCCATCGATATCGATATAATTGTTAAACAAGACAACGTCGGTTCCAACAAGAAGCTCCCCAGTGAAAGTACCTTCAACCCATGCTTCGTGAGAAGGGCCATTGTCTCTTGAAGTGAAGTCGACATAGACTGCATAGGTGTTAATTCCAATGCCTAGTGGATTGGTTAGACCTAATGATTCAACGGAAAACAAAGTCTCAAACAAGTTGTAAGGCCAGCCGTCCGGTTGAGTTGAAGCATCCATCAAAAATTCATACGGCTGAGGATGGTCGGTTACAAATGGAGAGGAGTCTCTTAACTCCATGCTGTCAAGATAACCACTGGCTTGAGAAAGTGGGTCTGTGGAGTCAATCGGCCTTTTAGCGAGGTCAACTGCATTCAAAGCATCAACAGCCCCTTGTGCTGCTACACTTGCCTCATCGTTGTCAGTTCGTTTGGATAATGTGTCTTCCAATTCATCTAAAACGCCAAAGTCATTTCGAGATATTGAAAGATCGGCTCCAGCAGGTTGGGCTAAGGAGATAAACATCAACAAAACCAGAAAAACCGCCATTCGGCGGGGGTCGGTACTTTGAGGTAGCCCAACACGAATAAGACGCGGTTGGCTCTCTACCATACAATTAGCACGAACCCCCACTATGAGAACCCATCCCCTTATTGCGTAAACAATTTACAAAATTAGCCATAAAACTCATTGACGGAAATCAAACGGTAACTGTTGCATCCCGTGAACAAGTAGGACATGCCACGACGACGGCATTTGCGCCTGCAGGAATCTTCACTTCAAAGATGGTTGAACAACTCTCACACGTGACACTACGAGACGTTGGCTCTGGCTGGACGCGTGGCTCGGTAATTTCTGGAACTGGCTTTGAAGAAGGCGTAGAAACTCCTTCAGGAAGTGAAACTCCTCCGCTCTTCACCACTGTTTGAGGCGAAGCGGATGTGTAGACCTCGTTGACTGTTTGAGAGGGGTTTTGTGTCGTTGGTTGGGTGAGAGGCGCAGGGGTATCATCATTGAACAAGGCCATGGCATCTGCTGCGGCAGCTTGACTGCCTTGAGAGAGGTTTGGTTGAGTAAATGTTGGAGGGGCAAAACTACTCTGCGTTTGATATTCATCCATCGGTTGGGAGCCATAGATTGCTTCTCTTTCAGCAGCTTTTTCATCCTCGATTCGAGATGCTGATGATTGTACTTCACCTGCATCAAGGCCTGCAAGAACAACCGCGGAGGAGAACAAAGGAATCTTGCGAGTACTTGCGACGGATGCCATGTGTGCTTCTGCTTCAACCGTGCTCAATCCACGACCAATCAGTAACTCCTTCGCAATACCATTCTGCCATCTTCGATGTCCAAGAAGAGCAATACCCATAGTGAGGGCTCCAATAAACAATACAACAGATAAAACGCCGGCAATATTTCCTTTTGCAGGGGGAGATTCAATCGTTAATGTAAACGCGTGACTATCTGAATTATTCGATTGATCAAATACGGTTAAAACGACATCATATCGACCCGATTGAGTAAACTCAAGGTCTGTTGATGAGCCGGTCTGGTCAGCATCGTCCCGAGTATTTCCATTTCCGTCAGAATCAACCTCTGGATTAACATCCCAATGATATCTCAAACTGGAAGAAGCATCGTAGATATCGGTTGCTTGTGCGCTACATGTAATCAAATCTCCAATTTCGCCAACAGATGGAAGGAGCGAGAGGCTGGCTTGGTCAAGAACTGGAAGGCTGGTATCGGTGACGAGTAAAGTCGTTGAGATACTGTTGGAATTACCGGAAGCATCGCTCACTGTGAGCGTGACGACATGCGTGCCGATATCTGACCATGAGAAAGAAACTGAGGTGTTCTGCCCGTATGGTGTCCCGTCTAAGTTCCATGAGCAGATACTGATTTCATGGTCGTCTGTGCTGCCATCGCAGTTGAGGAGAAGGGTTTCATCGGTGATAAGTTTCCATCCACCACTTATCGGCTGACCATTCCCTCCAATTCGAGCAGTTGGGTTCGTGACGTCAAGAACAGAAATAACAGCGGAAGAAGAGGCAGATGAGCCGATAGGAGAGGTCACAGTGAGTGTAACTGTACGATCCCCTGGTGTCGTCCATTGTGCCAAAGCATCCCAGCCGTTTGCATCAGCATCGTTCGTGAAGTCACCGTCATTGTCAGCGTCAACTCCAGCATCGAAATCCCATTTGGCCGATGCAATTTGATTCAGGCGGTTTGGCGTTGAATATGCATCGAGTGTAATGCTGCTCCCGACAACCGTAGTTGAATTGCTATTGTCGGAGATTATGGGGGTCAAGGGCGGTGCCAGTTCAACACGAACGGTCATTCGAACAGGGCTTTCACCATCTCCTCCTCCAACCGGTGTATCGGTATTATCGGCCACCAAAATTAATTCCTCGCCGTCCAATTCATTCGGGACAATCCAAGTGAAGGATGCTGAGCCATCAACGGATTGTAATGAGGCGCCGGTAATTGAAAGCGAGCCAACGCCCCCAGACGTGTAGAGGTCATTCATGGTACGAGTTTGAAGGTAAAGGTCTCCATTGGCTTCAAGTGACCATGCGGAAACGACGACTGTGGTTCCAGCATCAAGGCGTAAATCATCTTCGGAAAGCAGCGAATCAAATGAATCGGATTCAAGCGCTATGAGGTTGTGAAATGGAGTCCAATACGAGTCGGTGAGTTTGGTTACGGTCAAGCTCGCTCGACTGTCTGCCCCACCTTGGTCACCCATTCCTTGGTCGCCAGAATGGGCGGTATTGTCGAATACAATATACCATGCTTTGGCATTAATTGATGCTGGGACTTGCCAGTGAAACTGAAAACTACCGAGTGCAGATTCTGTCGATGGTACCTGCTCGAAGAGCGAACGATACGACTGTCCAAGGTCATAGGGTTGGATTGAATTTTGATCAAATACGAGGATATCTAACTCGTCTTGGCTAACAATTATCGAAAGATCGTAGACATCCCCTGGTGTTAAGAGTCCAAGATTGATTTTGACACAGGCCCCGTCTCCAATCACTGTCGCGCTGGAAAAAGAAGCAGGAGTATCGTTCAAACATCCCGGTTCAGCACGCCCTTCCGTCGCTAAAGATGACGCAGGTATAAGCATCACACAAAGCAGGAAAGTGACAAGCATTGAGCAACGCATGCGCTGCTCTAAGTCGTTATCCACTTCAATGATGTGGCCGTATGCTCAAGAAGACCAGCCATCGTCTGACCAAACCAAATGGCTGATGGCACCATTTTCGGAAATTTTGATTCGATCACCGTCATCAGCAGCAGATACGGAGACATCGGATGAATCAAACAAATCTTTGGCCTCTGAAAGAGGAATAATGGCATTCTTAAGTCGCGCACTGAAATGGGTCAATACAAGGTGGCGAGCGTTGCATGCAAGGGCTGTACGTGCCGCACCTGTGCTCGTACTATGGAGGAATTCATCGGCCCATTGTTGAGCCTCATCAATGAAAGTTGATTCGTGGACTAAGACATCGACATCGGAAATTGAAGTTATGCCATCTGCCATTTCAGCAGTGTCACCAGATACGACAATACGTGTGTTGGGTCGCTCTTGGCCACGGAAATCATCCGCTTTCAACAATGTTCCATCTGCCATAGTGATGTCGTTTCCGGATGAAAGTTGACCTTTTTGTTCATCGGTTAATCGCAGCTCAGCTGCTTTCAATCGGTTAAACTTTCCAGCACCACCTTTAGATTCCAGCATCCATGCGCATGAGGGTACGGTGTGATGAGTAGCTAAAGGCTGAATACGGTTCTTTTTCCAGCCTTTAGGTTGAGGCATTGTATCGAGTAAAGTGGCCCCTCCATCATCTCCCATCTCAAGCCAGCGGTTAGCAGAAACGTCTCCAAGAATCCATCGCACAGAATAACCCAGACTCTCTGTTGTAGCACCGAGCTCCTGCCAACCGCGAATTTGGCGTGCTAATTCAGCACTCGGGGCAGAGGCAGGAATGGCATCACCATTGAGAACAGCATCAAAAACCTCAGAAGAAGTCGGGCCAAGAATCAGAAGTGGAGTTTCTCGCTTGTCCAGTGCCATGGTATGCATCCAAGGCAATAGGCCCCAAGTGTGATCTAAATGGCCATGTGTCAAACATACGACATGAACTCGAGAAGCTCGTAAAGTATTGCCTTTGTCATGCAATTTTAACCGCTTACGTTGGTTCGCATACCGCATTTGGAATCCTTCACCAGCATCGATGACCATAATTCCTTCTTCACATTGGAGAAGACTTCCACTTACCTGTCTGTGGCCGGTTGGACGAGCGGATGAAGTCCCAAGAATATGCAGTTCCATACGCATGATAACACCTCAATTCTGAAGGGGAATTGGCGTTGGTGGGAACCAACGAAGCAAAACGATCCGGTCAATGGCTCGGACCCAGCGCCAAGGAACTGCGACATGAACGGAACCTTCGACAAGTTCTTCCTCAGTATCCCGGACAAACAAGTGAGTACACGACATCCCATTGGCGTCAATCACTGCATCGTGAACAACGCCCAAACGGCGCCCGTCCGGTAAAAAGACCTCGAGTCCCGTGAGGCGGGATACAGATTCTTCGCCTTCAGCCATGTTATCCCTCAACATTGCCACGAGCCGAGGGGCAATAAAAGAACCCCGCAATTTGGAGATTAAGTGGCTATTGAAATGTTTGAAAAACATTCGTTCATATACTACAAACTCAAAGGGAACTTCATGGCACTAACCTGTAATATTGGCGCAGCTGGTAAAGCAGCACGATTGAGAACTGGAATTCTAGGTGTAGCGGGTGGACTTGGATTGGCAGTATTGGTGGCCACTGGAATATTGCCGACCATTGGCTGGTGGGCAGTCGCTGCAAGCGTTGCTGGTGGCTCCTTTTCCATTTGGGAGGCACGTGCTGGATGGTGCGTCGTCCGAGCAATGGGATTCAAAACACCCGTTTGATTACTCTTCTTGTAACTCGCTTTCGGGACGATCTACATACTCAATCAAGGCTTTCTGGTGACCTAACTCACCTTCTTCTTTGAGTGATGTTGGTAATTCTTTCTTTACCTTCGCACCCAATTGCTTGAGGCCATCGGTTCTTCTTAGAACGTTACCCCTTCCCTCTGCTAAACGCTCAAAGGCTTTGTCATAAGCGGCTTTCGTCTGGCCAAGTTCAGTACCAACTTTCTCAAATGATTCGAGGAAAAGCACGATTTGATCATGAAGGCCTCCTGCTTGCTCGATCAATTTTTCTTGGTTTCGACTTTGACGTTCCCGCTTCCAAATATCCTTGATGAGCATCAATGCAGTAACAATTGTAGCGCCTGTAACGACCTTTACCCTTGTATTGCCTGAGAGATCAAAATACAAGTCTGGGTTTTGTCGCATCGCTGCCCCAAAAGCACTCTCGAGAGGCACAAACATGAGTACGAATTCTACTGTGTTCACCGACTTCATGTCTTGATAATTCTTGTTTGAAAGAACTGTTGCATGGTTTTTAATTGAATTGCAGTGTGCTTTCAACGCTGTTTCTGATTCCTCTTCGTCTTCTGAATTGATGTATCGTTCCCATGCAGTGAGTGAAACTTTGGAATCTATGATGACTTGTCGATTATCTGGAAGATGTATGATGAAATCAGTTCTCAACCTCTTTCCATCAGAAGATGTTTCCGAAAATTGAGTATTATAATCTCGCCCTTCTTGAAAACCAATCGATTGGAGGAGGTTTTCTAGAACCAACTCCCCCCAAGCACCCTGTGCTTGAGAATCAGCCTTGAGTGCCCGAGTTAAGTTTCGAGTATCTTCGCTCAGTTCAATACCAAGCTCTGCTACTTTACCGATTTCACTTTCTAATTTGGTATTTCTCTGAATCGTCTCTCGTTCGATTCGATTGATGTTTTCCATATAGGATTCAAGCGTTTTTGAAAGATTCATAGTTGCTTCCCCAAAGGCAGTCTTTTTTTCTGAATCAGCCTTTTGATGAAGCGAATCTAGCGCTTCTTGAGACAAAATTTTGAAACTCGCCTTCATCGATTCTTCACGTTGAGATTCTCGCTCTTCATACCTGCGAGCAAGTACTTGTTCGCTTTTCAGTTGAGATTCAAGTTCTGCCTTTGAGACAAGGGAGTCTTGATTCGCTTGAGCAACCAAATGTTTCGTTCTTTGATTCATCATCGCCCAAAGGAGCAGTGAGATAACGGCAACCAGTCCAACAGCAAGTAAGTCATCCATTGTATCGTAGTGTGATGTGAGGCGAGAGTTCTTGAACTCTCCTCAGAACAAAAACCGAAAGGAAATCACTTTCCACGGTTGAGGTTTGCCTTGAGAGAGGGTCGCAACTTCTCAGCGCCCTTACCCTTGTTGTGCAATCCACGTCCTCGCTTTCCAGCAGAGGTCTTACCACGGTAAGCACGTCCACGGTGAGACTTGTTTCCGTTGGCTGCACTGAAAACACCGAGTTGCTTGTCTGCAATAATTACAGGGTGGTGTGTATCGATCATGATAACTTCGTAGAACTTGTGCTTTCCGTCTTGTCCAACCCAGTATGAGTTGAGAACTTCCAAGTTCGGGAAATGGCGTGCAACACGTTCTTCCGCCATGCGTTGAGTGTTCTTGGCCATGGTGATTTTCTTGATACCTGCCTTACTTGGCTTACGCTTCATGTGAATCTTACCCTTGCGAAGTCCACCACGGCGGATACGAGTTCGGATAACGACTACACCTTGCTTGGCTTTGTAACCCATGCGTCGTGCTGCATCAATTCGAGTAGGGCGGTCAATCTTACAATTGACCGGTTCACGGCGCCATTGAGCCATACGGGTCTGGCGGAACATGTGAGGCAAAGCGTCCTTTGGTTGCTTCCAGGTTTCACGAACATGTTGATACAATCCTCGAGTCATGATGAACACCTGCGCTTCTCAGCATCCTGCCGACTTAACTCCCCTTTATGAGTCTGTCCACGCGTCAACAGCATTGAAAACGCGTGCTGCTGTCATGTTCAAGGCTCGTAAATCACTCAATTGGAAGGCCTTCTGCTTGGATTCCGCGCCATCCACCCCAGAGTGAAATTGCGTTGCTATACCCCATTTCTTTGAGTGATTGAGCTGCAATCGCGCTTCGGAAGCCCCCTCCACAGTACAAAACAATTCGTGAATCATCAGCGACTTCATGCTTTTCTATATCTCGTTCAAGCACCCCTTTTCCGATATGAACGGACCCTACCAAGTGCCCTGCCTCAAATTCATGACGTTCCCGAACGTCCAAGACAAGCAAGGGATTTCCATCTTCAAGCATAGTGCGTAAATGTCCCGCCTCACATTCAGGAATCATCGAACGGGCTGCCTTGACAATTGCGAGGAATTTCGGACTGTGTTTTTTCGCCATGGACCTGCCAGTGCGGATAGCCTCATGAGTGCTGCGGCCCACGCCACATCATGGCAGGGCAAATTACCGGGAGAGTTGCGGTCCTTGCCGCTCTTTTGTCTGGCGATGCTATCCAAATGGTTCTGGTTGACCGTGAAAAAGAGACCTCGGAGATACGAGAGGTCTGCCAACGTTTGGGCATACCCTTAGAAGAAGGCTCAACCAACGACCTGTGGAGGATGTCAACAGCCGGATTTGTAGATGCTTTAGCCCTCACAGGCCGCATCCCAAATGGTGAGTTAAACGAAGTTCTTGAACGAGGAGGAACCATCTGGTTTTTCGACGGCGTTACCTATTCGACCAATCTTGGGTTTGCTATTCGATGTGCAGAAGTATCCGGAGCTGACGCAGTTATACTGAATGTTGCCAAAACTCATGAAGAACGGAGAACTATTCGTCGTTCAAGCATGCGCGCTGACCGATTTATTCCAGTTGTTTACAGCACGACTGAAGAAATCCTGAACGGAGCAAAAGCAAACAATGTTCGGATAGTTGCGGTTGAAGATGTAGGGACACATGAACCGTGGGATGAAGATTTGACTGGTGATGTGATGTTGGTTGTCGGGGCTGAAAAGGAGGGAATCAGTCAGCAAGTATTGACTGCAGCAGATGCTTGTGTCTTGCTGCCAATGGATGGATTTGTGCCATCCTACAATCTGCAAGTTGCCGTGAGTGTTGTGGCTGTTGAGGCTTTAAGACAACGGAATCTCAAAAACAAGAAGTGAATCTTACTTGCTGATTTTAACATTAGGTCCACTGATTTTCTTAATCGAACGGAGTGATGAATCTTTGACACCATTGGATATGTCGTCACCTGCTTTATGCAAATATGTCAATGCTGAAATCCGACCCGTCTCTCCAAGATATTCCGCAGCATTACGGCGGACATAACGAGACTCATGCGTCAAGAGATAAGAGCCAATCAATTCAATTGCTTGCACTGAATGGATTTTTGAAAGAGCGGAAAGACCCCTGACAATAATTGTGTTTCGTTCTTTTTGGATAATCGATTTGATGAGAGGAACTTGATCAAATCCTCTGGCTCTACCCAGAGCCTTCAACAAATGTGGTTGAAGAGTCTTCACCGTACACATTTTGACAGCATACGGTTCAAACCAGGGACCAAATGAAGCAATGCATTGCAGTAAGCATCGCTGAACGAATTCGTTTTCATGTGTAATGCACTGAATCAACCTCTGTTCGGTTTTATTACAACCCGAATCGCGTAGGCCACGAATTGAAGAAATGACGTAGTTGGCATCTAAACTTTCGAGGAAGGGCCCTAAAATCTCAAGTTTCCGTTCCGCTGGTAACGAGAGGTGACCAATATGAACAAGGGCAACGCCACGATGAGTCTCTGAGTCAAGAAGAGGAGATATGTAGCCGTATTTTTCTTCCTCAGAAAGAGAAAGGCCACGGATACGTGTGAATACCCTGTTGATAATGAGGGCATTATCATCAAACCTCATTGGCAAGAGCGCACTCAAGAGTGTCGGTTGATGGTGTGACTCAAAGTGCATAATAGCCCAAGAACGAATGGTTATGCTTGGATGTGAAAGTGCATTTTCTATATGAACCATCGAGTAAAGGTCGGGGTTGCTGTAGAGTTGTTCTGAAGCCCATGTAGAGGGGAGCATTTCATCTTCAATAAGGTGGAAGAGGATCCAGCGAAGCGTATTTGGTTGTAATCGAGGACACAATCGCTTCGCGTGGTGAAGCCAGTGTTCTTGTGGTGCTGTCGTGAAAAAATCACGGGCTTCAGCATCACTTACAGTGAATGTTCCCCGCTCACGAGGATTTTGAAGTAAAGGGGCTATGGTTGGAACTGGTGGAAGACTTTGGAATTGTTCACTGGTGAGGATTTCATATAATGTATCTGGAATTTGAGCGGGTTCAAATGAATCTTGCCCCAACAACAAAATCATGCTCGCAACCATGTCAGTATGCAGAGGCTTCGGAATCGTGTTGCGGTTGGAACGAACACAGGCGTTGAATCCATTGAGGTGGATTGGAAGATGTTTCGAAGTGAATAAGGAGCGTTGTCCCAGGTCAAGAAAAGCCGCTTCAAGAGGGAACATCTCGAGCATTTGGCCGTTGATTGTTTGGCGTAAAGAGATACGCTCTCCGACGACTTTCGTTGTCCAAAGAGTGCCACGTACAATTTGCTCACACCAGTTTAACGCTCGAAGGACTGCATCAACTCGGCTCTTGTCGGTTCCTTCGGAAGGGTGGAGGGGGCCAAAGGGAGTTTGTACGAGCATCAACAAGTGAAGAATTCAACACTTAATAAGTTCTCAAAGAAGAGAAAGGGTGAATGAAAATCCATTCATGAAATCGTTAGGAAAAAATCAATTTCCACAGCCACAGCCAGTGATTTCGCAGGATGCGTCATCGACCTTCTCGACCTTTTTCTCGATCGTTACTTTGTTCCGGATAGGCTTTGCGCGCTGTGACATCTTTACTTTGCGCTGGTTTTGTCCAGTTCGTCGGTTCATGTTGGGTGCTTTGATGGCTTCTTCTTAAAATTAGCCTACTCAAAGACTCATCGTTGAACTTCGTAGCGTTCTTGAGAAAGAGTCACCACATGGAGCTGAATGCCATTCTCGTTCAAATTCAAGAACGCTCAGTTTGCCATTTGAAGATGCTTCACAGATGGGGCAATACCCAAATCTTCCGGGAAAAACATTGTAGGTTCTGGTATCGGAATTGGTGTAATCTCTTGGCCAACCAGTGCTACCCGACTTGGGCGTGAATCTGACAAAACTTTCCGACCAGTGAGTGGCGCAATTTTATTTGAGAAATCCATAATCTCTTCATGGCTTGGCATGTTTTCTACACCGAGGTTCTCACGGCTGTGTCCAACGAAAACATAACCCTTGTTTTCAATATAGTCGGGGTCTGCTCGCATGTCAAGGGCTGCAAATTCCTTAATGTGTTGGTCGGACATGTTGATGCCCTGCATCAAAGTATGCCGGCATACAATTCGAGTATCAAGTGAAGGCAAAAGGTCGAGGGTTTCTGAAAACTTGTCCCAGGCGTTTGTGTTCCATTTTGGCTTGCACACTTCATCGAAGACTTTCTTGTTTGGTGCATCGACTGAGACATAGAGTTGAGTTGGTAATGTATCGAGTTTTTCAATCACCTTGGGAAGCGTTCCATTGGTGACAAGCATGGTTGTCATGCCGTGCTTGTGGCACAAATCCATGTATTCAGAAAGTCGTGTATACAGCGTAGGTTCTCCGTTGAGTGAAATCGCAACGTGTTTTGGATTTTGAGCATCCAACCACTTTTCGCGAGGGACCTTCGGATTCCCACCAAACCCAGACAATAAACGTCGTTGAGCTCGCACAGATTCATAGAGAAGTTCTTTCGGGTCTTGGTCCGTCAATTCCAGTGTATCCATGTGAGGTTCTCGCCAACAATAGGTGCAAGCGAGGTTACACTGGTCGACAACAGGAGACATTTGCATACAATTATGGCTCTTGACACCGTAGAATTTACCCTTGTAGCACTGACGGTCTCGAAGTAAAGATTCTTTGGTCCAGTGGCACGTTTTGACACCACCGTGTTCACCCACGATGTGATAGCGTTGCTTCTGCAGTTTTGCTTTTAGTGCAAGGTCCATTCCGGCCATGAGGCTCACTCCTAGTCCTGATTCCACTGTTGTGACGAGTCACGGTCGGGAAGGGGCTCGATGAACAGCCCTCACGCATCGGTGCTATCAATGCCTCGCTCAACGATTGAGGATTGGCAAAAAGGCATTTGCAGCCTTCTCACACGCATTTGCAACATCATCCAGGCGTTGTAAGACACGATACATGTGCATGGCAGCAAGAGGTGAATCATCACCGTTGCTGAAGACATAACCGGCTGCATTTGCTTCTACAACATCCGCCTCGTGTTCCTTGAGATTCACTTCTCGAATGAGTTCAGCAAGCTTATTTTGTGCAGCCTTGGTCTCACCGCTAATGGTGAATTCTCGTAGCGCTTCAACAGCATCTTCGTATTTAGCCACAGTTTCTGCGACCGCATTTGCCATGTCTTTGAGATTGATCTTCGCTTCCTTATCATCATATAACGGGCGGAACGCAAGCTGCTCTGCAACGTTCTGGGCATAGTCTGCAATTCGGTCTTGACGTGTAACCATGTAGAGGAAATCATCGTAACTGACATGAACCCCGAAGCGCATGTCTTCGCTGGCGAGACGACGAACCTCTGTCTTGACATTGTCTGCATCCAATTCAGCATCGATGGTAGCCTGTATTGCTTCAGAGGCATCTTCACCATCGCATGCCATGTTGACTGCTTCAAGCATGTGCTCTACTGTCTTTTCAACAGCCTTTGCGTGGTCATGGAACAGCTCGAATGGGGTTGTGTCGTTTCCACCATCATTTCCAGCGTCAGAAAGCGCATCTTCAACGTGGATCTCGCCACTGCTCTTCCAGATAGCCAGTCCAACAGCAATGAATGACAACGGTAGCAAGACGATCATGTTGAGTGAATCTCCTCCGGAGGCGACAAACAACACAATTGCTCCAAAGGCAGCAGCAGGAACACTGGCAACCCATGATGCGGCAATCTTAGCGAACACTCTGAAATCAACTGCTTTGGCACCGCCGGCTAATCCTACACCAACAACAGCACCGACTAGCGTATGTGTCGTTGAAACAGGAACTGCCAAAAAGGGCATTGAAAAAATGAGGATGGTGGTTGCTGCACCGAACTCTGCAGCAAACCCACGAGTTGGCGTAATGTCGGTGATTTTCTTACCAATCGTTTCCATAACTCTCCAACCCCAGGTCATGACACCGATGGCGATTCCAGCAGATCCCAAGAGAATAAGCCAAACTGGGATAGGTGCTTTTTCCATGAGTTGACCGCCATCACTGCTGAGGACTTGCCAAACAGCAGCCATAGGACCAATCGCATTGGAGCGGTCGTTTGCGCCGTGTGCAAAAGCGACATAAGCAGCGGTAATAATTTGCAACCAGACAAAGATTCGCTCTACACCTCGGAAACCGCGCTTTTCTTCATTGATATCGATTCGACGGAGAACCATATACAACCCGAAACTTGCGATTGCTCCAATTACGGCTGCGAGGATGAGTGAATTGACTGGGAACCATGCATTCTCTGCAAACGGATTGAACACTCCGTTCTCTTTGACCGGTAACCAATCGTATTTGCTTTCAATCCAGCCTTCAGAATCAGCTTTTGAAAAGAATCCTTTCAGAGCCTTAAATTGAAGCGCAAGCCCAAGCACAAAGAAGGTCGGGAAAGCAAGAATCGGAGCAAGCCATTGTGACCTGTCAACTGGATTCTCAGAATCAAGAATTGTTTTCTTGATAATGTAGTAAGAAAAGAAGGCGATCAAGGCACCCATCAGTGGGCTTGCCACCCAAGACATGACGACTTTCTGAACTACTTCCCAGTCGATAAGCGAAGTATCATGTTTGACTTCAAGAATCAAACCAACACCAATAATTCCTCCAATAATGGAGTGTGTTGTCGATACAGGAAGGCCGTATCGAGTAGCGATGGTGAGCCATGTCGCTGCAGCCATCATAGCGGCAATGAAACCAAAGGCGATGTCTTGTGAGAATGCCGCATCAACCATTGGGTCTGAGAAATCGACGGAAAGAATACCCTTTCGAACCGTATCCGTAACAGCATCTCCTGCAAAGAAGGCACCGCTAAATTCGAAAATTGCAGCAATAACAACCGCTTGTCTAAGGGTCAGGGCTCGAGACCCAACAGAGGTCCCCATTGCGTTTGCTACATCATTTGCACCGATGTTCCATGCCATGTAAGCACAAACAATCAACGCCAATCCAATCAAGACCATGGTTATAGGTTCCATGAGCAGAACGAAGAGAAGTAGGTATATATTCGCGCTTATGTATATTCTATATAGGAGTATTTAGTCTGGCAACTGATTGCATGGGACTCGGGCAAGGCGAACATGAAGTGCGAAAATTACAAAGTACTGGCGGTAGCACATTTACTGTAAGCCTGCCAAAGCCTTGGGTCATCGAACAAGGCTTGCAGTCTCGCGATTCATTACGTGTAGATTGGCGGCCGAGTGGGGCATTACGCATCACTCCACTCAACATGCCTTCATCACCTAAGAAACAGGCCTTTTTTGATTGCCAATCTCTTCCTCAAGACAGTCTTCACGACCACCTCATGGGCGCATATATCTCCGGTGCCGATCTCATCGTTATTCAGTTTGATGACGGCCTGAGAAAACAAACGTCGAATCAAATTCGACGTTTCCTTCGAAGTACCAGAGGTTTTGAAATATTTGAGGAAGGCATGGGCTCTATCGAATTGAAATGCCTCATGAATGCAGGAGATATGCCACTTCATGCTAGCCTTAATCGAATGTATCTCCAGGTGACCTCATTGATTCGAGACATTATGAGTGTCTTTGAAGGAGAAGACAAAGACTACCTTTCCGATGCTGAAGAACGAGAAAGTGAGGTTGACGCCCTACTTTATCTCATAGAACGTCAGTCCCGAATTTTACTCGATTCGCATTTGGTCGCTACCCAACTCAATTTGTCACGAACGGAAGCCCTCGAATATACAAATTTAGCACGCTCCTTAGAGCGAATGATGGACCATGCATATACGATGAGTCAACTGATTCTTGAAAACCCAAAAATCACCGAGACTGAGGCAGGTAGGGTTTCAATCCGGCAGTTACCAGAATGGCAAAAAGCGTTGAAGGAACTGATGATCAATATACGGACTCGAGACTCCACTCGTATCGAGTACGCCCGTAAAAATCTCAAAGAGGCTCAAGAAATCCTTCAAAACCATGAGCAGGATTTGCTTGCAAACCCTCGCCAGAGCGAGTGGATGGCGTATGATCTCAGCTTGTCCGAATCGGTCCGGAGGCTCTGCGCTTATTCACGCGATTTTGGAGAAATACTACTCAATATGAAGGTTTTCAGCGAAATTAAGCGCATGCAAAAAATAGTGTAGTGTAATACACTAACTTTACTAAAGTTACCTATGTGTTGGCATATTCACCACGGTTTGATATAGGACCGGTTACAAATATACACTGTAGCAAACAGTTGCAGGCGGAAACAGCATGGATAAAAATTTAGAGGCATACGTAGAACAGATAATGAATGAACAAGAACATCGAGGTGGTATATTTACCAACATTTTCGATGTCGTCGTCGGGGCAATCTCTGATTTCCGATGTGGAGCTGACGCCCGAGGCGCATACTCGTCCCGCAGAGGTGTTCTTTGATGGACGCATACCTTTCAGAATACGTCGACCAGGTTCTTGATTCGCAAGAATACCAAAATGGTATCTTTTCTCGTTCTTCTTTTTCGAAATTCGTGACTTCTTTTTTCCGACGTCAGAAGTGAATTCTCGGAGGAGAGAGCCTCTTGCTCGCCTCTATTCGATAGGCTCAGTCTTGGCAGAACAGAGGGCATAATGAACACCAGTTCATATATCAAAACTTTTTGAATTGATTATTGGTGAAGAGTATGCTTGATGTTAACGGCTTAACAAAGACTTTTGGTTCAGGTTCAAACAGACTTCAAGTGCTCAAAGGAGTCGACATGAGTATTGAGACCGGTGAAATGGTCGCTCTCATGGGGCCATCTGGCTCAGGAAAATCAACGCTTCTCAACATCATCGGAGGCCTGCTCGCTGGAGATGGTGGCTCAATCACCCTTGGAGATAGAACCTATGGTCAAAAAAATCCATCAAATGTCGTTGACATTCGACGAGAGTATGTGGGCTGGATTTTTCAAGACTTCCATTTGCTCGAGAATCTCACTGCAGTCGACAATGTAGCTGTGGCGCTCGAATTATCTGGCATGTCTTCGAAAGATTCCGAAGCGGCTGCACGTGTTGCTCTAACGAAAGTCGGTCTTGAAGACCGAATGGATCACATTCCAGACCAACTTTCTGGTGGGCAACAACAACGTGTCGCTATCGCTCGAGCAATTGCTGGTAATCGACCATTCCTTCTTGCCGATGAACCAACGGGAAACCTCGATATCGCAAGTGGCAAAGAAGTTCTTCAACTGTTCAAAGACCTCTGTCACGATGTCGACAATCCCATTTCAATTCTCATGGTTACGCACGACCCTGATTTGGCATCAAACGCTGACCGAATGTTATTGCTGAATGACGGTAAAACAGAAGCCTCGGATATTCGTTCTGCATGGGGCTTGGACGAGGAAGAAGGAGGTGAAGAAGAATGACCAAAGGCGATGAATCACTTCAACTGGAACCCTCTGATTTTTCACCATCTCAGAGCTTACCCGCTCGAATCATGCACAAAGTGATGGAGACTCCAAGCCAACTACGGCTTGCTGGGTTGAGTGCGTGGAGAGGTAAAGAACGCGGCCTCGCTGTGGTTGCGGGAGTATTTCTGGCATCTCTGGTCATTACGACCGTTCTCTCCTATGGTGTCGGTCTTTCACAACTGTTCTTTGAAGAATCACTGAAAAATGAACCGTTCGATGCCAAAATCGAATACGCTCGAACGCCTGTTGAAAACGCCACAGGTTGGTCAAACAATACAACGACCATGCTCAATGTATGTGATGAACTGATGTCTGACTTCGGTGAATTCACTGATTGTACTCTCGTTCTCGGCCGTCAGGGAATCCACAGTGGCGGTCTATTCAACGAAGAGTTCATTGTTGCTCAACCCCTTGAAATGGTTGCAATTACCGATGATGCAAATCCATATTGGGGGAACGTGACGTTTGATTATCCCGAACTGGGCGATGCAGGTCCACCAATTTCCTCAATGCGCTCGGTCCGATTCTTAGGACCTGAGGCTTTTGATGGCGAGTTTGCCGAACGGCTGGGTCAGAACATCATCGCTGGAATGGGCGAATGGCCTACTCCTGAGAACATGAGCGCCCAGCGCGGTGTTATTCTTCCATCTACAATTGCTTCACAAGCAAAAGCCAATGTTGGCGATGTCCTTGACTCCTTAGCGTTCCATTATGTTGTTGACGAATCGACCATCTTTGAAGGAACAGTAACCAATGAAAACTGCGATGGGGAAGTCACCCCTGAAGAAAATGGATATGTCTATTGTCGAATGGCAATGGTGACGACGAACTTGACCGTTGTTGGAATCTATGACCCTTGGGATTTCGGCAATCCTACTCTTGGCCCAAATCCAATTTTTACGACTTGGGAAGTTCTTGAAGAAACCCAGCGTGCTGCGTTGATGGATAACGACCACATGTATCTGGGAGTTACAGTCGACAAGGGGCAGTTACCTACAACCTCGACCGCAGATGCTGCTGAATGGCTTGAAAACCTCGGCACTCAAGTTCAAGATGGAAATTATACCGATGAAGGAGTGGAACTTTACTATACTGACATTATCAGTGGTACCATTACTTTCCTCAACATTTTCCTTGGCTTGATTCAAATTTTCGATTACATCATCATGATACCAATTGTCATACTTTCGATTGCAGTCTTGATTTATGGGTTGGTACTTTCTCTTGAACAGCGAAGAAGAGAAGTCAGTATACATCGGGTCATCGGTGCTGATTCTTCCAGTCTGCAAAGTATGGTGTTACTGGAATTATTTGTCATGTCTTCTGTTGCCTGGCTCGCTGGCTATTTACTCGCTTTATTTGCGGTTCCTATTGTTCTTTCAGCCGTAGGATTTATGGAATTTAGAACTGGAGACTTTGATGTAAATCCTACCTTGAGTATCGGCTCGACAATTTTTACCGCTGTCACTACTCTCGGTCTTGCACTCCTCTTTGGACGAAGTCGAGCTCGTGACTTCATCAATCTTGAAATCGAAGAAGGCGTTCGTAAAACGACAACAAAGGCAGAACCAAAACGCTGGCTTCATTGGCTCGCTTTCTTGTTTGGAATGCTTGCAGTAGGAGATACATGGCTCGAGATGAACGGTAGTGAAGATGGCATCGTCTCAAACTTCTTCCTCGAAGGTTTGCTCGGCATCATTGGACCATTCGCTCTTTGGATTGGTGGTGCTTTGCTGCTCGGAAGAATTGGAGCAAAAGGACCTCAAATCATGCAACTTATCTTCGGGCGAACTCCGTTGCTGAACGATGTCAAGCGTGGCTTGAAAGGTTCTGGTTCTGCAGAATCCGTCAATCGACTTGCCGTGATTATGCTTCTCACACTCTCAATTGTCACCCTCGCGGCAGTTCAAGGATACACTGGCACACTGGTCGACGAGAAGACCGTGGATGCAACAGTCGGTTCTGACCTGCAAATTACGCTCGAACAAGGTTACACTGAAGCACAATTACTCGATCTCTTGACAAACTTCACCGATGCTGAGGTTTCTTCTGTTGCTACAACGGTGCCGAGTTTAATTCTTGCAGACTCATCGGGAGGCGATAAATTGCAAACATGGGTTTTACTCGACAACAATGAAGACGTGCTGCGATGGAGCGAGCAATCTATTCCAGGAACGGATGTCGACGCTGCCATGACTGCGTATCGTAACGGAGGTTTCTCTGCTGGCGAAGACGCTGCGTACTCATTGGACATTGCGGGTTCGGGTCGAGGTTCGGAAAACAGACTGGATGATGTCCTGCTCAAGCCAACGGATTCAAAGAGCGAAAACATCTCCTTTACTTGGGAAGAACTCTCGTTCAACTTTACCTCTGGAGGAACTGAACAGCCTGACCCGAATGCATTGTTCATTGCCTATTCATCCCTTATGGAGGGAGACTGGTCGGGATTGAACCTTTCAGGCCAAGACTTGAGCGGCCGTGACTTCGGACCTGTGGACTTCACAGGAACAGACCTTTCTAACGCAAACCTTGCTGGAGCAAACCTTGCCCAAGCATTGTTCTTTGATACCAACTTGGAAGGTGCTGACCTGTCTGGTGCAAACCTCCAAGATGCTGTTTTTGTCAACTTCATGGGTGGTACGCTTGAAGGTGCAAACCTGATTGGCGCAGACCTCACCGGAGCATTTGGTATCGCCGATTTGTCAACAACCAATCTCGGAAACGCAACATGCCCTGACGAAACATCGGCTGAAGACACAAATTGTTCATCCGGCTTTTCACAGACCCCACCTGAACTCGCCGCTCCATTGTTCTTTGAAGATACGACCGTTCAAATCGTCATCACCCAGTATCTAAGCAACATGTATTACATGGGTACGCACGAATACATTCCTGGTGTGAATCCTGCAACCATTTTCTCTTCACTCATCATTGGTGAATCGTCATGGGAATCCTTTGTTGGAAGCGACGCAGTTGCAAACCACTCCTCAACCATTTGGATTGTTGACGTAGCAGGCGTCAGTGGAGATTCGCTTGAAGCTCTCGCTTCGACCTTGTCGGCTGATTTCAGAGTCTCGAGTGTTCTTGATTGGTCAAGTTCACACAAAGAGGTCGAGCGAAACGGTGGACTCATCTTCGGAACCCCAGGTTTGCTCTCGCTTCAATTCGTTGTCGCAAGCGTAGCAGCAGTTGCATCGAGTTTCGTTTTCCTCTCTTTGGTTCTCAGCCAACGACAGAAAGAATTGGCAGTTCTCCAAGCAATAGGCGCATCTCCAAACCAAATTATCCGTTTGGTCCTGTTCGAAATTCTTTCGATTGTTATGGTTTCGATGGCTCTTGGAATCGGTCTAGGAATAGGTGTAGCACTTTCATTTAACGGATTCTTCGATATCTTTGGATTCATCTTCCAAATCTTTGGCGGCTCATCCACGACGATAGAGCGAACACTCGTCTATCCATGGACGCAACTTCTCTTGGTGTCCTTGTCCGTATTTTCTGCAGTTGTCATCGCTTTGCTCGTCACCACACGGCGTGCATTGAAATCAGATCTAGCCAGTGTGTTGAAGGGGGAGTGAAGGATGAAAGAAAGTATTTTGAAAACCGATGGACTCTATCACGTCTATGAATCAAAAGCTGAAGACGGGAACGTTGTCGCATTGAGAGGGCTTCACCTCGATATGAAAGAAGGCGAGGCAATCGCTGTAGTCGGACCTTCTGGTTCAGGTAAATCGACCTTAATGAAGTGCCTTGGAGGGCTCATGAAAGCCAGCGCAGGCTCGGTTTCATTAGCTGGAAAAAACATGACCCGACTCACCGGACAAGAACTGGTCGAATTGCGACAAAAGACGGTGTCCTTCATCTTCCAAGAAGGAAACCTCCTACCAAACCTGAACGCTCGTGACAACGTAGCTCAACCATTACGACATCAAGGAGTATCGTCTCGAAAAGCACTGAAACTTGCTGACGCTATGCTCGACCGACTGGGAATGGTTCACCGAGCACATGCTTTACCAATGATGCTCAGTGGTGGAGAACAGCAACGTGTTGCAATTGCCAGAGCACTGATTACAAATCCTCGACTGATTTTAGCGGATGAGCCAACAGGTGCTCTTGACCCCGTCACGAGCCGTGAGGTTTTGGCACTGTTCAAAGACTTACACGAAAATGATGGCGTTTCGTTCTTGATTGTCACACACTCCAAAGAAGTTGCAGCATTTGCGAACCGTTCTCTTGAATTAAGAGATGGACGGTTTGTTGCAGAGCATGGCGAAAACATCGATGTTGAAAACCTCGGTCAAGACCGTGAACTCATCATCGATGAAACGGGTACAGTCACTCTACCTCCTGATTTGTTGGTTCGAATCGGTGGTGCAGGCCGCTATACGGTTGGAAATGCAGACAGCGGTTATCTCTCGCTTCAAGGTGAGGCCGTGGAAGCCATGGGTAAGATGGAGTTGGCAGCAATTTGTCCAGCATGCAAACATGATTACCAAGACAGTGATGACCAAGAGTGCCCATCATGTGGTTCAAGTCGACCGATGGTTGAGGTCAAAGCATGAAGCAAGCAGTATCACTTGTCGGCTATCTCGAAGGTTTTTCATTTCTCATCTTGATGGGATTTGCTATGCCAATGAAGTATGTTGCGGGCGATCCAAGTTGGGTAAGTCTCGTCGGCGCTTTGCATGGTTTCCTCTTCTTAACCTACCTTGGATTATTATTCCTTGGAGTCGGAAAACATTGGAGTTTCACCGCTCTAGTTCACGGGTTTATTGCCGCGGTTGTACCTGCGGGGCCGTTCCTGTTTGAAGGCATGCTCATCTCAGGCGAATACGACCTTGAACAGTAACTCAAGCCTTCAGATACTTTGTGACTCCGTAAGGGGACTGAATATGTGTTGAATCCATTCCGACCCATTTTTGTCTCACTTCCTGAACAGCAACGTGCCCAATAAATTCTTTCCGTCCTTCGAGTTCTGACAAAATCCATTGTTCAACGGTGTATGCTTCACGCACCTCATTTTCTGCAACACAAAGAACAAGATCTACATGTTCTATTCTCTTCGCAGAGAGTCGCCAGGATTTTTTAGTTGCATTATACAATTCTTCTGCAGTCATGCCCCTTCGCCATGACTGATTAATTTTCAATACCAATATCTCTTTGTTCATAATATCACCTCAAGCGGATTTGACGCCTTCAGGCCACAGAACCAGAATCAATGTCTTTCCACGTGTCTTTGGCGTATGTGTTGTCTCTCGATTCATCCAAACCAAAGAGCCAGCAGGATAGGTTCCATCTTCATCCCATACTTCGCCTTCGAGTACGATGTAGGCTTCTCCGCCAGGATGACTGTGTGGCATGAATGCATCCACAGTTACTTCTGAGTCTGCTTCATAGAGAACAAGTGAACACGCATCTTCCCGGTAAAGTCGCCCAAGGCGAACGCCAGTACCGAAATCCTTCCAACGTACATTCTCTTCAAGCCAGGCTTTGTCGATGTTAAATCCGAGCCAATCTGCCATGTTGTGGGTGAAGGTCATGTATCTCCGAAGTGGCTTCACCACATGAGCACTTCGGATTGTGAATTCACACTTCAAAAGACTCCAATCGTTTTTTTATGAGGTTGGTTTACCTGCAATAATGGAGAAGAGGAGGCGAGACCTTTCAGTCACCTTGTATCGTATTCTTTTGTATCTGTCACGCATGCGTGAAAGAGAAAACAGCACCCGTCGTTTGATGCGTATCGAAAGGGCCGTGAGTGTTGACCGGAAAGAATTGCGTTTACATTTGGAAAGATTGACAGAATCTGGTCACGTTTCGATGAATTATATCGAAGCAAGAGGACGCGGGGGTCATCCAGTTATCGTTTATGACATCACGGAAAATGGCAAAAAACTCCGTTCTGATATTGGACGGTGGATCGACCTATGTGTTAGAATGGGGTATTATCCGGAAGAATTCTTCTATCTTCCCTCTGACGATTGATTGCGGGTATTTTATACCGGTATAATTTACCTCGTCTGGTTAAGTAGGTCAGCACTATCGCTAAAACATGTCTGGCAAGAAAGCGGTGGATAAGGTCTCAAAAGGCCTCACTTCACTTATTGACGAGTTTTCGTCCGCAGTAAAAGAAATGGTAAATGCTGGTGAAGCAACAGTTGTAGAACTTGCAGTTGGCTCAAGTCGAGTCATAAAAGCTGCAATAAACGCAACTGGAGAAGTGACAAAGATCACAGTGGAAACTGCGAGTAACGTCATAGGAACTGTTTCGGAAGGTGTAGTGAAGACCGTTAGCTCGAAAGCCAGACAACAAAAAAATGAAGAGGAATAAATATGATATACAGAATGATGATGACAACAGCAGTAGTTGGATTAGCAGGTGTTGCAGTAGGAATGATGGACAGTACGTTCAAGCATTATTACAAGAAATACGCAGACTTTGAAGATTTGACAAACACAGGAATACAAGAAGTAACCTTTGTCGGCGAAGTTGAGGTGGTTGAATGATTCCACAGTTGATCGCAGGAATTGGTTTGGTCACAATTACATTTGAACTCGTGTCAGGCGCTGCTGCTGCAGGAACTGGATATGGATTAGGACGTAAGTATGGACGCAAACTATGTACTGCATTGGATAAAGTTGAATCAACAGTAGTTACGTCGATTGACAAGTTTAGAAACTAAACGTTGAAGGATTGCAGGAGTATGGATGGTTGTGGTTCAACCTCTTCAGTTACCGGAGTTCCCTCCTGAGGGGCCTTGGGCAGCATATGTTCTGATTGTGATTTGGTTGCCGCTGTTGCTAAGAATATTATTTCTATTCTTTCCATTTCGAAAAGCCGTTTACCGATTATTACCACATTCAAAGTGGGCTTTGACTCAATTACGAGATCTACCGATCAAAGGGATAGGATTACTTGCATTTAATGAGACAATTGCCTTTGTAATACCGCCCTTAGTTGTCTTTGGGATTCGATATTTCACAGATCCTATAGGCTGGCAAAGTTGGAGTGATGTCTCGAATACTGGACTGGCAATATTAGCGCTAGGTTTTCTTTTCTGGATCGCTCTTGACTTCCTGCGTATTGCTCGAGTTCGAAGAATGATGAAAGCGATTGAAAAGCGCGATATTGACAAAATGAAAAAACTAGCAGATGCTGGGCTGAAAACACGTAAATGGCTTAGAAAATTTGCAAGAAAAGATAAAAAGGACATCTCTACTGCTGAAAAAGGTGAAGAAATAGCCAAAAGTTCAGCAAAGAAATGGGGAACCAGGATTCTACTTACCAGGAAACTATCACCTCTAAGTCTCGTAGCAAGTGTGGCTGCAAGTGCCTCAATAGAATTAGCTCGTGCGGGAGCCGGAAAATTGACTGATGCTGTTGACGGTCGATTGCAAAAAGAGTTCGACAACATCGCGAAAACGAATACGAAAACCCTACTGCTACTTTTAACTCGCGATTTGTTGATGGGGGTTCTTCCAATTTTATTCTTAGCATACTTACCCGTGCTTCTCGGATGATTTCTCCGCCATGTCTATGGAGAAGCGGCACTACCGTTGATACAGAGGGAACATCATGTCGTTGCTTATTCTCATGCGCCATGGACAATCGGTGTGGAATGCTGCGAATTTGTTTACCGGCTGGGTCAATGTTCCTCTGACACCGAAAGGAATTGAAGAAGCGATTGAAGGTGGCCGCAAAATTGCTCACATTAACATCGATGAAGTTCATACTTCTACGCTCATCCGAGCACAAATGACGGCAATGCTTGCACTGAGTGAACACTCAACAGACAAAACTCCGGTTGTTCAAACTCCTCAAATGGTTGAACTCACATCTGAATCAGGTGAGACTTCAACGGTCGACTGGTCAAAAAGCAACGGTCCATCAGAACATATTCTTCCCGTTTACATGGCTTCAGAACTGAATGAACGCATGTATGGCGACCTACAAGGCTTGAATAAGCAAGAAACTCGAATTAAATTTGGAGATGAACAAGTGAAGGTATGGCGGCGCTCCTATGATGTTCCACCCCCAAATGGGGAAAGTTTGGAATTGACTGCGAAGCGAACACTGCCATACTTTTCTTCCGCTATTCTCCCACAACTGGATAATGGAAAGAATATTTTTGTTGCAGCACACGGTAATTCATTGCGGAGTGTCATCATGGATATTGAAGGTCTTTCTCAAGAAGAAGTTCTTGGTTTGGAAGTTCCTACTGGAACCCCAATTGTGTACGAGCGTATCGAAGGTAACTGGAAACGTCTCGACAATTTTTGAGGATTTAGGATGCAACTTTCTTCACGGCAAATCAAAGGAATTACCCTCGTTCTGATTTTGAGCTCTCCTTGGTTATTGTGCCAAGCATGGATAGCGACCAGTGCTCCAGATGAAGTATGGACGACAATGCCGTTGTGCCCAGAAAACAGCGGTAATTGTGCCCACCTCGGGGGGGATGGTGACTTCCGAATGGACGAATCATACACGCTCACCATCAACCAATCAGCCGAACAAGTTAGGGAACGCTTCCAAGAGTATCTAGACGACTCAAGTGCAGATCTCTTGTTCGAAGAGGAACTGGACTCGGGAGATTATTATGCTCATATGGTTGAAAGAACCGTTTTTTGGCGATTTCCTGATGATGTCGCTTTGTTGGTAACTGTGATTGATGAGAATTCATGCAGTATTGAACTCCACTCCCAATCTCGCCTTGGCGGAGGTGACTTAGGAGTCAATCCAAAACGCCTCGATGGGCTCTATGAAGCACTCATTGGCTAGTATTGGCTTTGAGCTCTTCCCAACCGTAAGGTAATCCATCTTTATCAACCATAATGACGTTAATTCCGAGGCCACTCTTTCGAAAAGCAATCAACTGAATCTCATGTATCTTATGCCCACTGGGAGCTACGCCGAGAACGGGCAAATTATGGCGCGAAAAGAACGACCTACGTCGACTCTTCGATGGAACTGGTTGTGCTTCAGAGCCAACTCTGCGCCTAACACCTTCAACATCATCATACCAAGGAAGCGGCCCTTCGGGGGTGAAACGTAGACCGAGAATCATATCGACACCAGGGGTTTCTTGCGCAGCATCTGCATCCGCATGACTCGGAATTGCTGGAGCATTCGGGTGCGTGTGTAGCCAATGCGTAAAGCGACCAGCCCGTGAACCACGGGATGTTGAAAACATATCATCCGTCCAATCTTCAGGTAAGTGGTGAACAGAATAGGAATTGCCTCGGTTGACAATATGGGCTTCACCGATGATGAATCCCTGCCCTTGAAACAAGCCTTCGGTATGCTCACTGCTTTTGAACAGCGCTTCAACCTCGGGTACATGAGGCGCTTGTGCATCAATATCCAGCCCAACAAGAATTTCATCTGGCAATGCTTGTAATGCCCACCATACCAATTCCTCAAACAAATGCCCTGGTAAATGGATTTGAGCAGTGTAGGATTCTCTGCTTTGAAAAGACTCACGATTATAGGAGACCATCAGTTCCTCTAACCATGGTTCAACCATCGCAATCGCTTCTCCGAACCCTTCATGGTGAATGAAGGCAGCGGAACATGATGGGAGAAAACCTTTGAACAGGGTCGAGACAACCCCTCAACATGGCGAAGAAGAAAGGAGGTTTCGGCCGATTTCTTGGCGCACTCGCTGGAACGCCGTATGAACGTCTTTTGAAGCAGGTCGACAAACTGGCTTCTGAGCATGCGAACGATGACCGTAAACTTGCTCGAACACTCAAAAAACTCGTTACGATTGTAGCTGAAAACTATGAGGAAGAAAACATTGACGAAGAAGAACATGACTTGATTATTGAAGCCATTGAAGAGGCAGATCCTGAACGTCGTTCCTTTGGAAAACTATCAGAAGAGGAGGATTCTTTTTACTCCGGGGCTGTGCCTGATGCTCCAGAATTAAAACTTGGAAAGCGCAAGAGTCTCGACGACCTCATGCAATCAAAAGGCGATGAGTTTGTCGGAAGTTATGGGCGTGATGAGTTTGAAGAATTCAAATCCCGTATGACGGACGACTTCTTTGCCGAGTCAGATGATGCTATTCGAAAGGGAGACCATGAAGCACCCGTTGCAAAGGAAAACCGAGTTTTCGGAGATGAAAACGAAGAGTTGGAGCGACTCAAACAGCAAATTTCTCAAGAATCTGGTTTGGTTGACCCAAATGCCGAAGACGAAGATGAGGAAGAAGAAGTTGAGGGTTATTCTGTCGATGAAGACGGTGTCGAGTGGTTTGAAGATGAAGATGGCTACTGGTGGTATCGTGAAGAGGGTCAAGAAGACTGGCAGCCTTACGATGAGTGAACGTGATAGAACACGTTGATGTATTCAAGAAAAATCTCTCAAATCCGGTAAGTCTCCGGCTCGCCTTCGGCGTGCTTGAAGTTGATTACCGCGCCCTACGTGTTGCATTTCGGGCATATCTGGCTGTGCTCCACGTTGAGCCAATGCCTTCTTCCTGCGAACATCGCTGTATTGCCATGTAAAACTAAGTAAGAACAAAACACAAACCATCAGAAGTGTAGTCGTGTCTGAAGGTGTGAGGAGTTCTAATGATTGACCGGAAATCAAAATGACTGAACACATAAGCCCTAATGAACCCATCAAAGAAGAGACGAGGACAGGTAAAATTGTTCGAATCAGTCGAACTGCGAAAAACGCTACGATTGCCATTGACCCAGTAATAGCTTCACTGTCGACCACTTCAAATCCATTTTCGTTCAAAAAGTTGAAGATTCCACTGAAACTGATGTAGATGAAAAAACCAGCCATCATTCGAATACTCAACTGAACGGTCGCCGCTAATATTGCAGCACAAACAACAACCAACGCCCCCATGATGTATATTGTCTGGTCTTGGCGGATAGGGACGTCATTTGCCATCAACTGGGTATAGACAAATTCTGTAAGCGCCCAACCAATTCCAGCACCGGTGATAGCTGCAGCGAATTGAAGTTTTTCATGCCCTCGAAAAATCAAGTAAAGTGATAATAAAAGCATAACTGGTCCAAGAACCGGTCCTATATTTTCAATCTCTTGAAAAAGAGACGAACCAAAATCATCGACTCCACCCGTTGCCATGAGTAGGCGTTTAAGCGATGAGTCTTTAGCATTCTCTCCTGTTTAAGGTGCAAAATCAATGATTTGTGATTATGCCGGAATCGGCTGTTGGTCCCACCATGCCGGTGAGAGGAACCATCGGTCATCATCAACAGGACGATCGAGGAGTGGCAATCCAATGATGCCACCGTTAACCGTTAATCCTCCAGTCGGGTTCGAAGCACATGGACCAGGAAGGTAATCTTCACCAGTTTCGGTCAAATCAATTCGCAAAGCGTGGCCTGCGGGGAGAATAACATCGAGTGGATTGAACTCCATTAACATAGTATAGGTACTCAATGGAGCGGTGACCTGCGCTTCAAACCCTCCATCTCGATAACGGATGTCCATGGTTGCATGACCGAGCCTCATGTTGGTCGTGTCATCATACATAGTGGCGAAAATCTGACCACCATTGCACAGTTGAGTGGTCACGTCCAAATGCAACGTAGGCAGGCCGGAAATGTGAGTTTCATTTTCGAATACGGGACTGGTCATAGAGACCGATGAGCCCAAGCCACTGACGCTACCACTCGCTCCAGACCAATCACTTGCAAGGTCTTGAAGCAACAATTCAACATCAGCAGGCGGCCATGTTTCTTCAACGTGCCATCTTCCGTCATTGGTTTGAATCTGCACCATTGGCTCCGGTTCTTCTCCAATGTCCTTGAGGTAATAATTGAACCAGCCATAGAGTTCGACTGCCCAATCCATACGACTCATGTTTGGATAAGCCTCTTCTCCGTAACCTGATGAAAGTTCGTTATGACGGTCAGGCTGGTCGGGATAATTGTGAGCCCATTGACCCGAGATTGCACGGGCATTGATACCAGCGTCTCGTAACAACTGATAGGTCGGGAAGGCGTGATAAGGATCGACGTTCCAATCTTGCAAGCCCCAAACCAAGTAGACACTGCCTTTGTAATTCTCAAGGACATCAGGCAAGTGGCGCCTTTCATCCCAATAGTCCGACCAATCTGCTCCTCCAACTTCTGCCCAACCCCACGTGCTCCATGGGTTGAGAGGGCCAACCAAGTCATCACTGCACACTCGCATATCGTCCGAGGTCAAATCGGTCGTTGCGGCTTGATAGGCAGCATCGTAGCCCATTGCACGAGCTTCGGAAGAACCGTTTCGATAGAACATCTCTTGCACTCCTATTGAACCTGAAATAGGCACGATTGTCTTGAGGTGTTCCGATGGGTTTTGGGCAGCCTCCCAATTGGTGGTTCCGGCATATGATTTACCCATCAACCCGACATTACCGTTTGACCAGTTCTGCTGCCCGAGCCAATCGGTAGCTGCTTGAATGCCGACTTGCTCACCAAGGCCCTTGACGTCTTGACAATGCGTTGATTGCCCAGTTCCGAACGTTGAGGCTTGAGCAAAAGCGTAACCGTGCGGCAAGAATGTATCGTACACCCACTTGCCAACACCGCCATCAGGAACTGTGTTCGGAGAAGAATCGTCACCGACACCCGGCATGCCTTCTCCACCGAAGTCATAGTACGGATGGATGGTCATAATGACTGGGATTTTTGTGCCTTCAGGGACATTCGGAAGCCAAAGTGCAACGTGCATTAATGCTGGACCAGGAAAACCTACATCTTGTTCACTTGCAGGTAGTTCAACTTCGATGAAATGTTCGGTATAGGGCAGTGCTTCATACGTTCCATTAACAGGTAATTGTGCCCGTAAGGTATCCATTGGCAGATCCATCGAATGACGTTCTTGAAGTGGTGTATTCCACCACTCTCCGCTGAACTCATCTTCGGTGACACTGTTCATCAAAGACTCTCCAAAAGTCATCGCCAAGAGTAAGAAAACAATGGCTATAGCGACGGTCGAAATGGCTGAAAGATTCAGTTGACGGCGGCCTTCTCCATTGGATTCAGCCTCATGAGAAAGATGGGTTGATTGAGGCAACAATACGGCCTCGAGAGTATCCCCCACATCCGCATCGGAGTCCTCAGCCATATACGTTCCAAACGTTCGACCGTCATGAGCATGACGCTTGCTCGCTCAAGAATTGGCTTCAGCCGCTTCACGAGCTTTTCGGGCGTATGTGAAAGAGCGAATACAGGCAAAAGTGTAGACTCCACCCATCACCAACATCAGTAATTGCGCTATTGTGGATGCAGAAAAGTCGGCGGAAAGAAGACCCTTCATACCCATTGCGCCACCTAAGAAAGTGAGTAGCCCAAAGACGACGGCGATGTGCATCCAAAAGTGTGAGCGCTCAGGTTGGCGTGTTGCCATGATGCTCATTGCAATCAATGGGATTCCGAAGAAGGCGGGAATAAGCGAAGTCATGCTGCTCATCCCAGTTCCGAAGTAAAAGCCGATGCCTTCAACCACCAATGCACCACCAACAAGAAGCGTCAATCGAGGTATATTTTGTCCTAAGAATGTAAAATCACTCATGATTGTGGCGAGGTTCGATGACTTTTGACAGTGCCGGTAACCTCAGCGACCAAGCGAGCGATTCATGGGGGGGTGCTTCCTCGGCGTAGCATGAAAGGACGCTTTGCTTTGCTTCTCGTTCTGAATTTACTCTTGATGAGTTGTGGAGGCATTGGCTCTGTAGTTGCCGATGAGCAGCCCGCATGGCGGTCTGTTGGCATCGATCCGAGTTTATGGGTCGACGGACCTTTAGAAGAAGAAACTCCGATGAAGTATACGTATCAAGGTAATGCCATTTTTGAAATCGAAGTCTCCTATGTTCCATCCCTTGGCTCTTCAAGGGAATTCGGCACAATTACACTTGAATTGTTTGAGCAATGGGCGCCGATTACGACAGCGAACATGATTAAAAATGTGGAATCTGGGATCTATGATGGTATCTTTTTCCACAGAGTGATTGATAATTTCGTAACTCAATCGGGCGACCCGACCTGTAAAAGAATTGGACTCTATCCTGTAACGAGCCTTGAGTGCGGTAGTGGTGGAACTGGCACAACCATTCCTCTAGAGCACGATGAAAACCTCTCACATGTTGACGGAGCCATTGGAATGGCTCGAGGTCAAGAAGAAGATTCTGCTGACTCTCAGTGGTATATTGCGGAAACGGAAGCACACGGATTAGATCCGGAGAATCGAGAAGATGGGGGCTATGCTACTTTTGGGATCGTTCGAAACGGCATGACACACGTCACTGCAATTGCAGCAGTGCCCACAACGGATGACCCTTCAGGAAGTGAGGACGTGAATAATCCGTTCTCTTCTGCAGGTCGACCTGTCAATGAAGTAACCATTCTTTCCGTCTCCATGACTGGTGTTTCTGACCCAGATGGAACACTACGAATGGTTTCACAAGTTGCCGAGGAAGAATCTGGATTTTCTGCTTGGCTTAAGGACGCTTCAGGCGTTCTCTTCACAGGTTCCTTTTTGCTCGGTGCAGCCGTTGTTCTTGGTGGCTTGTTCTATGCCCGAACCGCCCCCCCACTGACGCTTGATGAGCCTGATGTCAATGTCTCACTCGATGCGGTTTTATTGGATGGTACACGGTAGTTCAATGCTACAAGTTTTGACATTCTACATCTAAAACGACGTGCCAAACATGTGGGGAAAACCACTTGACCTGTTCAAGATGGTTTGCGGTAATGCTCCATTGGCGCCCGTTACGTTGAGCAAGATGATTGAGTGTTTCAAGCGTCGATTGTTTCCATTGTTCGAGTTCTTTTTTATGAACATTCATGTGGATGTGAAGCCATCCACCGCCCGGTTTGAGGCAAAGCAGTGCATGTTCCCAAACTGCTTCGGATGACGGAAGCAGTCCCAGGTGACAACGGTCGGCTTGACCGTAAAGTTTAGGTAAAGTCTCTTGATTATCACCTTGATGAATGGTCACTTTTTTGTTGAAACCGTTTGCTTCACAAGCCCACTTCAATCCTGCAATTGAATCCGGATTGATTTCACAAGCATGAACGTGTTTCGCTCGACTTCTCGACGCCATGTGTAGCGTATAGTATCCGACACCTGCATAGGCATCAACAACGACTTCGCCTTGCATGTCCATGACGCCAATCCGTCGCCTTTCTGTCACGTTACCAGACGAAAACATGACTTTCGTTGCATCGAACCCAAACTGAACGCCGTGATCCAAAAATTCGACCCAACCATCCGTTCCAAACAACATTTCCGTTTGCGAGGTTCGGTGTTGGTCTTTTGCAATTGGATGTTGGCGAGCGAGGCGATCACCTCCGAGTGCCTGAGCGACGTGATGCCAAAACGTCTCACGCTCATTCAATGAGATTTGATTCAACAAGTTAAGCCACTGCTCGGATATGAAGGCTGTTTCTGGGACCACAACCAAGTCTCCAAGCAGTTGCCATTTTTGAGGTATGAAAGGAAGGTATGCGTCATAGGGTTCTGCTATATGTTGCGATAACCAAGATTTCACGAGACGGCATAACCTGTCATGCGGATTCTTCGAGAGTGCGGCACGAGTCAAAGAAATCTCATCGAACTGAATTTCGAGTTTCAATGTTGAAAGAAGAATCTCTCGAATCTCTTTTTCTTGTACATCAACTCGGATTGGAAGAGCGAGCATTTCGCCGACAGTCTGCGGTTTCCATGTTGAATCGAACATTCCTTTTTCTTCAAGAAGTTGATAGACAGCCTCTCCTTTTCTCCGTAAGCAAAGAACGACTTTTGCCTTCACAAAGAGGTCTTTGGAATCGGACATTATCGATGCGAGGAGAGCAACGACTTTGAACATGGCGTGATAACCTCTGCCTATGTCGGATAGTCGCGGGCAGCATACTGTGTTGGGTAATTCAGTTGCCATACTGATGGTCTTACTGATGACTTTGCATCTTTACTCGCCCTATGCCTCTGCTGCGAACATGCAGGCATGCGACATACCTCCACCCAATTCCCACGCTGGAAACTGCGATGAATATGACAGCAGTGAGGACCTTACTCCTTTCCAACAAGACTGGATTGAAGGTACATACGATTTTACATTAGAAAGCACTTCGACCATACGCTTAGACTTAGTTTGGGCACTGCGTGAGTTTAATCGAGATGCGCTCGGATTGGGCAGCATCCCAAACATCGACCTCGCCTTTGCTGCTGATGGCATGGATGAGAATGATGGCGCTCCTGCTGACATGATACGTGACCAATTCACTCGAGATATCGGGAATGGAGTTACTGTCGAAGATAAACTCATCACTGAAATTAACAAAGCGATTAAGAGTTCTGTCGAGAGCGGTTTTGGTAGTGCAAATACAACGACGGGTTATTTTGACTCCTATACGAACGCTGGCGTAACCGTTGCCTGCACAACCGATCCTGCTATCGATTCCTTTGACGAAGGGGCAGCAGTGAACAATGTGTTTGAACCGCCAATTTGCCTCAAAAGCACTGTTTATATTTCAATAGATGAATCAAAGTTTAACCTCCCACCCAGCTCAGATTTAACCTTAGAACGGGCTTATCAAGGGCTTTTGGCAATGGGTGCTGAGGTGAAGACAAAGTTTTCTTTCAATGGATTACCAGGTCACAAGTCCTCCTATTCGATTAGCCCTCAACCCTATGCAACGGTCAAAAGTGTTGACGAGAATGGCACCCGCGCTGCTCGCCCCGGACCGCCAGCATACTTTGCTGGTGAGTGGGAAATCGATAACCGAAATGCAGGCGTAAGCGATGGAAACCTTTCTCTTCCAATTGAAGTGGAAATTATGCATCGGAATCGAACGGATACTTCCACGGTTACTATTCCTGCAAATGAAAAAGCCCTCGACTTTCAAATAAAACTCGATTTATCCATAGAATCTTCCGCCACGCTTGAGTTCCTTGTTGCCTTGCATTATCTGGATGAGGCAACGATGACAGATTGGGGTATTTCGATGATGAGCGATTCAAATCAAGCGTCCATGCCCCAAGTGACATCTGACGGCATACGCCTTGCGTATCACAACGGTATAGTCAACATGTCCAACATCACAAGCCAGTTCCCAGTCTCTACAATTGCCGAAGGCGTTTCTTCAACTGTTGCGGGAATGGAAACCATTCTCATGAATGATATGGAATGGATTTCTGATTCGGTTTCAGAAGGGATTGTAGGAGCACCCGGAGGGCTCAACTTCACCCATCGCGGTAGCTCTGGATGTACCGAGCTTGTAGCACCGACTGAACCCCTAAACTATTGCTTAAAAGGTCCAAGTGCAATGTCCTATGAAAACCCGGTCTATCTCAAAACAACCAGCCAACCGTTTTCCATGAGATTACTGGATATTTTGATAGAAAATAATGAACAAGAAACTGTGGAAGAAATTCTTGTAGAACTTACCAATCTAGATTTCCAACGATTAATGAATTCTGGAATCCAAATAGAGACTGTACTGGACAGCAGTTACCTTTCTGCCATCATTCCAAGTAACTTACCCCCCAGTGAACTGACACTGGAAATCATTCTTCCTGACTGGATCCGAACCAAAGATAATCAAGACCGTATCACACTCAAAGATTCCCTGTATGGTGATGATCAAATGAACATCTCATTTGCAGGAACTTCCCCCTATGACTGGCGAAGTGTGATAAAAAATGACAACAATGAGGTGGCTTGCTTATCCAACCAATCAACATGCATTACGAATTCAATGAATATCGATGCAATGTCCTTCCGTTTCAATGAATGGGACCGTTCTGTTAATTTTGAATTCGGCATTGATGCGAATGTGGCTATGCACCGTATTGGCATCCCTGAAGACAGAATCCCTAACTACGACGAGCACAGTGTTTCAATGGCAGCACTTCCATCTGACCTCTTACGATTGGGAATAGACCTCTCAAACCGACTTGACTCCCCCTTCAATCGTACAATCGACCTCGGATTCCTATGCGACATTAATGAGGATGAAGCGTTTAATCTCACCATATGCAGTGAAAGTATCACATTCACATTAACCAGTGTGGGGCTTGTTGAATTTGTGGAACGTGTCGGCGTAGTTTTAACCGATTATGTCAAACAGTCGATTCTCTTCTTGACTTCACAAAATGAATCGCTATTCAAAATGGTTGATTTGGGTGCATTTGAAGTCCAGTTTGAATTGGCCAATGTTGACGCAATTGACCCGTCACAAGGGCCTGTGATGAACGATAACAAAGGCATTCGCCTTTCGATGAAGGTTCCTAAAGTCATGTTCAAGTTAGCAGTCGATGGGGACATTGGAGAAATGTTCTCAGGAGACTTCAACTCCGCAGAATTATCACTCACCACAAATGCTCTTCGCCAAACGATTCTTTGGCCGATGACCTCGATGCTTCACTCCTTCTCCAACGTATTAGCCAACGGCGTTATTTCTTTGTCAGGTATTACTTCTCCAACAGATGATTCCTCAGTCCCTCCTTACAGCATACCGCTCTCCACTGGTTTTCTCAATGAGGAATTCAAACTCGGCCCCAACGGTCCAATCACAATTCAATTGCCAAAGGGAATACGACTCCTTGACTTAGAGTCATCAAACGGATATATCGAAGAGCGAAGAGTGGATGGACGTCAAGAAATCACTTACAACATGCCTTATGGCGATCTTGAAGACAACATTTCCTTCCGAGTTCAGGTGACCTGGTTCTTCTTTTTCTTGTTCTTATGGAAATACATGGCCATCTTCGGGATCTTATTCCTTCTCGGCGTTCGAAGATTCAGGAAAAAGCGAGCACGAAAGAAAGCAAGACGTAATTATTCTCAAGCACGCTCAGCAGATAAGGTAAGTATTAATCAAAATGAATTTGCAGATTTGTCAGGGTTCCACAGCAAGGGGATACATGGAGACATGGAGTCATTGAAAGATTACTCAGGAGAAGCAATTCCATCACTCCCTCCGCGTTCCGGTTTCGGTATCAGTGCAGTGCAGCAAACTGAGATAGAAGATGACGTGTTTGATTGATCACAGTTGCATCGCTTCATGAATGCGCTGAGCCAGTGAAGGGCCAATACCCGGCACTGTTTTCAGATCTTGAAGAGAGGCATGAGCAATGCCTTGCCGTCCACCAAAATGACGGAGCAAATTTTGCATTTTCTTCGCCCCTAACCCTTCAACTTCTTCCAAGGGGTCATGAAGGCGACTTCGACTTCGCCTCTTGCGATGAAAGGTATTGACAAAACGATGTGCTTCATCCCGTGCATGCACCATTACCCTTCCTTTTCGGTCGAGAATAATTGCTGGTTGGTTGTTACGATACACCGTTTCTTCACGTTTCGCTAATGCCGCCAATTCAAAACGCCCCTGAAGTCCGTGTTCATCGAGCAATGAAGAAATGGTGGAAAGATGGGTTTCTCCTCCATCGATAAGAACCAAATCCGGCCAGTCACCTTGACGTTTCAACCATCGTTCTACAACTTCCCGCATCATCCTTAAGTCATCCATGGCATCACTTTTCACAGTATACTTGCGGTATTCTTTCTTTGTTGGCCGACCGTTCCTAAAGGTCACACTGGCGCCAACGCGCTCATCCCCTAACAGTTGAGCCATATCAAAACAGACAATGTGATCAAGTTGTTCCAAACCAAGTACTGCTGCCCCCTCATCTGCAGCTCTTTGTTCAAGTGAGCCACTGGTACGGTTACTCAAGCGAACAACTTGAATCTCAGCATTTTGTTGAGCGAGGGTTTGTAATGTTACTAAATCCCCACGAACGGGCGTTCGAACTTCCACTTTCGAACCCCTTCTTGATGAGAGCCATTGCTTTGTACCATCATCAAGAGATTCTGGCGTGAGTAAAAGTCGAGGAGGAGTGCGGTTCGCATAGTGCTCAGAGATGAACATTGAAACGGTTTCACCGCTGTCTCCTCTGTGTAGCATTGGCCACACTTCTTGACCTTGGACAACACCGTTATTGGCGTGGATGACGACAACTGTAGCAAGATCTCCTTGTACTGCTATACCGAGAGCATCACAATCTCGATACACCTTGCTGGAGACAACATGTTGCGCAGTCGTGGCCCGAATTGCTCGTATCATGTCCCGACTTTTTGCCGCCTTTTCAAAATGCATTTCGTGTGAAGCAGTATCCATTTGAAGAGCAAACTCTTCCAACAATTCAACTGCATCTCCATTCAAAATTCGCATCGCAGCATCGACACTTTCTGCATACCCTTCTCCGGAGATACAAGGACCAGAACAAAGGCCAATGTGCATTGAAAGGCAGCCTTGAGGAAGGAGTTCCTTACAATCGCGAATTCCGAACTGACGTCGTAAGAGTTGCATCACTTGTTTAGCTGCACCTACATTTGCAAAAGGACCCCACCTTGAACTACCTTTAGGGGGATGGCGAGTATACATAATTCGAGGAAACTCATCTCCAGTCAATACCAAAAATGGAAACGATTTGTCATCTTTAAGCATCGAATTATAACGTGGCTTATGCTGCCGAATTAATTCTCTTTCGAGGATTAATGCTTCTCCTGGAGAGGGCGTCACCATGCATTCAACAGTTTCTGACCTTCGAACCAATTCTGGAATCATTTGCCGGTCGGGATTCGTCGCAAAGTAAGAACGAATCCGTTCATTGAGCCGTGTTGCTTTACCAACATACAGGACTTTTCCCTTCACAGATTTGAACAGATAGACACCTGGTTTCTTCGGAAAATCAACCGAAGAGAGGGTCACAGGCATGGGATTGCCTTCATGCACACCCACATAAGGCAACCCATTGAGCAAGAGTCCCAATACTCTCTTCAACATACTTCCAACAAAAAACGAATGCTGATTCTGCGTTGCTTGGAGTCGTTATCTTGTTCGTAGGCCCCTTACTTGCGACCCTGAATTCGCATCTACATGTAGATTTCAATTCGTCAATTAAGCCCATGTGATGTGGCTGTCGACATACTTGGCGACTTGCTTGTATCCAGCAAACCAATAGTAAAGCGTAAGGGTGACGATACTGAGAACACAGATTTTAACCCATATTCCAAACAGCCCCATTGGCGTTCCAGTGAATTGTATAGGTCGGCCGTCAATTCGGACATTCTTGGCCCATTTGTTGAGCAGCATACATTTGGCCCAAGGGAAACCAAAACCAAGAGTGAGGACTTTCAAAAAGAATCCAATAAGTTTCGTGAAAAACAATCCGTATTCAGCGGTTTGAATAGCCCATTCTCCACCACCGCCCATTGGCATCTGTCCCATTTCTTGCATAGGCGCAGCAGCAGCAACGGGTGCAGCAGCTATCGCTGGTTCAACTGCAACAGGTTCAGTAACAACCGGTATTTCTGCAACCGCTGGTTGTTCAACGACTGGGGTTTGAACAGCGACAGGTTCAGCACTGGACTCTTCTTCATTTGGCACCCATTCTGTTCCGTTCCACATCCATTTCCCGTCTTCGCTAACTTGTTGCATGAAGTTCCATCCTTGAAACCACTATATGATTGCTTTGACGCTAATTTAGCGGTTATTCTCGCGCTTTTTAGAATATTGAAGGAAACATCATTTTAATAGGGGTCCCGTACAATTTAAAGCTAAGGTGAACTAAAATGAGCGGACAATTAGCACGAATTGGATTAATAGCAAGCATGTTATCAGTAGTAGGATCTTTGTATCTTTACTTTATTAGCGGAGACGAACAACTGGGTATATTTGTGGGCCTATGGGCTCCAACCCTTATCCTTGCCACCAAGGAAATCGAAGAGTGGCTCGAAAGCAAGTCATAAGCTGCACTGCAAGGTAAAGCAACCCTCTGAAGTGGGTTTGATTCAAAGGTATTCCAGAGCAATCAACGCTTCTCGAATGTAAAGAAAACCACTTGCAACAATGGCGATGAGAATCCCGTTGCGAATAGTGTCTGACTTCCACTTCTTGAGCCATCGCTTGCCAAGTTGTACTCCGAGGATTGCGGCAAATACAAGGCCTACGATAAGGAGGCCGGCATCGAGTATCTGCCAACCTCCCAGTGCTACATAGACTGGAATTCGAGTGACATCAACAACCAGTGCCAATACGGCTGCTGTTGCAGCATATTCGGCCTTGTCAGGTAATCGCTTTTGCAAAAACATAGCACGTAGCGCCCCTTGATGGCCGGTTAAACCTCCAAAGAATCCGGAACCAAACCCTCCGATCCGATCTTCCGCTTCTGGAAGGCGGAAATCTGTCCAGCGCTCCGTTACTGACAGCAACGGCAAGAGCACAAGAGCAACGCCGACAAGAAGCAGTAATGGTTCAGCTTCAACTACGGTATTGAGCAATGCTCCGATGAGGGCACCAGCAATCAATGCCCAACCGAATCGACGCACTGCTGTATAATCGACACTCTCTCTCAGCACTTTCAATTTCCAAGCATTGTGTGAACCATGAACAATTGCAACCACTGCTACTGCCTCGTGAGGTTCAAGCCAGAGAAAGACGACCGGTGTAATCATTGTGGCCAAGCCAAAACCAGCAGGTACAGTCAATGCTGCAGCGAAGAAAGTCGCGGTGAGACTGAACACAATCAGGCCACCATCCATGCATCGCGCTGTTCAAACAACACCATAAGTGTAAGCACCATAGATTTCGACGGAGGCTAAAACACCCTCTCCAAAATAAACTTTTTACGGCCGATCTTTGTGTGGTTCGTCCTGTGCATAACCCTCGGCCTCCAAATCACCTACGCAACAACGGATTACAACTTTGAGTTTTCTGGTGAAGTCATTCCACCGCTTGTGTTCTGGGGCATGACTGCCCTTACCGGAGTGTTGGGCTGGAACATGGACGAAGCCTCATCTGCTGAGTGAGCGACGGATTCATCAATCTCCGCCCACTGGTCGGAGTTATGCACATCAGTCATCAAACACCTGAAGGCAAGGAAGCCTATCCTACTGAAATCCCACAATTTGGTCTTGGCGTCTTTTTGATGTCGGATGGTGGAGAATGCAAATCATCTGTTTTAGCAGCGCTCAAGGCGGGTTATACCCACATCGATACGGCAAGCATGTATCAAAATGAGCGTGACGTCGGTCGAGCTCTCAAAGAAACAGGTGTCGAGCGTTCTTCAGTTTTCATCACGACCAAACTTCGACGTGGAGATGCTGTTGGATATGAAGAAACAATTGAGCAATGTCAAAAATCGCTCGAACTTCTTGACACCGAATACATCGACCTCTATTTGGTCCACGCGCCACCGCTTGACCCTGCGCATCGTGCACCGGTATGGAAAGCAATGGAGTATTGCCTTGAACAAGGATGGGTCAAATCTATCGGCGTTTCTAATTATGGAGAAGCACATTTGGATGCGATGAAAAAGTATGCCAACTACATGCCAAGTGTCAATCAAGTCGAGTACAACCCTTGGCTACAACGACCTCATCTCAAGAAAGCAACTGAAGATTCAGGTGCGAAATTGATGGCGTATTCCCCACTTGCTCGTGGACACAGAGTTGACGACCCTGAACTTGGAGCGATTGCTGAGCGATTGGGTTGTACGCCTGCTCAAGTAGCGATCAAATTCTGTTACGATCAAGGATGTATCACGATTCCAAAGTCAAGTAATCCTTCGCGTATCATTGAAAATATTGCTTCTCTCGATATTGATATTTCAAGTGAAATGGACGCCATTACTGCACTTGATGAGGATTACGTATCAGGCTGGGACCCGACCACAGAGCCTTGAGTTCTAAGTCGAATGGGTTTTGACGGGTAAAGAAACAAAAGACAGCAGCCATAGGGTGACTCGATGTCAAACAATTTTTGGGATGAGCAACTTTCCGGTGACGACCCAAAAAATGAGGCTGATAAATCATCTCGCAAGAGAATCGATTCAACCGAACGTAACGTGAACATTAATGTCACTCTTGATGATTTTCCGGTGAACAATTGGGATAGCGATAATGATGGTCAAGAAATCGTGGATTGGTACAACGATAATCGAATGGCTGTGGATGAGAAAACACTTGAATTCTTCAAATCAGGAAGTAGTGTAAAATCGATTTATTCTCGTTCACAAGCCCAAAAATTACTTGATTTTACAATTCATACCCTCGAGCAAGAAGGTTGTACTGTTTGGAATAAGCCACAAGAAACAATAGAAATCCACCCAGGTGCTTCAATTATTGGTCTTCTTGGAGGATGGACCTTTGCCGGTATATGGTGCACTGTCTCCTTTGTTGCACTGTTTTTTGTTGGCGGGCCAGTTCTTGCAGACATTGGAACATCAGATTGGAATGCTACTGATGGAGTGATCACTGAAAGCGGAGTCGACACTTCCTCTGATGGAGAAGGTGGAACAACATACTGCTTATGGGTTGAATACCAGTATACGTATGACAATGAAACCTATGATGGTAATGTATTGAGTTTCAGCAAGGATAATTCGTGTTCTTCTTGGTCGGAAGATGCCGATGAAGACTATCCTGCAGGCAAGGAAATTACAGTTTATGTGAATCCAGATAATCCATATGATGCTGTACTTGAAACTGGTATCTCAGGAGTAGATTTTGCAGTCTGCTGCATTTTACCATTTCCACTTATTGGAATTGTACTGATTGTTGGCATGCTAAAAAATACCGTTGGAACTGTATCTTCTCTGTTTAACAACTGACTGTAAGATTAAACGGCTTATTCTTCTTCATCATTTTGAGTTTGGTACAACGAGAGAGCAGTTGCCAGCAATACCGAAAAGAAGATGCTCAATGTCAGCAAACGACCCGTTTCACTGGATGGAGGGAAGGTCGTGAAGCCGATGAGAATGAAGACGCACATCGAGGTGAAAGCCGCCCACCATCGCGCTGCATGGTCACTGGAAGTCGGAGCATGGTCAGAACTACTGGAGTGTGAAAGATAGTCTGCGGCAAAACCCATCCCGAGTAATACCGCTGGAGCTGAGCCTACACCCCGGCCACCAAGCAGACTTGCCATACCATCGACTGCGGCACCAACAACTACAGTTCCAACTGCAATTCGAAGTGCTTTTTCAGGTGATCGTAAAACAAAAAATGCAACGAAAAAGACGGCGATTCCAGCACCGAATATTTGGGACATTCTCGATTCATCAAAGGAGTGTGCCGCTTCAGCACCGACCGCTAAATTACCTCCAATATCACCTGATACATCCATGTCCGAAAATAAGGTCCGGACATCGTCATTGAACGCAAGGGCTGCATCGGTATTTTGTCCATCAAGATAAACGACAAGGACGACTGCATAGGTCGCTCCATCGGATTGTAACCTCGGATCTTTTACTATCAATGAATCAACACTTGATGTGCTGAGCACTTGGTCCAGAGTGGCATTCACCTCATCAGATTCGGGTATGCCAATCATCAGTTTGGTTTGTGAAAGGCCTGTGTCAAGTGAAATGATGCTTGGATGATTCTTTAATTGCTCTTGGAATGCTAAAAGATGACGATAGTCTTCAACCGAATCGCCTTTTACATTCACTAAAATCCATGCGTCAGTACTTGAGGCAAGGATATATTCATCCTGCATTTGACGCAACTCGGTTAATTCGGGATCATCCTCGGGAAGGAATTGGTTAATGTCCAAAACTTCAACCCCACCTGGCGATACAAAAGCTACACCTGCAAGAAGGAGGAGTAAAGCCGGCCACATCACGTTGAAAGCCGGATTGGAAACTACGTTTCTCGAGGAAGAAACCGCAACACTGTCCTTTTTTCGAGAGAGGTAGAAGTCTTCAAGCAGATACCGCGTAATCAGCCAATCAAGGAAAATCCCAATCACCATCACCAGTGCTAGAGATCGTTGTGCGCGTAGTGGAGAGAACAGTGCAAGTGAAACCGCAGCAATAGTCGTCAACATTGCTACAAACAACATCTTTCGTACTTTTTCAACATCATGAGATGAGCGACAATACCAGAAGGCACCGTCAACTGCTACACCCATAATGATTGGAACTGCAATTCCGTCGATAACGGAGAAAGTGTAGCCAAACATCGACATCACACCCATTTCAGCCCCTACTACAAGCGCTGCACTGCCCAACGTCACGACTGCAATGACTGGGTCTCGCAGACCAATACAGAGTGCAGAAACGAGGAGAATGGCCAAGGGCAACATGACGCCTTTCAGTTCACCTTCAGCCAACGTCTTTGACTTGGCAAACAGCATATTGACACCAACCGCTTCAAAGGTAAAATTCGTCGATTCAGACAACTGGTCTGCCCAAACTTCGAGTTCAGACCAGTTGGTATTTGACTGATTATTCCCAATCCAGACCATCCAAAGTAATTCGTTTGAGATTGGAGGCTGATGAGCGTACTGGCCTGGCATTGATGGGCAGGCAACGCCGAGATCAGCCTCGTTTGGGAGTAAAAGAAGAGTGGCTTCAAAGGCAAACGACTCCTCATCGGTCGCATTCTTTCCACACCAACCATCTTCAAGCAGGGGTTGAAGCAAATCACTCCACCCTTCTGCTTCAACCAAGGAACGATTTCGAGAACTAAAAGCCTCTTCCCACAACGCGAAGGGGGACTGGATACGGTTCAACTCCATAACATCAGTATGCCATGCAGTGTCCGGGTTCTCGCCGCTAATAGCTTCTTTTTCAAGGCTTAGAAGTTCTTGTACTCGGGATACTGGATGCATCAAACCAGCACCATCGTCATGCGTTATTCGCAACACAAGCGATTCACTTGATTCAGTTCCAATACCATCTGCTTTACGCAATTGGGTGACTTCATCATCGAAGATGACTTCTGTCGACATTTGAGGCTCAACCGGGAATATGGCGAGCAGTAAAGTGCCGACAATCAAAGAAGCAAGTAGAATCTGTCGAACTCTGTTTGCCTCCATGAGTATCACACCCTTACCCTCAGTCATGAAGTTGTTTCACAACTTCGGCGTTCAACGTGGAAATGGTATCATTCCCACTTTGCCCAGTCGCCGGTAGCTTGGTCTCTGTACCACCACTTTCCAGAGGTCACAGGGTATTCACAGACTTCGTACCCGTCTTGGAATTGCCCACTGAGTGATTGTGGAGGTCGGGACGGACTGGACACTGCTGGTGGAGCGGAAATCGGTGCAACGGAAACTGCAGCCGATGCTTGTTTCGAACCAATTTGCTCTTCAAAAGCATCCCACTTGTCATCAGAAGAGGCATCTTCACTCCAATCATCTTTGCCGCCACCTCTACGGAGGACGAACACAGTTGCAACAAGACCTGCGATAATAAGACCACCAACACCCATCAGAATATTGAGGCTGGTAAATGCTGTAGAAGAGGACGCTGAATCGGTGTCTGCGTTATCGCCAATACCGTCGCCATCAGTATCGAGTGTTTCATTTGCATCAAATGGGAACGCGTCATCGTTATCTCCGACACCATCGCCATCTGAATCCATGGATTCGTCACCATCATCTGGGAATTGGTCAATTTCATCGCCAATACCATCACCATCAGCATCACCAGGCAAAGTTCCACCATCGTCAGTAACGGTGCCATCAGGGCCTACGGTAATTGTAAAATCAATCGGATTATACAATCCGCCTGAAATTTGAACGAGTAAATCTCCTTCGATGAGTAAGAACGAGGTTTGACCGTTTTCGTTGAGAACGATACTGAACAAGGTCGAGTTTTCATGACTTACAAGTACGGATAGGCCGCCAACTGGTTGGCCTGCTGGGTCAGTAATCGTAATCAAGACCGTATCGCCAGCAACTGGATTTGGTGGATTGAAAATCATTGTAAGATTCTCCATTTGTGGAGGCTCGGGATTGACTTCGGCAGCTTTGTTACCAATTCCAGCAGTGAGCACTGCATCGTCTCCTTCTCCGATTTGAGCAATAGCCAAAACGGTGTAATTGTCTACAGGTGAAGACAGCAATGGGAGAGTTAAGTCAGCGCTTGAACCAAGTCCCCAAGAAATTGAGTTTAGGCCTCCGAAGAAGTCTTCAAACTCGTCGAAGATCTCTTGCTCGGTTTGTTGGCTATCACCAGTGCACAGAATCGTACTGTCCATGTCCATGGACATGTATGTGTCGCCATCATCATCCGTCTCTTCATTCAAACCAAATATCTGCGGTTGAATTGAAACTTGAGCGCGTTTCGAAGGTATATTTTATCGATTCATCGTATGGGAAGGAAGCCCTCATACTGCTGTCTCCATCATCTTCCCAATCGCTTGATGGTTCCACTACATCTCCAGTATCGGAGTTGTAGAGAACAGCATTACTCACGACCGGTTCAGGCGCAGACATGTAGTCATCAAAGTTACGTTGATTGTAAACACCGATGGAGAGTACTTCACTGCCTTGGCCAGTGGAATCATCCCAGCCCCAATCGGTCCAAATGTCAAGCTCTTCACAGACTTGTTCCATTCTTTGGTCGACTGCTACCCAGCCTATTTCGTTACGAACGCCTTCTGCATAGATGAAATCTGTGAACGACGAGAAATCAATTGAAGCAGGGTCAAAGCCATCGGTCGGTGCTGCGACTGCGAGTATGCGTGAAGCATTCTGGCCATCCAGATGCAATGTTGGTCGTTTGACCAGGCCCAAGAGTACCGGTCATCTCAAGGTCGGTTGGGTTTGAAAGAATCAAACCAGTGTGCATTGCTTCAGGGAACAATTCACCTTCATGGAGAACTGCCATTCCAATTCCACTCAATGGTGCTTTCAATCGAATCTCTTGGGTTCGAGATGTATCACCTGCTTCAAATTCAAGCGTGAAAGTTTCCGGTTCTCCCCATGCTTCTTCATCGATATCAGGGAACGGGACTTCACCCAAGTCAATTGGGGTAACGCCCACGATGACAGAATACTCTGAATGAGAAATCCCTGATGGAGAGACGGTAATCGTAGTGAGGCCACTTGCACTGGTCGTAGCGCTGTAGACAGGTAAACCGGCGAAAGAAGTCACTTGTTCAAGACCGCTGAGAGCAAGACTGCCAGCAGTAGCAGCTCCAAAGTTGAGGCCGAGGCCGGTCATTTCGATACCGTCAGCAGTCGTGTAGGTTGACTGAGCAAGTGTCACATAGGCACCAGCGAAATTAGGTGTAACTGAAGTACTTGCTTCACCATTCGCATTGCTGATGAAAATATCTTCAGAATGAACTTCAAACGGTCCTTCTGAAATGAAGGTGTTGATGATGTCTGGTGAAGGAGTCGAAGATTGTTGAGGCTCGCCTAATTCACAGTAACTTTCACCATACTCAGGGATACTCACATAATTGTCATGATACGTGTTGCCCTCTTCGTCTGAGCGTTCTAAGCCGTGATATTCTTTGTAGGTGTAATAGTGTTCGTAAGTGAACACATCTTGCGTGCTGGTTCCTTCATCGCTTCCGAAATGGAAAGTTACGGTGATTGAGTGCGTGTCTTGTCCATCCATTGAATCGTATTGATGGTTGATGCTGTTCCATTCTTGTACGTCTGAATCCATGTTTCCATCGCCCCAGTCAATATCCACTTGGTTGAGGTTGGCGTCGTCGTATTGCCATTCGCCATCGTCATCATAGTAATACCAAGGACTTTCACTCCAGTATTCAAAATTAAGATCGGTATTCGAAGTATCGTAAGAAGTAAAAGTGCTTTGTACACAAGAAGGAGAACCTGGGAGTGGCATCTCTTGGACGTATTCAAATTCTAAACCAGAGGTTGTGACTCCTGATGTTGTGACTTCAACAAGGCCACGGTCGTCTAATGGAAGGTTGCTAAGATAAGAGGTCAAATCCCATCCCGTAGCATCTCCACTTGTCGAATAGGAATCGAAAAAGATATCTCGGTCATCCAATTCATAATTTTGACCGCTTGCTGGATTGATTTCTACTTCCAATACTCCGTCAACATCATCGCCGTCATACATACCCATCATTTCACCGTTTGATGTTTCAGTTGGCTCCATAGTAGAGATCATCAAATCACCTTCTGGTGAGAGAGTGGAGAATGCAGAAAGTGCATTTTGTGGGGAAATTCGCAGTACTGCAATGTCGACATCCGCACCTTGGACGACTCCTGAAGAGTCGTAAGTAACCGTATCGATATCAAATGTGGCATCTTTCGAGACGATTTCATCTTGGTCGACAAGAACACCGATTGCAGACACAATGAATGTTTCATCGATACCTTCGTACGACATTGCTTCGATAACAGAAGGACGGATTTGTTCGATATGTATCTCTGCTCCCTCTATTGAGCCGCCTGCCCAGTTGTCAAGGGGTTGAGAGAAAGTCCATTCAGTGTCCTCGATGTTTTCAGCAGCGAGAATCCCCGTGTATCTGCACCATTCACAGGTTTTTGAAAGAACGGTATTCACAGTAAAACCATCAGAATTAGTCATGGTCATTGGCAATGTCTCAGGGCCTTGAGAAGAACCCGTAGTCCAGACATCAAGATCGATTCCAAGTTCAAGTACGTGCGGGTCATACAGGCTGGTTCGAACAGGGTAAAAGTCGAAAGAAGGCGTATCTGATTCCGAGTTGGAATCATCGTCATTCTGACCATCGTCGCCTTCGTCTTCGTCGTCAGATTCTTCCTCATCGTCATCGTAGTTTGGCCAATGGTGCTCACGATTAATTCCTGATGAGTTTTCAAGCCAGTCGCCAAAGTCGGCGAGGACTTGACCGGTTTGCTCCCAAACGGGGTCTTCAAAGGCCTCAGCGAGAATTTGAATAATGTCTTCCGGGAGGGTATTGAATTCGTTAAATGCGTCATTGACCCAACTGGATTCGCTTGCCATCTTTGCAGTCCATGCTTGACCTTCTGCAGTTTCAAGCAGCAATTCATACTGCCAGATGATTTCATCTGGAATATCGTCACCATCAAGATCGTTAATGGTTGGTTCGCCCATTTCTGCCCATCGAACGATGAGTTTTTGGAACGGGGTCATGTTGTCAATGTCTTCATCGATAAGTGGTTGAACATATGCAGTAAGACCGTCAATGATGGCTTGAGGGTGGTTTGAAACAGCAAGAAGTGCGATGTTACGCATCACTGTTTGGCCACTTTCAAGGGGTTTGATGTTGTTCGCGATATTGTCAATCGCTTCTTGCATAGCAGTCCATTCACCGCTTCCGGTAAGCGCATCATATGCTGCTTCAAAGTCGCCGGTTCCTTCAAATCGAGTGAAGTTTTCAATGGCATTGAACGTTTGAATGTAATCTGCTGTCGTGCCAAAATCATCGAACGTTTGAGGAATCGGAAATTGATCACCAAAGGTTAACAGTCCTGAGATAAAGGATAAACCTGCATCAACATCGTCAGAGTCAAGGAACTCCATCAGTGCTTCAAGGAAGTTCGCTCCTTCTGCCATGCTGTATTGGTTTCGACCTGCATCAAGCATTGCATTCCATGCTTGTGCACTTCCACCCGTTCCTTGACCTCGTGACGCAGTGTCAACGAAATATGTCCAGTCGCCGTTTTGAGTGGCTGTCGATTCAAGACTTGTAAATTCATTGTTAATGGTACCGAGTGGGTTGGCAGTATCCCAAGCATTGTCGATTGCTTGAAGCACTGTCTCGATGTGTTCAACCAAAAGATTCGAGAGTTGGGTCGGGTCGTCAACAACAACCATGCCAGAATCCTCGGCGGTAATCGTTGCACCGTATACCCCACCAATAGAAGAGGCAGGAATCGTATAGATGCCATGCCACACCATGGTTGTTGCGTCATTTTCATGCGCGCCTTGAGGTTCCATGACAACAACACCAACGGATTGTCCTGTGCCTGGAAGAGCGGTGTTGACAATCATTTCAAGCGGAGAAATATCGTATCGCAGAATGTCAACGTTAACCACGGTTTCACTTGAATGACCGCGAGTATGAGCGAAGATATCCACCTGTGAACCCGTGCTTGCAAGCTTGGTTGTGACAAATCCGTCAACGCTCAAGTAAGAGGTTGTACCTTGGGAATCTTCTGCTGCATTTGGAGTCGCGATACTTGCCAATGCTGGGGAGATCGACATGCAGGCCATGAGAATAATGAGAAAGAGGGCTCTCTGCTTCATGAGCAGACCATTGAAGAATAGGTTTTATTTGTATCGCCGAACCAAACATTCGATGAAAACGCTAAAAATGCAATTTTAGGAGTCAAGGAGCAGAAGTGATAAGACCAATTCTCCCTGTTCATTGGTGATAAAACCTGTACTAAATTGTGAATAATCTGCCTCCGTCCACACTCCATCTGGCACATCATAGGAAATGCTCGGTAATCCCAGTGCTTGGAAAAACGATGTGAGAGGGGAGAAGTTTGGAGAGCTTGAGGCATTGATGCCCCAAGTTTGTATTGCTGTAAGAGAAGCGCTTGAATCCGGAGACCATACGGCTGAACTAGAAACTGCGTCATCCAGAGAAAGAATGCTGCGCATTCCATCCATGCCTTCTGGCTGATTGAGAGAAGATTGGTTGGAAGTACTCATCTGCCAATCATCAGGATGAGCGATGAGACTTGGCGAGCGGGGCTCCGTGAAGTTAGCAATCATTGAGTAATCGCTTTGCGATGCCTTAGAGCAACTAAAACCACCAGGCAAGCAACCTTCAATCTCTCGAGATGTATCTCCAACAGATTGGAATGAAACAAATGGCCCTGTCCGACTTTCAAAACCTTGAGTGGTTTCAAGGAATGTGCTGGAATACTCTTCACTTGGCGTCCATTTTGCAGGCGTGTGATGAAGCATGCCAACCCAGTGGGAAGAAGCAGCTCCAGCATTCCAATCAACGTTAAACCATTCTCGAACCGTGTGCGTGTCCGTGGATTCACGCAGATATGTAATGTTGAGCGTACCTTCAACTCGCCCGTTTCTCCCTGCACTGTCAATCAATTCAGTGATGGTGACTTCACCACTGACGTGAAACCCAGTGGGAATACTCTGGCACGCTGTGCATCCTTCAGATTGAATGGGGTGGACATCAAGAGCAATGGTGGCAAGAGGCCCGATTTGGAAGTCTTGCAATCCCAAGGCATCCATCGATGCACGAGAAGAGAGTCGCATCTCTCCGGTTATTTCAGACACTTCCATTGGCGTCTCATTTGATTCGCTTTCAGGGGTAGCAAGTGAAAGAGTGGCGAGAATGACAACAACCAGAACCAGCATTTCCCATACTGGGATTGAGCCGAACATTCCTTTCTCCACAGACTGAGGAGAGGGGTCGTCTTCTTGATATTACCTCACTTTTGCCGCATGAGTTAAGCCAAAATAAGGGAGGCAATGTCCTTTGGATATGGCGAAAATTAATTTTGAAGAAAAGTTAACCAAGTTTTCAGACCACTGGTCGCCACGCGTTGTTGCAGAAATGAACGATTACCAATTCAAGTTGGTCAAACTCAAAGGTGAATTTGTCTGGCACAATCATGTGGATACCGATGAAGTTTTCATCGTTGTCAAAGGTTCAATGGGCATTGAAATGGAACACGAAACCATCATGCTTGGTGAAGGGGAAATGTATGTCGTGGCTAAGGGAGTCATGCACAGACCGTTTGCCGAAGAAGAGTGTCACGTCATGCTCGTTGAGCCACAAGGCGTTGTGAATACCGGCGAACTCGAAGGTGATTTGACAGCAGAAAACGATGTCTGGGTGTGAGGATATGACTGAATC
>CASIAW010000008.1 GCA_949372875.1 Candidatus Poseidoniaceae archaeon
GGAAACTATGTTGTTGAACATCCTGCAGGTTCAGGTAATTTGTATGTTCCACTTGAATCCGGAGGCGTTTCCATCGGTGGAGGAGAGCCAGGCGTTGATACACACTGGGTCCTTTGCGATGGACAAGAACCCTCAACTCCAGGAAATCCTTGTGCAGGCCTAACAGTTGTTGGCGTTTGGGATTCTTCAATGAACGTCACATCCGGTGAAATCTACGAATATCCTCTTGATTCAGGAATGTTTTACCAAGTCAATGCTGGCGGTCCATTCTGGAGCGTAAGTGCCCCAGATATCGATATGGACGTATGGTCACCAATCGACTGTCCATGTAAGGAAACTTGGTCGGCAAATGGAGAACCAGCATGGGTTGCAAATACTGCTTATCCAGGAAACTATGTTGTCGAACATCCAGCAGGTTCTGGTAATTTGTACATACCTTTGGAATCATTAGGAGTAAGCACAGGCGCTGGTGAACCTGGCGTTGATACGCACTGGGTTCTCTGTAATGGAAACGGCGCAAATCCAGGACCTTGTGAAGGAATTACTACATCAGGCGTTTGGAACAGTACAACTATGGTTTCAGTTGGTGATATTTACGAATCCCCAGTAGCCTCAGGAATGTATTACCAAGTGACTCAAGTTGATCCAAACGGCATGGTCTCAACTGCCCCTGGCGAGGACCAAGACTACGAATTTTGGACGCCATATTCTTGCCCTTGTAAAACAACTTGGGTGGCAAATGGACAACCTGTATGGGATGATACAATCTCTTTCTATTCTGGTAATTATATCGTCGAATGGCCTGCAAATTCAGGAATGCTTTACCTCTCTGAAGCCGGTGGGATAACCGGTGCAGGAGAGCCAGGAATTGATGGCCATTGGATTCTTTGCGAAGAAAGTCTCGATGTCGTTCCAGAACCAATTGAACCCGAAACTGATTCTCTCCCGAGCCTCAGCGTCGCTCTTACCTTGTTAGGCATACTCTGTGCCTCCGCATTTGTAGGTCGAACTCGAGTTGACTGAGATATCGAACAGATATTTCGTGTCAAATTGAAGGGTTGTAGTCTTGAAGGATGAACTGCTCCGCAAGAATATGGCCGACCCAATCCGCACCGAGCCTATCGGTAATGTCGATGATGCCGAAGCGCTTGATCCGGCTCAACTCGGCTTCATGTGTGGTATTGAGGTTCACCAACAACTCGCAACAGGCAAACTTCATTCTCGCCAACCCGGAGTTCTTTATGATGTTACAATTGACACTGTTCCGGTGCAGTGGAGTCGATACAATCGCCGTTTGCGAGCAGCCCGTGGCGAAGGTGGAGCCGTTGATATTGCAGCGCGCTTTGAAACACGACGAAACCGTTCTTTCGTCTACGTCCAATCGCCGAATGCCGGTCTTATCGAATTGGATGAGCAACCACCCCTACCGCACGACGAGGATGCCATTTCTATCGCATTAACCGTCTCCGCATTGCTTGAGGCAAAGCCCGTAACTCTTCTTCAAACAATGAGAAAAACAGTTGTCGATGGTTCAAACACCAGCGGCTTTCAACGTACTTCATTGGTCTCCATCGATGGGGTTTTGCAGACGGACACCGCACCGGTCGGCATTGATGTTCTGTGCCTTGAAGAGGACAGTGCTCGTAAACTTGACACCGTCTCAACAGGCGATGGAGAACAAGTCATCTACAATCTTGACCGACTGGGATTGCCTTTGATTGAAATCGCAACAGCACCTGATGTCCTTACTCCAGAGCATGCAAAAGAAACTTCGATGGCACTTGGAAGATGCTTGCGCCAAACACGTCAAGTTCGAAGAGGGCTCGGTAGTATCCGGCAAGATCTCAATGTGTCGCTTGCATGTGGCGACCGTGTTGAAATCAAAGGTTGTCAAGATTTGTCATGGATTCCTCGAATTATTCGACTTGAAATGTCACGGCAATTACATTTCTATCGGCTCGCAAATGAATTACGAGACATTACCTCCTCCCCACCTCTTCCTCCAGACCGGAGAAGTGACGATTCCTCAATGGAAGCGGATGTTGCGAAAGCAGTTGCTGATTTTCTTCCACTCAGCTTGAAAGATGTGAGTGAATGCTTTTCTTCCTGTGAATCAAAAATGGTTCAGAATGGTTTGAGTTCGGGTTCGCTTATGCTTTCACTTCCACTCCCTGGACTTGCTGGAAAATTCGGCACGAAATCATCAGACAAAGAAGGTGCACAAATGCCCCGTCTCGGCCGAGAATTGGCTGGTGCGGCTAAACTTGCTGGCGTCAAAGGGGTCTTCCATTCTGATGAATTACCTGCCTATGGAATTGAAGAAGAACATGTTGAAGCGGTTCGCCACCAACTTTCTCTTCGTCCAAACGATGGTTTTGTTCTGTGCTTAGCACCCCAATGGCAAGCAGAACTCGCTCTTGAGAGCGTTCTTTCTCGAGCGAGAATGGCTTGGCACCGTATCCCACAAGAAGTTCGAAATGTCGTTATCAAGAAAGGCGCTCCTGATGATGGAACTACATCTCCAATGCGTCCACTTCCAGGCGGTGCCCGGATGTATCCGGAAACAGATGTACCCGTTTTTCCAATTACTTCTCAAAGATGGCAACAAATCCTTGAAGCATTACCTATGACGGATGTTGAACGCAAGGAAAGAATTTCTCAATACGAAGTATCCGATGACCAAGCAAGCCAATTACTCGCACGTGAACTCGATGATGTGTATGTTCTCTATGCATCTCAATTACCACACAAAGGCTGGGCAAGTGTTGTTTTGGAAAACGATCATGCTGACCCCGAACTTTGTGCCAACGTCATGGCAGTCAAGGAAGCGGGGCTCATCACTCGAGAATCGATGAATGAAGTCATTGAACACTTTAGAGGTCAATCTCCTACCAGTTCGCAGATTGCTGAGTATGGTGAAGCAAACGGACTCAAACCCGCCGATGAAGGAGATTTAGGCGCAGTTATCCAAGCCATCGTTGAAGAGCGTGCCGACTTTGTCAGAGAGCGAGGTATGGGCGCAATGGGCCCCTTGATGGGCGTTGTAATGCAAGCAGTTGGCGCTGCTGACGGTAAAGTCGTCAGCGCTCTACTCCGTGAAGCAATACAGAAAATTTCGGAGTGATTCACGTGTATCGGCGCTTCCTAGCGTTGCTGTTCATCAGCCTCTTCCTTCTGCCCCTCGCGACTGCTCAAGAGGAATCGAATACTTGGGAAGTGAGCAATTCTCTGGCATGGGAGCATAATTTTGAATCTGGATTTATTTCGACGTCACCAATCTTTACCGGCGAACTGATACTTGTTCGAACTTCAGGCAACGGTGAGCCGGCAGTAACTGCTTTTGGAGTAAATGGGGAGATGGTTTGGCATCACTTTAACAACGCCTCAACCAATAATGATATGTCTCCACTTCTCCATGTGTCGGCAGGTGAGGGTCCATGTGGCACTTGGCAGGAAATGGTTCTCGTTGGATGGAGCGATGGTCAAATACAAGCCCTCAACCCTTCAAATGGAGATTTGATTTGGTCTATTCAATCAGAAGTCCGCGGCTGGGGTGTGACTGGAGAATTGGCTCTTGATGGTGAGTTTGTTCTCGTCCCTACGCGTCAAGGTCTCGGAAAATACTGCTTAGCGGACGGCCAAGAGCAATGGTGGACACAAACCAACCTTGCTTGGAGAAATGGAGTGGCGGTTACAGAGACGGGCTATTTTCTTGGTGATGAATACGGCAAACTATGGCACGTCGACAGAGCAGGTAGCGCTACAGGATATGCCCTACAACTCGGAAAGATTCGCCACGCACCCCTTGTCACAGATGCCGGACTTGTCATCCATGCCCAAGCTGCTCAAGAGAGTACTGTGGCTGTTGTCAATGCCGCTAATGGGCTTGTGACTCAACAATTTACTGCGGGCCCGTCTCCCGCAGTTCCAACATCCCGTGGACAGTTTGTAGTAACAGGTGACTCCTCTTCGATTCGAATATTCCAGTGTACATCAGTGTGTGAGCCGGTTGACGAAGTTCCATTCCATACCAACGGGGAAATGAACTGGTTTGAAAATGGAATGTTGCTTCTGCCATCGAATATTCCCGAATCCAAATGGGGCCTTTTTTCCTTTGATGGGCTTGATAATTTATCCTATACCGAACTTGACATTGGCCTCTATGGCTACGGTACATCTTCCGCTATGCAGTATGTTCACGATGGAACAACATATACTGCATTTGGCAACGATCAATCTTTGTTACGGGTTTTTAGTGGATACAAAGCCGAAGAAACTTCTCTTGTTGATGAATTCGATTGGGGTGTTCAAGGACTTGTTTTCATCTTGTTTATCTTGATTGGCTCCTCTACAGTTCTCTTCCTTAACGGCAAGTTTGACTGGTTTTTACGAACTTCAAGTCTTTTTATCCTCATCATTTTCATTCTCCTTTTACCCAATCTTTCATCTCAATGGTCCAAGACCGTCGATGAGCAATTTCCTGTAGAGGCGATTCCCGAGCAATGGAATGAACAGTGGCCAGATACGTGGATGGGCACTCAAATCGTCATCATTGAACTCAATGGCGAGGAGCATGCAATCGGTGGAATTGTAGGGCATAGTGATGTGTATTCGCTGACCATGGATGCTTGTAATGAACTTGATTTTGAAGTGGCGAGTGAACCAACAGAACTGGGATATTACATCAAATCGATTCATGGCGTTGAAGCAAATGGATGGGAATTCTTTGTCGATGGTTCGAAAGGTATCGTTTCTGCAGATAATTCAGACATTCAGGCAACCTCGATTGTTCGCTGGACGCCGGTATAATCTAGGTAAGCCTCAAATCATCAGCCCCCTTGGGTCGAAACATGTTCCAAGCAATGGGAGTACACGGCCCCACTCTTTCACCACTCGCTGGTTTGTTGCTGGATGTCGTTTTGCTTGCCAGTGCGTTTCTCCTTTTGGCTAAACCCACCAAGCGACCTATTTACGATTCATTATTCATGATTACCCTGGTTCTTTCCGTCTCACTTCTCCGTGTCGTCATGCAACCTCTCCCCAATGTTCAGCCAGTCACGGTTGCTGCTCTCTTGGTCGGTGCCCAACTTGGCGCTCGCCGAGGTGCTGCATTCGCAGTTCTTGTCGCCATGATTTCAAACTTCTTTATCGGCGATGGGTGGTGGACCGTTTTCCAAGCAGCAGGTTGGGCAAGCATCGCTTTTGCCGGTTCCCGTCTTCATCTGGTTTCTTCGTCTGGACTTAATCTCGGGCGTGCATGCATGGCTTCTCTGGTTGCTGCTTTCTGGTTTGACTTCATCGTTTCATTCTCAATCATTAATGGAACGTTTGGCTTGAGCGAATTCATCATCTATCTCGGCCATGGCTTGCCTTTTGATTTCCTTCATGCGATTGGTAACTTGACCTTCATGGTCTGGCTCGGCACATGGTTCTACAATATTCTTGAAGAAGAACCAACGCTCGAAGAAATTGAATTTACGGTGGTGAACAGCCATGGTATCGACGGTTGATGAGCCCTCGATGGTACTTATCGTCCGCCATGACTTGAAAATGTCAGCCGGTAAAGTCGCCGTTCAATGCTCACATGCAGCGGTGTCTTGTACTCTGAATGCTCGTAAAACCCACGCTCGTCTTGTAGAGCGATGGCGGAATGCAGGTGCTCGAAAAATTTGTCTACGTGCTGATGATTTAGCAACATTGCAGCGTCTTGCAGGCCAAGCTCAATCGGCTGGACTCGTTACACACCTGGTAAAAGATGCAGGCCATACGGAGGTTACTCCAGGGACGATTACAGTTCTCGGAATTGGCCCTGCTCCCCGCCGTGCAATCGATGCGCTCGTTTCTGAGTTGAAACCCTATTAGGTGAGTATATGGGTTTTCGTTCCTTTTTACACCGGCTCACAGCCCCTACTCCAATTGGAGAAAGACCTGATGGCGCCTGTAAAATGGTCTGTGTTGTAAATCATGGATTGAAAATGGGAAAAGGGAAAATCGCAGCCCAGGTCGGCCATGGAGCGGTCATGGCTACCATGAAAGCTGGGTCGGAGAAGCCAATGTATCTCGAGCAATGGTTTTCTACAGGACAGAAAAAAGTCTGCCTCAAAGGCCTTGATGCCGAACATCTCCTCGAACTTGAGAGACGAGCAATAGCAGTTGGCATTTCTACCACCCTGGTTCATGATGCAGGACATACTCAAATCCCAAGTGGCTCACTCACCGTACTGGCTCTCGGCCCGGATTTAGACACACTTCTCGAAGAGGTTACGGGCAATCTGAAATTACTCTAAGCGGCTCCATCGATTTGATGAAGAGTGGCGTTTTGCCGGTAACATGCGTGACTATCCATCAGACCGCGTTGACCTACGTTCCGATACCGTAACTCAACCGACCCCATTAATGCGTGAGGCGATGAATAACGCTGCTGTTGGCGATGATGTGCTGGGGGATGACCCCACTGTTACGCAATTGGAACAGCGTCTAGCAGCCATGTGCGGCAAAGAAGCAGGTTTGTTTGTCCCTTCAGGAACTATGTCAAATGCTATTGCTTTACGTGCTCATACTTCGCCAGGTGACGAAATTATTACCGCCAAGAACAGCCACATTTACCTCTACGAAGGTGGAGGTTACGCAGCACTTTGTGGAGCATCGATTGCTTTGGTCGACGTTCATGGAGGTTTGATGAGGGTAGAAGACGTTGAACAAGCGATACGTAAGCAAGCAGGCTCTCTCTCTCACTATCCAGACGGTTCATTGGTCTGTGTTGAAAACACTTCAAACAGAGGGGGCGGCGCTTGTTACCCACAACAAACCCTTGACGAAATTGCAGCTCTTGCCAAAGCCAACGATTGTGCAACTCATATGGACGGTGCTCGAATCTTCAATGCCGCTATCGCCACCAATACTCCTGTCGACCGTATGGTTCGAGATTACGATTCGGTCTCGATTTGTTTTTCCAAAGGCCTTGGTGCCCCTGTAGGTTCGGTTCTTGTCGGTTCTTCAAAATTCATTGCTCGCGCCCATCGCTGGAGAAAGATGTTCGGAGGTGGAATGCGACAGGCAGGCATTCTTGCTGCAGCGTGCTTGTATGCTCTTGACCATAACATCGAACGCCTTGAAGACGACCACCGAAGGACCATGGTATTAGCAGAAGCAATACAGGGTATCGATGGATTTGAAGTTGATATGCAAACAGTGGAGACCAACATGGTTTATTTCCAATCCGAAGTACCGGCAACTCAGGTGATGGAAAAACTCCAACGTTCGGGCATTGATGTCATGGATATTCAACCACATGCATGCCGAATCGTCGTACATTTACACATCACTGATGAAGATATCAATCGTATCGTTGATACATTTGAATCCATGTGAGAGTTATATATCCTCGAAAACCAATCAAGGTATGACGAGGCATTCGCCCACGAGCATCTGTACGGTCTGTGACCATCAATCTTCAGTCAGCCCATGCCGTCTTTGTGCATCATTGATTGTGAACAAAAAGTCTTCGAAATGGGCGTATCAATATCCGCCTTCAACGCTTGAACAATCACTCAAACTCATCGGAGGGCCTAATCAAACCGCTCAACAGCGTTGGCGCAACCTTGGAAAAAACATCTCGGAAATGGCGGATGTTCAATGGGCAAGATTATCCGACCCAAAACTGGATCCAGTTCTTTCATCGCCTTGTAGTACAGAAGAATTGAAACAAATCATTCAACGAATCTCCGATGGTGTTCGATTGAATACTTTACAGCGGCTTCATCTTCTTGGAGGATTTCTTCTTCATGACGGCGTCCAGATCTCCTTCATGGGCAGACGTCTCTTAGTTAATGGACGAACCATGCCTTCGGAAGTCCCTCTCGTTTCACTTCTCAATGTCCTTGCTTCGAAAACTCTTCGAGCAGGGTGGGATTTGACGAAATTATTCGTTACGTTTGGCTCTTTGAATATCACCAATATCGCTACGATTGACCGAAGAAACGCCCCCCGGCACCTCCGGCGACGCGGCATACGAAATTCAATACAGAAACCCGGTGCGTCAGCACTGTTCACCTGGATTCAATGGATGGCTGAAGAACACCTTACTCCTCCTGAGAATTACTCTCTCAATCCCGTTGGAGTATGGGCGAGTGACATACGGCAACGCCTTGGAACACTGGATTTGTTGAAATTTGAAGAATCCATCGTCGATGCTTTCAAAAATCACCCTCAAGGTCTTGAAGGATTAAGCGGTTATCCTTGGCTTGAGCGATGGAACGGCTACAGGCAATCCTCCCAATACGGAGTGCAGCGAACCTGGCCGTTTGTCATCGTTGGCGATAAACTCAAGTTTCTTGTCCGTACAAAAAATAACGCCTCAAGAAAAACGAGTGTCCCCGATGACCCTTCAATATGGGCTTTTTTCCTTGCAAGTGCTCTTTCTCCAGTAACATCAAACGCCGGAGAACTTCTCTATGCACTGCAAGTAAACTGGACATGTCAAGAAGCAAAACGGCAAGAAGTCTCAGCACCGCTTCGCCGATCTATTCAGTTTTTGAGAGAGGTCATTGATGGAAATTCAGACCGCGTGTTCATTCACGAAGAACACATTTTGGTCATTGGTCGCGTTGGGCATTTTTACGATGTACGTATTGGCCGAGGCGCTCATAATGCTCCTTTCGTCATTGAATCAATAGAATCTCTCGAGTCTCGACGGACCCGTCCCATTTGCATTTACGATGGTCCATTCCATTCTACAGTTCCACTTGGAGACACGCTTGTCTCGGTCATCTTGGCACTTCTCGACGACATTAACACTTCAGCCCAGATTGACAGTTTACGGAATCACATTTCATTAGCGTCGCCTTTGGGATTCCCTCCAAAAGTGTCTGAGAAACATCTCCGATTCTTCAATCAAAACGACCTTGAATTATTGAGAGACATTGTTTCAGATAACCATTCACTTGAAGGAAGTCAAGTTTCTTGGTTGCCGAGGAGTAAATCACATCCCCACTATGGAGAACCGGAACGGCGAGGCAATCGAAATATGATGCACTTGTTTCGTAGGAACCTTGCTCAAAACCGGCGTATGCAGCACCATAATCCGGATGAAGATATGTTGAGGCAAACCTTCCGTACCGAGATGTTGGTTGAACACGCTCTCGCAGCGAATTCAGCTCTCCCTCACCCTCAATTCATTGAACTCTGGCATAAATCGTTTGAAGAAGTTCCGGTAGGGGCTCAAGGAGAACCACTTCCCAACCTCTATCACCAATTTCGCGGCAGGAACGACTGGATGTTCATTCGTAATTTTGGTCGTGATCAAAACGACCATCCAATCGGAGATTTACGCAATGGAGAGCGAAGATATTGCGAGGTGTTTCCACGAATATGGGAGGCGCTCATGCGTCATCCAATTGGAGCGACTTTCAGAATGGGAGTGCTTGATGGCGGCACACTTAGCTTCGAAAACTGCCATCTAGCAGTTACTATTCGAACAGCGCAAGAGCGGAGAATCATACGTCGATTTTCCGCTTTATTGGGCTATGAGGAACACGGTCGCCGAGAGAACAACATTGAATTCATTCGAAGAGACCACCCCCGCAATCAGGCTCGAAGAGACCTCACATTATTGCTCAATCGTGCTCAAGGGACGCTCGGAGCGCGTGGTGCTCCACCATGGTGGTGGCATTATGCTGAGGTTTTACAAGCGCCTATTCAAGGGCCACCATATGAATTCCGATGGGAATTAGAACAGGATTTGAGAGACCAAAACCACCGGAATGGGCCGGATGATTACGTGGCTTGACATCACTCTCTGCGAATCAATGCAGCACCAAGAACAACACACAGGCTGGCAAGGAGTGATGCAGCAGGCACTCGCTCCTCTTCAGGACTGGTTGTATCTGTAGGAGGGCTTACTGGCTCGGGCTCTTCAGCAGGCATATTGAATTGATAGATGAGGTGAACAGACAGATCGTTTTCGTCATAAGCAGCAGGGAGTGTGATTTCGGAACTGCCTGAGCCAACGATTGCGTCTGAATGAAGTTCAATTTCACCCAGTTCAACAATGCCTCGGACCACATGAGGATAATCCCCAAGGCCATTTGTCCCTTCTCCGAAGTATGCAGAATACTCAACAATCCAGGCATAAGCAGAGAGCGTAACTCCTGTGGTCGTATTAATCGAATGATTCTCCAATTCCAAAGCCCATGATGCTACGCCCGTGGTATTACTTGTTGAGTTCCATGAGAACATGGAGGTTCCATTCATGGAGTTACCTGTTCCAAATGTGTTAACAGACTGTGTCATTTCAGTGAATTCAGTCTCGAGAGAGTCATAGTCGGTGACACTTCCTACCTTCATCAAAGAACCGTTCATGACCACTACAGGAGGTGCGCTAATACCGTATCTGTCATGGAAGCGTTGATCGATTTCAATGCTACCAAGCGGGTCTTGAGCTTCGTTAATGGCACGGTGGATGTGATATTGCTGAAGGTTGGTTTCATTTTCGATATTATCGAGGGCGTGCTCAACATCAACACAATTCGAACACCATGTTGCAGTATAGACTTCAACCACTGGAGGAAGTTCATTGAGGTTTGTTGTGGATGCCTCAGAGGCATTTACATCAAACGATTGGCCCCCAAAGAGCGCTCCCGTATTCTCGGGAGTAGATGTTGAAGGTGCAGCGACACTTACCGTGGAACTTAACGAAGTTAAAATTAAAATTCCGATGATGAGATTCGCTTTGCGCATACTCGACCCAGTCGGAACTTGGCTATCAAACCATTCTGCTCATGCGATTCATCAAGGAGTTCTCGACAACTGATTGACATGTCAAAAGCCCCGTTGTCGCGGAAAGTACCGGATTCGGACTCCTTCACCAATGCATCGTAGCGAGAACGAATGCCGCTACTGGTTAATCCAAACACGTCAGCGAGTAAGTCTGCAGCACCGGACTGGAGCCCGAATGTAGTCAGGCTTGCATAAGCGGCAACAGAGACCAACATCCGTTCTTCGATGTTGATGCTGAGGGCTTCACCAGTCCCTTCCTTGAGTAAGGCAAGGCGTGCTTCAGTTTCGTATAACACATCTTCAAAGTCAGCAGCCTCAAGATGGTCACCGAGCATATCGAAGACGTGCTCCATTGCTTGCACTACAGCATCCTCGCGGCGGTCGTTGGCGTTCTTGCGAGGTGGCATTGCAGCCCAACCCATTGTCACACGTGCCTTCCAATGGCTCATGATTCGGATTCGAGCGTTCATGATTTGTTTTGGAGTGATACCAGCTTGCTCCATTGTCGCTCGTCGGTCGAATTTAGGCATGAGGCCGATCTCACCGGCAAGTTCAACGATAGCAGCAGCAATAATAACGGCGTTTTGCTCGTCTGAACCACCTTTGATACCTTTCTTCTTGCGGCAAATGGACTGCTTCGGCATCCCCAATCGGGTGTTCATGGAATTATCTTGCTTCTTTCGAACCATCTCTTGCTCGCTAGACAAGGGCTTACAGGACATTTCAACAATCCATTCGAGGATGTGCAGAGCATGCCGACCGTACAATGTCTCGATGACTGACTTCACACGTCGGGCAAACGGATGAGGGTTTCGAACTGAACTTCGGTCAATCTTCTCGAGAAGGTAGTACTTACGTCGGTCTTTTACACCCGCAGAACCGAACTTCATCTTTGGCCCAGTGTGGCCCATTGAGCGATTACGGTCTACGTCATTTCGGACAGGGTGATAGTGTGCGTTTTCACCAAAAAGGATGCCACCGTTATCGTTTGCTGTGATTTCCTGGTCTTTGTGAACGAGGCCACAGTCCAAGCACCAAACTTCGCCTTTATCTGGCACTTTCTTCAATTCCTTGCTGCAGCATTCGTCACACTGTGTTAGCTCTTGTTTTTTTGTTATCTTATCTTCTTGCATCTTAATTAACTCCTTTCATGTTGGTGGTTTGTGGGTGGCAAGTGGCGGCGGATGTGGACTTCTGGCGGATGCCAAATGTATCATTACAGCCGCTTTTTGCGGCCCAACATATGTATATGGTTGGCCCTATTATTTAAATCCACCGGTTGTCAAGAGCATTTTTGCTTGAACATGAATGCTTCTTGTTTTGACCCCACACCCTACATTCCTTTCGACAGTATATAAAGAAAGTAAAGAAAAACGCCACAGGGCCACATTTGAGCAGATATTTCGAATGAAACTCGAACTTTACCCTAGGAATACACCGAGAGGCTTCAAGAAGAGTCGGCGGCTGTGGTTATGATGAGGCGAGGCAGATGAAGGAGGAAAACGTTGCACGTATCACTCTCGAGGCGGTCGATGCAGGTGATAATCTTCCTTCTTGGTTCTTCCAAGCCCTTCAAAACGGTTCGGCCGAAAATATCTTGGTGATTCATCCGAACGAAGCCAGTCGAAATCAAACTTTGCTACGCTTAGCTCAAACCAACACTTCGATTGATACGACACACCATTTAACGACGGTTCGCTTTCTACAATTGTTAACGCTTGATCTTGAGATGCCGCCACTGCTTGGCGAGGATGCAGGAATGTTTTCTGTCATTCATGCGCACACAAAGGAGGCCGCCGAAAAAGGCGATTTGCCTTTACTTTTTTCCGCCGTTGAAGGACGTATTTGGTCGCCATATCAAACTGAACGTATACTTTCCTTACATCGGACTTTACATGAATTAAACAATCCATGGTCCTGGGATGAAGACCCGGGGGCAAAAGAATTCGATGCACTCCTCTGTCAACTGGAAGATAAATTGGGCGGTACACACCCACATCATGCTTTTCAACGTGTCATCAAATCTCTTGATTCGAGAAATGATGACCCCTTCACACTTAATGATGTACGCGGAATTATCGTGCTTGACTCTGCACCTGAATATTCCGAAATCGAACGTAGTTTCTACGGCGCTCTTTCCCAAAAACGCCCCATTCATCAACTTTGTACTGCAGGTTCGTTTAGACTCGGTTTTCACGGCGCATACTTGTTTGATGCTGAATGGGAATATGTAACATCTGAAAGTCTTCCTGCATGGGTTCCAATCCATGATGTGTGGACTCCACCGAAAAATATTCACTGGCGCTCAAGGCGAGCAGATGAAAAAGAAACATCACTTCACAGAATCACGGTTGAGCGGTGCGCTCATTCAATGGATGCTACGATTGAATTGCTGCATTCATATGGCGCCGAGGGCAAAGGTAGCGTCCTCATCATTGATGGTGCTGCAGATTCGAAACAAGAACAATGGCATTCACGCCTCCAAGAACTTGGCTACCAGTGTGGCATTGAACAAAAGAGCCTTGAAGAAATCCCGGCAGTTGCCGGTTTAGCACGAGCGATGAAACTTGGGAGTGGCATGGATGCTTGGTCCCTCGACCATCTCCGTGGGATATATGAACATCATAGTTTACCGTTGAAGAACGGTGCGATTGAAGAACTCCAGCATCCTTCTGAAGAGTCTTGGAAGCCACGCCCACATTCGGATATTCTCGAAAACATATCGCGCTCGTTTCACGTACGAGGTGGGCATGGTTCGTTGTTGCGATGGCTTGCTACACTTTCACAAGCAACCCCACAACTTGGAGAAAATATTAATCGTGCACGGCAGGCTTTGGAAGAAACTCAGTGGTGGTTGCATTGTGTTGCAGAAATTTGGGCACCACTGTTGGATAAGGAAACGCTTGCTCGCCTCTCTACTAAGCCACTCGGGTGCTCAACCCAGCAGCCTTTGCCTCTTCCACCCCGGCTACATTCAGGAGTTGAATGGCTTGATTCAATATATCGTCAAATCGACTGGGTCGACCTTTCAAGCCGCACCGTACAGCATGATCGCTCCCTTGCAGGATTACAACTCGTAAAAGAATCTCATGATGCGACTCAAGCCTTACTGGAAAAAGCAGGTTACTCAATCCCCAAATCCGGCCATCAATTCATTGAATATTTCGACCACTTACTCGCGCACACCTCGTTACCACGATCTCGTGCACGAGGAAAAGGCATCCAAGTTTTGACTCCTGAACAGGCACAAGGGGTTGAGGCAGATTTGATTTTACTCGTAGGATTGGATGTCAACTCTTGGTCTATGAAAACCTCCAAGGTACCCTGGTTGGATGCACCTGCGCAGATTCATCTCGGACTCTACACCTCTGATATCGCAATTCGGCGAGGGAGGCATTTTTTGCGGCATCTTCTCAATGCTGCACATGAAGTCGTCTTCTTTGATACCAGTGCGGAGGAGGGAGGTGGCCCAAGTGCACCGCTCTCTGAATGGTTAACAGAAACCCGAAAGGATGGTTCACTTGCCTCATTTCAAACGGCGCCATCTTTTCTTTCGGAAGAGGAGCACCAGAAAGGATATCTTCATCGAACCTGGCATTGGACTGCGGATGAACATGATAGAGAATTGCTTTGGTTAACTCCTCGTCCTTTTACCATGACAATGGCCGATGGAAAAGCAAGAGGTGAACGTTCGGGTCATCGTGGTAGAGACGAACGTCAACGTCTCGGACTTGAATTACTCGACGGCGAGAACCCTTCAGGCTTGGTGCTTTCTCCAACCGCTCTAGCAATGGCGCATGAACTGCAGATTCAAACAGACCGACATCTGCGGCAACCAAGGATGAAAGATACACCAAACGGTGAATACTTTTCATGGGACAATCGAATCCATCTATTGAGTGTTGACGGCCTTGCTCTTCAACCTTCGTCAGCCCAAGTCAAAGTTGGTTCAAGTCAACAAGAGCAATGGCCACATCTTGGGATGAAAGCGAATCAAAATTCCAAGGGTCCTGCAATCGACCCGCGCCCACTCCCTGCTTTTGACATGGAAAGCTCGATACTGAACTCAACAATTGGTTTTGAATCCGAGGGGATCGAACGTAAAAATTGGTCACAAAGCCGCCTACAATCTTGGTTGAAATGCCCAAGAATGGCTTGGATGGAGAAGCAATTGAAAGCAGAATCTGAAGACGTGCAAAGTGAAGATGTCGATGCAAGGGCCCGCGGTACAATGATTCACGATGCTGAGGCAGCAATGCTTGATGCTCATGGAGTTACGACTGCCGCTGATGCAGTGACCAACCCACTCCCCCTTCACAAAGGACCAATGAAAACGATTCCAGAGTTATGGGCCAGTGTTCTTTCATACCTCGAAAACGAAGTTCCATGGTTAGCTCGAAACGATGCGGTTGCCGTTCATCGATGCAGAGAAATGCTTGGTATCACGCCAAATCAGTGGCGGGCCCATCTTGAAGGAGAGATCGATTTAGAGCCCAGTGGACGTTTAGGAAGAATGGTTTTAGCAGATATTGAGTTGACTGAATCTGCGCCTATGGCTTGTGAATGGATGCTTGGTGAAGGCAAGACCCCTCACGTCCAAATCACTGGTGAAGACGATCATGAAAAGCCGATACAATTCAATCTTTCAGGCAGAGTTGACCGTGTCGATGCGATTTATTTGACTGAAGAAAATGTGAAACAGGCAATCTCAGACGGCGTTCTTTCCAGTGAACGAAGTTCTAAACCGCTACCGTTTTTGTTTGAGAAAGCACATCCTGCAAACCGACTGGTGGTCATACGTGATTTGAAAACAGTCAATGGCCCGAAAGCCGATAAGAAAGGCAATCGCCATCGTAGAGGCCTGTTTGATGAAGTACAACTCGGCCTCTATGCACGTGCTTGGGAGCAAAGTCACCCCGGAGATCGGGTAGTGGGCGCCGGTGTTACTGAAATCGGTGCATCAACAACGCATTATGTCGAACTTGACACTTCAATTCTCAAATATCTTGAAGGCAGTCAACTGGGAGAGAGAACCGCATATACTCAGACCCATCATCGAGCATTAGGCAGTGATTTTTCCGAACAAAATGGCTTTCGGGCATGGATTTCTGAACGAGTAAGAACAGCTGGAAGGGCAATACATACTGCGCAACTAGGCCATGTAAACGCAACCCCCGGTGAACATTGCACATTCTGTAAAGTCCGGCAAATTTGCCCCTCAGCATCCCTTGGAGGTGAACTTCAATGATTCGTTTTAATCGAAGTCAACGGCTTGGTCTCGACCTTGACAAGCACATCGCGCTCGATGCTGGTGCGGGGACGGGTAAAACAACGGTTATGGCTGAACGATATGTCCAACACCTTCTTTCATCCGAGCAACGAGCAACCCATCTTCTCCCACATGGCCCACGCGAGAACACCAAAGGAAGTGGATTGTTACGTGCGCCTCCTCGTCAACGTACTGCACCAAATGAATGGCAAGGCCTCCTTCCAAGCGAAGTTGTTGCCATCACGTTCACCAAAAAAGCAGCGGCAGAACTCAAAGCTCGAATTCGCACCCGAGTTGGCCAAAGTCGAGCTTTCTCTTTAGAAAAAGACGATATCGACGGGATATATGACCCGCGTATCCAAGAGGGCGACATTGAGACATTGATGTCCGCACTTGACGAGGCCCCAATTTCCACCATTGACGCTTTCCTTTCACAACTTGTATCCCCACACCTTGACCTTGTAGCAGTTCATCCGAGCCGTGAACAAATTTCAGAAGAACGCTCACCTCTCTTGGTCAAAGAGACCTTGCATTCCGCATGGCGAATACGAACCATTGACGATGCACATGAAGCGGGGGTTCGAGGGAATATCGGCGCTTTTATTGAGGCGAGGAACAGACTTGCAGTTCTTCTTGGAGGCCAAGAGCATTCTGCTGTTGTTCTTAGTGGAATGTTGGGCAAATCGCTGTTTGTTGAAGAAGCATATCACGCCATGCTTTCACGCTCTCAGTCCATCGGAGCCGATTGGTCGGGAGATGGACCGATCCCTCGCGAAGTGCTCATGGACATGTTCTTGGAACCTGTCCGGAATGATGTTGTAGAATTTGCTCAGCAAACCCAAACACTTCTCGCTCAATGGGTCGATGAGTATCAAACGTATTCCGCCCATTACATATTGCCTTGCGAAGCAAAAATAGGGTCGACCTTGACGAGATTTAATCATTTTACAGCTTTGGCGCGAGAGCCACTACCTACCGAACCAAGTGATTGCTTACAGTGGGTTTGGCACGTAGCTCTTGCTGCAACGACAACCAATCAGCTGAAAGACGACCAACCAAATTATTTCCCTAAAGGAGGTTTACCACAGGCGCGATACTGTGCAGGCTGGCACCCCGGGCTCCTTGGTAAATCAGCCGCGAAAGGCCTTTCTGAAACAGTGAAGGTTACAGTCCAAGAAGAAGCGATTAAGCATGCTGAAGCCTTACAAGAAAAACTCAATTCTCGACTTGGGCGTTTAGTGTGCTTATTGGGTAAGAGTGCCTTCCTACTCGACCCTACAAGTGATTTCCCCCACATGCCCGAAAATTGTGAATTACGGTACACTGAAGTGACTCCATCTTTCAGTGATCTTGCACCCGAGGGGCGCCTCCGAATTTCACATGAATTACAAACAGATGTTCTCAATGACCTGCTCCTTGTCCACAGAGGCTGCCAAGATATTCTGACGTTAAGAAAAGCCCATGAGGCCGTGCACGACTATGATGACATCCAACGATTAGTAGCAGATTTACTTCTTGCACGATGCCCTGATATGGTCCGTCATGTCTATCCGTCCGCAGTTGTTCAGGCACTGGACTATCTTGGCGATGAGCCATGGTCTGATGCTCACATTTCTCGAGCAATGAGGATAGCAGGCGACGATCAGGCTTGTTTTGAAGACCTTCAACGTCGATTCTATACTCTTCAAACAATCCGTCGACAGTATAGGGCCTTTATCATCGATGAATACCAAGACACGAATCCCGCTCATTTCCGTCTTCTCGCTCGACTTTGGGGGCGCCGCCGCCTTGAGTCCGATGACCCTCAAGGTCCGCTTGGCCCTTGGGACCCAACAATTTGCATTGTTGGTGATATGAAACAAAGTATCTACCGTTTCCGCCAAGCAGAAGTTACAGTCATGCGACGCACAGTGGCTGCAATTAAGCAAGCGAACCTCATTGAACAATCCGAGTCGCGTTTAAGTCACTTGCGAAGTGAAGGCAAAGCCCGGGACCCTCGACCCGTAGGGGCTGGTGAATCGTTTATCAGGGGAACAAAAATAGATGGAAATGCAGTCAAGTCAAAACTATGGGAGCATGTTAGTATAGCATTTGAAGATGGTGAAGATGCATTAAATCCAATTGATGATGTACGCCGGGAGCGAAGACAGCTTGGCCACATTGATTTGACCTCAAATCATCGTTCATTACATAATCTAATGCGAACGATGAATGGAATGTTTGACGATGTTTTTGATTCTCGACACTATGTTCTACCTGGCGATTGGCATGCTGAGCCCCAACAACTCCGGCCTGCTCGGGCTTCCAAATTTAAAACTGAATTACCTCCGGGAACTCTCGAATGGCTTGTTCCGCTCCAAATCGGCGTTGAGGCTCCAGATTACAATCTTAAGAACGCGATTGATACGTTTGCAGATCCGAAAGCCAAACGCGCTCACTTGGAACATGAATTGATTGCAGCTCGTTTACAAGCGCTTATCCAAAACCGGGAAACACAGGTTTGGGATGCAGAAAAGGACTCATATGCTCCATTACCGCATGATTCAAAACAGGTAAGGCCCGAAGACATCATCATTTTGGTTCACTCTCGAAAGCATATGCCGGATTTAATCCAACGATTACAATCCCGAGGAATCCCGGTTATGGCCGATCGGCAAGGCGCTCTGCTACAACGTCCAGTCGTTGCCCCCCTTGTCGCCTGCTTGGAACTTATCGCTTTCCCAAATTCGAGACACGCTGCTTTATCGCTCGCCCGTTCGCCAATACTTGGATTCAATGACTCACAAGCACATACTCTCCTTTCGTCATCAGAAGACACGACTTGGTGGGAGAAAATTCAACGCCATGCTCCAAACAACTCCGTGAAGCGTTTAGCCTCTCACTTGAACAGTCTCGTACAACAAGGGGCTCTTCACGATGTATTTGACGCAGTACTGGATAGTTCGGATTTACTTGTTGCTTACCCCGATGACACCGCTCGTCAAAATGCGGAAGCATGGTGTGCTCTCGCATCATCTATTGGTCAAGAATTAGGGCATGAAGCTTCGGCTATTTTTAATCGAATGAAAGAATTGAGTGGACTTGGAAATAAAGGTCCATCTGCCATTACTACGCCTTCTGGGGGAGCAGTTCAAATCATGACTATTCACGGTGCTAAGGGGCTCCAAGCCCCTGTTGTTGTTGTCGCTGGCATCTTTCACGCAGGTAAGTCGGATGCATCCCTTGCAGTTCGAAATAATGTATTGGTTACGCCCCAAGTTGTCGCTGGCCGAATTAATCCTTGGAACTCTCGAGATCGGCCTGATGATGGACTTTGGGAATTTGCTAAACGCATGGACCATGCCCAACGACAAGCAGAAAGGCGTCGAGAGTTTTACGTGGCTTTGACAAGAGTTGAAGACCGTTTAATCGTTGTTGGCTCTCCAAGCGATACAGCAGTATTCAATGAGGAGAATCATCATCTTGAATTCAAGTGCAAACCATCGATGAAAACAATGGGTGCGATGTGGATGGATGGTTTACGTAGTCTATCGCATTCCAATAATCAAGAAGGTTCGCCGTGGCTTCTTTCGGGTGATAAATTTACTGAACCACTTGTAGCTTACCAAGAAACCAAATTATCTTTGAATCCAAAGGCTTTGGCGGACGACTCACGACTCGGTGGCGATGCAATCTCTTCTATCCGCATCTACCACTCCCCCGAATGCTTCCCAGGTTTAGAAATTCAAACACCATTGCAAAAGTGGCACACGCTCGAAACCCGTCTCCAATCTCTCCCGTCTCAATCCTCTGCAATACAACGAACGACACATGTGAGCGACATGATGCGGATGACAGCCCATGGCCTTGATACGAGTTTTATGTGTCCTCGAAGGCATTGGTTATCGGAAGTACGCGGCTGGAATCCCGAGCCGTTGAATCTATTTTCAAAATTGCACTCATCCCATTCTTCTGAATCAAAATACCCTCCTGCAACTGTGTTTGGAACCCTGATGCATCGATTGGTCGAAATCGGATTACAAAATCCTGCTCAACTTAATTCACCACCAGCAGCCCCACTTCCTTCCGCTTGGGTCTATGATGGAAAAGATATGTTGGATGATGAAGATACAATTCAGCGCGTACTTGCTGAAGAAGGTATTGGGGTTGGTGCAAACTCAGAACTCTTCCACTCTACTGCAGAACGATTATCGCATCTTGGTGGATTGGTTCGCCGAGGGCTGCTTGGACGATTTGCTGCCGGTGAAAGTCACTTCGGGTATTCTGTCGAGGGATTGAGGACTGAGTTGCCGTTCTATTTTAGTCACAAAGTGGCTTTAGATGGCGTGGTCCGTACAACTTTCTCTGTCGAAGGCATGCGCCCACAATCTCTTGTCGATCACGTTGATGTGGTGTTTGATGGTCGTGCTGACCTTGTCCTTGCATTACGAGATGAACATGGGAAGGGATGTTTGCAAGTTGTTGATTTGAAAACAAAGGACTGCCGTGGGAAATTCAACCCATTCAATCCTGAACAAGGCAGCCGTTTGCAAAAATTCAACGGAGACCTCCTTTCACCTTTCCCTTCAACCGCTGCAGAGCATTCGATATTGGATGAACATCGTTTGCAACTTACGCTGTATTCATTGGCTTTAGAAGTCATTGAACATCAAAAGCCCGAACATGAGCGTCGTCGAGTACTTCCTCCATCTTTGCTTATCGGCGCGTCAGGCCGAATGGTGCAATTATCAACCGAAGAATATTCAGAAGCCAAGATTACTCTCGGGGAACATCTCCATTGGATGGCACACCTTGCCGCAACTCCTGACGCTCTTCAAGAGCCGAGCCGATTACCTATCGAGTCTGCACATATTTGCTCTCAATGTCCATTTTCACGTGGCGAGATACGACTTTGTGGGCCTGAAGGGGCAGAACTCGGTGTTGTTCAACCGAATGAATAATTCATTTTTTATTTCCGACAAGAACAAGAGTGCCGATAAAGGACTCCTTCTGCCCGACTTGATGGACTTCAACGTTGACGAAACCCGCTTCAAGCAGAGCGGTTTTCCACTGCTCGATACTCAGCGTAGTCATATGAACATTCAACGCTTCTGACCAAGATAAACTGTCTTCATTTTCAAGGTAGTGATCGACACCAGCGACCAATTGGCCTCCACTCTTGAGCCAACCATCATGGAATTTCTTCAACATTGATGCAGGATCATGTAAGTAATAGAGAAACTCCATCGTGTGTATCAAATCAAACTGCTGATTAGGTTGCCATTCTGGTAGAGTAGCAAGGTAATATTCTCCTTGCGAATCGATAGCATTCGCCTTTTCAATCATACTCGGAGAGCCATCGACACCGACGACATGTCCACACATTGGGTCTTGAGCGATTTTACGGCAAACCCAACCGTTTCCACACCCGACATCAATTGCAGTGTAAGGGGTGTCTCGGGGAATACTCGCCAACTCAAGCATGGCATGCACTGAACGCGCATGTCCTTTTTCCATTCCTACATCTTTTCCTTTATCGGCCCATTCACTGAATAATTCAGTCGCATCTCGTTGGCTCATGATTCACTCCCAGCCGAAGCATTCCAAGAAGATGTTCATTACGAAAGGAACATGCATGGCCGACCTCTGGCCGATTCATGCTTGATGTAACGACAACACTCGAAGACGTCCTTTACTCGCCAATTGAACCCTATGATTCTGGTATGTTGAGCGTTTCTGAATTACATACCATTGCTTGGGAAAAGAGTGGCAATCCAGAGGGCATACCAGTTATCGTCATTCACGGTGGGCCAGGTGGCGGAGGTCAACCTTCATATCGGCAATATTTCGATCCGATGACATACAACATCATTCAATTTGACCAACGCGGCTGTGGAAAATCAACTCCATACGCCGAATTAGTTGAAAACAACACACATGCATCTGTCCGAGATATTGAACAACTTCGTACTTTTTTTGGAATTGAGAAATGGCACGTCTTTGGGGGCTCATGGGGCTCTACTCTCGCATTAGTCTACGCCCAAGAGTTCCCCGACCGGGTTCAGAGTTTGATGCTTCGTGGTATTTTCATGTGCCGTAAAAGCGAACTGCAATGGTTCTATCAAGATGGAGCAAGCCACATATTCCCTGATGCGTTTGAAGCGTACCGAGAACACATTCCAAAGCAGGAACAAGGAGATCTCATCACCGCTTACCACGCTCGTTTGACGAGCGAAGATGTGAACACTCGCAGAGCAGCTGCGAAGGAATGGACTCGATGGGAAATGGCGACCAGCAGACTCTTCCCTGACGATTCCTATCTTGAAAAAGCAGAAGACCTCGATTTTGCAGTTGCTTTTGCACGCATCGAATGCCACTACTTCATCAATGGAATTTTTCTCGAAGAAGCCCACATCCTCAACCATGTTAGAATAATTCAACATATCCCCACAACCATCGTCCAAGGCCGATACGATGTCGTTTGTCCTGTTCGCAGTGCTTGGGAATTACATAAGGCCATGCCGAACAGTAGGCTCGCCATTGTCCCAGATGCAGGGCATTCAATGGGCGAGGTAAGTATTGCTCGTGAATTGGTCGCTTTAACTGACTCATTCCGGTGAGTTATACCGTCTTCAATCCCGTTGTTTTGTCTGCGCTTTCAAGCGTCGGCTTGATAGGGTGGAGGTGTGTGGCTGTTCATGGAGGCTTACCTCCGGGTGAAACAATGACCGAAGAAGGAACCATTCCCCCAGCCGACACAACCTCGACGGAAACCGTTGAAGATATGAAAGTCAAAATTGAAGTTCTCTATGAAGCATTTCAAGGAACTCAACAAGATTTAGACGATGCTCTTGCTACAATCGAAGTTCTTGAAAAAGAAATCATTGAAGGCGCTGTTGAAAAGGACTCATTACAGAGTCTACTTGATGAGAAAGACAACCGTGTTCGTGAACTTGAACTTCGCGCAGCAATGTCGAGTAAGACCGTCGAACGTCTCGAGCCTGAATTGGAAAAGATGGAAGAAAAGTACACTCGTGAAAAAGACCGTCTTGGAAAGGTTTACTCTATTGCAGAGGAACTTGACAATGACCTTCACCTCGCTGTTAAAGAAATGAAAGCACGTGATGACTGGTATGTCGATCACATGAAGATTTTTGAAGACCTCAATCAAGCCATCAAGGTCCGCTATGAAATGATTGAACGAGCTATCGAAGCAGAGCGTAAGTCACAACACATGGCTCGCGCTTTCACCGAGCGCATCGAAGAGATGGTCGAATCTCGTGCTGCGGAAATGACAATTGAAGAAGCAGAGACAATCTCCTCCTCTGAAGGCGAAGAACCAACTGAAGCCGTTGAAGAAAACGCTGCAGAAGAAGTGCTCGTTGAAGAACCGGCTGCTGAAGAACCGGCTGCTGAAGAAGCACCAGAAGAGAAAGCTACTACTGGAACGACCGCAGCTGCCACTTGGGCAGATGGCGAAGATCCTTGGGCTTCCGACTGAGGTGATACCATGTCAGGTTTGGCCCACGGCGGCCATGCTCCCGTCATCATTCCAATCCTCATGGGCGGTAGCGCTCTTATTATCGGCGCCACCATCAATTCGTTGTATGGTTTAATTCCATTTTTTGGAATCTTTTGTTTCATGCTTTCAGCCTTTTTTGCCAATTTTTGGAGAGACCCTGACCGCCCAATCCCTCGGGATGAAGGGGTATTGGTAAGTCCTGCTGACGGCCATGTCATGTTTGTGCGCCGGGAGCGCGCTACTGGCCGCAGACCATCAAAAGAGGAACTTGAATCTGGAGCATGCGAGTCGGATGATCTCACTGGGGATTGGTATCCTGAAGCCCTATCTTCCCCTCTTTTGTTTGAAACAGAGCAACGGTTTGAGCCGGTTGCCAAAGGTGATGAGTCTGAGCATGACGTTTTCCGAGTCGCTATTTTCATGTCGCCATTGGATGTTCACGTCAATCGAGCGCCGCTTGCTGGAACCTTACACCGCATGGAGCATCGAGCAGGAAAGGGTCTTCGCCGAGGCCCTTTCATTCCAGCATATAAGAAAGAAAGCCAGTATAATGAAAGGGTCCGTACTGTTTTCAAAAACGACAGCGATTTGTTTGTTGAAGTGACTCAAATTTCTGGAGCACTTGCTCGTACGATTATACCTTGGCTCCAGGTTGATTCTGAAGTTCGCCGGGGCCAGCGGTATGGAATGATTCGTCTTGGTTCCCGGGTTGATCTTCGCGCCCCAGCAGAACGCTTCCTTCCGAATGTCTGTTCAGCAGAAGAGAATAATTCAGCACATCCGAAAGGAGAATTTGTTCAAGCAGGTACTTCGATTTTATTCACTCCTGTTCTCAAATGAACTACGTTCTTTGTGCGGTGGTTTGAAACACCAAAGCCGAGCCACTTCACATAGGGGAACGTGATGTCGGGGCCAAAATCGTTGACACTTGTTGGAGAGGGTAACAAGGGTGCCCGTATCCATGATTTAGTCAAGGCACCTGCAAATACACCCTGGGCTCGAGCCCGTCAACAGTCATGGGATGCAAGTGAGCCTGCGACCGTTTACTATACTCCTGAAACGCTTGCAGATGGGACGCCATGCAGTGCAGTAACCGTTATTTTGCGCACCAAAGGTTGCCATTGGTGGTGGTCGAGCGGTTGTACTTTTTGCGGATATTTCAACGACACTCGCGATGATGTTACCAACGACGACCTTCACGCTCAATGGGCGTATGCAAAGGAGAAGTTTGAAAATTTCAAAGACCATGGTATGGTCAAAGTATACACCAGCGGCTCGTTGCTTGAAGATCGCGAAATCCCAGTCGAGTTTCAAGAAACTGTTTTGCGTGATTGCCATGACCTCGGCAAAGAATTGATCGTAGAAAGTAGATGTGAGCAACTGACAGAAGAGAAACTTGCATGGGCATCACAACTGAACCAGAGTTTCGCCGTAGCTGTTGGACTTGAAGCATATGACGATGAAGTCCTTCGCTTTCATGTAAACAAGGGCTTCACGACAAAGTCGTGGGACAGAGCGGTTGAAAACTTGAAAAAGTTCAATATTCGAATCAAGACCTACCTCATGTTCAAACCCCCATTCATGAGCGAAGCAGATGCCCTGAATCATGGCGTTAAATGGATTGAAGACGTAGCCGGTCGGAGCGACGAGATATCCGTTAATCCAATGAACATCCAACGAGGGACAATCATTGACCGCCTTCACCGAAACAACGAATATCGCCCACCATGGCTTTGGTCGCTGGTCGAGATGATTCGTCGAGTCCACCCAACGATTCACCCGAATGGTGGTAAGAACGGAGATGCCGACCAAGTTTGCCGTCTCATCATCCATCCAACAGCCGGCGGCCGAGTACGTGGCGCTCACAATTGCGGCTCATGTGATTCAGTTGTAGTTGCTGCAATTGAGAGGTATGCTGTTTCAGGGGAGCTTGAAGAATTTGATGGGCTCTCGTGCGAATGCGAATCTGCTTGGAAAGAAGAGATTCTTTTGGAGCAAACTCTTCCAGTGCCCCTAGGTATCTCAAAACACCGCAGAGGTAGTCTTCTCAATCGACTTCGCTCGCCTTGAATTAGCGCTTTCAATCCTTGAAAAGGCTCTCTGCAAGGAGTGAATCTTTATGACCGCACCACGATTGGGAGGATTGACCCCTATGGGGTCATCTAAGGGTGAACCACGATGACCAATGAAACAACACTGCCAGATGTGACTGTCGGAACGGGCGAACCGTCGAGCAGTCGCGTTTTCCTGACGCTCTTCACCGTGGGTATCCTTGGTATCCTCGCTCTCTTCTCAAACGTATTCGGCTGGGATAACCTTCCTTTGCTCGGTGAACTCGTTCCTTTGATTGGAAACCTCGGTGGTAGCGGAATCTGGTATTATTTGATTGGCATACTGGTAGGCGTAGGTGCGATTGTCGCATCTCTTCTCAGCGAGGTCATTGTAGACTAAGGAGGTGTGATGTATGGAAACCGTATTTATCGCAGCAGCACTCTTGATTGCTACTCTGGCTCTTGTATCGAACTACATGGTTCGTGGAATAGGCGGAATGGCAAGTTCTCTTAGCCAAGTTGGAATGTTCTTGTTAAACAAGGCACCAGCCGGACTGATTGACCTTTTCAACGACAAACCCGGAAGTGGCACCAAGACTTGGATGCGCTTTGGAATGGGATGGTTCTTCATGGCATGTCTCAGCATGTTCCTCGGTATTTGGCACCGATACGACCCAACTGCACTCAATTCTCTTTCCAGTATCGGATGGAGTTACGATGATGGTTCAATGTTGACTGATTACACAGCCATCTTCTTTTCTACTGCTATGAATTATCTTTTGATTGGTGCAGCATTGATTGCTATCTCCCGCTCTTCCAAAGGTCGACTTGCTAGTGAAGCCAGCGCTTCAATGGTCGCATTTCTTCTCACAGCCTCAACTATTGTAATACTCCTCCTTCCAGCCATCTTTTCTTTCATCACTCTTGAAAATGAAGCCAATCTTTTGGAGACAATTCGGAACATCTCGCTCCTTCTTGTTGCCTCGATGCTTCACATTGCGCTTTTGATCAATGTCTTCATCACTCTTGGTGAACGAGAACACGATGACATCTCTCCAACAACATGGTTCCTCGTACTTGCTCTAGTCGCTAAGATTATGTCGATGCTCATGGTTTTCTTTGGAGAACTCTTGGATTCGACTCAGATCGTTTGGATGGCAGAACGAGTGCTCCACGGATGGGTTCCACTTGCTTTGATTTTTGCTGCTGCACACCACATCATTCCTTTCACAGCTGGAAAACCAGTTTGGTCTGAATCGATGCAAAAAACGAGTATGCTGTTCCTTTTCCTCACCGTACCGCCATTCTTCCTCTCCCCTGCTGGCGCTGGTGATTTTTTACAGAACATCGGTGCTATACTCATGACGCTCGGTCTCCTACCACTGCTTGCTGGTTCGTTCAACATGGTGGCTACAGCTGCATCAAATCCTGAACGTATCGTAAAGAGTCCTGGAGCATTTGCTGCAACATTAGCAATGATGCTTTTGCCAATTTATGCAATAGGTGGTTTCTTCACCGGAATGGATACTTTTACCGGAATGGATAAACTTGGTTCGATGGCTCATACAGTCGACACAGGATACCTCTACACCGTTGGAAGTTTGATGATGCTCGCAGTTATCTTCACCTCTTATCCTTTGGCTGCACGAAAGAAACTCGCAAAGGCCTCCAACGCACAACTTGCAGTTTGGCTTACATTGATTGGTGGCGTTGCCTCTACAATTTCTGCACTCATTGGTGATTTCACCGCGTATGCAGTTGCCAACTCCGGAGTAGAAGATGTCGTTGCATCCACAGAAGGATTCTTCTTGGTTTCTGCAGCCACATTCTATCTGGTTACGGTTTCAAGTATCCTCGCAGCACTTTCCATGATTCATACCGGCCGTCCGAACAACGCAGCGTATTCCGATATGTCTGTGAACAGCGATATTGACTCATACACTTTGGTTGAAGGCTCGACCACGATTCGAGTTTTGCTCGGCCGAGGCGTTGGTGTTGACACAACTCTTCACATTGGAGAGGCCGAAGAGGACGAGGGTGGTTCATCAATCATCCAAGTTTCGGCCCAACTTCACAATGATGAAATTACAGAATTCCCAGTCCCTGAAGAACTGGTCATGCTGGCACAATTCCTCAAGCAGACCAAGCAATCAATTTTTGAATTCTTTAACACAATTGACTTGGATGGTTCTGGAGAAATAGATGGATATGAATTCCAACAAGCCTTGTCGAAGTCGAATATTGCAAATCTTCCACCATGGGAAATGGAACGACTTGTTTCAGCAGTTGACCTTGATGGTGATGGACGCTTGAACCTCCCTGAGTTGGACATCATGCTGGCCAAGATTCGCAATGAGATTCTTGAATCTGAGGAAGAGTGACCACGCAACATGGCGGGAACACTGTGAAAATCGGGTTGGTAGGAAAACCGAATGTCGGGAAATCAACATTCTTCAGTGCAGCAACCCTTGCGAAAGTTGATATTGCAAATTATCCATTCTGTACGATTGAACCAAATGTAGGTGTGGCTTTTGTAGCTGCCCGAATCCAATGCCCTTGCAAAGATATTCGGCAACGCCTTGAATCTGAAGGACGGATTGAACCAGTTTCTGTTGACGATTCACGCCAAGGAAGTTTGTGTGAACCGCGTACCGGTTCTTGTGTAGCACACCGCCGCCTTGTCCCCTGCTTTTTAGTTGATATTGCAGGCCTTGTCCCAGGTGCCAGTGAAGGGCGCGGAAGAGGAAATGCTTTCCTCGCTGATTTAGCGAATTGTGATGCGCTCATACAGGTTGTTGATGCTGCAGGAACAACAGACCTTGAAGGCAATCCTCAAGGTGCCAACCAGACCAAAGAAGTGGCTCAGCAACGCCTTGTCGAAGAGATTGATTTCCTCGGTAAGGAATTAGATGCTTGGATTGCTGGCCTGTTGAGTGATGGCTGGACGCGTGGCGTCCGTAGAGTACAAGCCGAGGGTGAGAAAGGACTCGTGGCGTATATTCATGAGCAACTCACTGGGCTTGGTTCTACTTCTCAATCCATCGCATCTTCTTTTGAAGCATTCAAAGCCGAACAGGAGAACCTTGGAAGTCCCTGGGATTGGGAATCTTCGACGATTGCTTCTCTTGCCTGCCACGTTCGTACAGCCCTCTTTCCTATTCATATTGCCGCAAATAAGTTTGACATCGCACCGTCGGAAGTGCTGCATGGAATTGCAACAAATGGTACGCTCATGCCCTGTATGGCCGATGTAGAATTGGCTCTCCGCCGTGCAGCCTCAGCCGAACTAATCGCCTATATCCCCGGCCAAGACAGCTTTGATTTCGTCAACGAATCAGCCCTTACAGAACCCCAGATGAAAGCACTGAACCACATGTTGGAACGACTTTCAAGCAATGGCGGTAGTGGAGTTTCAACTCTCATCGACACCGTCTTGTTCGATGAACTCGACCACATTGTCGTCTATCCCGTTCAAGATGAAACACATTGGACAGATGGCGATGGTAAAGTTCTACCAGATGCTTTTGTCGTTCCATCAGGAATCCAAGCGAAACTCCTTGCTTACAAAGTACACAGCGACTTAGGAGATGGATTTATCCGAGGCGTCGATGGAAGAACCCGGCGTGTTGTTGGCGCGGAACATGAGATGAGTGACGGAGATGTCCTCAAAATCCACGCTAAGTCGTGATCAATGTCCATCTGGACGTTCATAGGCAGGGGTAAGTCGAGCCATGTCACCTGAATATTGTCCACCGCGATAGATGAACCAAACAGGCGCTAGAAGCGTCAAGAGAATAAGAAGTGCAAGGAAATACCATCCCCACGGGTTGACGTCACTTAGAACCATAATCCAAAGTGTCCACAGGAGAGGGATATACATGAAAACACTGTATCGGCGAGCCATGATTTGTAATCGAGCACTGCTCAGGGAATCATCATACATGTTCGCAGCATCTTCTTTTGACACCAGTCCCATTTCGACTCCGCATCGTACACAGACCTGAGACTTAGGACCATTTCCGTGAATGAACTGCTCCCGTGAATAGGTGCTTGAACAATGTCGGCATGTTGGCATGGTACTCCCTCATAACTCCCCAATCGCGCACGATTCTTCAAGCATCCGCTTCAAGCATAAGGAAAAACTTGAGTAATTCGAGCCCATCTTTCGATCCTACTGACTCGGGGTGGAACTGAATTCCATGAATTGGCAATGAAGGATGTTGGATTCCCATGACGGCTTTCGTTCCTTTTTCATGGGCAGTTTCAGTGAAAGGGCTTCGCTCTATTGAGGTAATACTCAATGAGTTGTAACGCGTGAAGGCTGATGGTGAGGACAAGGTGGAGAAAAGACCAGAACTTGTGTGTATACATTCACGTGGAGCCCCATGAACAGGGCCATTTGGTGAGCGCACAAGTTCCATTCCTGCAGCCACCCCCAGAGCTTGGTGACCGAGACAAATCCCGAGGGTAGGGGGAGTCATTTCACCTGAGAGGGCAATTTCGGCCAATCTCATGGTGAGTGGCGAATCAGTTGGAACACCAGGTCCTGGGCCCAGAACGACATGTGAAGGTTTGAAGCGAGCCATCAGGGCTTTGCACGCCTTGCGACTCCAGTCCCGATTTGCGACATCTTCTCGAGCCTTACATACGATAACGTCGTGACCTAATCCAGCAATAGCATGGGCTATATTGAGCGTGAATGAATCAAGGTTGTCAACGAGTAAGACAGATCCTTGCGACGTGGTTTGTTCGGTAATAAATTCAACATTTCCTTGAAGCGGAGCTTTTGGAACTGCTTCAACTTCTAATTCGTGAATCGATAATTCACCTACCGGTAAGTCCTCATCTTCTCCATCAATCCAACCACAAGCTTTGCGAAGAGCTGCCGCTTTCCACTTTGCTTCTTCCACTTCGGTCTTGGGATGTGAGCCAATGGTAATACCGCCACCAGCTGCGACTTCCGCTAACCATTTCCCTCGAGTTTTCCGGGCAATTAATGTTCGAATCAAAATGTTCCAAGAACCGGCTCCTGTGGCGATATCAATCCAACCAATCGAACCCGTCCAAAAAGAACGAGGCCGCTGCTCCAACTCATCAATGGTAGCACATACCACGGTTCGAGGACATCCAGTTATACTTCCACCAGGGAAGACTGCTTGTAAAGCATCCATCCCGTTCGAATTGGCATTTAAAACTCCTGAAAGGTGTGAGACAAGGTGCTGAACTTGAGAATATGCTTCAACATCAAAACGTTCAACTTGAACACTACCAACTTCCGAAACGGTTGAGATATCATTTCGCATCAAGTCAACAAGCATTCTGTGTTCAGCCCGTTCTTTTTCATCATGAATCAGATCCGAACGCAATATACTTTCTTGCTCAAAGGTAGAACCACGGGGGCGCGTACCTTTGATTGGAGAAGTAAACACTGAATCTCCATCGCATTTCAGCAAGGATTCTGGAGAAGAGCACACCAACGCAAAACCGAGGTCTGGCACGTTAACATATGCTGAAAAAGGTGCGGGATTCTCCGTATTGAGGCGTTGGAAAATTTGGCGAGGATGTTCTTTGATCTCACCGCTCCACCACCTTCCAACATTCACTTGATACATTTGTCCATTGCGAATACTTTCACATATGGCTTCAATTGCTTCTTCGTGTTCCTTGTCGGTCATCGAACTTCTTTCGACAGATTTTAATGGCTTTTCCAACGACGGCAATAAGGCATCGCAATCCATCTGTTGAGAGGTATTTTCAATCCACTTATCCCCGACTAACCCGTGGAATTTTATGTCTCCTGTATGTTTTTCCTGAACGACAATTTTCTCCACAAGCCACAAGATCGTCAGCAATTCATCTTCTTCAGGTAAGTGTTGTAACTGAATTGGTTGCGTCCATTGAACCATGTCATAAGCGAATGCTCCAGCCCAAAAAGGGCGTTGAGGTAACGCTTTTGCTGGCGTATTTTCAAATTCTTGAGAAGGGGTATGTGATTGAAGTTTTTCCAAAAGTTCGGAGAGAGATTTGGCGAAAATAGAAGTTGAATGATACCAACAGCCATGTTTCCACTCTTCGACTTGAGCCACAAAGTTTGGCTTTTCTTTTACTAATCGGACTTCCCCTTTGAGAGGACTGTGTCGTTCAGCTGGTGGACTTTCACTTCTTTTTGGTTGGCGAATCAACACTCTTTTTTGTGATGGGCCACAGAGAATAGAGTACTGTGAAAGGTGGGATTCGGGTCCACCTGAATAGAGCAGCACTTCATCAGGTCCTCCATAGTGAACAGCCTTTTCGCCGATGAGTCCAATGCCACGCCAGTGTGCATGAAGCAAGAGAAGGTCTTGGCTCATTGACTTAACCTCACATCAAACCAGGTCGATTCCTTTTGGTAATGCGATTTGAGAAGAGATTGGCATAGATGGGTAAGAGCCACACCTTCACCAAGTATTTCTCCATCAAGAGAAAGTACTTTGCACGCTCCAATTCCACTACCAACAGCGACAACTTCGGCAGCACGAGCAACCAGTCGCTCATTGAGTCGGCCGTATTGAATAGGTATACCTTCAACCCCGAGTTTATCGGCCAATACTTGGAGTGTGATACTCGTTACACCACCTTCACTGGGTGATGCCACCCATGCTGTGCCATCTTCATCCAAGACAATCGGGGTCGCTCTATCTGCATCGACGATTGCAAAGTCATGGATATGGAAAGCGAGATCTGCTCCACGTTTTTGCGCTACGGCAAGCGTTTTTCGATAGGGGGCCCAATCCCCATGTTTCGTACCGTTGACTTTTGAAGACCATCGAGGTGCAGGTTGGGACACTGCATCAATTTCTTCATTCCTAAATTCTAATGTACGGACATCGCATGAAATCTCTCCATCACGCGAACACTCAATGCGAACTAAAAGAGATGGCTCAAGTGAAGATATGCGTTGTGTTTTTTGGCCTTCTTCGACAAAAAAGTCGAGCAGTTGTTGCGAGATATTTGTTGGCAATTTAATCCGCAAAAGCTTGGCATGTTCGACAAGCCTTTGGTGATGGAGTTCCCAATCTGCTAATGCAAAACCACCATCCCATAAGGCCGTGGTGAACACAGCATCTCGAGGGTTTTCGGTTTTCTCATCACCCATTGACACGCCTCAAAGCAAGTCATCCAAGAATGATGTATCAATGCTCGCTTGAGGAAGTTGTGGAGATGATTGACCCGCAAGTTCGTTCATCAGTGCATTATTTTGCGCTGGTTGCATCACTGGTTGTGAGGACTGGTATGCAGGGCGCCCGTAGATGTCTTGATTCTCGATTCGTTGTGCTGCTGCATAGATGTCATTACTTTGTTCGAGGTTCGGAACAGCTTTACCGGGCATCGGTGGTGGAGCAGGGACACTGTCAGCCCCCCATCCATCGTCTTGAATGCCCCAGGTTGCTTCCTGTAATTCGAGGGTTTGATCTCGTCGACGCTGTCCACCTCGTGATCGAACAATGGCAACCAGCAAGAGGACTGCGATGAACAGCAGTCCAGCAGCGAGTAGATTTGGTGTAGTGAGAAGTGAGGAGAAATCATTCTCATCAACAGTATCTTGATTCCCATCACCATTTGCGTTTTCTTTACCAAACACGTCAAGCATTACAGCATCTACTTCTTCTCTTTCAAAGAGGTCATCAAACGGCGCAACTGCGATATACCATGCAGATGAGTTGAGCAGCGGGTCGTAATTATTTGGAGTAATGAGGAAGGAGTTCGATGCTTTCACTTCAGCAACAAAATCAGCATCGGAAACCGAAGCGAAGTTATTGTTTGAGATGTATACGCGGTATCCTCGTACGCTTGCATCGCTTGAATGACTCCATTCGACCAGGATGTTTGTTTCTGAGTTCCAAGACAATACAATGTCCTCAATCTGGTCAAGGTACCCACCGAGACCATCAACACCATCGTCAACCGATTGTGCTGAAACACTGACTAAATTAATTTCTTGAGCGTTTCCAGCAGTATCTCGAACAACAACTGCTGCCCAGATTTCTTGTCCAGCAATCACAGGAGTATCTCCAGCCACTACATCAATGGTAAGCGGTAATTCAGGCAAACGTGACAGAACTGCGATTGGCGTAGCAGGGCCCGTACTTCCCATGCCTATGGCATCGAATGCCCAGGTTGCTGCATACACTTCATAAGTTGCAACATCGCTTTCATCACTCAGTTCAAAGTCCAAGAGAAGCGCACTACCATCATCATTCGGACGGTCATACAATTCGAGAGCTGTGAGTGGAGCAGGCGCAATGACATCTTGTAAATTGTTGATTGGAACGACAGTTGCTTGTGGCAGGTCGGTGAGGTAAACATTACCTGCAAGGTCGTGCACAGTAACAACGACAAACAGTTCAACGTCAGGTTGAATGATTTGAGGCACAGCATCAACGATTGAATCTCCGCCATACAATGCTGTTGAAATCGATATTTCGATTGGGTTGTAATCTTCGTCAATCCATTGCTTGTTAATCTTCAAACAGGCACATTTGGTTTCATCATCCCCAAACGCAGCCCAGGCTACAGAAAGGTCAGAGATTGGACGGTCAGCAGCCCATACGATATAGTGTGAGAAATCATCAGCATCGGAGATAGACCAGATGACATCAATGGCAGTTCCATCATCATCTGGGTGGTCAAATGCATTCACCGTGCCGACTCTGTCAGGGATTGAACCGCTTCCTGCAGTATTGCGAAGAGGGGTAACTTGGACGAGATCAACATCACCAAGATTTGCGTTCAACCAATCATCGTAAGCAACTACTCCGACATAGTATGCTTGACCATCTTGCAATGCAACACCATCAATACTGGTCACTGTGGTTGAAGTCTCGGCGCAATCATCAATGATTTTTGCTTGACTAAATTGGTCGCCTTCAACCGAAGCAGATAGAATCGATTCGCCATCAAAACTACCTGTCGATAATTGAATGAAGACAGCATAGAATGTGCAGTCTTCGGCCGGGTTTGCATCCCATGATACGGTAATTCGTCCACCATCATCATCTGGCGTGTCAATTGCTTGGACGTTTTCCATCTTTGGTGGAGCAGTATTGTCGTTTAATCCACCCGTTGGGACAACAGGGCCAATGACGAGTGGATTCATGATATCTTCCTGCCCGGATTCATCGATACAGGTGAGGGCAAGCCAATAAGGCTGACCAGCATCTAGAGAGAGAACAGTCGTGTTCCCCTCTGTTTTATCGACTTCTGTTTCAGGTGTTAATCCTAAGACATCAGTCATTAGATTCGTTGAGGCATAAATCATGGTGCCTGCGAGGTCTACAGACGTACATCTCGCCCATTCAATTTCGAGGTCACCATCTAATCCTCCATCATGTGGCCCGGCATTTGCCCAAAGAGGAGACAAAGGAACCTCGTTCGTTGGAGAAGCTGGACCTTTGATTGGAGAGGGTGTTCCCAGATGACCGTCGTCGTATTCGACAACCACGACGGCATAGTAGAGTTCACCATCAACAAGTGGAACTCCATTCGCCGTCGTCACCTCGCTGGAAAGGCGGCTGTGTAATGATATTGCCTTGTCGATTGTGCGCCCAGCTAGGTCATCAGCAGTGAGGGGCAAACCGCTTTGAGTGACAAATGGGCCTTCGCTAACATAAACCAAATAACGCGCAAAGTTTTCATCGTGAACAAGACTCCAATTCGCCACTAATGCGCCTCCACCGTCGTCTGGTCGGTCGATTACGTCGGTCATTGTTACTGGTGTTTCAGTTCGGACATAATCGTAGATGAGTCGAACATGAATGGAGCCGTTTGAAGGAGAACGTAGTGTCATTCGCATAAACTGCGTTCCATTTACAATAACGCCGTTATCAACAGCGAGTTGCATTGTTGTTTCGAAATCAGGATTGTTGTTGAGTTCAATAGTTGCATTGTACTTGAGGCTCTTTGAATGGGCCCATGTTGCAGCATTATTCACTGGGGATGTGAATGCTAATGGAACAGTTTGGAACATGATTCCATTGGTGCCTGTAACGCCTTGCGTAGGGTCAAGTGCAACCGTTGAGTCAAGGTCAGCCAGTGTAATACTCATGCCGGGACGCGTCATGTCTGTGATGTCTTGAGTGACGAGGTTGAACCCGACATTTAACGGATCAGCATATCGGACAGATACGCGTTCAATTTCGGTATATTGCGGATTGTTCTCGTATCCATACAAGCCTTCACCATCGGTGGTAAGCCAAATGTAATCTGAGGAAATGGTTCCGCCGGTGAGCAGCGGCATTGAAATCATCTTGAGATTTTGGTGAGAGTTTGTTCGCGCCTCTACTATTGAAACGCCGTTACCTCCGAAGACCAGAAGGTGGTCGCCATCGCTCACCATTTTTTCGACTGGCCATCCAAAGATTTGATACGAGGGGATTCCGTTTTCAAAGAACGAAGAAGTGCTGTTCCAGTGCGTCATTGGGCCAATATCAGTCGCAATGTGGAGGCCCCAGTAATCGCTTGCAATGGCGTCGATGTTATTGGATGGCAATTGATCAAATTCATGTCCAGTAATTACTCCAGAACTCAAATCAATTGTTGTGACAGCAGGTCGTTCATTTCCGGCACCATCGTGCCCGATAAACAATGTTGAAGGGAGTAATGAAGAGGAATAGCTCGTGAGTGACATGGTTGAAGTCCCCATGAGGCCAGAGGCTGAGTTGTAGAGTGTTGTTGCATTGGTCGTTAGGTCCATTTCAACCAAACCACCAGTCGTAGCCATCCACAGAGAATTGCCGTCAACGAGGACATCTTCAACGACATTTGTTGGCAACCCATCTGTTGTAGTTAGTGGATTAATCCAGTCACCGGTGACATAATCCCAACGTCCTACACCGCCATTTGTTGCGATGTAGAGGATATCGGAAGTCGCAGCGAAATTGTTGACACCATTTGACGGTAATCCGCCGAGAAGTTTGCCGTTACCGTATCCAGTTTGTATGTCGTAGAGTTGCACACCTGGTGCAGAGCCGCCACTACCCATCAGCCCGAGAACGAGGGTTGTACCATCGAGCACCATTCCATCGAGGTAACCATGCAATCCGCCACTCAGTCGTGTGACAATACCGGTCAGTGTATCGAGTTTATACAATCCAGTAGGCGATGAAGAAATATACAGGTCAGTTCCAATCAATTCCGTATCTTGTGCCTTGCTGTTTGCAGCCATAGTCCAGCCATTCTGCCACAATATCGAGCCGTCAGTTTGCCGTTCTCCTTGAAGCAATCCTGCCCCACTGGACTGTCCTTGGCCCTGATTTGTACCCGCAGTGGTAACCCAAAGGTGAGTCGAGTTCCCATTCATTGTCGTCACTTGACCGCTCACGAGTCCAGGAAGAGTTGCAACGGTGTTTTGTCCGAGTGAATTGATGGTCTCGACCTTACTAAATCCAGAGGAGCCACCTGCTTGGCCAACGAGCCATTCACTTCCCAGCCACTGGAACGAAGTCACAGATGAGCCTGCGCCATTGACGCTGGCTTGAGCATTCGAGTTTCCAGAGGTCGAAATAATGGTGAATCCTCCACCGATGATATTGTTGCCCGACAACCCGATTCCATGACCGAGGACAAGTTGCCCGTTTGCATAGCCGATAGCATCCCACCAAACACGGTCGCTTGGCAGCCCATTGGTGAAACTTGTAATTGGTGTGATCCATGACCCAGAAGAATAACTGTACTTTTTGATGTCTGCTTCGTCTTCATAGAACGCGACATAAAGAGTATCCGTTGCATCGCAGGCAACGCCAGATACTTCACTATAACCTTCGTTCCAATCAGCGCCAGTAAAGGAGCCAATCATGGTACTGTTCGTCAAATCAAGACGGGCTACTCCGCCGTTGTTCGCATAGATTCCAATGTTGAGAACTCCGCCGCACAGAGCCATGGAAAGCGGGTAACCATTTGGCGTTCCGCTTTGCCCTAAATCAAACTGATTCCACGTAGTTCCATCCCAGTGAGACACAGCTCCGCCTTGGAATTGCCCGAAGCCACTGACATCGCCACCTCCAGTGACGAGGTTTGTTCCATCAGTCCATAATTCGTAAATTCTGCTGCCAGCATTGTTTGGAAGTCCGTTTCCTTCTTCCCACATTGTAAGCCACTGGTTCGAGGTTTCGTTGTATCGTGCTACGCCGTCTTCGGTTGCGAACAGAACTTCTCCATTAAATTCGAGGATTTCTCGGATTGGGAAATCAAAATCATTAGCATCCCATGTGCCCATTGTCGTACCGTTCGGAGCGATGAGTTCAAGGTTACTTTCGCCCCATGAGACCCACATGTTTCCTGAGGAGGATTCGTATGCAGTTACTCTGTCGACCTGTCCAATTGGTAAGATGCTGGTATCCCACGAGCCGCTTGAAATATTCCATTGTGCGATACCGCCTGAACCATCGGTATTCCACCATTGTCCAGATGAGACGCTCACCATGAGTTTGCCATCAACGATGTTCATACCGTTTACATCGCCGCCGTTTTCATTCAGTTCGGCTCCTGCATCTAAGGAACTCAAACTCGCATAGTTTGCAATATCGATACGGAATACATTGTCGCTGCTCGTGCGGTCGTTGTAATACATGATGTTCCCATCGACAATCATGTCGTGAGGATTACCGTTGCCAGCAAACAAATTACTCGACTTTTCAATGTCATAGACTTCTGCTCCAGTTGTCGTGTTGAGCAGTTGGAAACCGTCATCACCGCCGATCCAGATTTGACCTGGGCTGATATCGGCAACCAAGCCAGTTACCTCTTCATTCCCACCATCTAAGACATTGTCTTCAGTCCAAAGAGTAAGCCAGGCATTGTTCGGCATATCGTAGCGAGCAATACCTATTCCGTCAAGGCCGATGTAAGCGATGTCATCAATGACTTCTACGGGTGCGTTTTGAGTTTGTTCTCCAGCTTCCCATTCTCCAATGACTTCGTAAGGAGATGCAGTGATAATTCCAACTCCAGACGTCGTTCCTCCGAAGATGTAGCCGTAACTATCTGCTTCAACAGAGTAAGTGGCCCAGTTCGGCATGCCGTCGTATACGTTGAGGCATTCGTCGATTCCCAATGTGGCAATGCTATACTTGCAAACGCCGATATTGGTTCCAGCATAGAGGCTACCGCCTGAGATACTTGAAACGGCAGCGAAGTCGTAAAACTGTTGAGGGCGCGTGTCCCAAGAAGAGCCTTGGCCGAAAGTCGTCATCTGGTTTCCGTCCCATCGCCTCGCTCCTTGTTGCGTTCCAATGTAGATGTTGAAACCGTCGGATTCAAGAGCGTAGATATTGTCACTGGGAAGAGAACTTGTTGCGCTACCTTGGCCAGCCGTGTTGCCAGCAGCTGTAAGCGGAATCATCAATTCACCTGTAGAGAGGTCTTTTCGTGCTACGCCATACCCGGGAATTCCAAAGTAAAGTATGTCGCCAGAAACGGCCACGGGAACATTATCTGCCCCGTTCACTCCAGTAGAAATCCACGGAGTTAACCAGGTGCCATTTGACAAATCATATCGAAGTACACCTTCGTCATCAGTAGCCAAATGAACGATGTTGCTAAACAATGCGAGGTCTACCGCAGCATCATCATATTCGACCGTAGAAGGGGCTGCACTGGTGGTAAGGTCAACTGCAATCATCTGACCTTCTCCAGTAATTCCAACAGCGGTAGAGCCATCAGAATCCACTCGGATAATATCATCATCGAGCAGTCCAGTATTCGAGGAATCCCACGTCTGAAGCAATGTTCCGTTTTTGTGCATTTGATGCAATCCGCTTTCTGATGCGATGAAAACATGTGAACCATCGTTCATCAGATGATTGACCGCTGTTCCAATGTAAACAGGTTGGAGCCAGCGAGAGGCTTGGGTATCAAATCGATTCATGTAATCATCAGCAGCAACAAAGACCACACCGTCGAGTTCTGTAGCATCTTGCATTCCGGAAGAGGTTGGACCACTTCCGATTAAGAGGGAGCCCGTCAGAAGAGGCGTCGACCCTTGGATCAATTCCGCGAATGAGCCAAATCCGTTACCGAGTAACAGGAGTTCCGATGCAGGTGCCCTGACGCCGGCGGCAGGCCAGACAATCAAGTCACGACCGTCACCTGTTAGGCCGAAGTTTGAAATCACTTCAGAACTAGAGAATACGCCGCTGGAAGTGTCATAGATATGCAATGTATCTCCACTTAGAATAAACAAATCGCCGCCGGAGCGAGCCAATCCATTGATGGTGTTGCTCGTGAGCCAATTCCCGTCATTCCAAGTTGAAAGCCAAAAACCAGAACTCCAATCGTATCGTGCCAATCCATTATCAGGAGAGGCGAGTAAGAGTTGATTTCCTGAAATCATCATCTCAGTAATTTCATCGGAGTGAAGGCTGTTTGCAGTTGACCAGGTTGAAAGCGCACTTCCGGAATTCAAATCCCATCTTACGACTCCTTCATCGTCAAAAGAAATGTAGAGAATATTGTTCACTTCTATCATGTCTAAAGCCTCGCCAGATGTGGTTTTTGTCATTGGGAAGTTCCAACTCAATCCATCCCATTGCGCAACACCGTCTTGGTTTGCAGCATACACCTTTCCGTCAGATGCTATCAAGAATTGGTCAAGAGGCGGCAGATTCGTTGAAGGAAATGGAAGCCCCGTTTGTTCGCTTGTATCGTCAAGAGAAAAGGCGTGGAAAAGGCTGTCTGCTGTAAGGACATGAAGTAACCGATTAGTTGGGTCCATGACCAGATCCTTGATGTCCGAATCAAATTCAAGAATATCGATAACAACAGGGTCGTTGGAATAATCGAGGGTGAGAATTACATCATCAAGAGCAAGGTACATTCGTCCATCATCAGGGTGTATGGCATGTGTGACGACGTTGAGTTCTAATGGAGCGAGTGCCACCATAGGGTCGACTGGTGAGAGTGCCTCAATGACCAGTTCTGTAATTTCGGCATCCGAAGGAAGCGTCCAAGTTGCACCCGAATCGCTGTTCGGACTGAGTCTGCTAGAGTACGGATTCGGGCCAGTAAAACTGTCCTGTGAACCAAGCATCCCCAGCCCTCTCCAGTCGAGTAAATTAACGCCTATATCACTCGCAACAAGCATCGGCTCTTCAATCATTAAACCATCACTTCCATTCACACGAATTTGGAAGGAAACGTTGGACAGGTCTGCGCCCGGGGCAAATTCTAAAGTCCAAGAAGCACTTGCTTGACCGCCGGTTATGGGGTCTGCTCCAACAGCATCTAATTGCACCCAGCCAGTGTCATTACTCCCTTCTTGCGGCCACACGGTATCGCCGAAGGATTCGTGAGCAGATACGCCCGGTAATGTGAGCAATGGGGCTGCTGATGAAAGCAGCATGAGGATGACCAAAAGAAGCGCCCTTTGGGTGTCGCGAGGCAGGGCCGCAGTGTTCGCATTGGAGTTCATTGATTCCAAACGGAGTTTTAGGGTATTTGAACGCGCCCCTCAATCGTGCGAAAACATATCATGAATCTCACTTTTTCACAAAGGAAATCAAACCTTTTTCTTCTTGCCGGTTCACCCACTTACATCACAGAAGAACGGACCCGAATCTCCAGCGCAGGTATACAGACGGTCGCCTTCACCTCCCTCATTCACGCAACACTCAAACCTAAGACCTTCTTCGAAAGGTAGGGTGTACCAATGAATCTCAATAAAAAAGAGCGCTTACTTCGAAGAGAAGCGCTGGAATATCACGAGGCTGAGCCACGTGGAAAAATCAAGGTTGTGCCGACCAAACCCCACTCGACAGCGCACGAGCTTAGCCTAGCTTATTCTCCCGGTGTGGCTTACCCTTGCCTCGATATCGCCGAGCGCCCAGAAGATGCATACCGATACACCTCAAAAGGAAACTTAGTCGCAGTAATTTCAAACGGAACAGCAGTACTTGGCCTTGGTAATATCGGAGCACTTGCTAGCAAACCGGTGATGGAAGGAAAGGGCCTACTGCTCAAGACCTTTGCAGACATCGATGTCTTCGACATTGAAGTCGACACAGAAGATCCGGAATCCTTTATCGAAACGGTTGTCAACATATCAAAGACATTTGGCGGAATTAACCTCGAAGACATCAAAGCACCTGAATGCTTTGAAATCGAACGTCGGATCGCAGAATCAACAGACATCCCGGTCATGCACGATGATCAACACGGTACAGCAATTATTTCTGCAGCTGCTTTGCTCAACGCTGTTGAACTTCAAGAAAAGAGCCTTGATGAAATCAAAGTCGTGGTCATCGGCGCAGGTGCAAGCGCAATTGCATGTGCAAATCACTACGTTGCAATAGGCGTGAACCGAGAAAATATTTCGATGGTTGACAGCAAAGGTATCGTGACGAAAGCCCGACTTGAGGCAGGTGAATTAAATGAATACAAAGCACCGTTTGCACACGAAAGAGAAGCTGGTGATCTAGAGGAGGCTTTGCAAGGCGCAGATGTTATGCTTGGCCTTTCTCGTGGCGGCCTTGTCAGTAAAGAAATGGTTGCCAAGATGGCGGAAAACCCAATCATTTTCGCTCTTGCGAATCCTACTCCGGAAATCACTCCAGAAGAGATATTAGAAGTCCGCAGTGATGCGATTATTGCAACTGGCCGTTCTGACTATCCGAACCAAGTGAACAATGTTCTCGGGTTTCCATATATTTTCCGAGGCGCTCTCGATGTCCGTGCCAGGGACATCACCCAAGGAATGAAAATGGCCGCTACATATGCCCTTGCTGAACTTGCAAAAGAACCCGTTCCGGATTATATTTCCGCTGCATATGATGGTGCAACGATGCAATATGGTCCAGAGTATATCATCCCTAAACCATTTGATCGTCGAGTCTTGATTTGGGAGGCATCAGCAGTTGCGCAAGCAGCAGTTGAAGAAGGAGTGGCAGCAGTTCAACCCGAGGATTTTTCAATCGTCCATTATCGAGAAGAATTAGAGGCAAGGCTCGGCCTTTCCTATTCTATTATGCGCCACGTGATTAACCAAGTCCGAGGTAAAGGGAAGCGCATTGTATTCCCAGAAGGAGACAATGAAAAGGTTTTGCGGGCAGCAGCTCAGTTAGTCGAACAGAAAATTTGTTATCCAATTCTTCTTGGTCCAGTTGACCGTATTGAACGGATGATTGATGAACTTGGATTGCACTTTGAATACGAAGCGTTTGACCCTCGTAAAGACAAGCGGAGAAAGGGTATCTTTGCTGAAAACCTGATGGAAAAGAGAAGCCGAAAGGGTATGACGTATGCTGATGCCCATCGTTTACTCAAATCACGTCCTTATTTTGCGAGTCAAATGGTTATGAACGGCGATGCCGATGGTTTTGTGGGTGGTGTCAGTCGAAACTATGGCGATGTACTACGACCTACTCTTGAACTCATAGGCCCCGATGAAGATGCTCATTGCGTTGTTGGGTGCTATATGATGAATGTCAAAGGACGAACGATTTTCTTAGCCGATGCAACTGTGAATGTCTATCCTGATAGTCGAACTCTTGCAGAAATTGCAGTTCAAACAGCTAAAGTCGCTCGACGATTCGGAGTCGCTCCTCGAGTTGCGATGCTCTCGTTTTCTAATTTCGGCTCAAGTCGAGCCCAGCGTTCAGAACGAATTGAAGACGCTATTGATTTTGCCCGAGAACTGGACCCTTCCCTGGTCATTGATGGTCCAATGCAAGCCGATACTGCATTGAATGGAAATGTTCAATCAGAGTATCCATTTATGGATTTCACCGGCCCAGCGAATGTATTGGTTCTTCCAAACCTCGCCGCTGCAAACATCGCTTACAAATTACTTGAAGAATTAGGGGATGCGGAAATGACCGGTCCTATCCTGGAGGGAATGGACAAACCAGTCCAACTTGTAGCTCGACAAGATGGAGTACGCCACATCGTCAATATGGCAGCAATCTGTGCTGCTGATGCAATCCGCCAAGATTCATACTGGGAGACGTTAGTCTCGCCGATTAAGGGCGAGTAATTCTTCCGTTTCTTGATAGAGAATTGTCGGTCGACGAGGGCGCCAAAATGCTCCCGTGACAAAACCCGCACACAATCCACCAAACAGGAGGTTGGCCCAGCCAGTAGTTGCGTAACTCCCCATGCCGCGTGCAATTGGGATGGCAAAGGAGGGGATGACCCCAAGCAAAACGGTCCAGAAGATTTCTCCGCGAATATTCGCTGCAAAGTCAGCATTATGCGGGACTCGAACAGGTTCGCCGTTACGAATTGGAGATATGACGAGTCGAATGACAATCTCGCTTAATTCCCGATCCATTGGCGCACTGGAGAGGGCGGTAACCCCCTCTTGTCTCGGATGAGTTTCAATCGCAGCTCGATGCATTGCCATTGGCCCCAGTCCTTCAAATGGGCGAGGTCTACCATCCATCATCGCTCCTCGATAATTGTCGGAAACACCATCGGCCAATATTTCGATTTTACCAGGTTCTAAATCCAACTGCAACTGCTCATGGGCGCGTTTCCATTCACCTTCACTCGGGCAACGGACCTCCCATGCTTTGGTCGTATCAAGTCCGAGGCCAATTGGGTCTAGTCCACTGGTTAAATCCAAACAAATCTGTTCTATTCTTTCTCCATTTAAGAAGACCTCTTCCTGTTTTGTGTCCAGTAACATCTGTACTTGTGGTTGTGAAACAACCGCTTTCATAATTAGAAATCGAGGGCATTGAACTTCATGCCGTGGACGCTGACTACCATACATCCAACCCCCTTTTTCGGTGCCAAGAAACACGTGACCCGCATTAACAGATTCAAATTCAATACCTCGATATTGAACAGACAAATTTTCACCCCTCAAATGGTTTTTTCCATACGCTGATACCACGCCATGCCGAGGTTGTGATCTTTTAATAATTCAAATTGAGGGAATGGTGAAATGGAGCGCATGTAGCCGAATACTGAGAAGTCTACGAGGTCTGGACTTCCGCCTCCAAAGAATTCCTTTCCGCCATGAGCATCTGTGAATTCAGTCAGCAAGTCGTGCCAGAGTTGTTTTGGTTTCCGCCCGTCTTTTTTTACCCTTTTACGGGCAATGATGCCCCACATGATTGGAAAGCCTGCCCAGGCATACAACCGCTTAGCAAAGAAACCAAACTTTTCAATTTTAGAAATTCGAACAGTTGTTTGCAATGCCGAGCCAATACTCCCATAGAGTATCGGTATGGTTGCCTTCGACATTTTTGTGTCAGACCATTCCAGCCACTCTTCTTGACGCTTTGAATCACCAATATTTGCCAATTTACCGTCATTATAGGTCGCATCAATGTGCTTGAGTAACGGCGTAGAATCAACGTGATATTCACCCTTTTTATCTGTAAAAACAGGAACTTTGCCCCAGTCGCCAGCAAAGCGAACCTCTTTCTTTATCTTCATTCCATTGACGCTTACAAAATCAACATCCAGTTTGAGATGCTCAATTAATCCACGGACCTTCCAACAAAAGGGACAGGTGTGGAGCATGTGGAGGGTAGCCCTTTGACTCACATTTGTATGGGGCTGCTACTCCTTCTTCAATCCTCGTCATCATCCTCAGGTTTCCACCCGGGCTTCCAAAAATCCAGATTATCGAGCCAGGCCATCCATTCAGTATCATCGCAAGTGAGCAAGCGAAATGCCCGAGCATCTAACCCGCTTCGATTTACATCACTCAAGATTCCACCGCGAGCAGCATCACTCCATTCGACTTGCATTCTACGGATTTGTCTTCGAGCTTCTTCTGGGTTATCGAAATTTAATTCGCAAGCATCTCTCAAATCTGAAATTAATATCCGATTATCTTTGAGCATGGGATCGCTTACTGGTGCTCGCTTCGTTTTCGCTTTTCGTCCAAACGGCCACCAACCCATGAATCCTAATCTATGGCCCTTCCCTATGATATTTTGGACCGATGCGTATGAGGGCTTCATCAATAATGACGACTTGGCAAAACCATGGCGAGGTTGACCGTTCACCTTCATGGCACGCCGAAGGAGAAAGCGAATCGTGAACTCATCGAAATGTATTCAAAACGTATTCTTGCTCGCGGTATCCGAATCGAATTTCATTCTGATAAGTTGAGTTTGGGGGCATATGTGGCCCTCCTTCAAAAAAAGAAAGGACTCGTCGTTTACATGGATGAAGGGGGGGAGATTCTCGATTCGATTCAATTTTCTACTCGAGTTCAAGAATGGAGCATTGCCGGTGATGAAACGCATCTCGCTATTGGGCCTGCTCAAGGGTGGCCTTCAGCTGAAATCCCAAACCATGCGCCACGCCTCTCACTTTCGAAAATGACTTTTCCTCATGAGTTGGCAAGTGTATTACTCGTTGAACAATTGTATAGGGCGACTGAAATCCTTCGAGGTTCCGCTTACCACAAGGCCTGAGCAAAGGGTCAAAAAGTGCCGTTTCCTCGATTCAACTGGAGCGGAAATATGCTAGCATTCGAAACGAGCACTTTACAGTGGATTTTAATCTCCTTTGAAGCGATTGTTGGCCTCTTACTCTGCATCGGTTCGAAAAGTCAACCGTTCCCTCAACCTTCTCGGCGGTTCGGTTTGTTTATCCTTTCAACCGCTTTTCTCATTGCAGTGGGCCAACTAGCGCCTCAGCCTGTTACCGTTACCGGCCATTTGGTCTTACTAGCGGGTATTGGCTCATTCGGACTTCTCGCAGGTATTCATCACTTGGTTCGTACTCGTAGAGAAGTACTTCTTGCCCCCTTCTCAGGGTTTTTCTTCTGCGCCGGAGTTGGTGGCCTCATGGTTCAAACGTGGAGCAACTTGAACCAATTTGAACAATGGGCAGGTTTCTTTTCTCTCGTCATGCTTGGTGGCGGCCAAACATGGCTTGTATTCAGAGGCCTCTTGATTGGGCGCCTACCGCTTGCTTGGAGTCAAGCCGGAATGGTTGCACTTCAACGAGGTCAAATCGGTGGCGAGAACGGGGCAATAGCGTGTTTTGAAAAAGGCTGGGATGCTGAAGAAGAACACCTCAATCCAATGGCATACCTTGCGCTTCATCGTATCCATTTATTCATTCAAGATGAGGAAACAGCTAATGAATGGTTGGAGTCTTTACTTTCAGTCGGAGGAGAAGACGGGGTTGCCGTTGAATGGATTGCGGCCATTCATGCCGCCCTTCTTCGTATCGACCCTTCCGCCTCCACTCTCCTTCCACCTCTCAATCAGTCTGAACAGGAATAAGTCTTTTTCCGGAAGCACATTACGCTTTTATCGTCAAATAAAGGTAGAAGAATCATTTAGATTATGCAGGAATACAAAGAACTTAAGAGGTAGTAAAACAAATTATACACATGGGAAACGAATTTGAGGAGAAAGATGACTGGAAGTTAGGCACAATTTGTTGGTTTGCAGTGGTTGTTTGGTTTTCCTCGAGCCTTCTTTCACAAGCAGCATACATGGCATTTTATGGCGTCCCTTACGATGCAGTTACCTTACTCAAACAATTCGGCCCCCTCTATTATGCAGTAATGATTGTTGAACTCTTCATTTGGATCAGTCTTGGAACGCTTATCTTTCTTCGGTTTGCTCGCAAGGTTACTCCAGACTCCCAATCTCCAATGTCTTCGATATAATCCGGCTACCGTTTTTTTTCAAACCCCTTTAAATTGCCAAAAATCAAACATCTTCGCCGATGACTTGAAGGTCCTCCAAGTAAAGGGACACATGTGAAAGAACATTCAGATGTTCCCTTTTTTTCAGGGCGACCCATGGAGGTCGGTTCGTTAGTTGACGGGGAGGAGGTCTTGCGCGAACTTCCTAAAGGAGCTCGCATTGTATCACTTGAGGAGGCGAGAAAGAACCTTCCCAAAGTAACTCGCATGCTTGCAGAATTGCAAGCGATGAGTGATGAAGCACATGACCTTACAGAAGAATTAGAGGTCTTACTCGAATCACTCGACGCAGAAAGTGAGCACGTTGTAGAAGTCGCTGAACAATTAGCCCAACTTGTGACACATTGGCAAAATGTAACCTCTCAGATTGAAGACACCGGTACACGCATTGCGTGCTTAGAACCTGGCAGATTAGAATGGTATGGGGTGGTTGACCAGCACCTCGCATTGTATTCTTGGCGTTTTGGCGAGGAAGACATTGAATGGTATCACCCGATAGATTCAACGTTCCTTGCCCGAAAACCCCTCATAGAAGCATAACTTCGCACGACTCGAGGCAGAGACATGGTACGAATCACGCGAGTCTATACAGGTACTGGAGATGAAGGAGAAACCTCGCTTGTCGACGGCTCACGGCGGCCTAAATCTGATCCTCGTCTAGAAGCGGTCGGAACATGCGACGAACTGAATGCTCTTTTTGGAATGTGCCTCATGGAAATCCGACGTCTTCCAACACATAGTGACGGCGGAAGCAGTTCGACAGTGAAGCGAGTTCAATTTATCGCCAACCAAGTCATTCCACGGATTCAAAGCGAACTTTTTGACCTTGGTGCAGAATTAGCTTGCCCGCCAGCAGGATTGCCCAAGGGGATGGTTGTTTTGAATGAGAATCAGTCTTCTGCACTCGTGGATGAAATGGATGCCTGGCTTGAACAATTGGAGCCTTTAACGAGTTTTATTCTTCCATCTGGGCAAAGTCCAGAAGCCGTGATTCATCTTGCACGAACCGTCACTCGCCGACTTGAGCGCGTCGTTCTTCGTCTGTCTGAATTTGAAGGTGAAGGCTCAGTCCGCCCGCTTGTGCTCGTTTATCTTAACCGCCTCTCTGATTGGCTCTTTGTGTTTGGGCGTTGGGTTTGCTTGAGCCTTGGTAATGAGGAGTCTCTTTGGTTGCCCCTCGGCCATAGAGGGCCTGAAAGTGGCGTTGGAACGACCATTCGGAAACTGAGTGAAAACGATAGCGACTTTGACCAATTTTGAATTAATCTTTGCCGATTGCCTTCATGTATTCGTGTGCTTTTGCGAGAACTCTTCTCGTCTCGTCATGAGTAAGTTGCTCCATTGCTTGTTCCCAATCGAGCCACATATGACCTTTATGCTCGTGTGAGAGTTTTACAGTAATTCGTTCTGTTTCTGCGATATACCAGAACACCTGTTTTGTTCGCTTTCGACCTTTATGTCTGTATGAATATTCACTTCGCTCCACAAATACATCTACAAATTCGATGTCATTGATGCCGGTTTCTTCTTCAAGTTCTCGAAGAACTGTCGCATGGTGATCATCATCACTTTCCTCAATATGCCCCTTCGGGAAGTCCCAATGTCCTTGCGGATATTGCAGCAATAATACTGTCCCGTAATTCACCAAGACGACGCCACACGAGGTCTCCATGGGTTTGGCAGAACGCCACTAGGTCAAGTCAATTGTGGCGAATTGGTCCCCGATAACCTTCTTGGCGAGCACACACACGCATGGCGTAATGGCACCTCCTTCAAGCGCATTGAAAAGAGCGGGTTTACCTGAATTTACTCGAATCATTGCCGATTCTGACCTTGACGGTTTATGTGCAGCAGCAGTCCTCAAAGCCGCAAACCCCGATGCTGAAGTACATTTTGCTCATGCAGCTCTCGTCCGCTCTGGTGCTGTTGATTCACTCATCGATCGTTCTACAGCCATGGTCGATCTTCCTTTTCACCCTGAATGTGGCTGGTATTTAGATCACCATCAGACCAACCGCCCAAATATGGAGGAGGAAGCTAGGTTTGTGGCTGATGGAGGTACATGTCACTGGGAAGCAACACCATCAGCAGCGCGCCTTGCTTATGATGTTTTGAACCCGTATCTCGACATCTCTCATCTAGAGGAAATCATGCCTGTTGTCGACGCACTTGATTCAGGCCAAATAACCCGTCAAGAGTTTATTGAAGACGGCCCTATCCTTCAACTTGCTCGCTCTTTATCTCTCAGTGAATCCGAGCACATGCATTACGTTCTCACCTTACTTTCTGAGGGAGCTAGTCTAGACGAACTTCTTGCCAATCCTAAGATATCTCCGCATATAGAACGGGCTTGCAATGAACGTAAAGCAGCGCAAAAAGTGGTCGAACAACACACACAAATCATTGACCGTTTAGCTGTTTGTAGAATGGATGAAAAAGGCGTTCGTTCAAACGGATATTTAGTAACTGCATGGGCCGGGGATAGGGCCGATGCCTGTTGCATTATACATGGTTATGCTGATGGCTCAATTGAGACTCCTCACCGCCCAGCCCTTTCAGCAAGTTTCTATGCCAATTCCTTTCTCGAAAATGGGCAAGGCCGTTACGATCTCTCTCGATTAGCCACTGCCATGGACCCCACAGGAGGGGGACATGCCAATGCTTGTGGTTGCCGAATCCAACCGCCAGGTATCGATGCGAATCTCGAAAAATGGCTTCAAATGTGGAGTAATCGAGATGAAGAACTTGCTATTAGGTAAAATTACAAGACTGTAAAAATGTACAAGAATCCTAAGAAAGCGTGAAGAAATGCTAGGACGATGATAAGGTCAGCGGCTCGGCCATGTTTCATACTGTGGTGGGCAAATTTTTCGCCTCTGTTTCGTGCATCACGGGCACGCCTTCCCATTCGAGCCAGAATAAAAAGAAGAACAAATCCTACAGGCCCCATGAATCCATGAAGGCTTTGTGGGATCATTGAAGAAAGAATGCTTTCATTTTCTCTCCAGGCAATGAATGCCCGACTCATGAAAGCGACACTAATCACCAGGAAAGCAGCCCAGATGAGTTTGTCACCATATTTCTCATGTTTAGCAAGTGCTTTTTTCCTTTCCTCGCCTTTGAATTCATAGCTTTTTTTCCTCCACGAATACTGCCACCATATCCATACAAGTAGCCCTGAAGCGAGTAAAGGGTGAAGGAGTAAAACAACAATACGAACGATATCCATACGACTCCTCGCTCAAGTCCAAGGGTTCTTTGTTCATGGATGTTCGCAGACATCTTGTCGAAATGGATACTTTTCAGTCCTAGGTGGCTCTGCCGGTGGGTTGAAGGAGGGTAGGTTGAGGCAACAAGAGAGGGGGGGCGTTATGCAAGAGACACATATGGCAAGTTGCCTCGAAGTTGCTTTCAAAACCAACGCCTCTAAACCACGACGTCAATCCATCGTTGTCAAAACCGCCGATTGGCAATTATTGGAGAAACCTTGGCGCCCAATTCTTCTTCTCGCACTTGCAGAGACTGAACTTCCTGCAGCAGATGAAGATGAAAATGACTCGACTCCACGCCGCCGTCAATCGGGTGGACGAGGTCGAAACCGTCGTGGAGGAAGAGGCTCCTCTGGCCCTATGGATTTGCTTCCATCTGCTCCAGAAATGCTTCAGCCCTCCGATTACAGCCCCGCATATCGTCTTGCGACGCTTCTTATTCACAAGCTTCTCAATAAAGACGAATGGGAAGAAGAATGGGAAACTACCGAGAAGTCACTTCGTGAGACGTGCTTGGAAAAGGGCGTACACCCGGTTTGGATTCAACTCGCCCAGCACACAGCATTACTGGGCCAATTTGCAGCCTTTCCGAAAGCCAAAGTGAGTAAGGCTAAGGCAGGTAAGAAAGTTAAACTCAATGTTGCTTTCATCAATCCTTTTGTTTCAGAAGACTTGATTTTAGCCATTGAAGAAATTTCACCCTCGGTGACCGATGCTGCTTCTCAAGTTGCGCTCCGTAACATCATCTCTCAATTGTCTTCAGGGCGACAACTCCAACCAGCAGAGGTTCTCCTCAAACTTGAAGGTCAAGCCTCTGCTTTGAGTGCATTGCTGGCATTAGCCTCAAATCAAGACCCCACAGAACCACTTGTTCGGCTGAAGGAGGTTGATGCAGATTTATCAGAACAATTGACAGACCTCCATGCCCTTCAACAAGGGCAAGTATCCAACTGGAAGAAATCAAGAACGGCGAAGGGAGATCATTCTTTGGCAGCAGCACGTCGACTCTTGGCCTGGCAAAATCCCCCCGGAGAGGCTGCTAAACTATCTTCCAAGCAACTTTCAGAAGGTCTCGAATTACTTCGAGAACATACAACGAATTCAGTTCAGATTGAGAAAATCATGTGGTGGCGATTGAACGCACTTCACAAAGAAGGTAAACCCGAAGAAACAATTGAACTGCTCACGAGCCTCAAATTGGATCACAATACCGAACTCTCTAGTTTAGTACCGTTGCTTTCAGATCTTTCGGGCGAAATTATTGATCAGTGGCTGATGGAGCAGATTCCAGTTTTGGACGATGGGGCCCTTGTTGCTCTCATTCAGATGAAGTCACTACCCTTACAAATCCGTTCTCTTGCTGCAAAGAATATTTCACATGAATCAAGTGAGGCTTGGGAGAGCGTTTTCCCTCTCCTCATTGACATCTATACCCAGAGTATGGAGTTAAATCTCCTTGCCCAAATGATTACTTCCAACGATATTGTTCCACTTTCCCATCCATATGAAACATTACTCGTCTCACATCTACTTGATGCTGGAAGCGATAATGAACTTTGGATGAAGGTTCGAAATGCGCGTAGAACAGCTCTTTCAGAAGTACACAGCATGGATGCCCCCGACTCTTTCTCTTCAACTTCTGAAGCTTTGTTGATGCTGTTTGAAGGTGAAAATATCGAAGATGAACGCCTTACTACAGTACTCGACAAACAAGGACTTCTCGCATTTGGCCCAGTTCGACAAGCTCTCCGTGATGGAGGAAGTGGAATTGCCTCATCGACTCATCTTTCCAAACTTGAGCAAAGTATTGCTTCAGCGGACCTAACGGTTATGGAACGAGTTTTGTTTAATGTTGTCATCTCCACACTCCGACTTAATCACGTGGGCTTGATGCTCCAACATGGTAATTCAGATGATGAAAATATTGAAACCCTCAATACGCTCTTAGGTAAGGAAATGATTCCAACAGGCATGATTCACAGCGTACGTCACCTTGTTTTGGAACATGATATCGGCTTGCCTTCTCTTGTCCGCTGGTATCAAACCAACGATGCTTTATCACCGTGGCATACGCTTGCTCGAGCAGCCGTCTATGCTTCCAAGAAAGAAGAATTGAATGCAGCAAGAGACTATCGCAAAGCCGGTGATCATGAAGAATTCGATTACGAACACTCTCTGATGTTGTATAGAAAAGCCCTCATTCATTTGGCATTCGCTGAACAATGGCGAGAGGCAGTTGAACTTCTTGATGCCCAACCTGCTCTCAAGAGTGCTATCACTCAAAGATTCCAGTTGTATCTGCGGGTATCCTATACTGCAAGGTCCAAAGACACAAACTCTGCAACACGCTTGTTGAAAGATTTCGTTAAAAGAACCAAGATGGAAACTGAGGAGAATGAAGAAGGCGAAATGGTAGAAGTCATGCGCGTTTATCACGCTGAAGATGATTTGGACATGCTCAAAACATACCCACATGAACACCCACGCCCTCTACCAACAGACCCGTTCTGCGGCCGAGTCACAGCGGCAACAAACTCTCTGCTCAAGAGTCGTCGAAGGCAGAAAAATACCTTTGATACGCGCTTTAATCAGTTAATGCAATATGGTTCGCCTTCGACAGATGAAGTCTATTCCCTTGCCAGTGAGGCCGCTAAAGTACGACCTGTTGACGGTCTGATGTTCCTTGAGCGCGCTCAAAACAGTGCACACTTCAATCAAAATGAAATTCGAAGTTTACAACAGGCCGAGTTATCCCTCTTCTCCATCAACAAATCTCAGATTCCAAATGCATCACGTCGCTATCTTCGAAATCTTTCATTGGTTCCTTTGGTAATTATTGATACAAATATCTTGGTCGATGCTTTGATTGATCGTATCGCTAAGAAATTACATCTGGTTGGTGAGATAAGTCTTGACCTCCAAGGGCAAGGAAGTTTCCACAAAATTCTTCTCAGCAAGGCGAAAGATAAGAGATTACAATTGTGGCTGCCCAATGTTGTCAAACAAGAATTGATTGGAATAGCATCAGGGCTTAACCACCTCAAGAGTCGTTTCGATGATGCTTTAGTTTCGCCCGACTTGTTGGATAAAATTTTCAATGAAAAAACTCTCACTGCACTCGCAAATGAAGTTCTTGAGGATTACAATACTTGGCGGCCACTTGACCTTGAAATTGAGTCTGAGGCAAACTCGAGTGAAATCAAGGAATCGATTGAAACATTCCTTCTTGATTATTCTGATATTTATGAGGAAATAACGGCCATGAAGCGAACTCGTGGGGAACCTGCTCGAACCGTTCTCAATGGTAGAGACATCTACCCAGAATCTCCTGATCGCACTTTGATGAGTATTGCTGCTCAACTGGCTACTCAATCTCTGCAAGACCTTGGAACAGTTCTTATCGCCACACGAGACGGTGATTTCACGCTCGTAGCACGAGCATTTGAAGAACAATTTGGCTTTGGAATTGCCAAGAACAGCCGTTCATTGAATGCGTGGCTCAAGTGAACTCACATGTGTGCAATCATAGCATCGCCAAAGGCGCTGCATGAGAGAAGAGTTGCATCATCCATCAACCGTTCAAAGTCATAGGTAACAGTTTTCGCAGAAATAGCGCCTTCCATACCTTTGACAATCAAATCTGCTGCTTCAATCCAGCCCATGTGGCGTAGCATCATTTCTGCTGAGAGAATCAGGGAGCCTGGATTGACCTTGTTTTGTCCCGTATATTTTGGAGCAGTTCCGTGTGTTGCTTCGAAGATTGAAATGCCAGTATCATAGTTGATGTTCGCGCCTGGTGCTATTCCTATCCCCCCGACCTGAGCAGCTAATGCGTCTGAAATGTAATCACCATTGAGGTTCATTGTAGTCAATACAGAGTATTCCGCTGGGCGGGTAATGATTTGCTGGAGCATTGCATCAGCAATGACGTCTTTAACGAGAATTGTTTTTCCAGTTTTTGGGTTTTCAAAAGTGCACCATGGTCCACCATCAAGTTCAACAGCTCCAAACTCATCCTTGGCCAATGAATAGCCCCAATCTCGGAATCCACCTTCAGTGAACTTCATGATATTGCCCTTGTGAACAAGAGTAACGCTCTCTTTGTCGTTGTCAATAGCATATTGGTATGCAGCACGAACAATTCGCGCAGTACCTTCTTGTGAAATTGGCTTGATGCCAATACCGGAGGTGTTTGGGAATCGAATTTTGTCAACACCCATTTCATTTTGCAGGAAGTCAATGAGTTTCTTAACCCCTTCACTGCCAGCTTCCCATTCAATACCAGCGTAAACGTCTTCGCTGTTTTCTCGGAAAATAATCATGTCAACATCGCCGGGAGACTTGACTGGTGAGGGCGTTCCGTCATACCAGCGAACAGGGCGAACACATGCATACAAGTCGAGTTTCTGTCTCAATGCAACATTCAGTGATCGAATTCCCCCGCCAACGGGCGTAGTCAAAGGTCCTTTAATGGAGACTAACCCGTTGCGCATAGCATCCAGTGTTGCCTGTGGCAACCATTCGCCGGTTGCATTGAAGGCTTTTTCACCAGCAAGAACTTCAGACCAGACGATGTGCTTTTCTCCACTGTATGATTTGGATACAGCAGCATCAACGACCTTCATCATGACTGGAGAAATATCAATTCCAATACCATCGCCTTCAATGTAGTGAATAATTGGGTCGTTAGGGACACTTAGTTTTCCGTCGTTCATTGTTACTGGAGTTCCTGCCATTGCAATCAAACAGACCCACATGCATCCCCTTCAAGAATGAACCGCCCCACGGACCTCTATGCAAGGGCGAGTAGAGTGGACCGGTGGAAACGGTCTTTTGTGCACAAATTCGAACAATCAAAGTCTCGAATTGGATTGGGAAAATGGGCCTTCGCCAATGCAAGTAACCCTTCAAATGATTGGGGCTTGTTCGTTGGTTGACGTGGTTATTGGCCTCAAAGAACGTCCATTTACCAAAGTCTGGGTTGAACTTGACAGCACACGAGCAGAATCTTCACCACGAGTTTTCAAAACTGTAGAAATGATTTACCACGTTGAAGGAGACGTTCCAGAAAAGCTCCTCGAGCGAATTGTGGAAAAAAGCCATGAGAAACTCTGTAGTGTCTCGAACATGTTCATCGATGTATCAATAACATCAAGAGTCGTTGTTCACCGAGATTAAATCCGGTTATACAGAGACAACATTGACTTTAGAAAGAGCACTCATGGCTTGAACCAGTAGTTCTCTCAATGCATTGTAGAGTGGGAGCCAAGACTGTGAGAGCGTCGATGGCGGAGATACGGGCAACACTCCGTCACCGGTAGCGAGAACAGTAGCAAATGGACGAACTTGACCGGTGCCGACCATGTCAATAATCAGAGAAAGGTGGTATGCTTCTCGTTCTTTGACAATCTTTGCAGACTCGATGTTAGCGATAGCTTCAGCCGGTAAGTCAGCGAGCCAGTTTTCACCTCGTTCAGCGCGAGATTGTAGTTCGTTCTTGACCAGAACCTCAAGAAGATCAGTGATGACTTCGTTGGAAAGGGGCTGAGCGGCTTCAAGGGGCGCTGAAATGTTCAACGAATCATTCACAGATTCCACAGTTTCAGAGGTGAGGTCGAATGCACCATCTGGCTCGTCTTCGAGTGAGAAGAGTGAGTCAGCAGAGAGGGTTGACTCTCCATCGTCTTCCATGAAAGCAGCGAGTGGGTCGTTACTGGTGGTTGATAGCGGGGCTTGAATGTTGGAATGAACAGGGGCCGCTGTAGGCTGCGCTGCGCCCAGAATTGCGAACATGTCAATTTCTTCTTCGAAGTCATTTGATGCGTTTTCATCTACAGTATCCCATGGTCCCATTCTTACACTTCCGTGTAGGAATTCAACCTTCTACTACATGAAAGAATGTTTTTTTCACGTGACACATCTTGTGCACAAAAAGCCGAAATATTATCAATAAATAAGTGCATGTGATAGGGAAAAGGTCATATGAGCCCTACCATGACTTCTCGGTGGGTAAAGATGAGGTTCAGTCGCCTTTCTGGGGTTTTCCTTTTGATTTTGTTTTCATCGCTCGGCTTGACCGTGAGCCAAAGTTTTCCCACTGGTGTTGGAGAAAGCGCCAACAATGGGTGTTTATGTCACGGGGGCGCAGCAAACTCAACTGAGACTACGATACTCGGATTACCAACAATTTTTGAGAGTAATGAAATCTTTAATTTGACTCTTCTCGTTGAAAGTAGTGTCCAACATTCCAATGAATCGCAAGGTGGTTTCCGCCTTTTAGTAAGCGGTGGTGAGATTCAATTCGCCAATTCAAGTCAGACTCAAGAACTGGAGAACGGATGGACTCACACAGCAGAAGGAAATACTGTCCGTTCATGGAATTTCTCTTGGACTTCACCTTCAGATAATTCAACTGCAGTCGAATTCGTTGCTTATGGCAATGCAGTGAATGGGAATGAAAATTCGATGGGGGACAAGTGGGACGGATATGGGGTCACAGTACCTGGCTCGACTTATGCTGGTGAGTTGATTCAGCCGAATGTTGATCAGTCGTATTCGCTAACAGACTACTCAATCATACTTGCAGGATTAATTGCCATCCTCGGATTCTTTTACGTTGTCGTAAAGTAATCAATTGACAAACTCAATTTGTTGGTTACGCAAGGCACGCAATTGTCTGTTTTCACTGGCGCCGTGTATCTGTTCACTCTTAACGCCGGTCAAGACAAGCATGACTCGAAGTTCTTCTTCCAATTCCTCTTTGACTGCAGCTCCCCATATGATTTGAGCATGAGGTGAAATTTTATCTTTGATAATTTTAGCGCATTGCTCGGCCTCGCCGAGTGTAAGATTCGCCCCACCTACAACGTTGATGAGCGCTCCTCTTGCATCGGATGCATCGATATCAAGCAAGGGTGAATGCAAGGCTTCCATTGTCGCAGCCTCTGCCCGACCCGGTCCAGAAGCAGCACCTAATCCAATCATTGCCACTCCACTTCCAAAGTTGATGACAGAGCGTAAATCTTCAAAGTCAAGATTGACCATGCCGTCAATAGTCAGTAATTCTGCTACCCCAGTTATCGAGCGAACAAGTAATTCATCTCCCACTCTGAAAGCACTGGAAATCGGTAAATCCTTCACGCCTTCAATCTCTAACAGCCGTTCATTTGGAATGACGAGAATAGTATCGCAGTGTTCTCTCAATCGCTCGAGGCCCCATTCAGCATTTTGTTTACGAAGGGCTCCTTCGGATTGGAATGGATACGTCACGACGGCGATGGTCATGGCTCCTTGTTGCTTTGCCAGACGTGCAATTTGACCAGCAGCTCCAGTTCCAGAGCCACCACCCATTCCAGCAGTAATAATCGCCAGTTGAGTGTCATTGGTGATTCTTCGAAGAACCAATTCTGATTCAAGCGCAGCAGCTTCGCCTTTTGTCGGGTCTCCTCCAGCCCCTCTTCCTCGGGCAGTCCTTCCAATCAATATTTTTTCTTCGATTGGTGACATGAGCAATGCTTGGGCATCGGTATTGATTGCATAACCTGTGACGTAAGAGTTCTCAAACAAACCCTCTTCAGAAAGTCGACCAATCGCATTACAACCAGCTCCTCCAACGCCATAGACTCGAATTCGAGGTTGCAGTGATTCCAACAATGCTTGAAGTTCGACTTCTGTTCCTTCTCCGAGAGGTGGAGCAGTTGCCGTCGGGGTTGAAATTTCAGATTCAGTGAGTTCCAATACACGTTCAATCAAGTGTCGCATGAGCGTCATGCTTACCCAAGTGACCTTGAATGTGCCGCAACCATTGAGGGCGAAACAATCGGTTTTTGGGGGGTTTTCCCTACACCATCAGTCACGAAGACCTTCTTGAGTAACTTGGTAAACGCACTCCCCATCAGGCAAGTTTGGAGAATCGACCAAACGGGCAATTCGTCGTCCACCCTTTGCTTTGCGAAGGTAAAGTCTGAATGTCGAAGCGTGAGCTAGTACGTGACCACCGATTGGCTTGGTTGGGTCGCCCCACATTGCATCAGGCTTGGAGTGAACTTGGTTGGTGACCAGAACAAGCGCATTGTTGATATCAGCGAGTTGCTTCAAATCTTTCAAATGCCGATTGAGTTTTTGTTGTCGGTTAGCAAGCATTGCTCGCCCGATAAATTCAGCTCGGAAATGGCTGGTAAGAGAATCAACAATAATCATCTTGACATTGAGGCCTTTACTCATTCGCTTGATCTCATCCACTAACAGCATCTGGTGTGCAGAGTTGTATGCGCGTGCAACGTGAATTCGGCTGAGTACTTGATCGGGGTCAAGTCCGTGTCCACGTGCCATTTGTGAGATTCTTTCCGGGCGGAACGTATCTTCAGTATCGATGTAAAAGACATCGCCATCAAAGCCCCCTTCCTCACTCGGGAGGGTGCAGTTTACAGCGAGTTGATGTCCGATTTGTGTTTTACCGCTACCAAATGCGCCGTATACTTCGACCAGAGCTTGTGTTTCGAATCCGCCACCGAGTAAGTCGTCAATGGATTCAACTTTTGAGGAGAGTTTGAGGACTTCACGCCGACGCTCGAGAAGTGCGTCACCTGAAATAAACCCACCAATGTTTGCCATCTTCTTGGCGCCACTGATAATTTTTGTTGCCACTGCTTCACCAAGTTCTGCTTGGTCGGCAAGGTCGCCAGGGGACATAACTGCAAGTGCAAGGAGTTCATCGAATCCAGCTTCACGGAGTTTTTCAGCAGTTGCTGGGCCAACACCAGGTAAGTCTTCAATGAGGGGTTCAGGTACGTCCTCTTCAGGTGGCATCAATACAGGTGCTTCCTCCTTAGGGTCTTCATTGTTTTCAATTTCTATTTTCGCTGCTTTCTTCGATTTGGCTGCCATTTTTGTTCACTTCCAACCCCTACTGGTATGCCAAGGGTATATCAAAGGCAGAAAGAGGGCGCGGCTTCTCAAATGAGAGAGGGGGATTCTCTTGGTATCCTTGAAAGGGGCACTGCGAGGTATCTTTTCACTTTAAGTTCACTTTTTGTAAAACGGAAAGTGAAGATTTGTTGCTACAAATCAATCTTCAGGAGGCGCCGCAGCCATTGGATTTGGAGTACTTTCTTCCTCCTCATATGCGACGATGACGGTGTGGTCGACATCAACCCGCTCCTCACCAGTTCCCTCCGCCGAGATGTCAACTTCGAGTTTCCAAGTACCTGCTTCGATGAAGTTCTGGTTGTGCAACCAGTTTGCATCTTGTCCATCACCAACTTGTTCTGGAGGCGACTCTGCTGCGATGACTTCGGTTGAGTTGAGCAGCCTCCACGTCACCGTTACAGATTGCCCACCTGTTCCGAAGAAATTCGGATTGTTTGTGACTGTTGAATCAATTTTTATTTGGTTCGGTGCAGCACAATCACAATCTGGCGTTGTTTCGATGTTCATCGTGTTGGGGTTTGCAGTGTTCGTTTCGGTCCATGTGATTTGCTTATCTATTCGAATTGTGATGTTTTCGTAAATCTCGTTACCTTGGTCGTCTACTGCTCCAATAGCGGCATCAAATAATCCATGGGTGAGGTATGTGTAACTGATTTCACCGTTTTCCGCTGCGGTATTTTCTATCATGCTGGAGCCATCACCCGGAATAAAGTAGAACGTAGCCATTTCACCAGCACTCGACTTTGTGTAGGAGAAATCAAACATGACATCAACGCCATTTTCAGAGACCTGTTGGTTGTTTTGAACGACTTCTTCGATGGTTCCCGATGTCGTCTCATAGTAAACGACTAGATCAATAGCACTGCTTTGCCCTTCATCTTCCCCATCTGCGATGCAGCCTGCAAAAGCGGCACAAAAAAGCATGACACACATGAATGTCGGTATGGTCAAGTGGGCTCGCATGTGTCAAGACAAGCACTCCTTCTTCATCAATCCAGTGCCGTTAAACACTCTTTTATCTTCAAAACGGTGAAAAAACACTCTCAAGAGTTCGTCGCAGCACCATCGGTGCATTGAAGAGTGGGATGAGTTCAGCCAAGGACATAACGAGGTGGGGTAGTCTGGATATCCCGTCGGGCTCATAACCCGGAGATCGATGGTTCAAATCCATCTCTCGTTACCAAGCTCAATACTCATAGTAGTCATGCTGTGGTTTTAGCAGGTCCATTGCAGCCTCAAGTCGAGCGTTTGCAGCAGCCTCTCCGCGCTCAATGGCTCCCATTTCTTCCGAGATCCGTGTGATTTGTTGTTGACAGAGATTTGCTATTCCGATGTTTGATTCAACCGCTGATTGTAAAACGGTACGAACCTCAAGTGCTTCGACTTCTGGTAGATTCAGTGGTTGTAATAAAAACCGGCCATTGTAAAGAATTACGGGGCCTGCTGCTTGAACGGCTGATGTAAATCGAGTGACCAGTTTCTTGTCAAATCCAAGCAGTTGACATGCCTCCATTGCATTCGCTACATGACCGGGAGCGAGTCTTTCACACGCAGCAAAAGATTTTTTTGCCGCCCGAATTTTGCCTGCTTTAGCAAAGATTTTACCAGCTCGTCGATAATCTTCAGCAGGTGGTGTCATCTTTGCAAGTAATTCCGGTGCACCGGATTTGAGCATCCGAATCATTTTCTTCCGCTCCCGATGGAGAATTTTGACACTTCCAACCGCGCGCTTCGATTTGTCACGTGCAAAAAAAACGTCACAAAGAATACGTAAGCCTTTTACCAGCATGATTTGTGAATCTGCATTTCGTTTTTTTTGCGCCAAAAACATCTCGGTAAACTGGGTTGCCATAACCTCAGACATCTCCATTCTCCCGTCCTCGATATACCGCTCCAATTGGAGCAGCGTTTGAGCAGGATCATTCATTCCAAACATGGCGACAAGTGATGCAGAGGGGCTTGCCCTATGATGCCTTTGTTTCTTCCCACCCGTAACCGTTCATTCTCTTTTAGAAACAGTGTCCTCTTCTTTTTCTAGCCTTGGCGTTTAATTGGCTGAGGCCTTGGGAAGGGTATGGCACGTCACGTTACTATCGCGGTTACAGGCACTCCTGGCACTGGAAAAACAGCTCTTTGTAAGGCCTTGAGTGGTTCTTATCACGTACTTACTTTGCAAGATTTAGCGGAGCAACATGAGTGCATAGGGGACATCGATAGTGCGGATGACTCAGCGCCTGTGGACATTCACCTCTTGTCTGAAAAATGGCAATATGAAGGAAAAGAAACTTGTTTCATCGATGGCCACCTTTCCCACTTTCTGGATGTCGATGCAATCGTCGTACTGCGTTGCAATCCTTCCGAATTGGAAAAACGTTTAGCGAGCCGTGATTATTCTCCTGCAAAAGTTTCTGCTAATGTGGAGTGGGAGCTCATCGCTGGCACTTGGTCCGAACTTCTTGAATTTGAAATATCTGTGCCAGTTTTAGAACTGGACAGTACTTCGATGCCTGTCAAAGAACTTCAAACCCAAGTAGAATCTTGGGTTGAAAACAAATCCCCATCATTATCGCTCGAGGAATTGAGTTCGCAAGCGATTGACTGGATGTAAGTCTACATTTTTCTTCTCTTTGCACCGCAACAACAAACACCCCTCGGCTACGGCGAGAGAGTGAGAATCATGGCATTAGAGAAACTACGCGATACGTGGGAAGGGGTATTGAATCCAATATTGGCCTCGCTTTCGGGTGTAAAACCTTCAACTGTGACATGGGTAGCACTCCCAATCGGTATACTCGGCGGATTAGCTGTATTGACTGCAGAAGATTCGACGCATGGAGCAAACATGTTGTTTGGTGGCGGTCTTCTTATTGTCATGGCCATGATTTTAGACGGTTTAGATGGCCCACTGGCTCGCAAGTATGGGAACGTTACTCGCTGGGGCGATTATCTGGATCACACCTTCGACCGATTACTGGATGCAGTCTGGATTCTCTGTATTGCAGGTTCGGTTTTCGTCGGTGATTTTGTTCTCGGATTAACCGCTGCATGGCTCACTCTTTTGGGATCGTACATGGGCACACAAGCTCAAGCAGTTGCTGGTTCCCGAAATTATCGTGGCTTCTCAAGAGCAGACCGAACGATTCTCTCTATTGTTGCGATATTCTTGACGGGAATTTTCATTTATTCGGGGGTCGAAGATTTTGGCATGTTTCCAGGAGTTCTGGACCACATTCCAATCAACCCTTTGAGTATCATAGTTTTAATCTCTGCATTCGGCGGCTTGTGGACTTTCCTTGTCCGTTTTATGCAAGCGAAATCGGAAATCACACGGATTGACAAAGAGGACCCACTTCCGCAACCAAATCAGGCTTCCGAAGATGAATAATTTTGCTTGTGCGGTCACCCCGTAGGGGTGTGTTGAAACCCTTCTTTCTCCGACGAATATGCGACATGCTCATAACCGTTGCATGTGACAAGTGAGATGATGACAGACAAATTGCTCGGTACTGAAGGCAAGAGAAAAGCGATTTTCCTTGTGTTTTGCATGCTTCTTGCTTTGGCTCCACTCAGCCATGCATCCGCCGAAGATCTCGGTGAACCTGCAAATCTGCAGGCCCAAGACATCAATGCGATTTTTGATCCGACTTCGGAGACAACAACGGTCACGTGGAGAAACATTGACACCGACAGCTCAATCCTTTCAGGTCTCTTTGATGCAACCTACAATGTTTATCGTTCAGAAGAAAATATCTCGTCAGCGACCATAGGGGATTTGACTCCATTCCAGACAGGCATTATTGCCTGTTCAAATGCAGAGGTTGTCAATGATGTATTCAAGTGTCGGGGTATAAATGGAACCGTTGCTCCTCATACAGCATCTTTCCTCGTGTCGCCTGGCGTTAATTCAAGTTTCTACTACGCCGTTACTACAACGCTTGGCGACGGTACTGAATTGTTTGATTTGGATGAAAATGCTTCTGTGATTGCATCTCCAGTTGTTGAGCAAACAACAGCAGTTCGAACCCCCTACAACATCGTCGGCTCCTTTGATCCGGACACCAGCAACACCTCGTTACAATGGGTGAATTACAACGACTTTTTCCCAATCCTCCCCGAAACTGGTCCGAATGCATATTCCATCTATCTCTACAGGACCTCTTACCCGGTGACTCGTGCGAATGGCGCCAACATGTTGGCGGTAGAATCTCCAGTTGCCATCCTGCCAGCAGGAACCTCCTCCCTGACTCTTGAAGTACCTGAAAGCACAGACAGAGATGCGTATTACTCCATCACTTATTTACTTCCGAACTGGGTTACTCCAGGTATGGATTACCAAGATGTTCGTTTCTTGTCCAACAACGCCATGTCGTCTCCTATCGGCGAAGATAACATGCCTCCAGCGGGTGTAAGTTCAATGTATGCTCAATTCCTTGCTAATCCTACATCGGGCGGTGGAACAACAACCGTCTCATGGAACGACGTACCCAATGAAGACGGCGAGTCATACCGCATCTACATGTCCGGTTCAGTTTTCAACACCATTCTTCGTTCAGACGTTCAATTAATCGCTACCGTTTCTGAAGGCGTTGAGTCGTTTGAATATGAAGTCCCAACAGGACGCCTTGGCTATGCCTATTACTGCGTTGTCACCGTTGATTTGTATGCAGTATCCACCACAGATATCCCTCTCAACTCCTGTTCAGATGCAGTGCTTGAAGACGCCTTTACTCCGTGGATTGCAGAACCAACAGATGTCTATGCAGAGTTTATTGGTGATAAAACAACACGTGTTTCTTGGACAGATCAACTCGGGGTTGAAGGTGAACGTTACCACGTTTGGACCGCTGGTTACCGAGTCAGCGGGGCAGAATGGCAGAGTATCAACGCTTCGCTTTCTTGGCTCGGTTCCGTAAGTGATGGCGTCGGCTTTTACGACGTCGCTCTTAGTGACGGACTCACTGCGAGCCAACCGTTTTACTTTGTTACAACCGAAGCGCTTTATGGCCACATTTCAGGAACATACATGGACAAACGATTGAATCAGAATGTGTATCAAATTGATGATGATAACAAAGAAGACACAGTCTCCCCGTCCCGGGCATCAATCAAAGAAGTCGAATCCATTGGACCACTCAATAAAGTCAGCATTGAATGGTTTAACGATGAATTGGAAACCGATGAAAGTTATCAAGTATGGCGGCACTATGGTGAGCCATTTGGAGAAGATGAAAGTGAAATAAGTTCCATCGAAGAAGAAGGCTGGGAGATTGCCATCGATAATATTAATGCAGGAAGTTCAGATGAACAGACCTTTTTCCGCCAAATCGACATTCCAGATGATGTTGAACGCGATGTGTGGTATGCAGTAATTCCTACGGATAAGTGGGGCAACAGTAATCCAGAAACGTTCTCCGGTGTGTTTTCGAATGCGATTAAAGTTACCGAAGACACTCGAGCTCCTGAAGCTACACTGACGCTCATTAATGCCGACAATGAAGCATTTACAAGCCCTTCATTAGTTGCTGGAGACTACAAGGTTCAGATTGAGTTTAATGAAGACCTCGACATTAGTCCATCAATCAACATCACGACTGTGGCTGGTGGAGATATATCCAGTGGTGTCAAAGAAATGGTGCTTATTCAACAAAATGCAGGTAATCCTGACAGAGGACCGGTATACCAACTCGACTTCTTTATCACCACTACAACCATTGCAGGACAAATGATTTTTGAAGTGGAAATGGAAGACCTAGCAAACAATCAAGCCACTCAACTTTGGGATAATCGGGCAGTTGACGCAGTTGCACCTCAAGTGACCATCTTTTCTCCATCTTCAAGTTCCGATAGTGGTTCAAAATATCTTTATGGAAACAATATACAAGTTCTTGCAGGAGCACAAGACGACGTCCGGATTGACTCACTACACTACAAGTTCACTTACAATTACGGCACAGGTCAATCGGTTTCAACCCCTTGGACACAGGCTACATCTGTTACCGACCTCAATGGCGATAACAGTTCACTTGTTCTTGACCTTGAGTTTTCAGCAGGTAACTTCCTTCCAGGTCAACATGCCGTATTTGTCCGAGCCTTAGATTCCGCTGGCAATGAACGTTCTTCTACAGTTATTTTTGTGGTTGATGAATGCCGTAACCGTCTTGATGGAACCACCTCCTGCAACTATGTTGAATCCCTTCAACCAGAGCCGGAGCCAGTGGTCATTAAGCCATCAATGACTTCTCCTCCTTACATCCTTGTTTGGATTCTCGCAGGAATATTTGTTCTCTCCCTCATTGTAATGCTGATGGTTATTCAAACCAGTATGAGCGGTCCAAAGAAGAAGAAAACAGGAGAAGAGGATGAAGATGAAGATTGGATGACCGAATTCATCGGTACTTCTCAAGATCTCGACATGAATGCAGTAACAGACACGAGTAACAAGTCTGAAGAAAAAGCCGTAGAGTCCGCAGAACCTGAAGAACAAGAAGAGGAGGACGACCCATTTGCAGTCAACGTATTAGAGCGAAAAACACGCCGAAAGAAAGAGGTCCCTGAAATCTCGTCTGATGATGATGATGAAGATGACAGTGTCGATTGGGGCGAATATGACGATGACGACGAGGAAGTAGAAGAAAAGCCAGTCGCTAAGAAGCGTGCAGTCGGTCGTCGTGCTGCCCCTCGTAAGGCTCCAAAACGCCGTGCAGTCGGACGTAAAAAGAGTGAAGATTGAGGCTCAATCTAAGCGGTGAAGTCAAGGGCTGACGCCTCTTCGACTCATATATGTCGGAAGCCAAGACGGTCGAGTCCCCGAATGAATTGACTGAAGAAGTCGAACATGCCATGGAGCATTTTGCAGCGTCGTTTGATCCCAGAAAGAACAAACTTAACATCCTCCTCCTCGCCATGCCTGTTGCCATTTATGCAAACTATCAACACATGGGAGAACTTGCTTTCCTGTTTTCGATGGTTGCCATTATGCCGCTTGCTTTTCTTATGGGGAAGGCGACCGAAGAGATTGCACTTCGTGTTGGTGAAGCAGTCGGTGGACTTCTCAATGCTACATTTGGAAATGCTGTCGAGATGATTATCGCTGGATTGGCGTTGTATACTGCATCTCAGAATCCAGCACTTCGTGAAACGATGATTACCGTTACTCAAGCCTCCCTCATTGGCTCGATTCTTGGTAATCTCTTGCTCGTACTCGGATTGGCAATGGTATGGGGGGGAGTTAATCACAAAGTCCAACGGTTCAGTCAAGATGCTGGACAGATGAACGGTTCTCTGCTCCTTCTTGCTATCGTTGCTTTCATCATACCAAGTGCAGTTCACCATTCAGGCGGCTCCGTCGGAGATGTTGCCAACCTCTCTCATTATACAGCGGTTGTCTTGCTGGTCATTTACGGGTTAGCGTTACTCTTCCAGCTTAAGACCCACGCAGATGTCTTTGCAACAGAAGCAGTACATGGTGGTCATGAAGACCCGAAAATGACGATTAAGGACGCATGGATTCTTCTCTTACTATCAACGATTCTTGTTGGATGGATGGCTCACATATTAGTACACAGCCTTGAGACTGCAGTTGAAAAATGGCATGTGCCAGAACTTTTCATCGGTGTCATTCTCCTGCCTTTCTTCGGCAATGCTGCTGAACACTTCACCGCAGTCATCGTAGCAGGAAAGGATAAGATGGACCTTTCAATTGCTATTGCAATCGGCAGCAGTGTGCAAATCGCTCTCTTCGTAGCCCCAGTAATGGTCTTGTTCGCTTGGGCCCTTGGAGTTCCTTTGACTTTGGAATTTGGACTTCTTGAAACCGCAGCGACGTTTATCTCAGTCTTAGTTGCCAACTCAATTATGAGCGATGGCAAATCAAATTGGCTTGAAGGTACGATGCTGCTTGCAAGTTATCTGATTCTTGCTCTTGCTTTCTACCAACTGTGAGGTGATATCTTGGCTGGAAGTAAAATGATTGGCTATCTTATGGCTGGCTTTGCACTGTTCCTCATTGTGATTGGAAGCATCGGTTATACCATTGAAGGAGAAGTTGAAGATATTCCTACTCCAAATATTGATGGTTTTGTCTTTTTTTCCGATGAGGCACTTCCAGAGAACCCAGTTAGCCTATTTGTCAGTGCAGACACCATCATCACTTGGGATAGAGATGATATCTTCCTCGTCATTGCAAATGAATCAAAGAAAACCCAATGCGATGGAATAAGGGCGAATCAAGGGGGTTTTCTCCAGACTGAATCAAACAGTCAAACATGCCAGTATGGAGATACGGGATATGAGGCAACAGCGATTGATGGAACTTCTGGCGCGCAGTGGCACGTTATCTCGGGGACGTATTACGCAGGTATTGGAACGCAATCTGGCGCACTTCCCGCTGGAACAGACCTCAATCTTAGCTATGAAGTGAAACTTTCAGCCTCTTTTCCTACCTACCTGTTTAGCTTCCTCATTGGAATCGGCGGTGTAGGACTTTCGAGAATGAAGTAATCATTCGACCCCTTCGTAATAGGTTTCAACTGCTTGGTCCAATTCGTTCCATGCCGCACTCTCATCAACGGTCTGTGTCACTCCATTCATCCTCACTGCTTTACCGTCAACCCACATGTCCAAGCATTCTGCTCCATTGAAAATCAAGTTGGCTAGATGTCTGTTTCCAGAACGCCCTATTGGTCGCATGCGAATGTCTTCAAGATTCCAAACAGCCCAATCAGTGCTGCCTTTACTGGCCATTGAAAATACATCAGCAGCAGGGAGTAAAGTTGCATCCCAATGATCGTGGCGTTGAACCAGTGCTGCAAGTCGGGCTTCAGCAAGCATATCTAAACCACTTCCAGATGATGCAGCACCATCAGTTCCAATTCGAACATCCACGCCAGCCTCATTGTAGGCTGGTAAGGACATGGTACCTCCACAAGCGATTTTCATATTCGAAGAGGGGCAATGAACAGCAGTAACCTCATGTTCTGCTAACATTCGAATCTCATTTTTCTTAACCCACGAAGCGTGAGCACAAACGGTTCCTGGCTTGAAAAAGTCAATGTTATTGAGGTACTCAACAGGATAAAGGCCGGTTTTATCGTGGCAATCGGCGATTTCTTTGCGTGTTTCACTTACGTGGATATGAAGGCGTGCTTCACGCTTTTCAGCAAGTTCGGAAGCCCTCCTTAGCGTCTCTTCACTGCAAAGGTAAACCGAATGGGTTGCGATAGCATACTGAATCCTATCCTCAGCCTTTTGATTTTTCAAAATAGTATCAAGTTCATCCAAGGCCGAGGCAGCATCTGGGTGAGATGGTAATGCAGCATCGCTAACAGGACCCCCCACCAGTCCACGTAATCCAGCATCTTGCAATACTTTTCCAGTCACGGCAGGATAGAAATACATATCCGCAGCAAATGAAGATCCAGTCCGAATCATTTCCGCTGCTGCTGCCTGTGCCCCAATGCGAACATATTCTGGATTCAATTTCGATTCTGTAGGGAATATGGCCTCATTCAACCATCGATGAAGGGGAAATCCATCGCTGAAATCTCGAGCATTCAATTGCATGGCGAGGTGTGTATGCCAATTTTGCAGACTTCGAGTGATGAGTCTTCCTGAGCCATCGATGTCTTGTCGAACATCCTCATCACCGTTGGAGGCTGACCAATTTCCGTTGGCGTGAAGGAGTACGTCGCCAACATGTTTGTGACCACTCTCGTCATACAGGACCGCGTTACGATAGCGTATGCTCTCATCATCGGCCATGGGAGGTGGTTAGGCTCAACCCTCATGAACGCTTTCAACCGTTTGCCTTATGATGATTCGACGCAGCGGTCGGTTTGCGCCACTGTGGCTTAGCTGGTATAGCACCTGATTCGTAATCAGGAGGTCGGGAGTTCGAACCTCCCCAGTGGCTCTTATTGGTCAACGCTACGAGCGATATTGAGAGTGAATGCTTCGGCACTCGCCTCAAGACTTGCTACAGCAGGAAGGGTTTTTCCAGCAATGTAATCTAAACAAGCACCACCGCCAGTCGAAAGGTGACCCATTTTTTCAGCAAGTCCATACTTGACGATGAGTGTTGCTGTATGGCCTCCACCAACAACGACGTATCCGCTTGTTTCAGCACAAGCGTTCAACATCTCAATGGTCCCGAAAGCGAAATCTGGGACCTCAAATACTCCTGCAGGGCCATTTAGATGAATGGTTCCTGACGACTTAATCGCTGCTGAGAGGTTTCGAATAGACTGAATTCCGATGTCAAAGATCGGCGCCTCAATGGGGAGTTTGGAGAGCGGAAGGTCTACTCTGTTATCTTCAATATTTGCTGCAACATCAACGGGGAGGCGTATTTTGTCTCCAAAATCACTCAATAGAGACTTTGCGGTTTCCACGGTTTGATGCCACGCCTTACCTAATTCATTGACCAAGAAGTCATGATTTACTGCACCGATTTCGATACCGGACAGTTCTAAGAGAAGGTTTGCAACACCGCCTGTCGGCCATAATTCATCACAAATGTTGTTTCGAAGCATATTATCTGCAACAAGGATTGAATCGTCGACCTTGATGCCGCCTAATACCGCAATACACGGGCGAGCGGGGTTGTCAAGAGCAAGGTCGAGTTTACTGATTTCATTTTTCATCAATTCGCCAGCAACACAGGGAATCAAGTGCGTAAAGCCAACACCTGAAGGGGTGCTGCGGTGGCCACAAGCAAATGCATCGTAGACAAACAAGTCTGCGACACTCGCCAAGTTTTGTACCATCCTTGTTTCTGCATGCGCATTGAAATCTCCTTTTGTATTGACCTCCTCGTCATACATTCGGACATTGTTGAGCATGAGAATTTCTCCACATTCTAGAGCCTCAATTGCCTTCATAGCCTTCTCCCCGTAGAGATCTTCAACCCATTTGACTGTTCGTCCAAGGAGCCGCCCTAATTCACGTGAGTGTCCAAGAGTTGTTGTGAAATCTTTTTTCCCAGGCCGTGATTGATGAGCAATGAGTACTACTTTAGCGTTAGTCAATCGATTCAATGTAGGGATAATAGCCCGAATACGACTCAGGTCAAGGAATGATTTGGTAATGGGGTGAAGTGGACAATTAATGTCAACACGTACCAACACCGTCTTGTTGTCGACGTTGACATTGTCGAGAGTCAAGACACTCCTCATTGAACATTCCAAGCGCCCTCGGCTTTTGATTGCAGCGGATGAAAACAGACCGCGGATTCTCTGCTCCACACTCCAATCGCGCGTCTCGGCCCTTGCCATGGCGCGAAAGGTGATAAAGCCCTAAAGTTCGCTGTCAAAGGATGGCGCAAGAGGAACCTGTCGAGGATGAATCCCTCAAGGGGCCTCGCCGTCGTGCTGGAACCAGCACATCTTCCTTCGGAGTTTCCAAAAGAGAAGGCCATGATGCATCGGTTTACTATGGAAGCCGCCTTTACGACGGCATCGTTTCAAGCCGAGAAGTAGGTGAGCAGCAGGAATTACCACCAACATTGGAAAACACCCTCATCGTCGGTGATTCTCGTAATCTTGACTTGCCAGATAACTGCGTTCATTTGGTCGTCACTTCGCCGCCCTATAATGCAAGCAAGGCTTACGATGAAGACCTTTCATTGAACGAATATCTCGAACTACTCTATGACGTGTTTGCCGAATGTTATCGAGTTCTTGCACCAGGCGGTCGGATGGTCATCAACGTCGCGAATCTCGGTCGTAAGCCCTACATCCCTCTTTCGAGCCATATCAACATCATGATGAACCAACTCGGTTTTTTGATGCGTGGAGAAATTATTTGGGATAAATCTGCCAGTGCCGGGTCATCTTGTGCATGGGGTTCTTTTCAAAGTGCCAGCAACCCATGTTTACGGGATGTCCACGAATATCTGTTGGTCTTCTCCAAGGGCAACTACAAACTTCTTCGAGACAAGTCAGAACGTTCAGAAGGTCGTATTGACACTGTTCCTCGTGATGATTTTATCAAACATACGAAATCAATATGGTCGTTTGCAACCGAACGGGCTTCACGCGTTAATCATCCAGCGCCATTCCCTGTCGAGTTGCCCAAACGATGTATTGAGATGTATTCTTTTGCAGGGGATATCGTACTTGATCCATTCAATGGTTCGGGCTCTACTTGCGTTGCTGCAAAAATGACTGGCCGAACATATATTGGCGTTGACCTTTCCGAAGAATACTGTTCCATAGCTCAAAATCGGATTGATGGAACAGAGCCTTGGATTCCTCCAGTTGTCGAAGTTTAAGCGGAGCCGTTTTGAACGGCCGCCATTACCCTTCAACAATGAGCGGCTGGAATGAAGCAGACCTCACTGGCCCTAATGGAGATGATTGGCGCGTCCCAGTCTCCGAATTAGCAGCCCGTCAAAATCGGCTGGGAGAATTGCTCCTTGGAGCAGGACTTCAAGGAGCCTTCATCCAACATCCAGTCGACCTTTACTACTATGCAGGAGGACGTCAAAGTGCTTCGATGTATATCCCAGCACATGGTTCAGAAAACCCTCGAGCAGTGTTATTTGTTCGCCGCTCCCTTCAGCGTGCTTTTTTTGAAGGTGGGAGCGACGATGCACCGCATGAAGTTCTCCCCTTTCCTCGTATGGCCCAATTGGTGTCCGAATTACGCCAACGTGGCGTGACATCAGCACCCGGACTTCAATTCGGCGAGATTCCCGCCACCTATTCTGAACGATTTGTCAATGCATTCAGCGAATTTGGCCCATGCCCAGATGCGACCTCCATAATTCACCATCAGCGTGAAATAAAGTCGTCATGGGAAATGGAGCAAATGCAGGCTGCTGCTGAAATTCAAATTCGAATGTTTGAGGCAGTTGAGGCTGTTGGCGGGGAAGGCGTTAGTGAACTGGAATTAGTTGCGGCTGCAGAAGCAATCAGTCGCTCCGAAGGATTCGGAGGCAATGTCCACATGCGAAGATTCCCCTTGCAATGCGATCGAGGCGTCATCGTTTCAGGCAGGGCAGGAGGCATCCCTTCGTTTTTCGATTCCGCAGTTGGTGGCACTGGTGCGCATCCACTTTCCGGAATGGGTTCGGGATTCCGCCGAATCAAACCGAATGAACCTGTTCTTGTCGACCTCGTGCATGCCCATCGCGGTTACATCGTTGACATGACTCGAATGTTTGTTGCTGGAACCTTGTCGGAACAATGGCATGAGCGACTTGAAGACATGTTAGCAGTGAAAGATACCGTTGTTGATGTTTTGGACCAAGGCAAGGCATGTGAAGATGCTTGGAATGAAGCATTTGCTTTGGCAGTAGAACTCGGTTACAAAGACAACCTCATGGGTATGAAACCAGACCAAAGCCGATTTCTCGGACATTCAGTCGGCCTCCAACTGGATGAATCTCCAGTCGTTGCTGCTGGCTTTGACCGCCCTTTACCTGTCGGAGGTACGATGGCAATTGAACCGAAAGTCGTCTACGAAGAGGGCAGCATTGGGAGTGAAGATACGTGGATTCGAGATGAAGAGGGCATGCGTCCAGTCACTGCTGACGGCGCTTGGCCATGGTTAACGGAGTGGTAAAGATGACACAAGAACAAACTGAAGATGAAGTGTGTGACAAAACAGAAGGCTGGACACGTGAAGACGTTGGAAAACGTATTCCTGAACGCAAAACACCCAATGGAACCTATTACAACGAGCCAATCGTGAATGTATTCTGCCAATTCTGTGGTTCTGAATTCATCGGTCCAAGTCGTGAAGCGGGTGGTTTTCTCGGAGGCCATGAATGCCTTCATGCCTGGGAGATTTCACAAGCCATGGGCCGAGATGACGGCATGGTTGAATAAGCAAAAATTTCAACCATAGTGTTCAAGTTATGTCCGCGATGTGTTGATTGTATGGCAAAGCCTTACTCGACCGGTCACATAGGTGCAGTTGCATCTAACTTTACTGAAATGCGGCTTTCAGGCGCAGTTAAGGAACAACTGGTCACGTTGGTTTGCAGTGAACTGGCACGTTATGTCCCAGAGATGGAAGCTGCAACACTTTCACAAGACCCAGAACGCAAAACATTGGACGATCCATATCGAACACGGTTGAACTATAATCGCACTCGGGAATTGATGATTGCAGAAATTGATGCTGTAGAATCGGTTGGTTCAGCAGCAGTTCAAGCAGGTATTGCTCACATTGAGAAGCACCTTTCCACAGTTATCAAACATGCAGAGGCAGCGGCTGAAAAAGACCGTGTTGCAACCATCAAACCTCGTCATTTAGAGATTGCAACTACTGGCATGAACATCGGTACACAGGAGGAGGATGAACTCCATCAAGAGGTTGCACAGACAGAAGACTTCGTAGTGAGTCAAGGAGGAGGCATATTGACTGAGTCATCCCTTTTGTCATTGGCGAAAACCCATGCAAAGATGCCAGTTACCAAAGATGCAATCGAGGAATTATTGGAAACATATTACATGGTTGCTGAGCAGCTGGAATCCGATATTCGGAGCAATGCACAGTTCGGTGGCAACCCGGTCCATTTCATAGAATCGATGAGCAAAATGAAGACTTTGATGTCACTTGGATGGATGAGGTCCATGCTTCGTAAAGCGGCAGAAAACGCACGAGAGCGTGGCTACAAACGCATCGATATCGAGCAAATTGTCCATCTTGACCCCTTTGAATGAGATCAAAGATTCTGAGGTTGAACAATGCTGAGCGCCTCTGTACTTCTTTCTGCCTTCCTTGCAGGAATTATAGCGGTCTTGGTCACATTAGCCATTGAACGCTGGGGCGGACTCACCGGCGGTATACTTGGCACCATGCCTTCAACAATCGTTCCGGCAGCAGCGGGAATATACCTCGCTGGGGAACAAGAAGTACTCGTTCAGAGTTTGGCTATTATTCCACTAGGGATGCTCATCAATGGCTTGTTTCTCGCAGTTTGGGTGCTCTTGCCATCACGCCTTGATACTGCTAAATCACCTCTTTTCATAACAACTTTCACTTCCTTACTCGTGTGGTTCGTGTTTGGAATTATCATGCTCTTCGGTGTTGACTTTGCTCTTGGTGCTGGAGGAACAGCGTTCGAAATTGGAATCTTAGGATTGGTTCTTCTCATCGCTCTTGCAGTTGGAATGAACTGGAGAGTTCATCCGACTCCGAAAGGAAAACAACCAGTTGCTGGTCGTGTATTATTCATTCGTGGAAGTGCCGCAGCAAGCGCTATTGGAGCAGCCGTTTGGCTTTCTGCTCAAGGTCAGCCATTGATCGCAGGTCTTGCAGCAGTCTTTCCTGCCATTTTCTTGACCAGTATGGTTGCATTGTGGCATGCTCAAGGCCCAACAGTACCTCAAGGCGCTGCAGGTCCTATGACGATGGGTGGCACAAGTGTAGCAATCTATGCGCTGGTCGCCATGTATTCACTGCCAGCATGGGGGGTAGTATTCGGCTCAACACTTGCTTGGAGCATCGCTGTATTCGGTTGGTCTTTACCGGCCTATTTCGTATTGAAAAGACGAATTACGACGGATTAAGAACACGTGTCCACCGTTCTGCGGCAGGAACACCACTGATGAGAAGTTCGACTGAAGTAACGCCCTTTGTTGAGGAAATCTTCTCTCGCAAATCTCTCAAATCGAATAAGCAACACGGGCAATGCGGCCGTTGAGGAATAACAGCCAGTTGTACGTGCCCCTCTGATGAAACATCAATGCCTTGAATTTGAGTTGATTCAGCCATCACCACATCTGTGTGCGGATCTTTCCAAGTACTGAGAATACGCACGATGCGTCGTTGAAGGGCTTGAACTTTCTTCGGCTTCATTTCCGCCCCTCATTTGAACCATACGTTGCTTGCTTTACTGTTCTTCTGCCTGAAGTTCAGTCTCAATATCATCGAGTTGTAATTCATGAAGGCGCCCCTCAGCAGCCGATAACTCCGTTTTACACAAACGCAGTAAATCCGCCCCTTCTTCGTATAATTTGAGGGTTTCATCCAACCCCATCCCACCTCGTTCTAGAGTTGATACAATCGTTTCTAGTCGGTGCATTGCTTCTGTATATGTGATTTTTTCATCGCTCATTTTTCTCCCTCATTCGTGTGTGTTTTTTTGATTTCAGCGTCTGCAGAACCATCCGCAAAATTGAGTGTAATGTTCTGACCCACTTCTATGCAAGCGATGCTGCTGACGACAGAGCCATCGGTAGTTTGCGTCATTGAATATCCTCTCTCCAATACCCGTTGGGGATGAATGGCTGCGAGGGATGCTTCAAACTGGGCTAAGCGAGTTGTTTGAATCGAAAGGCTTTGATTTGAGGAGACTTTCATTCTCGAGGTCAGTGCGAAAAGTTGGGCTTTAGCGCGATTTAACCCTGCCATCGGAGCAACCCGTAGGCGTGCATGAAGGGTACGTAAACGCTGCCTATTGTCGCTGATTTGCCGTCGAGAAGCGTTTGTTAATCGCTCCTGGTACTCGTCGAGAAAATAGTGTAATTCAGGAAGAACAGGGACTACACGCTCTACAGCGTCAGATGGCGTAGAAGCGCGTAAATCAGCGACTAAATCGGAGACGAGTATATCTGATTCGTGGCCTACTGCTGAGACGACAGGTACGGGGCTGGCAATGATTGCTCGAGCGACAGGTTCCAGGTTGAACGACCACAAATCTTCTGGAGACCCGCCGCCTCTTCCTACAATGACAAGGTCAACGGGTGGTTCGCCGCGCTTTCTAGCTCGAACAGGGTCCGCAAGTTTCCGAGCAACTGCCAGACCTCGAACGATTTCTTCGGTCGCCCTTGGTCCTTGAACCAAAACACCAATCACAGTCCGTCGCAGTCCTGGCCATCTGTTTTCTATCAGCTGTTGCATATCAGAAAGTGCTGCTGAACCAGCACCAGTAATGATGGCTATGTGCTTGGGAGGCAGTGGGATTGCCAACCTTTCTCGATCCAGTTCGCCCTCTTTCCTCAATTGTTCAACAAGGAGCCGTTTGGTTTTTTCTAGTTCACCAAGGATACTCACTGGTTCGATTCTCTCAACATTGAGCTGTATTTCACCACGCCGGACATAAAGGTCGAGACTTGCTAAAACTACAACTTCACTTCCTTCCTTAATACTCGAATCAATGGCGCAACGCCCTTTCCAAATGACTGCTCTCATTTGCCCGTCCTGGTCGCGTAGAGAAAAATAGGTGTGGCCACTTGGATACTGCTTCCACTGGGTTACTTCACCCCTGAGGGCTTGGTTTTTGAACAGGGGGTCACGCACAACTGTTTGTTTTACCAGTTGAACAAACTGACCGATAGGCAAGGGCCCTGTAGTGACACCTCCGCGACCGGTCATAGCGTAAAAGGAGAGTCCACGGTTCTTGAACACTGTGCGGTTATTGTTCAAAGGTTTTCAACCAACCTCGACGCCAGAAGAATGTTAGCATTGTGATGGCGAAGGCGAGCATGATGACGATGATTCCCCAAAACCCTCCTATTTGGGCTAGCGGCAAACCATCGCTGTTCATTCCAAAAATGCCAGCGATGAGGGTGAGGGGTAACATAATCGCGCCAATGATGGTTAAGGTCGTCATCACCTCCGTGAGTTGCGCATTTGATTCTGCTAACTGCATACTGATGTTGCTCAAGTATGAATCTCGTGCAGAAGTTGCTCCTGAAGAGTAGTTCTTCGCTCGCTTGACCAAAGCAACAGAGAGTTGATGTAAATCCGAAAAATAGCGTTCTGCACCTGAACCAATCAGGCGTTCATTCGGTTTGAGTAAGCGCATTGTTACCGTGTTTAGAGATTCAATAGATTTACTCGCTTCACGCAGGTATCGCTTCAAATCGTGAATACTCTCAAGGACATTGTCGTATTTTTTACTTGGGTCAAATATTTGAAATTCTAATTGGTCCAGTTGACGAGAATACGAGTTCAAAATGGGGGTCCAGTCGTCTGCGATTGCGTCAAGCAACTCATAGAGAAGAAAATCAATTCCTAACGCTAAATCTTCCTCATCGGATTTTTTGAAACGATATCGGAATTTCTTCAATGCCGGTATGCTGTAATGTCGAACCGTGATGATGAGATTCTCTTTGATAAATATCGCAACAGGTTCAGTATCCAACTGATTGTCCGCATCACGGGCGTTGATGACAATAAATCGATGATTTTTGAACTTCTGAGCAGTTGTGTCAGCATGGCCAAAGACGTCTTCGACTGCGAGTTCATCGAAGTCCATGCGTTCAAGTAAAAATTGGCGAACATCATCATCCGGCCGAAGAATGTCCAACCAGGCCAAACCTTCCTCTCTAACGGCCTCGAGAACAGAATCTAAATCATACTTCTCTCGAGCGATTAAGCCGGTTTTTGCTGTTTGTAAACGCAAGTCGGCCATACTTCGCCGTACCCCTCACCTTTGTTGATGTTTTCACTCGTCTTCAGAGGTTAAATGCCTGTTTGCTTGGTTGATTTTCCTTTGCCGAGTCTCGAATTTCTGTCTTTGTTCGACTTCTTCCAGCTTATGCTTTACTTTCCAAGACAAGAATCGTATGATAATATACAGGGCAAGTATGTCAACAATGAGGATGATCCAATCACTCATTCCCCAGTCCAATATCATGCCATTCCGTCCTACAATGGTGGCCGAATGTCGACATCCACATCACCGCTGGGCACGCCGATACATCCCAAACGAGCGCACTCTTCAACTAGATAATCGTCAAGACCAGGAGGCAAAATCTCGGGTAGCGGGATTTCACCATAGAGCAGTGTGACCATACATGTTCCACATGTGCCAGAAGTGCAATTGGTTGGGATTTTCACATCAGCGTCTTCTGCGTGTTCAACCAACGTATTGCCAGGCACATACGGTGCTTGCCCGAGGAGGTTTGCTCCTTGTAAAAAACGAACAACACGTCGGGCTGTTTCTGTTTTTGGTTGAACTTCGGCAGTGACCGAATGCGCAGACATCACACCACCTCAGCGCATGTCCTTGTGACGAGTCCATCGGCCTGTTTGTTTGTTGAAATACAGTCCAGCCTTCTTCATCCACTTGTTGAATTTCGTAGCACCAGCGCCAGTTCGGAGAATGAAGTCTTCTCGGTCTTCTTGAGCTTGGATGTAATCCTTTGCTGCAAGCGTTTGGTCAATCCAGTCATTGATGTCCATGAGCCCACCAGTGAGGCCACCTTCTTCGACCGCTTTGACCATTTCATCAGCAGTAGCACCGGTGACTTCCAAATCTTTGCGGATGAGTTCGTTGACGCTTGAGAGGTCCATCGATGCCGGTTTTGGCGGTACCGGGTTACGGGGTCGCTTGTCTTCTTCTATGGTGATTCGAGTGCCGTTGGACAACCGCTCTTCAACCAAGTCGGAGAGAACGGGTGTGAAACTTGTTTCACATTCCCAGCAAATGAATGCCCAGTCTTCCGGGCGGTCTTTGTCCCGAGATTGCCGAGGGTCCATTTCATCGCCACATATTGGGCATGCATGGAAGATGAGCCCAGGGACGTGGTTTCGACGGAAATCAACAATGTCTTGGGGAGTTCCTTCAAGTTCTAACATTTCATGGTCTCGAGCAGCCTCAAGACCTCGAGTTTCGAGTTGATCTCGAATCTTGACCTTTTGGTCGTCCTTCCCTTCATCGTGAAGATTGTTTTCGAGTTTAACAATCAGTTCAACTGTTTTACCGAGGCGATTCATGATGAGCTTTTTAGCTCGGAATGATTCGACCTTTGCAATTTTGAGTCGCTCCTTTTGTTCAGCAAGTTCAGTGAGTACATCTTTTTGCTTACGTTGAAACTTAATCTCTTCGATTTTCGATTCCTGCTTCTTTTCAGGAGCGAGAACCTTTGAGAGATAACGTTCTTTCCCGTGACTCTGAGGCCCGGCAGTGATAATTGAGATGACACCATCAGCGATATCTGGCTTCAAGCCGTAGTTTTCAATCAGCATGTCCTTGTCGATTTTCTTCAAATCGCCAATTTTTAGGCCAGAATCGGCCAACTGCTGAGCAGTAGTTTCGTCGATACCACGACGTAATAAAGCAAGATATGTGTCCTTCTTGGCCATAGCATCCCCTCCGACGAGTCTAGGCGAGGAGACCCTCCTAAGAAAAGGCTCTCCTCACTCGGTGTAGGATAATATCTGTATTTGACCCCTTATCAACTTAGGATTCAGATACGAACTCGCTGAATGAGCAGCACAACTCAATCCAATCATCGAGTTCGAGTTCATCAGGGCGCAAGTCCATGCGTTTATCTTCTATGTGGGCAGCAAAGACCTGCTTCCATCTTCCTGCATGCCACCCCTTGACTCGGCTCAAACGCCGGGGTACATTTTTGAGAGTTGAACGCAATTTTTTTCTACGTTGGTCAAAAGCGAGGTGAATCATTTGTCGAACCAATCGCACATCGCACGGCCATTCCTCTCCATGAGGTTCCATTGAGATGTAGCAGGAATTGACTTTCGGCATTGGACTGAAATTATGCGGAGGAATCTTCTCTTCGATTTCACTGTCCCAATCCAGACCTACTGTCATTCCAAGTGAACCGACATCGCTTTCGTACTCCATCACTAAGCGTTCCGCGAATTCTTCCTGAACCAGCAAGACGACCTTTTGTAGTTCATCGGTTCTTGGATTTCGCAGATAGCGAGTGAGTTCATCGACCAGCGGTGAAGAGATTTGATAGGGGATATTTGCAACGACCTTCGTTAACGAGTCAGGCCATGCTAGTTTCAGTGCATCTCCTTCAAGAACGGTAAATTGTCCAGCCTCTTGTTCTGGCCCAAATGCTTCATTCAAATGTATGACAGCAATGGGGTCAATCTCTATTGCAGTCACTTGACACCCGGTGGCTAACAAGGCCTCGGTGAGCACGCCAGGGCCAGGGCCGATTTCGAGAACATGGTCCTCTTTCGAGACCTCGCCTAATTCAACAGCACGAGAAATTAATTCATCATTCACGAGGAAATGTTGCCCTAAGGATTTGTCAAATGGCAGCTTATCGCGTAAACTGTCAATCAGCCAACGGGCGCCTCTCATGCCTTCACCGGCAAGAGCAGGTCAAGCAATCGTGGTTGGATATTTCGGTCTTCCAACTCAGCCAAGAACCGTTTTGCGAGTAATTCACCAGCATCGATCTTGCATGTTTCATTGAGCGATGCGAGCGATTCGAATCCAGTTGAACCACGAGCATCAACCATCTGCATGGCTTTCTTGTTTCCAACACCTTGGAGTAATTCAAAGGCATGTTGCTTGAGCGACATGTTTCCTGCCACATTAAAGAACGCAGCAATGAAATGCTTCTCGTTCTCTTCAATAAAGATTTGAACAACAAGAGGAAGATCAGCTTTGACATGGTTTGGCAAGCGCCCAATATTGGTCATACCGAGTACATTTTCGATATCAGCCCGTTTTGAAACATCAGTTCCGATGTAGACGCGTGCAGTTGTTAGAAGTTGGTCTACACCTGCTTTGGGTTGCAATCGGCATAACAACAATTTCCCTTCAGTTACGGCAACGACCACATTATTGGCGAGGTCATGGTCGATGACTCTGGCCCACTCTTCATCCATGAGTGGTGATTTTTGCTGAGTTCGTGGTGAACGGTTGTTCTGCCGGCTACCTTGACGGTTGTTGTTACTCCGGCGGTTATCATTTCGACGTGGAGGAGTATTCCGAGGCGCTGGGGCCTTCTTTGGGGCGATTTCCCGCCGCCCTTCAGCAGGTCTCGACCAGCCTGTAGAATCGCTTGTAGCCGGGTTCTTTTTCTTTCCAGCATCAATCTTAATGTTACGGTCACGTCGTGCACCGGTCATGTCAAATCACCTCGAGGGGGGGAGTCTCATTCGAAGCCAATATGCTGTCGAACGATTTCCAAAACAGTTGTAATCTCATCATCGCTGATACTCATTCTGCTGGAAGCAAGAACGGCTTTCACGTCATTTGAATACATTGGCATTAGTTCGGCCAACTTTGCAGCCAAATGAGGAACTGTTGAGAGAGTTTCTACTTCAGAAAGAGCATCTTTCAATGATTGGAATACTTCCGGGTCGGTCTTGTATCCATTACGAGCATCGCTTGCAGCCCATTCAGCGTGTTGAAGGGCAGCCTTTTGCTCATAGGTGAGGTTCTTGCGTCGCTTTTCAGCATCTAACAACAAGGTTCGAACAGTAGCAAAGTCTACGAAACGTTCTTCTTCAGTCATAGTAATTCCTCATTCAAGTGGTCGAAGGTGCTCTGGTCGAGCAATGACCGTTTTTGCCATGTTACCGTCTTTGACAGCAACAACCCAAGCAACGCCTTGTCGCTTTTCGATGAATCCAGTTCGGCCGTGGAAACGGCGATGTGGCATACCCATTTGTTGTCCACCGTCTAATACGATAGCAACTCGGTCGCCTTCATGATAGTCATGCATGACGCGGCTGATGTTAATACGGCTACGCTCAGATTTACGGCGTCGTAGAATGCTTCGTGTTCCAACTCGCAGTCCCTTGGATCTCTTCAATTTGGTCGCCTCCTGTTTGCCCGATAGTCCAGATAAACATCTTCCGAGCAGTTTGGCGACCTGCCCTCTCCATATAAGCACCGCGACGGATACAGGAGCCGAAAAGAAGGCCAAAAAGCATAATCAAGAGATGTTACGGCCCTCAATCTGCGTGAATATCGCCAACATCGAGCCACAGAACTTCGCACTTTGCTTTGATGAGTGAAGACAAACTCGGTTGTGTTCGCCCACCATCTCCGTGGACTGTTTCTTTGACATAGGTGCCAGATTCACAACGGAGGGTAAATTCAACTTCTCGGATACCGTCATCCATCGTTTCAATAACAGGTTTGGAAGTTTCAAAGACGGTTCTGCGACGGATTAAATCAGCGCGACGATGGGCTACACGTTCAGGAGTTCGCTGGGCCAATTTCACTCCTGAGAGTTTGGCGATCGTTTCCAGAATCGTTTCGTCCTCAGGCAAATCCATGTAGACCGGCGCTGGAGGTCCAGCAGCTTGGATACGTTCGATTAACACCGCTTTCGTTCCAGTTGTTGAGAGTTTCAGTTCTTCAGCAACAGCGACGAGTTCAGGCTTCTTCATCGCTTTGAGTGTCGCTTCATCGGGGCCTTCAGGGACGTCGATGACGGTTGGTAGAGGTTTGACATGGTCGTTCTTTCGATCTCCTCTTCGCTTTCGCTTTGATGATTGTTTCTTGCCCTTGCCACCTCGCTCTTGGACATCGATATGCGTTAAGTCAACGGGCGCAGTCAATACTTCCAATTCTGCTTCGCTAAGCGGCATTAGACGGAATCGAATCGTGTATGATTTTTCAGCAGGTGTATCCTTTACCCGGACAACCTCGCTTCGGTTTGAATCTCTCAAACCAGTAATTTCGATACTACCTCCAGCGGCTTTATTGATGGTTTTCATTGCTTCAATGACATCGACTGAACGGATTTTTGGTTCTTTCATTTCAATGACGAAAGGTCGCCCTCTACCCATACAGCGGACATCAATATCTTCCCTTCCCATGCCGTGGAAAGCGTGTTCTTTCGATTCAAAAACCGCGAGTAAAGGGTTGCCGATAAGGTCTTGAACGCTCTTTTTGTATTGCAGCCCAGTGTGGTCGCATCGTTCACAGCCACGTCCTTTACATGCTCGGCACGGCCATCGAGTTTGCGGGATTCCACGTTCGAGTTTGATGTAGCGGCCATAGAGGTAATGGGCCCGAATATCGAGTTCAACGGTCAAGGTCAGCACGTCGATGAGTGCCAGGATTTGAGGCTTGTCATTGACCAGTTTTACCCCTTCTAGTCTCTTGTTGAGGTGTGTTGCAATTGCGTTGACAAGACCACTTTTTAGGGCGTCTGAGCCTCCAGCTCCGAACCGTTTCCTCATTTCCTCTTCTTCCTCCATTTGGTCTTTGGGAATACGCGCTCCAAGTTGTAGGCGTGAGAGTTCGTAAGGCTCGAGAGAATCAAAGATGATGTCAGCGAGTAATTCTGATTCTTCGTACAAGTTTTCACAGAATGGACAGAGTGGCTCTTCTTCTCTGGCATTAGCCAAATGAGAATCTCGCTCAATCACGGTAGCACGAATTTCGACACCAGACTCTGTGATGCTTTGTTCAAATCGCTTTTTCCCTCCTAAGCGGCCAATACACGGGTCGCAAGTTCCCATGCGAACCAAATGCTTGTGGCCTGCTGGAGAAGGTGCTCGTGGAATTTCTTCCATGTGAGTGCTGAGTTGGTCTGGCGAATCGAGGGCGAGATCGTCGTCGATTTCTTCTCCGGGTTGTTCGACAGTTTCGCTTTCATCCCACAATGAGTAATCGGTTTGTCCGAAACCAGCATTGGCGTATTTCATCCATTCTTCTTCATCATCGTTGTTTTCTGTCGACATTCAATCACCACTTTCTCGGGGCCAACCCCTAAGACTGCAGTTGAACCGGTTGGGCGCTCATTGAAGAATACACCGGTCAAAAAAGTGGTGTTTTCAAAGTTCTCTCAACATCATCGTAACTGCTTTTTCATTCTGCTCAAATATGCCAATTTCAGAAAAACCATGACGGATGTGGAAGCGTATTGAACCCGGATTCGGTGGTCTTAGGCTCACTTCCGCAGTGACCGGGTAGGATTTCTGGTTCGCATAATCGATGACACTTTGATACAGTATCGTTCCAATGCCCCGGTCTCTGTGTTGGTCGTCTACAGCGATTCGGTCAACGTAAAGAAACGATTCAAAGCGTTGATTGAACCATGCATAGTTGAGGCTACCATATCGGGTCCGAGGCAAGAGGCAGAGAACAAAACCGCGTAAGACGTCTTGTTCAAATACGCCGATTGCCAATTCACTGAGCAGAAATAAATCTTCCATTTCCTGATGGGAAACTTGCCCAGTCCCAGGCAAGCCTTGTTCATTGATGTGCCAAGCTGCGTCAACATCTTTGGATTGAAGTTGACGTATTTCCATCACGAAGCCTCCGCAGAAGGTCTCCGAGCAACTAATCCTAGTGCGGCAGTCGTCAACACCAAACTGGCTACCAATGAGAAGGCAATCATCGCTGCGGAAAAGATTCCGAAATTGGTGAATAGGCCCATTGGCGAGAGTGCAATAACGCTAAATCCAGCAATGTCCGAGGCAGCGCTTCCAATGAGCGCAAGACCACATGCTCCACCGATTCCGATCAATGCTTCTTCATGGCTTTCGCCGGATTCCCGACCTTCCCTATACCTCTCAGTGACGTGTATACAGTAGTCAATACCTACGCCCAGCGAAATGGTTGCAATGGTGACTGTGACGATATTGAGTGAAGATCCAGCCACATACATTAGGCCATACAGCCAAACGACAACCAAGAGAATAGGAACCAATGTTACAGTGGCTTGTTTGAAGGAACGGAAACCGATTGAGAGTGTAATGAAAACAAACAGGGAACCGAGTCCGAGCGAGGACTGCATCTCACTCTGCATGGTGGTTGAGGCAACAAAGCGAGTCACTGGCCGGCCGGTTGGCATGACCCATGTCAATGGTTTTTCTTCACTCTCAGCACCCGCTTCAAGTTGGTCGCCGGTTGAGAGGTTTGTGAAAGGGGAGAGGTCCCTCCATACTTCTTCCATTCCACCAGCCATGCCGGGGAAATCTTCGGGTGCAGTCATTCCAAATCGAATTAGCATTCGATCGTATACAGCAGCTTCACCGTTGATGTCGAGCCATGGTTTGGTTGGATCAAGTTCCACTTCTGGTGCGATATATAGGCCCACTATACTTGGTGGAATGTCAGGGATGGGTCCGATGCCTGGAACGCCGTTAAGCGACAGGAATCCAAAGAAGAAAGAGAGGCATTCACGGTCGGTCAAATCCATCAATGGGCCACTACCGGCTGTTGAGCAGTTCATGCCATGCCCTGTTTCATTGACTTGCCATCCTGCAGCCTCAAACGGTGTTGGGTCCAAGACCAATGAGCCTTGAGCAGCGATGACCATTTCATCCAGTGCTAGAATATCGATTGTTCCATCAGGCTGCCGGGTGATTTTATCCGGCACACCTTCAGGTAATTCGTCCATATTTTGTCTGAAAGTATCGATTGCAGCAAAGACCTCTGGGTCAAGAACATCACCTTCAATGAGGAGGTTTGCTGGTTCTCCTTCGTCAGCAAACCGCTGCGAAATTTCATAGACACCAATAGCGAAATCTGAACGCTCATCTAGGAAATCTTCGACTGCAAAATCACCTTCGAGTTGGGCCATGCCCCATGCGGCTGGGACTGTAAGTAGGAATGCAATGGTAGCGATTAACGCAGATTTGCGAAATGTTCCTGAGTTTAGTGCGATACTCTGCAACCACTCCTCAGGGACCAAATGAGTGACTCCAGATTTCTCTTCGATGCTTTTACCACGTTTGACAAGCCATTCATCTACCGATAGTCGAATCATTGGCACCCACAAGCCGGTGAGTAAAAACGCAGAGAAGATACCTAATGCTGCTTCGACACCAAATGAACGAAGCACTGCAATATCGCTGAACAGGTTCGCAGCAAACGCAGCCATTGTCGTTACCGATGTGAGGCATATGGCGCGTCCGACGCGTTGCAACGTAATCTCTGCTGCAGTGTGAGAAGATTTTCCTTTCACACGTTCTTCTTTGTAGCGATGCAGCGCGTGCAGAGAGTCATCAATGCCGAGTGCAAGGACGAGAATTGGTAACAGATTCGAGAATTGTGAGCGGGCTATGATTGAAATTCCAAACCATGAGGTGATGCTGGAGAAGTGACCAATCATCCCTTGCATCCACAGCAGAGCAGTTCCGAGTGCGAACATGACGATGACCACGTCAGAGACTCTGCGAAGACTCACATAGAGCAATCCAACAATTGCCACGCCCATGAGAATAACAAGTCCAGCGCTTGCTTGCAATTCACGGTTCACTTCGACGTTAACGCCTTGTCCGAGGAGTAGCGTGATAGTCGTTCGGTCGTGAGAGCGCAAGTGACCTTCTAAATCCATGTAAGACCATTCAGTAGAACATCCAGTCCCTTCTTCTTCCATGAGGTCTACACAGTATTCCTCCGTGTATTGTGGAGGGTGAAGAACAAGCGAACCATCGGCAATCCGATATCCACCAATTTTAATTCCATCATCTGAGAAATCAAGGCTCTTTTCTTGTAGAGCATCTTTCCATATCACTTCCCAGCCCATGTCTCGAAGAATCCCTCGATCTAATTGGACTAGAAGCCATGTCGAGGATGCTGACCAGCGACCGTTGGCAACAAAAGCACCTTCCCATGTTCCATCACTGTTGAGTGAGCCGCCAACGGGTCCCGTCTGTAAAGCATTCATGTCAGCGACAAAGCCTCTGTCCATTGAAAGCCAGCGAAGGAAGTTGTTATCCGAAGCTTCAGCCATACGGGCTGCAGCCAAGTCAATGTGTTGTTGAGTGACATTTTCATCATCAAATTCGAGACATTCCAATACGCCACAATCGGTCCAATTGGTCGGTGCTTCAGTGACGATTCCAAGCGTTGTTAGCCCGGGTTGAGTAAGGATAGACGAGCCGTTCATGAAGCCGCGAAAATGGTCCGAGAGCGATATTGCTCCAGGTGCTTGGTTTCCAGTCACGTCGTTGACCAATGGTTTCATGGCTTTACTCAAGGGGTGTTCTTGAACCAAGTCCACTTTTGAATCTATTTCTTGAAGCAAGGTTAAATTCATAATTCCGGCAGTCGGTGCATTAATTCCACCCCATTCTTCGCCTGTTTCAAGCATTTCAGTTGCCCTTGGGAGAGCAGAATAGTCGGGTGCACCGTCGCCCATCCGGGGTACAGGAGTCCAATCCTCAATCGCAGGGACATTATCCGGATTTCGTGCCGAAACTAAAAATCCGAGTATAATTTCCGAGTTCGCAAACTCATCATCAATAATCGCTTGAGCCTCTAATTCAGGCGAGTCCATCTCATAGTTTTCCATATCGATGGGCTGCAGAGCAGTGAAGACCCCAGGAATCATGAGGATGGTGAGGAGGAATACGGTGATGTGTACTCTTTTCCGATGAGGTATGAGCCATTTAGCAAACCTGATGCAAATGAGCCACTCATAATCCGCTGGTCAGCACTTCTCCTTTTGAACTCATGTTTAGAATCTCCAGCAAGTATCTCATCGTTGCTTTCAAACACCGCCTCGTTATGGAACGGTTATGGCTATACTCATCATCTTGAATCATCAACCGTACGACGGAACTGACGTCACATGGAATGCACTTCGTCTGGCTCGTCAATTGAATAACGATGGAGCCGAAGTTCGGCTGTTCTTGATGAACGATAGCGTTGACTTAGCACGTGATGGTATAGAGCCGCCAGAAGGCATTGAAGACATGGTAGCGATGACCAAGGATCTGATTGCCAACGGCGTTCCAGTCAAAGTCTGTGGAACCTGTCAGAACCGTTGTGGTGTGCTGAAGGGTCAGCCATACTACGAAGGAGCACAATTTTCAACCATGGCTGAATGTTCAGCATGGGTTCAAGACAGTGAAAAAGTCCTCACCTTCTAATCCAAAAGATTTCGACCTACAACAGTCAACTGAAAGCCCAAGCAAAGGGTAGCGATGAAACTGACCCACGCAAAGCCCATCAAACTACCATGTTGGTTGCAAGGGGTTTCGGATAGACCCTTCCAACTTATCCGAAACCATTAGTTGAAGGATTGTATCCGCAGTAATATGACCGGAGAAGCAACTGAGGAGTTAGTTGCTTCATTATTGAGACAACAAGGGTATGTTGTTGCTACCGATGTAAAAATTTCCAGCCAAGGTCAACGGACTTATGGTGGGCAAAAGAAAGACATTCCAGTTGATATCGTAGCGATTAAGCCTGATACGAAAGAAATCATTATTGGAGAAGTCAAATCATGGTGGGGGTCAACGGGATTAACTCCAAAACATATCGTTGGTCATTGGCCAGAGAATCCCAGCAAATTTGTTAACAGTTTCAAAATACTCAACAATAAAGACGGATTACGTAGTAAATTTGAGAAATTAGTGACGGACCAATATGGAGATTACGAATTCAAGTTCATTTTGTATGCTGGACGAGCGACCAGAGAAGAAGAAATCCGAGAGAATCTTTCAAAAATAAAGCTATTCGGGAAACCAGTTGAATTGGTAATGATTAGAGAATTATTACAAGATTTTATTGATTCGATGAAGGATACTAGCACTAATGTTTCAACCTACAATAATGAGATTGCGATTGCTACTTTACAGGCTCTCAATGAATATAATATGTTCAAAGATTGAATGGGGCCCCCTTCCGACCGTATATGGTTGGAACGGTACCCTTTGCTCACCCATCTAATCAGTGGGGTCCCCTTGGCATCGGTTCCATTTGAAAAATCATTGAGCCCAGTTGTCCATGCCTTTCTTCACAACTAAGGTTCGAGCGATGAGATCTTGGTTTGTTTGCTTGTGATCTGTCCAAAGTTGTGCTAAATATCCGAATCCAAACGTAATTATTATCAGAAAAATCAAAGCATGTCGTTTGAGTGCTTTCTTCTTTGAGATTCTGTTTCCGTCATAGTCTGTAACAACCAACCCGAAGAGGCGTTTTCCTGGTGTTGCTTGCCATGATGAGGCATTGAAGAGAACAGGGTAAACCAAACCAACAATTAGGAACAATACACCGGAAGAAATCCCAACGAGACTCAAGAGTATACCTGGGACACTAATCAGCAACAAATCGATCAAAAGAGCACAGGTTCGTGGTATAAATCCTGCAAAACGCCCTCTCTCTTCTCGAGAACCTCCAACTCCCTTGTACACCATTTTATTTGGATATCCGAATTCATTAACGCCAAATTGCGTCCTTTTCTTTTCTTCATTTGATTGAGTGTTGATTTCCTCCCAATCGATTTCAATATTCCCTTCTGTATAATCGACGATACAATGTTGAACGAAACCTGAAAAATTAGGCATCTCTTTGGTGACTTCATTGAGTTTTTCGTCAATAGAAATTGTTTTCTTTTTTTTGCTTTCACCATCATCATTGCCGTTCTTTGATTGAGTGTTGATTTGCTTCCAATCAATTTCGATATTTCCTTCTGTATAAGTCACGATACAATGTTGAACGAAACCAGAAAAGTTCGGCATTTCTTTGGCTATACCATTCAGTCTTGCATCAATAGAAATCGTCTTGTTCACTTTATTGCTCATGATTGCCCCATTAGCGAGTGATAATTAAGCGTGGTTGCGTATGTATGGAGGTATGTATTGTAATTCTATCATATTATCGAGTTTGGGTAAGCAAAGGGTGTATCCTAAACCCCACTGCATTTCTTATGCAATACGATGGGCTTTCAGTGGGTCAATGCTAACGCTACCCATTGATTAGATATTGAGTTCTGTTGCAAGCGCATCTGCGAGATAGTGGTATTCATCGATGTGATTGTAGAGTTGAGCAGAGATTCGAATGTAGCGCCCCTTTGGCGACTCCCATGACCATACAGGGACTTGAATCCCATACTTGTCTTGCAAGACCTTGTGAAGCGGGTCTGGCTCATGCAAGGGAATCCCAGCGTCTCCTCCTTCAGGCAACTCTAATGTTGCGATACAAGCAATCATTTCTTCAGGACACGGCTCATCCAAGCCAAGTCGTTCACAGAGTATTCGACGCCCTTCTATGGCAAGGTCATGGTTGTGTTTCATGATGGCAGGCCACCCACCATCAACCATTTTTTCCATGTATTCGATGGTAGCAGGAATTGAGCATGCCGCGGAAATATCACGAGTACCCGTCCAATCAAATTCATGGCGGAATCGAGTCGTATCACCGAGTGGGAACGTCATTCCATGGCTGATGGTTAATGGATGAATGAGGTGTTGCAAATCTTTGCGAACGTGAAGGAAAGCCGATCCTTTTGGTGCACACATCCATTTATGGCAATTACTTGTTGTGTATGAGGCTCCCAATTTGTCAAGCGATAAAGGAACCATGCCAATGCCGTGTGCAGCGTCGAGTAATACTGCAACCCCCCTCGCCTCTAGTTCCTTGGTCAACCGTTCAAACGGCATCAGAAGTCCAGTCGGGCTGGTCACAGTGTCTATCATGGCGAGCACTGTTCGTTCAGTGACGCCAGCCATGATGATGTCAAACGCAGTATGTGGCCCTTCAATCGGAAAAGGAATGTTCACCGTGACGACTTTTACTCCCCATCGCCGGGCAACAAAATCAATGGCATTGCGACATGCCTGATAGGCATGGTCTGGGACTAAAATTTCGTCTCCAGTATTGAATTCTAGAGAGCGTAAAACGGTGTTCACGCCAGTTGTTGCATTTTCGACAAGAGCCAAATCCTCGGCACCGCATTGCAAGCATTTTGGCCAGTGACTCTCGAGTGGTCTTCATGAAGTCCATCGCTAAATCTTCGTAAAACCGAACAGGTTCATCTTCGAGTAAATCTTGCCACCTTCGTTGTTCTTCCCTGATTTCATTTGGCGTAGCTCCGAATGAACCGTGGTTGAGGAATACACAATCAGAATCAAGACTCCAATGTTTGGCTCGAGGGCTTCGCTGTGGGCGGCTCATATCAGATGCTCAACGAATGAAGCACATCAATTCTGCCAATGGAAGGTTCTCATGAGTCACGATAAGTGGCGAAGAAACCATTTCGACTACACCTTATATGCCTTGGATGTTTGCGAAACTTGAGGCCGAGATATGAAGGGCATGGGTGAAGATAACAACGAAGCAAAATGTCCAGTAATGCATGGTGCAATGAGTGCGCCAAGTACTGGAATGAAGAACAACGATTGGTGGCCAAACCAACTGAATTTGGCAATACTGCATCAACACGACAAGAAATCAAACCCTATGGGTGAGAATTTCATTTACAAGGACGCATTCAAATCTCTTGATTACGCTGCTATGAAGAAAGATCTTCATGCATTGATGACTGACAGCCAAGACTGGTGGCCTGCTGATTATGGTCACTATGGTCCCTTCTTTATTCGTATGACATGGCACGCTGCTGGAACATACCGAATCGGTGATGGCCGCGGTGGAGCAAGCACAGGAGCGCAACGTTTCGCCCCTCTCAACAGTTGGCCAGACAACGGAAACCTCGACAAAGCTCGACGCCTCCTCTGGCCAATTAAGCAAAAGTATGGCAACAAAATCAGTTGGGCTGACCTCTTGGTCTTGACTGGAATTGTGGCTATTGAATCAATGGGTGGACCAATCTTCGGATTCGGAGGCGGCCGTCCAGATATTTGGCATCCTGAAGAAGACATCTACTGGGGAGCTGAAGACGAATGGCTTGGTGACAACCGATATGGTGACACTCGCCAATCCCTTGACAATCCACTCGCAGCCGTTCAAATGGGTCTCATTTACGTGAACCCAGAAGGCCCAAACTCAAACCCAGACCCTCTTTTGAGTGCTCAAGACATTCGAGAAACATTTGCTCGTATGGCAATGAATGATGCTGAAACTGTTGCACTTACCGCTGGTGGTCACACCTTTGGAAAGGCGCACGGTGCTGGAGATGCAGACCTTGTTGGCTCAGAACCCGAAGGCTCCTCGATTGAAGAGCAAGGATTTGGTTGGGCGAATGCTCACGGCTCCGGAAAAGGCCGAGATACCATCACAAGTGGTATTGAAGGTGCTTGGACTGCAAACCCAACCCAATGGGACAACGGTTACTTTGACCTCTTGTTCAAGCATGAAGATTCGTGGACTCTCGTGAAGAGCCCTGCTGGTGCAAACCAATGGACTCCTGCAAACCCAGACCCTGAAGATATGGCACCCGATGCTGAAGATGCTTCGCTGAAGGTTCCAACCATGATGACCACTGCTGACATGGCAATGATTCGAGATCCTGAATACCGAAAGATTTCCAAGCATTTCCATGAAAACCCAGAAGAGTTTGGCGATGCGTTTGCTCGTGCTTGGTTCAAACTTCTTCACCGCGACATGGGTCCAAAGTCCCGATACCTTGGTCCTGATGTCCCTGCTGAAGACCTCATTTGGCAAGACCCAGTTCCATCTGGAAGCACATCCTACGATGTCTCTGCATTGAAGCAAGCCATCAAGTCGTCTGGCCTTTCAGTCTCTGAAATGGTTGAAACTGCTTGGGCAAGTGCATCCACTTACCGTGGCTCTGATAACCGTGGCGGTGCAAACGGTGCACGTATCCGTTTGTCTCCTCAAAAGGACTGGGCAGCCAACAAACCTGAGCAACTCTCGAAGGTTCTCGCTGCTCTCACCCCACTTGCTGAAGCACACGGTGCGAGCGTTGCAGATACGATTGTTCTTGCAGGTAATGTCGGTATCGAAATGGCATCAGGAGTGGAAGTTCCGTTCATGCCTGGTCGTGGCGATGCAAGCGATGCACAAACGGATGTTGATTCCTTTGCAGTTCTCGAACCAGTCTCTGATGGTTTCCGCAACTTCTTGTTGAAGAACTACAACGTCAGTCCTGAAGAAATGATGCTCGACAAAGCACAATTACTCGGCTTGTCTGCTCCTGAAATGACCGTTCTTGTCGGTGGTCTGCGCTCGATGGGCGTCAGTTCTGATGACCGTGGAATCTTCGGTGACAACACGAACCTTTCTAATGAATTCTTCACGACTCTCATGGATATGAACGTTCAATGGAAGGCAACAGGTAGCAATTCGTATGAAGCAAACGACCGCTCAAGCGGCGAACTCGTTCGCCGAGCAACTCGCTACGATCTCGTATTTGGAAGCAATTCTCAACTTCGTGCTATTGCTGAAGTCTATGCTCAAGATGACAACAGCGACAAGTTCGTCAACGACTTCATCAGTGCATGGAACAAGGTCATGAACGCAGATCGTTTCGACCTTGCTTGAACTGCGAAACGGATATACGCCGGCGCTTCGTGGGCACTCCATGGTCAATATTGGAGACACTGCCCCAGCCTTTACCCTGAAGAACACAGAAAAGAGTGACGTTAGCCTTGCTGACTACAGCGGTCAAACCGTTATCCTCGCTTTTTATCCAGGTGCTTTCACAGGCGTTTGCGATAAAGAAATGTGTGCATTCCAAGACAACCTAGGAAAACTCAATGGTGCAAACGCAACTGTCCTTGGAATCAGTGTTGATTCACCTTGGGCCAACGCTGAGTTTGCTCGAAAATACAACCTTGAGTTTACTTTACTCTCTGATCTCGACCGAGATGTTGTCAAAGCATACGATGCTTCATTCGTCGGCCTTGGTGGTATTGAAGGCTACATGAGCGCAAACAGAGTTGTCATCGTTATCGATGGAAACGGTGTTGTCCAACATCGCTGGGTTGCCGAAAACCCAGGTGTCGAGCCTAATTACGACGCAGTCGTAGCCTTTGCATCGTCGCTTTGAATATTCGTTCTGACACATGATTAAATGAATCGACTGCGGATTGCCGCGGTCAAGTATATATCGGTGCTCCGATTGCACGATACATCAGTGAATGACTCGCATGTGCGACACAATTACTGGTTAAACTTCAGAAGGTGAACAAATGACATTGCTCAGTATGACCGGATTAAAACGCCACTATGAGACGCCTGCAGGTGTCGTTAAAGCACTTGATGGAATTGACTTAGAGATTCATGAAGGTGAGCGAGTCATTCTCCTAGGCCCTTCGGGTTCAGGAAAAACCACTCTTCTCAATTGCTTGTCAGCACTTGACAGTCCAACAGATGGAAGTTACATATTCCAAGACGCTGAAGTCCCCCGAAGCCATTCTGAAAAAATGACCTCATTCCGACGAGAAAACATTGGATATGTCTTCCAATTCTTTAATCTCCTTCAGGATCTTTCCGTTCTTGAAAACATCCTTCTCATTCAAGAATTGGCTGGTAAGAAAGATGCTGACCGAGCCAAAGAATTACTCAAACTCGTAGGATTAGAAGCTGAAGTGAACCGATTCCCTGGTGAAATCAGTGGTGGCCAGCAACAGCGCGTTGCAATCGCTCGAAGTATTGCTAAGCGCCCAACTCTTCTTCTCGGAGATGAATTGACCGGAAATCTCGACACTGAAACCTCAAACAAAGTCATGGAGGCTTTGGTTCACGCTTGCAAACAAGAAAACATCACCGCAGTGTTTGTCACTCACGATGAAGGGTTAGTCAAGTATGCAACCCGAGTTATTCGAATTGACAGTGGTAAAATCATCTCGGATGAAAAGATTGACAATTCAGACGAAGAAGCGTGATTGGAGGTCTTAGGATGTCAAATCTACTGAATAAGCGCTTGGCACGAAGCCTTTGGCGTACAAAGCTTCGGCTTGTTGCCGTTGTTTTGATGGTGTTTGTTGGCGTCTTCGCTGGTATTACTTTTGGCGGGTATGCGCACAATCTTGGAGGCATGTATGATGCCATGCAAGCCGATGAAGACGGCGGTTCTAATTTAGCAGACCTTTGGATTGACAATCGTAGTGCAACTTGGAGCCCTGACCAAGTCAGTGCTTTCTGTGATTCATTTGCATCAGAAATGTCCTCCGGCTCTACTGCATCTTTTTCTCTTGTATCATGTGAAGGGCGCACCGTTACTCAAGGTGCGATGTTCCACTCCAATGAGACAGGAGAGCACATCATCAATTCCTTTTGGCATGGTATTCCAGCAGATGCGAATGCTGACCGTGTGTGGATGCCTGAAGGGCATTCAACAGGTCGAACTGCGGTTGCTGCTGATGAAATTGTTATCGATGCTCACGTTACTGAAGCTCTTGGACTCGGGATTGGAGATACGGTGAACATCGGTGCTGGAAATGAGAGTGCATCCTTCACTGTCGTTGGAACTGGATATCACCCACTCCATGTCATTATGGCGCCTGAAGGAACGTTGTTTCCTCCAGAATCCGGAGAATATGTTGTTGGTTACCTTTCAGATACTGGAATGGCTCGACTCACAGGTAATGTAGTCGGAACAAGTAACACGATTGTTTTGGATGTTGAAGGAACACCATCCTATGATTTACCAGATACATCAGAGTATGAAGGTGAAGAAATTGATGTGGTGAAAGGAATTGTTGATACTTCACTCACTGCCAACGAATTGGATGCACGCGTTCGAGACCGAGGACAGAATGAGCCGGTTGAAGTCATGCGACAAGATTTGGAAGGGACCAAGCGAACGACCGTCCCGTTCACCGTCATGATTGCTTCAATTGCATCCATTACCATCGTTTTGAGTTTGCAACGTTTGGTGCAAAGTCAATCCAAGGAAATAGCGGTCTTACGAACGCTCGGAGTCGAGCGCTCATCGCTCATGACCGGCTACCTCATTGCCCCAATTGCCATTGGAGGAATCGGTTGTACACTTGGCGCTTTAGCAGGGCCATGGGGAATGAATGGAATGCTTGACTTCTATCAAGATCTTATCGGAATGCCAATTATTGAGCGTACAATTCCGTCATCAATCTATCTTACCGTCATTGGCTCAACCATGTTTGTTGTATTCCTTTCTGGAGCATTCCCAGCATGGAAAGCGAGCCGTCTTGACCCACTTGAAGTATTGAGTGGGCAAAATGAAATGCGAGTTGGTTCAAACCTCCTTCGAAATCTCACATCTTGGATGCCTACGACACTGGGATTGTCAATACGTTCAAGTGTTCGAAAACCTATCCGGCTTACCATGACCTTTGTTGCAGTCGGCATTTCACTGATGCTGTTTGGTTCGATTCAAATGATGTCTGTAGGTTTGCAAGAGACAATGGTTGGTGGTCTTGAAGACGACCAATCTTGGGATGCACAAGTCTACATTATGGCGGATGGAGAACAACCCGTTATCGATTGGGCAGAGAATAATTCTGCCAATTATGAAATGCTCATCGAAATGCCACTTGGTTCAGTTGCCGATGCTGATGATATCGAGCGAACATTTACTCTTGTAGGTCTTGATTCGTTTGAAAGTGGCATGCGTGCTGTTTCTGTTTTGGATGGCAATGTACCTTCGGAGAATACGGCTGTCACTCAGGTCATGATGGAAGAAGGCAGTATGCGATTCCTCGGATGGAATGTTGGAGACAAGCAATCTATTCATATCAACGGCGCACCACATGAAGTTGAAATCGTTGGAACTGCAGCTGCTGAACTTGCCCGTACGATGTATTTCGTTCGAGGTGATTTGAGTGAAATTGTTGGCGTTAATGCGACTTCGATGTATCTCGAATTACCAGAAGGTGTCGAAGTTGATTCAGCTTTGGGTGAAGTATCCACAGGTGTTGTTGAACGGCAAACGTTGCTCGATGGCATCAACAGTCTTCTGGACCAGCAAACTCAGATTTTCCAGACCATGATGTATCTCGGACTTCTGTTCACCATTGTTGTGATGTTCAACACCATGATCATGAATGTAGCAGAACGTGATTTCGAATTGGCTACCTTACGAGTATTAGGCGCATCAACCCGTAGCCTCGGCTTGATGCTTCTCTTCGAGAGTCTGCTGATTGGTATTATCGGTGGTATAGTCGGCGTTCTGTTTGCATATGGAGGAGCGGTTGGATTAGCAGCATCGTTCTCTTCCTGGCAGTTCTTTGTGCCCGTTACCATTGTTCCAAGCGTGGCATGGCAACTGATGAGTGGCGTGATACTCATTGCAGTTGCAATGACGCCATTTGGAGTTTGGCGACTTCGCCGTATGGATTTGATTGAGAAAATCAAAGATTTATCGAATTGAATATGAAACCTCCAGTTGTTTCAGAAATCATTCCATTCAAACCCAGCACGTTCGTTCAAAGAGGAACTGCTAAGAGTAACTGGAATACACCTTTGGTTGAGGGTGACCATGAAACTTCGACTCCATCAATTCCTCTCAAAGTGCGGTGAGTTCTCCTCGAAAGGTGATGTCAAACAAGCCATCTGGGATGGCGATATTACCGTCAATGACTCGATTGTCAAAAACATCGCCTATGAGTTCAACCCTGCAAAGCGCTCGGTAAAATACCGAGGCAAGGAATTACATCTTCCTGAAACTGATGTTTATTTTCTTCTCAATAAACCAGCTGGGTGCATTTGTTCTCGTCTTAATTCACAAGAACTTGAACTCAATAAAACCTCGGTGTACGAACTCTTTCGAGATGCAGTTGAACCTTCGGTCTACGAATCTCTGGTAACGGTTGGTAGGCTTGATGAAGACACCACAGGTTTTCTTTTGGTCACGACTGATGGGAAATTAGTTCATTCAATTACCGATCCTCATAAGAAAATTAAGAAAACATATCGTGTGAAGACACAGGATAAGATTTCTGAAGAACAACTTGAATCGATTCGAAATGGCGTGGCGGTCTCCGTCACCGAATATGGTTCATTGGAAGAGTTCCAAACTCGTCCTGCTACCATTGAACTAGAAAACCCAACCAGCGCTTTTTTAACTATTGATGAAGGCAAGAAAAGGCAAATTCGTAGAATGTTCACAACACTTGGAAACCATGTTACGAATCTCCATCGGCTCTCAACCGAGCGAATGGTGCTCAAAGAATATAATCTCGAACTTGGAGCATTTTGCAAAGTTACACGTGAAGAAATACATCAGGCCTTGTTCTCTTGACTCGTCAAACACCGACGGCTTCAAAGCCGCCATTTTTGCTTCGAGCCGTAGGTCATGGAACGCCAAAGCCATTCAGCAGGGCCAAAGGCGTAACGCTTGAGCCACCACGGGCTAAGGAGGAGTTGGAAGCACCAAATCAGCACGACGATGACATACAGTTCCCATCGCTCAAAAGTACCAATTAATCCAAAGCCAGCACCGGTGAAAAGTATCAAACTCAGCAGTGAATGCAGTAAGTAATTACTCAACGCAGTTCGCCCAACCGAAGCAATTCGAGCGCGTAATGAAGGCCATAGTTCACCTTGACACGCCAACATCACGAGCCCTAACCATCCCAATGCCATACTGACGCGTCCGAGGTGGTAAGATCCTTGGAACCACCCCGAGATGATGAGCACGTCATAGTTGCTTTCAATCGCTTGATACAGTTCTATTCCATTGACGAAGAGTCCGAATGAAAAACCAAAAACAGCGAGTTTGAGATATGTTCTCGAATCGCTCTTTGCCGAAAGCCAGCCAAGACGATATGTGGCCATACCAAGCAACATCATGCCCATTGCATCCCACATCATGAACAACGGCGTGAAGAACAGCAAATGTTCGTTTACCGTTTTCGCACTGTATTGAGCGACCTCTGAATACGACCCTCTCCGGATGTCCAGTTCTTCTTCGATTGAAGTTTCGTTGTAGGTGAAAGTACCTCCAGATTCATCCCATAGAGCCGCTTGTTCGCGTAGCTCATCTGAATGAGTTCCTTCCGGGTCCGCATCAATAATCGCAGCGGCATCACGGCCCTCAGTCATGAGTGAGCCTGCTGTGGCAAAAATAAACGAAGAGCACAACAAGACAATCGCTGAGAGAATCAGCAGTGTTTTGGGTTTTGTATTTCGTAATGGATAGAGAATTGCTCCTGCAATGGCATAGAGGATGAGAATATCTCCCGTCCACAACAGCACATAGGCGTCAAAGATTCCAAACAACAGCAAAAAGAATGTTCTTTTGTAATGCAGCCAAGCACTTTTCCCTGTTCCTGAATGACTCCCAAAACCGGTTGTAAACATGACGATTCCTGCTCCAAAAAGCATGGAAAACAACCCTCGCATCGAACCTTCAAAGAACAGGTTTACTGTTCCCCAAATGGCATAATTAAGTTCGGGGTTTTTGCCCAATCCTACGAATGGATGGAAATACCCAATTGAAGCCATTCCAAAACCAAGGATGTTCAATAAAAGAACACCTAGTAAAGCAAAACCCCGCAGAACATCGAGCGATTCAATACGTGAAGATGCAGCGACCGGTTCAGAAGACTTCGATAAAGTACCGACTTCTGACACATTATTTCCAAACATACTGAACTCATAATGGTTCAGCCGGCGGCTTTGTTCAAAACTGTATTAGAAACCGTTTTCTTGAAGCCAGCCAGTGACTGGAATGTTGTTTCGACGCAGGATTGCTGCAGCCTCAGTCAAGAGTTTCTGTCGCTGTTGAATGTTTTGCTGCTGTTCAGCTATTGCAGCGAGTTGAATCAAAGCATCTGAGTGACCTTCGTGGTCATTAACTGTTTTGGAAAGTCGAAGACTCTGCTCAAATTGTTGTGCTGCGCTCTCGAGTTGATTACGGTAAAGGTGGGTATTGCCAATATTGAACAGCGCAATCCCCTCACCCTGACGGTCTCCAAGTTGCCTCATGATAGCCAGAGATTCGTTGAAGTAACGTTCTGCCTGTTCGAATTGATCTTGTTCTTCGAAGAATACACCCAAGAGATTCAATGTATCGGATTGACCGCGTAAATCAGAGAGTTTCTTTTTCATTTTCAAAGCCATTTTGTACAAGCGTTCTGCTTCGACATAGTCGCCACGTTGTTTAGCTTGTGATGCAAGTTGGATGTGTGAAAAAGCCTCTCCTCTTCGGTCACCAATCTGACGCTTGATAGCGACACTTTCATTGGTCAATCGTTGTGCATCACTGGTATTTCCAAGGCGTTCAGCAACCGTTGAAAGGTTGGCAAGAATAATTGCTTCACCTTCTAGATCCTTCTGCTTTCGTTTGATGAGCAGGCCTTGACGGTAATGGATTTGCGCTGCTTCGTATTCTTTCTTTGATTCCAAAATATTTCCAATTCCAATCAAGGCAACTGCTACACCGTTCTCATCGGCATGGCTCTCTTTAATTTTTAGAGCTTGAGAAAACAAGTGTTGTGCTTGGTCATATTCATTGCCCGTAAGTGCGAGATTCGCCATAGCCAGAATGACATCAGCCTCACCATTTTTCTCACCGATTTCGGCTTTAATGGACTGGGCATCTCGAAAATTTTGGTAAGCATTTCCAGCGTCTCCTTGGTTGAGAGATACGTACCCAATGTTGATCAGTGCATCGGCTTCTCCACTTCGGTTCCCTTCATTTCGGAACGTTTGGAGTGCTCGGTTATACGAGTCCATTGCCGCTTGATATCGACCGGTCAAACGCGCTGCATTACCGAGTTTGAGGTCTGTTGAGCCTTGAACTTTAACGCCCTGAGAAGTTAATTCATCTCCCGCTTTCAACAAATTTTTGACATTTGACATCTGCTGGTTCGAAGGATTGGAGGTTTGGATATTTCCAACAAATCCAATCTGTTCAAGTGCCATTACCATTGCTTTTGCCATGTCTTCTGGGCTGTTTTGAACAATCGTTTGGGACGTTAAATCACCCATAATTACGCTGTCCACTATTTTTTGGTGCGTGAATACATTTGCACCCGAGGCGTGTTGAACGGTTGTGCCTACTGGAACCCATTCTGTACCGGTCCATTCCGACGTTCCATCGGGGCTGAGTTTCGGTTCCACCATGGTCTCTACAAGAGGTGTTCAACTATCTAAGTATTGTTTGATTGAGAGATTCGAAGAATCAAATGAGTTGCGTGATAAGTACTATTAAATGATATATCACGCCATAGAAGAAACAATCACGGGGGCTACAAGATGGTAAAAATCGCAATTTATGTCGACACCTCCGGTTCGATGAATGAGCGTATTCAAGGAGAACTCGATGAAAATTTCAGCGGCGAATCGAGTTCAGTTCTCCGAAAAATATTCCGCGGACTTGGGCTTAAGGGGCGAGTGAAAAAGCATGTTGTTGCTCAAGCAATGTGGCAAAATCTGGTTCAAACATTCCAAGACAGACAAACCAAAATTTCCACCATCAACAGTCGAGGGAGATCTCGGGTTCTTGCTCCTCTTGAATTCCGTTCAGAGGAAGATTTGTTGAAAATCCGGTTTCCAAAACCAAATGGCGGCACCTATCTTTGGAAGTTTTTAGTCGAAGAAGCTGAAGAACTCGCTCAAGACAGTGTCGACTGGTTGTTTTTCTTAATCAGTGATGGGATGGACATGAGTTCTCCTCCTCCTTTCAACGGAGTTCATGGGTTTCAACCGTGTATTGAAGCAATCAAAAGCATCGGTATCGATGTTGAATTTCACATTATTGGACTTGGTTTACCAACAGCATCGGTCAATGTATTCCGCCAAGTCAGCGGTGCAAGTGGCGGTTCATTCGTTAACATTGTAGAGGCGGGCGACGATGTTGAACAAGCAGTTGAAGAAGTCGGAGGCGCTTTAGAAGAATCCTTGAATCCTATCGCACGAATGGCTAGTCGTCAACGCAGACAACAAGAATATCTTGAATCACGGCAAGAAGGCGACCTTGAGATTACCACTGAAGCAGCCCCTCCAGCCCCATCTTACACCGGTTATACCTACGGAGACTTAACCATTGAATCAACCAATCCAGAACAACTGTCTCAGTGGCAGAATGATTTGCTTCGAATCAGAGGTGATGAGCAAATAGAGAATATTCAAGCCTATGAAAATTGGACCTCGATGCGTTCAATGCCGTTGTTTTCCGACACTCCAGGGATTCCAATCGATTCATGGGCTCTCTCAGCAGAAGATGTCTCTCTCATCGCCAGTATGAAGATTGACAACCTCTTCACATTCCTCTCTCAAATACGCAGTTCAGATGTACCGATTGAGAATCGAAGAATCATTGTCCGTGGTGAAAATATCTCGCAAGTGTTGCTCGATACGCTCGGTAATTCTGGTGCTCGAGTGGTTCTCTATCCTGAAGAGCTCCCTCCACCGCCGCCACCCGAATTAGATGATGAGAAGTGGGAGAGAAATGAATATGACTTCAATGACAACCCTACTCGTGAATGGGACATTTATCCTCATTTAGGAGCCAGTAAAGCACGATATTCAGTCGTTATTGACCCGCCAGCATATCCCGATTATGTGGACAAACTCTCTGAAGCATTTGCGCGAAAAAACCTCGTTGCAGAACTTGAATCAAAACTTCGTCCAATTCAACGCTCCTACGCTGAGGCTGTGTTCAAACCGTCATGGAGTGATTTTAACGCTCATTGGGTTGCTGATGATTGGCCATCTTTGATTTCACTCGAACAGCAAGCGGTTGGAGAAGCGTTTTGTGAATCACTTCGTATCGCCTACATCCAAGTGGTCCATGAGTGGATCATCTCACACGGCAATCGACCAAAGTTTGTCTTAGTACGCCTTTCAAATGAATCCAAAACGCTCGGTTTGCATAAACACCCTTGTTACCTTGAATTCCAAACACTTCTCGCAGATATGTTCCATTACCAAAGTACTCATTTGAGAATCAATGAACCTCGTGTTGAGTATTGGTGAGCCTCAGAGATACTTAGAACGAAATACTACGGTATTGAGGCGCTTACATGATGGAGAGGTCACTTCGCGAACTTTTCGAAGAAAAGAAAGCCTTCTTTACCGCCGTCGGCGTCGTCGTTGTTACTCTCAATTCTGTATGTATTCATAGGAGGCTCAACATGGGCTGTAGACCCTATTGAAAGTCCGACACTATTTTGTGAAGAGATTTCAGATGGCCTCGTCAAAGAACCGATGAACGCCTTATCGAACTTCACCTACATTATCGTCGGCCTCATTATTCTCTGGAACATGCCTTCGCAGAATGGCCGAGCAGCAAACCCGATGTTGGAACACGGAATGTATCCGATTCTCTATGCTGCAGGTTCCATCTACATCGGTATCGGTAGTTTTGCTATGCATGGTACCAATACAAATTGGGGTACGAGCATGGATTGGACCGGTATGCTGTTTTTCATCTCCTTCCCAGTATACTATAATTTAAGTCGGCAATATGCTTGGAGTGACCGCTTTTTCATGACTCTCTTTTTCATCGTCTTTATTCTCACCGCAATCTTGGATACCTATGCTGCGAACAATAATCTCGTCCTCATTGAGAACTTTTCAGATAACCGCAAACTGAAATTATCGCAAATCACCCGAGATTACATGTGGTCGCTTTACATTGGCACATGGATTATCCAGGAAGCGAAAAACCTCTCAAACAATCGACTCGGATGGATGATTTCTCTCCCAGTCATTGCATGTGTTACCCTTTCAGTCGGCGCACCGACCCTTCAGATCATCATTCTTTGTGTGGTGTTCACTCTTATCGCATTGGTGCTTCACTTCAATTCTGGACAAGAATTATTCCGAAAGTCAAGCCCGCATTTGTGGATTGGTTTGGGATTCTATGTGTTGGGCAATATTGTTTGGCGCTACGGTCGCGAAGGCGAAGCAGCATGTAATCCTGATTCACTCTTCCAATATCATGCTCTCTGGCATCTTTTCACAGGATTGGCGGTCTACTTCTTCTACCGATATTTCTTGACCGAAAAGGCGGAAAACCACTCACTTACGGAGTGATTATCCTCCCTCTTTTGAACACAAGTTCTGTTTTGAGCATTGAAAAGTTTTGAATGGTTCTGACGACTCGTCGATGTATGGCACGTCAGGGAATTCTCTTTTCTTTCGTGCTTTTGTTGCTCGTTTCAGTGACTTCAAGTTCTGTTCTCGCTCAAACTCCTGTTGACACTCAGCCGAATGCAGAGAATCAAATCATGTATCTTTGGGGAGATGCATCACTTGCTAATGGCAATTGTATCGCCCACTTTTCCTCCGAAGATTCGTCCGATGTTGGATACGGTGAGATTGATGAAACCGAAAACATCGACTTTTCGTGTTCTCTCGATGCGCCTTTGATGGAAGACATGTATCTGGACCCAGAGGGTTCGATTAACCTCCAATTAGGTTTTTTAATCCAATCTTCGGAGAACAGTGGAGGAGATGAGCTTCTTCTTTCACTACAGAAAGATTCTGAGATTTTAGCCCAGCAAGAATTCACCTTTCCCACCTATTCAAACGAACAAGTCACATGGCAGATTCAAGTTTCTGAAAACATGACCTTTTGGGAGCAAGGCTCAACGCCTCAATTGAACATTCAATTCAACAAGCCAGGTCCAACCGCTCTTGAATGCTTGAACCCACAAAAGGCGTTAGCCGGATGTGATTCGAAATTCCGCCTGTATTATTCAGACAATACTGAAGGTTTGAATGTCGAAGGAATATTCCCAATCCTCAACGCTTCAGACCCTGCAGCGATTAATCCAAATGGACCGATGAGCGAAGACGATGCTTCGACAATGGCGGTCGGAAGTGGTTCGCTTTCCGGTCTGTTGTTCTCTCCATGGTTTATCGGAATATTCGCCTTTGTTGGTTTCATTACTTTTCAACGAGAGAGATTCCAACTTGGAATGGTTCTTGAAGAAGAACCTGAAGATGTTGTTTCTGGTGAGTCATCTTCAGATGGAGATACGCTCGTTGACAGTTATCGGGCTCGGGTTCTCACTCTTTGTGCCCTTTATGTGGCTCAAGGAATTCCGTGGGGTTTCATCACCATTGCCTTCCTTACTTTCTTGGCAGACAAGGGCGTTGGAGCAGGAGAACTTGCCCTCATGCTCACCCTTGGAACCTTACCTTGGTCAGTGAAATTCCTATGGGGGCCTGTTATTGACAGGTATCAAATCCCCTCCTTGGGGCGTCGCAGGCCATGGATTCTTCTTGCACAAAGTGGAATGATTCTCGTTCTTGCATCGATGATGTTTGTTCCAAATCCAGAAGAAAATGTGAGAACTATCGCATGGATGTTCCTGGTCTACAATATCTTCACATCTTTACAAGATGTGAGTACTGATGCCCTTGCCGTCGATGTTCTCAAACCTCATGAAATGGAGAAAGTCAACAGTTACATGTTCACTGCAAAGTCAGTTGGTGGTATTATTGGAGGGGCAGGTCTTGGGCTTATTATCGGTACGCTCGGCATTAAAGCAACGATTCTTCTTCAAATTCCTATTCTCATACTCATTATGCTCGTACCCCTCTACATGACTGAACGGCCTGGTGAGAAGCGTTTCCCGTGGAGCGAAGGCCAAGGCAGTGAGCAACTGCAAGAAGATCAGCGTGATTTCAAAGAAATACTTTTGAAACTGAAAACCGCTTTTTCACTGCGCTCTGCGAAGCTTGGTATTGTCTTGAGTCTCGTGATGTCACTCTCATTCTTCTTGATTCCAGTTTTGCCGCTTCTCTTTGTTCGAGAATTGGGCTGGACCGTTGAGCAGTTTAATGTTACAAACGGTGGAATAATTTTGCTTTTCACTATCTTTGGATATCTGGTTGGAGGGCAATTAGGTCGACGATTTGGAGGAAAGTCGGTCATCATTTACGGCGCGCTATTCACTGCTGTGGTCACCTCGATATGGGGACTGACTGAATCGATGTGGAGCAGTGGAAGTTACATGATGGTGATGTGGTCCATTCGAACCTTTACTTGGGGGCTTGTGACCATCAACATCTATTCCTTGGTGATGAGGGTCACGTGGAGTGAAGTTGGAGGAACTCAATTTACTGCATATATGGCCATGATGAACGTCTCTTCGATTATCGGATACCAATTGACCGGCCCACTTGCCAGTCGGTTTGATTATTCGACACTGTTCTTACTTGCTGCAGCGTTTGAAACACTAATCATCTTTGGAGCACTGTTCATCGACCCAGGAGAGACAAGGCGAACGCTTGTTCAAGAACATTAGACATTAAAGTACCTCGCTATTGACTTATCACAATCTCCGAACAGTGAGGACCCGTTGTAGTGCATAGGGTTCCACCATCTTTTTGCGGACGACATGGCATCACTACCCAAAGGCACTCTCGAAGAGTGGGCGATGCAGGATTCGAACCCGCGTCGACGGGTTCGAAGCCCGTCAGGATATCCAGGCTACCCTAATCGCCCTTAACTCGCCGAGTTGCCCCCCCTTCTTGAAGAAGGCGGAAGGATTGGCTCGGCTATGGCGCGCTCTCTTCCGTGTATTCCTACGGGATGTTCTGCCTGTTGTCGAGAGACAACCATGCCTCTAACCAAAGCCGAGGCTGCTCTTCTCACACGTCGAACTGGGATGGCTGTTGAAGATTTCACTTGGCGAAATAATGGTATTCTCACTCTTTTGAATGATGCCAATACCCGGGCCTGTGTCTTTCTCTTGACTGATTCTGCGGATGTTCACGCTGAAGGAATGTGTTCTGTGTATGAAGTCCGCCCTCAAGGATGTCGAACGTATCCAAACGTTCTCAACCACAAGGACGAGGTCATCTTGGATGATGGATGCCCTCACAAATCACAATTTCCTGAGCCAACAGAAGATGATGCTATTGTTCTTCTCAATCTTGAGGAACAATTGTTGCGTGAAGGATAAGTCGCCCCAGGCTTGCGTGAACATGTTCGACCCATCGCTGTTCGATACGCCACCCTGTCTTGTTAAACGTCGATTTGATTTCTGACCATTGGCCGTGTAGAAGTTCAAACTCAGCCTCGTCTTCCAGTGCTTCATCAGGAAATTCTCCAAACGGATGCATAGGTAATATCAACACTAAGCCGGCCTTTTTGGCAGCGACTTTTCTCGAACTATGCAACACGGCTTCAATCAATTCAGCATGGTCCAGCGAACCCTGTGAGTTACGCCCGTAAGGTGGGTCAAGGACAAAACCTGCAATTCTCTTATGAGCGTGAGAGGGAATGACTTCAGGTAATTGAGTTGCATCGCCCAACAGTAACTTCGCTTCTGATGATGGCATAGCCCAATCAAGGTTTTTCTGGGCGCCTTCAATCATGAAGGGATCTAAATCCACACCATATGTTTCTCGATTGGAAATGGCTGCTTCAAGAACAAAACCACCGGTGCCGGTCATCAGGTCGAGCGTTGCTCCTGAGTCTCGTGGACCTGAAGCGACATTGACTGCTAAGCGAGCAAGACGTGGATCAAGGCTAACAGGTTTGAAGAACGGACGGTCCGTTGCTCTTCGTGCTACGATTCCATCTGAATCATCTCCTGAACCAACCATCCAGCCACAAGCAATGATTCCAGCACTGGCATCAAAGACCATGCCCAAGCGGTGTTCGGGAGATTCAAGGTCGATTGGATACCCTTGTGATGAAAGGATTCCTCCGATGGTACGAGCGAATTCTCGGCTGCTTACTCCGGGCATTTTCCCTTCATGTTTCATGCTGCGGACCGCTGCGGAACCCGTTCGTGGATAAGCCTCAAGGTATGTACGAAGGTGTTCGTAAAACGCAGTGGAGTCTTCTTCATGCTTCCAAAGAATTGCGTTCCAAAGAAGTGCTTGACAACCACTTGCACATTCAACTGCAGTATGCATTTGTTCAAGCGATATGTCTCCTTCAAGTTGAACTAATCGACGGGACTCTAAACGAATAAGTTTAGCTTGTGGCAGTAGTGATGCAACTTCAGCCCGAGCCAAGGCTGGATGCCAGCCACGTAAACTCGCTACATGACTCGCCATGGTTGGCGCTTGCGCCTCGACTTCTTGACCGATTCGGATGCGAATATACACATACTGTCACCTTATCTTCTCTTCATGGGCTGTAACTTACGAGACCTTGCAACGCCCGAAAACATCGACTTAGCGACCCTTTCTGGTAAGCGTGTTGGTATTGATGCCTTTCTCACAGCCTTCCAATTTCTCACGACAATGCGTGATCGTTCACCGCAAGGTGATGGAGGGCCACTTCGTGCCGAGAATGGTAAAGTCGTCTCACATTTGATGGGCTTTCTCAATCGAACCACGACGTTGCTGAAACTCGGCATCAAGCCTGTTTACATTTTTGACGGAACTGCTCCAGAATTGAAAGCAGATGAAATTGCATCACGCCGAGCACGTCGGGAAGAAGCTGAACGGGTCCACAAAGAGGCACTGGCTGCTGGAGACTTTGCATTAGCGCAAAAAATGGCTCCTCGAATCATGCATTACTCCCAAGAAATGGTTGATGAAACCAAGCAGATGCTCGATTTACTCGGCGTTCCATGGGTCGTTGCCAAAGCGGAAGGTGAAGGACAAGCTGCTGTTATGGCTGCGAAAGGACAACTGGATGTTGTTGCAACTCAGGATTGGGATGCACTCCTCTACGGGACACCTCACTTGGTTCGCAATCTTATGAGCGATGGCTCAAAACAACACGGACGGGTTGTTCGAGCGCAAGCCATTGACTTACAGGAGATGCTTGACACGCACAGCCTCAGTCGTGAACAATTGATTGACTTGGCCATCATGATTGGAACAGACTTCCACCCTGGTATCAAAGGCATAGGACCAAAGACGGGAATCAAACTCATCAAAGAACACGGCTCAATTGAAACAATTTGTCAAGTGAAGGACAAAGAAGTTCCAGAAAGACTTGATGAAATCCGAGAGATATTTCATAACCATCCTGCTGTAGAAGTTGCGGATGAAGAACTCCTTCCAGGTCAAATTGACGTGAAGGGACTCATCCAATTCTTACAGGTTGAACGGCAGTTCAGCCAACGTCGCATGGATAACGAAATGGACAAACTACGAGAAGTTGGACTCATACGAGAAGGTGGCCAGCGCTCATTATTCTCATTTTGAAGGCTTCATAAAGCGCAAGGGGCTTGCTAAGACGTCCACGCCATTGTGCTGAGTTACGACATTACGAGCCACGCTTTGTGGGTCCGAAAGTGCTTCGAGAACGGTGTTGACCGGTGCACAAGGAACGCCATCTAATCTCTGTTCAAGTTCCGCTCTGTCCATCATCGCCACTGCTTTGCCAACACATGCTTCAACAGCAGTACGGGCGTGAACTCGCCCCTCATTGGTTTCCCACAGTTCCTGATTTTCAAGGTTCAATGCTTCAACCAGTTTGAGCCATTGATTGTCAGAACCCACACCAATTACGAACCATCCGTCTTTGGCTTCAAAGGCACGATAAGGAACGAGATTTGGATGTGCTGAACCCATCGGGGTGGGGTTCACTCCACTTGCCATTGCATTGTGTGCTTGGTTCACTAAAGCAGCAATTGCACTGTCCCAAAGCGAGATGTCAATCCGCATGTTTTCGCCCGTCTTTTGCTTGTGATACAGTGCTGCAAGAATTGCATTCCCAGCATTGAGCCCAGTGATGACGTCAATCCATGCGACGCCAACCTTGACCGGGGCGCTATCGGCTTCTCCAGTGATTCCCATGATACCACTTCGTGCTTGTAATGCAACATCGTATCCTGGCTCATCTCTGCGAGGCCCAGTTGCACCATACGCCGAAATTGAGCAAAGAATGACATCATTCGGTAGAGGGCCAAGTAAGCGTTCAAGTGTTCCTGGACGGAAGTTTTCAACGACCACATCTGCAGTTTCAATGAGCGCTCGAACTTTACTGGCTTCACGCTTCAAATCAAAGGTTACAATTTCTTTACCTCTATTGCACGAGAGAAAATACGCTGCGACCTTCTTTCCATCAAAGCCAGTTGTGAATGGTGGGCCCCATTGACGGGTATCATCGCCCCACGGTGCCTCGACTTTGATGACTTCAGCTCCGAGGTCTGCCAACATTTGCGTTGCATAAGGCCCGGCTAAGATACGCGAGACATCGACGATTCGAATACCCTCTAGAATTCCGCTCATGTACCCCCGAAGTGTCCGAAAGGGTTGAACCTCTCCCCCCGAACCGTTGCTTATGGAGCGGTTGAATTTCGAAGACGACCGTCTGTGGAAAGGATTGCTCATATTCGGCATTCTTCTCAACATCATCGTCTGTTTTACCAGCGATTTAGGCCTCGATACGCAAGTTAAGATGGCTGTTGATGAAAACGGTGCCTTGCCTTGGGGCGATTTGCGTCCTGATACGTTGGGTGAAAGCGACCCTACTGATGGGGGCCAGAGAACGGTTTTACCATTATATGGGATGTCAGAAGAGGGAATTAAGGCGATAGCTTTCCTCACATTTGTTGGTCTCATTGCCTGCATGTTCCGCTGGGGTGGGGTACGTTCAGCAGCCATTCTTTCGCTGTCGCCAGCGTTTATTTTCTCGGTTGGCCGGGGATATGAAGAGGTTTACTTAGCGGTTTTTTGTGCAGCCTCTTTCTTTTTGTTGAGTGGCTTGCTGACAACCAGATACCGAATTTTACAGAATTTTGGAGCAGGAATCTGTTTCATGATGATGGCATATGCCAAAGGGTTCACTGATGGAATGGGTGTTGCCTATGGGGCGTTTATTCTCGCTACATTGGCAACTCTGTGGATGGAGATACAGCAACGCGGTGGCGCAAAAACTCGTTGGATGAGCCAACCTCACTTTGTAGCACTCGTTGTCGCATCTACGGTATCCCTTTGTATGGTTGTCTTGGGGATCATTGGCTACAACAGTACGCTCTCCATACTTGCAGAAAGTCCGGTACGCTACACGACAGCATTCGCCTTTTCTCTGTTGGACTTGGTTGTCATCTTCACGCTCTTTGGTATGGTTGCTTGGCCGTTTATTTTGCCTCTGTTGAAGGCGTTAACGACGATTGAGGATTCAAACATCGCCGTGATGACGGGCTTCATCGTTGGTATCATGACCGCTCTCGTGTTCTATGTTGCTGCCCTTTGGACCTATGAAGCGAGTATTTGGGGTGCACAGTGGCCAGGCATTATTTGGACAATGGGGAATAACGGGCGATATGCCACCATGCTGTTCATCCCGCTTTTCCTTTTACTCAGGCAACTGTCACAACAGGTCGAACTTCCAACATATGATGCGCCTCTTTCGAAGGCTAAGGTCATGGGGTTGACCGTTCTTCTGCTGTTGCCCCTTTCTCTCCTTGCCTCATTTCACGGTCAGACAATGTGGACTGATGAGGCTGCAGAATCAATGAACCTTGCAGAAGGTGATGCGTTCTTGTTCGTATCAGAGGACACCCTTGGTATGCACTGGCTCTATACGTTCTATGCTCCGCTTGATGCAGAGGAAAAGAAAATCACCGGACATTGGAGATCGATCGATTCAACATGGGAGTCGGAATTAAACTCCACTTTATCGCAAGTGAGCACGCTTGTCACCTCACCAGACATAACGTTTACACCAAGAGGGTGGATTGTTGAATCTCGTGGAGAAGTTGACCTTCTCAATGGTGGAGGGGAATGGCGCGTTTTGACGCGCTCTTAACCTCAAGCATTCTTGTCAGCTTGGACTTGTGTGCGCACTGCTTGAGCAGTGGACTTTGCATCTTGCATAGCCTTGCGCACACGGGTACCAGCAGCAGCGTTACCCTTGTCATGCTTGACAGCATCAGCAAGAGCGGCAGTTAAATCATCAATCATCGTTTGAACCATAGCCTCGACGGACATAACCTGCTCGCAGTGAAATCGGCTTTTATTGATTTCTCCGGAAAAACATGAAAAGTGGAGACTAAAAACGATGCATACAACGCCGAACACCCTAGAAAAACCTCCAAATGAAGAGTTCTCGCAAGATTTTCAATGGGATTTCAAGCGAGGGGTTGAAAGCCCCACGGTTGGAGGGTGATACAAGGAGGAGTAAGACATGCGCTTCGGTGTTCGAGGAACTTTACCTGACCCAGACCCTGTTGCTACACAGGAATGGGTCGATTCAATCCTTGCAGTACGTGACCAACTCGGCGACGAAGAAGCGCGTCGTATCTTGCTTTCAACCGTTGATGCCGCACGACATGCAGGTGTTGAAATTGATGTCGTGAACACACCTTATCTCAATTCTATTCATCCTGACAGCCAAGGAACATACCCAGGCGACCTCGATCTTGAAGAACGCCTTCACGGCATTATCCGATGGAATGCAATGATGGTCGTCACACGAGGCAACAAATACTTCGATGGTATTGGCGGTCACATCTCGACTTATGCTTCAGCATCTCATGCATGGGAGATTGGTTTCAATCATTTCTTCCGAGGTAAAGACGGTGCTGGTCAAGGCGACCATCTCTACTGGCAAGGACACGCCTCTCCGGGTATTTACGCGAGAGCATGGCTCGAAGGGCGTCTCACTCATGAGCAAATGGAAGCCTTCCGACAAGAAACCGGTGGCAAAGGTTTGTCTTCTTACCCGCATCCTCGATTGATGCCTGACTTCTGGGAATTTCCAACCGTCAGTATGGGTCTAGGCGCAATGACGGCTATTCACCAAGCACGATTCAACCGTTATCTCGAAGACCGAGGTCTTGTTTCCACAGTCAACTCTCGTGTATGGTATACGATGGGTGATGGAGAATCAGACGAGCCAGAATCTCTTTCTCAACTTTCTCTTGCAGGACGAGAAGGACTTGACAATATTGTCATGACCATGAACTGTAATCTACAACGTCTGGACGGACCTGTTCGTGGCAATTCAAAGATTGTCCAAGAACTTGAAGGCCGCTTTAGAGGCGCAGGATGGAACGTCATCAAAGTTCTCTGGGGCAGCAGTTGGGATAATTTGTTTGCTCGAGATTCTGCAGGTTTACTCGCTGCTCGACTTGACGAACTTGTCGATGGTGATGAACAGCGAATTATGACTGCTGACGGCGCAATTATTCGCAAGGACCTGTTCAATTCAGAAGGACTCCAAGCACTTGTTGCTCACTTGAGTGATGACGAGCTCGTCGATTTATGCGCTGATGTTGGTGGCCATGATTTCCTCAAACTCCATGCAGCCTATGCACAAGCGACCGCTCACAAAGGCGAGCCAACAGTTGTTCTCATTCGCACAATCAAAGGATTCGGACTTGGGCCTGCTTTTGCTGGACGTAACACAACACATCAAAAGAAGAAGGCAGACATGGAAAGTATGCAGTATATGCGTGACGATTTGGGTCTTGAGTTCACAGATGAAGATTTAGAAAAGTATCCTTATGTTATGCCTGAAGATGTCCCTGAACTGGTGGCCTATGCAAAACAGCGTCGTGCTGCTATGGATGGATTCATGCCGACACGAACCGTTCCTAAGTTTGACCTCACTCTTCCTGCCGAGGCAACCTATGCAGATTTTGATGAAGGCACCAAAGGTAACATGCAAGTCTCGACCACCATGGCTTTCGTACGAATCCTTCGTGCCTTGATGAAGGACAAAGAATTTGGAAAGCGTATCGTTCCCATTATTCCTGATGAGGCTCGAACCTTTGGAATGGACCCACTGTTTGCTGAATTTGGAATCTATCATCCGGAAGGCCAACTCTACAAGCCTGTCGACCACAAAGTGCTGATGAAATACAAAGAATCGGCCAAAGGCCAGTTGCTCGAAGAAGGAATCAATGAAGCTGGAGCAACTTCTACGTTCATTGCCGCAGCAACCTCCTTTGCCACACACCACTATCCAACAATTCCCTTCTACACCTTCTATTCGATGTTCGGATTCCAGAGAGTGGCTGACCTCATTTGGTCGGCAGCAGACCAGCGCGCACGTGGCTTCCTGATGGGAGCAACTTCAGGTCGAACCACACTTAACGGTGAAGGATTGCAACACCAAGACGGGCATTCACTTTTGATGGCTCACACCAATCCTGCAGTTCGTGCTTGGGACCCAGCCTTTGCTTACGAGTTGGCAACCATCATCCGTCACGGTATCGATGAGATGTATGGCCAAGACAAAGATGTCATTCACTACATTGCTGTTTACAACGAAAACTATCCTATGCCTCCAAAGCCTCAGGGTGTCGATCAAGGCATCATTCGCGGCATGTATATGCTACGAGGGGCGCCGAAGGGTGACGGCCCAATTGTCCGCCTCATTGGCTCTGGTCCAATTATGGTTCAAGTCTTGGATGCTGTTGAGAAACTCGAAGCCTATGGCGTTCGTTCTGAAATCTATTCCGCTACATCGTATGGAGAAATGCGCCGAGAAGGTTTGGAATGCGACCGATGGAATCGATTGCATCCTACAAAGTCTGCGAAGCAGCCATGGGTCGAACAATTCCTTGGAAGCGGAACCGTCCCTGTCATTGCTGTCAGCGATAACATGGCAGCAGTTCCTGACATGATTCGTCAATGGGTTGGCGGACATTACACCGTGCTAGGAACCGATGGATTTGGTCGCTCCGATACCCGTGAAGCACTCCGTAGATTCTTTGAAATCGATGGAGCAGCAATCGCACTTGCAGCACTCTCTTCTCTTGTCAGAGACGGTTCAATAGATGCAAGTGTCTATGAGAAAGCCGAGAAAGAATTCGGTATTTCAACTGAAAGAGAAGACATCACAGAACTGTGATGTGAAACAGAGCGTTTCTTCTTCACTCGCTACCGACGAGTTTGTAATCATCAGAAAGTGGTGTAGCACCGGTTTCCATAAGAATGATTTTTCCGTCTTTGAATCGCATGAAGGACATGACAGCCTCAGAGTCGGAATCGTTTGCAAAGTGAACAATTGAGTGAGCAACGCCAACTTCATCGTTTTCGAAAAGAATTCTTTGGTTTTCTCCTTTTGGAGTGTTTCCGCCACCGACGAATCCAAGAATGTCGGATTTGCTCATGGTGATTCCGCCCACGTGTGGGTTGAACACGCAATCATCGTGAATGATGTTTGTAAGTGCGTCGACATCTGCGTTTTCCCAGGCTTCGTTATATGCTGCTATGATAGACATGGTCAATGGCTTACGCGCCAGTTTCTTAAACCTCTCGCCGAGTAAATCTCCGGTCTTTCTTACTGCCATTTTGAAGACACACCGTGCTCTGTGTTTTTGGGCAGTCTTTCGTTTCGGTTTTCTTTTGGTGCTTACTCGCCGAGAAATTGGCTGAGCATTCTGTGAAAATGATGCACACCTTGCTCTCTTGTCGGTGAATATCTTCCTCGGTCATAGACACTTGAAGCCATACCTTTCTGCACTTCTTCAATCACCCACTGGTCCTGGTCTTCAACGGTATCAAGCACCGAACCCGCACCTTGACTGGCTAATTCCGCATCGCTGACATAGCCGCGATAAAGCACTCTGCATTGCTTCTGTGAAACTGGAATCACCACATTGACCGATAATCCCCAAGGGTAGAAATTGAACATCATGTTGGGGAACAGCCACAGATAGTATGCTGCAATATCTTGGCCTTCATCGGGATGTCCTGCAGTGGTAAATCGAACTTGACATCGCCTTCCATTGCTTTGCCAATTTGCAATACTCCACCGTCAAACGTCTCGGTAATGTAGCCTGAATAATCGAGTGCTTGGTTGAGTTCAGGGTGAACATAAGGAATGTGGAAACCTTCTAGGAAATTATCGACATAGAGCAGCCAATTGGCATCAACACTGTGGTCTCGGTCTCGACGTGCATCATGCGTGAATGATTCTGGTTTGAGGAATCCTAAGCGCTGTTCAAGCATATCCCAAGGCAAGCCCATGCCTTCCTTTTGAGCGGTGAAAAACATCCCCATCCATTGTTTGAGGGGGAATTGAGGCAGGTTATCTTCTTCACTTGGAAAGTCAATTGCTTGTTCAAATTCAGCCATGTGTCGAAAGCTACCATCCAGGTTGAATGTTCGCCCATGATAGCGGCACTGCAGCGTTTTCTTCGTGCATGGCTCGAGTGCTAAACGCATACCGCGATGGGTACAGACGTTTGACATGCATCGCGTTTCATCACCTTGAATCAGAACCATTGATTCGCCATTGATGGCTTCAATATGTTCGAGCGGTTGAATGCTATGTGCTTCAAGTTCCGAGCG
>CASIAW010000009.1 GCA_949372875.1 Candidatus Poseidoniaceae archaeon
TGGATACTCAAAATTATATCCGCTTTCAAGGAGGCGGTTTGGCATTACTTTCGCACTGTCAGTTGCAAGCGTAACACCCATTTTACCGAACAAGAACCAAATGCCAAATGGGGGAACGGGCATGAATGAAGGCCTCCATAGGACCTTACCCAATACTTTTGCAAAAGTCTTTTGGCGAAGGGGATTAGGGGATGAGAAATTGTAGATTCCTTCGCATTCTTGAGTCATCATGACGTGATGTATGCCATACACTTGGTCATCCATTGACATCCAAGAATACCATTGCTTACCCCAGCCAATAGGGCCACCTGCTCCGAGTTGCGCAGGTAGGAGCATCTTTTGTAAGGCTCCGCCGGTTGCATCCAAGACTAAACTGGTCCTGCAATGAATCGTACGAATCCCAGCATCGATTGCTGGTTGAGCTGATTGTTCCCAAGCCTGGCATAATTCTGGAAGAAATCCTTCACCAAGGTCCGAGTTCTCGGTGAGTTCTTCATCGCCACGACTTCCATAGAAGCCAATGGCGCTAGCAACAATGAACACTTCCGGCTTCTTTTCCAATTTTGATAAGGTCGATGAGAGAAGTTCTGTACTTTTGGTTCTACTCTCTTCGAGAATCACTTTTCGTTTCTTAGTCCAGCGCTTATCTCCAATTCCGGCTCCACCAAGATGTATTACTGCATCAAACCCTTCGAGGTCTTCTGAGTTTATTTTCCCTTCACTTGGCTTCCAAAATATCTCTTTGCCTTTAGGCTCTTTACGGACCAGTCGCCAAACATCATGACCTACGGTATCGAAAAAGGCGATAAGTTGTCTTCCAATGAGGCCTGAAGAGCCTGCAATGAGAATCTTTTTCCTCTTCATGTGCGCAAAATCTTGAAATCTTTTTGCATCTTTAACCAAACGAATTTCACGAGCACGAAACATTCTTTTCAATCGGCGTTTGATGTTGCCACTACCAAAAACTCGACCAAGTATCCCCATTGGTAGCGTATACTGCACGTGGTCATCGACACGACATGCACCATCCTCGGTTTCGATAAATGAATGAACGTGATGCCATTTCTTGAAAGGTCCACTAACCATAGTGTCTTCAAAAGCATGAGGTGGATTATATCCTGAATGTTCTGCAACCCATTTCATGTGAACAGGGCCGAGTATAGGGATTTTGAACGTTAACCGTGTCCCGTTTTCGAGTGAAGAAAGTTTACCAACTTGCTCAGCTTTTTCCCACGGCGGCATGAGTCTTCGAAAGGCGCCTTGCCTTTCGTGCCATGCAAAGGTATCTTCTACATTCGTTACGACCTTGGTTGAATGATTGTATTCCATGGCTTCACCTCTTTAACGAAATTCTTGCAGATATGGCTTGAGGTCGAACTTTCGGCGGGTATTCGCAGATGACATGTATCGGATTTTTCCAAAAATCGCACGCTCAGGGCCCCAAGCACGGTCGTGTCTGCCGAGAACCCAAAAGATGCCTGTATAGGAGTTTGGATCACGTCCATCCAACGCATACGTGTCATTGAGTTCAATCATCCATTCAGCAGCTATTTGTGGTGATGGGGACCATTCGAGAATGCGCTTTCCCCACAGCATCCGAAGATAATTGTGGATTATTCCGTCACGTAACAATTGTCGTTGTGCTGCATTCCAAATCTCATCATGAGTATCTGCTTCCTTGATTTGTTCAAATGTATATTGAACTCGCTCATCACTCGCATGTTCGAGCAGTGTGGTTTTTGCCCAGTTTGGAATTGATTCGTATTTGTCATGTTCTGGATTATGGTATGCATTGTTGAAACCTAATTCTCGCCATGTTATGATTTGGTCGAGGAAACTTTCGACTGCTCGATCGAGGTTCCACCAACCTTCGCGAGCACCCCTGCGTGAAGTTTGGATTGATTCCGGGTCCCATGCATTAGCTTGGAGGATTTGTTGGATAACTTCAACAGTAGATAAATGGCCAAAATGAAACCAAGGAGAGAGTCCGCTGGTAGCGGGCTTGCTCACAGCATTTCGGTCATCTGCATACCGATACAGTCGATTTGATAGGAATTCGTGCATCATTCGAACACTGGTGCTTCGGCCACCCGTCGCATGAGGCACAGCGGGAACTGTGTGGTCGATGTCTATTGTTGACAATGCTTCTCGACCAGAACTTCCTACCTCTCCTACTCTCCATAGCCATTCAAATGGAGTTACATGGAAAGGCCATTTTTCAGAGAGTTGACGGAATAATTCATCATCAAGCCAGACATCTTTGCCTTCAGGAATCGGATGATGTTGGGGCCAGGTCTCCATACATTCTACGAATCGTTCATGAACAAAACGTCTGAAGCCATGAGCAGTTGGATACGGGCGTTCGCTCCATGACATGGGGAACACGCCATTTGAATCGACTGCAACAACTCTGCGATTTGAGGTTTTGCTCGCATGACGGACTGCCTTGAGCGGGAAGTATGTCGGATAGTCGTCCGTGATGACCATTACTGCCTCGTTTGAGAGTTCATGCAGAATTCCTCTCATTCCACTCAATGGGGTTTCAACCCAAGGAATATAGCGAATATTATTGTCTTTGAATAGTTGAATATTTTCGAGCATTCCTTGTATCATGAAGGTGCAAACCCGATCGTTTGAGAATTTGTGACTTGTGGATATTTCTTCGAGTACGAGAAGAGGAACATTGTGCAACACAGCCATTTCAGCGGCGTATTCAAGAGCAGCATTGTAGTTTAATCTGCGGTTAGCAATCATCCAGTAAAGGACGTATTTACCATCGTTGTTAATCGGTTGGTCATTACAAGAGCGGACTCTGTCTATGAGTTTAGAGTTCATGCTTCGCCCCCCCATTTCTTGGATAGAGTATGGAGCATGTAAGGATGACCCCGTTCGTTTTGGTAGTCGATTGTTTCCAAGGATTGGTTTGAATTAACTGCTGATTTCGCCATTGACAGCATAGCATCGCTTATCCATTCAAGTTTATCAAATTCCTCCGAGTGAACAAAACGAACCTCAGATACTTCTTCGCCTTGTGAAGGCATTTCACCTTCGAGTAACTGGACTCTGTAAGCGATGAAAATTGCTGGTATCCCGTTGTTTAAACGTTCACGAATGGCTTGAACTCCAAGTATTTCGCCTTTGACTAGGCACTCTTCTTGGAGCTCTCGTAAGACGGCGTGGCTTGGAAGTTCGTTTTCATTCACGTATCCCTTCGGAAGTCCCCAGCAGTCCTTGTAGCGGCCGTGTGCCTCTTTGACCAGTAGAATGGACCGCGCTTGTCGGACAATTGCCGCTACACCTACATCGCAGTCCACTGTGTGCATAGATTTACATTTACCAACCGAGGATATAAAGAAGTGTTTTTGAAAACCAAGGATTCATACACTCGTTTATATCTAAATCGATGTATGTAGATACATGAAGCAAAAAATCAATCCTTCCGAAATTAAGTCTGATGCAATGCTCCCTACCGAACAGGGAAACTTCCGGATACGTGTGTTTGTCGATGATAAAGGAGCAGAGCATTCTATACTCTCCGTGGGTCTCGATGACTCCACGAAATCTCCGTTAGTTCGAATTCACTCAGAATGCCTTACTGGTGATGCATTTGGATCTTTAAAGTGCGACTGTGGACCTCAACTAAAGGCTGCAATGGCACGAATCCAAGAAGAAGGAAGTGGCGCTATTGTCTACATGCGACAAGAAGGTCGAGGAATTGGACTTGAAGCCAAAATACGAGCCTACGCGCTCCAAGACGTCGGATACGACACTCTTGATGCGAATCTCGCACTCAACCTTCCAGCGGATGGACGTGAATACGATTTCAGCGCACACATGCTCAAGCAAGTCGGCGTAGACAGCGTTCGGCTCATGACGAACAACCCTCTCAAAATTGAAGGATTGCGCTCAAACGGGATTCAAATTGAAGAACGACTACCACACATTAGCGGCCGATGCAAAACGAACAACCATTACCTTTCTACTAAGGCAGAGAGAATGGGCCACCTTATTCCAGAACAAGCATAGTACCACTTTACATGCCGGACTCTTGAGGGATATACATGGGAAGTCAACTTGTAGGCGAAAAAGCCCCGAATTTTACACTGCCATCTTCGACAGAAGAAATGGTCTCGCTAGCTGATTATGACGGTAAATGGAAAGTCTTGTTCTTTTACGCCAAAGACGGCTCACCAACCTGTAAACGTGGTTGCCTCACTTTCAAACAACAATATGACCTCTTCCAATCACTCACACCTCCTGTAGAGGTCATTGGTATCAGTCAAGATTCACTCGAAGATCACCGTCGCTTCAAGAAAGAATTGGAACTGCCTTTCTCTCTCTTGAGCGACCCTGAGAGAGAAGTTGCTGATGCATACGGCGTACCGATACATCTCGGATTATTCCCCGCTAAGTCCTCGTTCTTGATAGGACCAGATAGGTCTGTGCATTACTGTTATGATTGGCTGTTTAGGCCACGAAGGCACGTTGCCCGAATCCTCGACGCCTTCAGTGAACTCTCTTCTGGAGGGACCATGAAATGAATTGGGCTGAATTATTCCAAGATGCAGGCTTGTCCGAACGTGAGGCCAAGTCGGTAGTCATTCTCTCTTCTTCCAAAGAACTCAAAGCAAGTGAATTGGCTAAAAAATTAGGAACGAATCGATTGGACGCATACAATTCCCTTTCACGGTTGACCGAAATCGGCCTTGTTAGCGTTACTGCTGACAGACCAATGCGCTTTTCCTGCTCCTCTCTGCCAGTCTTGTTTGAGCGCCTTATCAAGGATCAACGAGAGCGCATCGACCGAACGAGCCAGTCATTTGAGAAACTCATGTCGGGTGCAAAACCGGATTATGATAAAGAAGACGAGTCGCTAACAGCCGATACAAACGCTCGTTTTGCAGTCCTCAAAGGGCGAGAACATATCCACAAGAAGATAGCTAATTTTGCTGACGAGGCTGAAGAACGACTTGTTCTTCTTCTTGGCCGGTTTGGAATCCTTCACTTGTGCCGCTCTTCTGGATTAGAAGAAGTTAATTCAGCAGCAAAAAGAGGAGTCGTCGTTACCGTTCTTGCTCAACTTGATCGTCGAACAACGCGATTTTATGACCAACTCGAGGACTCGATTGAAATCCGCCATACAGATGAAATAAGTTCACTGGGAGTTCTTCAAGACATGAATCAAGTTATTCAATTCCTTCATGTTGAGGAAAATCCTGTGGGTAGAGGGCGCGAGGATGCAGCATTAGTGATTCATTCAGACGTGTTTAGCAGTTCGCACTCAGATTTTGTCTCAGCAATTTGGAGTAAGGCAGTTGATTTTGAAAGCGCAAAGAAGCGATTCACAGAAGAACGTATTGTTGACCCACTCCGATTAACTGTAGGACAAGGTTCATTCCTCGACCAGTTTAGAAACGCTCTTGAAGTCAGCACTGAATTGCCCGAAAACGATACTCCTTTCAATCCTAAGTCCTTCCTTGATTCAACTAAGGAAATCAACCAAGCCCGTGCAGCACTGCAAGATGGGACTGTGCTCAGTCTCAATCAACTCGGTATTGACATAAACACAATGCTGCGTCAAGTTGGTCAAAGAATCGGTGAAGAATTAACGTTTAGTCTTCGAAAAATCGAAGGCCATGTTGAGTATCTCAGCGAACTGATGGACTGGTGGGAGCATGCAGGTTTGGGCGAGTTGGATTACGATAGTGACCCTTTCTTCCATATCATCGTCAAACTTGCTCATCCGGAAAAGATTGGTGAAACCGATTCTCTTCCACTTTGGGAGCTCGACGACGGTATTATCGAAGGAGCACTTATGGCGCGATACCCTGAAACAGGAAATGTTCGTATTCGACGAGAGATGTTGGAAGAAGACGATGGGCCTACATGGCGTTATACCTTGATTTTTGTTGATGAAGATTTAGAAGAAAAATCTGAATGAGGCAATCCAAAAAAGAATGTGGTGAACGTTATGCGAATGCTGACATTCTTTCGGTTTATGCGTCAAATATTGCGCAAAAAACCAGCAGACCTCGATTGGATCCAAAAACAGGGACTTATTGCAGTAAAACTCGCTCAAATCTTTGCTCTTCGACCCGACTTATTAGGTGTTGAAAAGTGTCGGCAATTACAGCAATTGTATCAGCATGCTGCCTCTATTGAGTCGGAAAACCTTCATGAAACCATAGCAAAGAAAGCGCCAGCTGGTTTTTCTGACGCCTTCGAATTTATTGATGATGAGCCACTTGCCGCAGCCTCTGTCGGTCAAGTACATCGTGGGCGACTAAAATCCGGAGAAGAGGTTGTCATTAAATTCATCAAGCAAACAAATGCTGTAGAATTCAAAAAAGAAGTCGTTCGTATGAGACGCTGGCTGCGAATTTTCCTTATTTTCGCCCCCAAATTACGGAAAGTGGGCAATCCAATGGCTCTCATTAACCACGTTGCAGATTACACTCTAAGAGAACTCGACCTTCGTAATGAGATTCTAGGTGCTAATGAACTGAAAGAGATTCAATCCTCCGTGGCTAAGAATTTTGACATGTCTTTACTGAGGTTCCCAATATATTATCCCGAACTTTCGAATGAAGATATCCTTGTATCAGAATTTATTGAAGGTATGTCACTGGAAGAGGGGATTGAAAAGAAGGCGTTGAGTTGGGACTTCCTCCTTCAATTCTTTAGAATCCATGGAGCCTATTTGTTTGGAATTGGAACATTCCATGGAGATTTGCACCCTGGTAACTGTATTATCGACACGGATGGAAAGTTTGTCTTTATTGATAATGGGGCAATCTGTCATGCACCACAGCATGTCGCTCATTCATTATTCACCTTTTTTGACCATCTCTCACGCCAAGAAAGAAACGAAGCATTTACTGCTTTGCTTTCGATGACCGAGTTACCTCCAAAACCAAAAAAACTCGAAAAGTATTATTCAACAATGACGGAAATCTATCAGGACTTTGAACTCAAACCAGTTGGAGAGCAGAGTTTAACGAGAATTATGATGAAAACAGTTCGTGCTGCTGTTGAGCATGCAGGAGCAAACTTTGGTGAAGAGGCCTTCCCAATTATTCGCGCTCTCATGTATCTCGACGGATTAGTGATTCGGACTCATCCAGATGCACTTCTTATTCAATCAATGGGCCCATTCTTGGAAGAGTTCAAAACAAAACTGAATATTTGAGGTGGTCAGTGATGCAATCAGTTGCTATCATTGGAGCAGGAATTGCAGGATTACGTTGCGCTCTATTACTCAAAGAGTCCGGAATTAACGTACAGGTTTTTGAGCGTGAGAGCCATGTTGGTGGGCGAATGCTCACCGACCATGTTGACGGTTTCCTAATTGATCACGGCTTTCATGTCATGCAAACTGCTTATCCCACTTCTCAGCGTGTTTTTGATTTTAAACTCCTTGGAGCCAAAGCCTTTGAACCCGGAGCAATCGTCGTTAAGAAGAAAGAACAGAAAGCCAAATTTTGGCGTTTAGCAGACCCTTTTCGGCGACCAGTGCAGGGTTTGCTTACCGGATTGAACGGTTTTGCATCTCCTTTTAATCTGCTTCGAATTGCTTTCCTTCGAGCGAAAGTCCGACGCGGACCTCTCTCGAACGTATTTTCTGAAGGCGATGAATCCTCCGAAGCATGGCTCTTGAAGCGAGGTTTTTCACAATCGATGATTGATGAGTTCTTCCACCCACTTTTTTCTGGAATTTTTCTAGAAAACGAGTTGAGAACAAGTGAGCGTATGCTTCGTTTTGTGTTCCGAATGATGTCCAGTGGTGACATGGTACTCCCCAAAGAAGGCATTTCAGCAGCACCGCGTTTTCTTGCCGATCAATTAGGTTCTGAGCGAATACATCTCAATTCAAACGTGAAACAAATTGACGATTCCACGTTATCAGTAAACGGCCAAAATCAAAATTTTGACGTCATTGTTCATGCATATAACCCTCATAGAAAAGAGAGTAATCGTCATGTATGGACGTTGCACTTTGATGCACCTCAATCACCCCTCTCTTCCAAACATATTGTACTCAACGGTGATGTCAAAACCAAAAGCCAATTAATCGCTCATGTAGCAGTTCCTTCTGATATTCAACCGAGTTACGCACCAGATGGCCGTAGTTTAGTTACCGTTACCATTGTTGGTGAAGCAGCACAGAAGCTTGGTTTGTCGAAAAAAGAAGAGATTCAAAACAAAGCGTTGTTGGAATTGACAGACTGGTTTGGGACCCAGGTCGATGATTGGAGTATCTTAGCGATCCAACATATTGAACACGCTTTACCTGAATTTGGCCCTCAGAGCGGTCTTTCGAAAGAACCAACAATGAAAGAGGGAGGTTTTGAATGTGGGGATCATATGATGCATGGAAGCGTCGAGGGGGCTCTTCTTTCGGCGGAATCTACATTCCAACGTGTCCTTTCATCACTTCAAAATTAGTTCCTTTTTTGATTGCCTTAATCGCAAAAGAGAACAATTTGATGAACCATTTGGACCGATGATGAGAAGAAGTCTGTCCTGTTCGTCAATCCATGGCGCAGGAGGTACGGATGCTAGGGACTGGAAATGCTTTCATGCCTTATGGACGATACCATTCCTTTGCAATGATTGATGGAAAACATATCATTGACTGCCCCCCGACTGCACTAGCAAGCTTACGAAGAGCAGGGGTTCCTTTGAGTGATATTGAAACCATTTTTATTACGCACATTCACGGTGATCACGTTTTTGGCTTTCCTTTCTTTCTCCTTGAACGGCGATATATTTCAGATAGAGAAATGCAAAAACCTCTCACTGTTGTTGCTTCAAAGGGAGTAAAAGAGCATTTGTATCACTTATGCGAGTTGGCTTATCCAGGAAGCCTTGAAGAAATATTTGCCACAGTTAAATGGAAAACTGAAGTTGAAGGTACCCTCGTATCCGGATTAACTTGGAAACGTTTTCGAGTTTATCATGATGAATCAGTTGACCCTTATGGTTATCATTTCAATATTGGAAGGCCCGGAAGTTTTGTTCACAGTGGGGATTCAGGTCCTTGTGAATCTCTACACAATGAAATCCTTTCAGCAGATATGGCGATTTTAGAAATGGGTTTGCCTGAGTGGGTTGACTCAGACCACCATCACAAACCTTCAGATATACAATCACTTGCTGAGCGTGCGAAAAACACCCCGCTCATCATAACGCATACCTTTGTCGATCAGCCTGGAATAAATCCCGTTCCAACAGTTACTGATGTGTATCCGAAACATCCTCCAAACGTCCATCATGCGGAGGATGGCCTTCGGATTGTCCATGGGGAAAGTGGTTGGACTTTCTGAGCTGTGTCATTCGTTTCAATTTCTTTTTTCAAATAGCCGGAAATCGGTAAGAGTTTGTGTTATTTTTACAAAAAACTGTATTTAAATCTAGACCCTTTATAATAGAGGAAATATTTGAGAAGAGAATCAAAATCCTTCTCTCCATCTGCGAGCGACGGTCATACTTATGAGGGGGACTCGGACTAACCCACATTATCGCGCAAGGCCGACTTCGGCGTCTGTTCGATATCGCAATTGAGAAAGGGGCAACCGACATGAACAGAAACATTTTCGACGATTTTCTCTCTCGTCAAACACTGTTCATAAACAAAGAAATCCTACGCCATGACCACTTGCCACAACACCTCCCACACCGAGACAAAGAGATTGAGGCCATTGCTTTCAATTTGGTTGAGGCATTAAACGGTCAAATCCCATCCAATATGACTCTGTATGGTGTGACAGGTGCAGGAAAAACTGCTGTTACGAAATTTGTTTGCAATCAACTGGAAGAGAAAGGAGCCGAAAAGAATCGGAGTGTACGCTCAATTATGGTGAATTGCCGTCAGATTGATACGCAATACCGAGTATTGACTCACCTCGGAAACTCTCTACGTGAAGAGCATGAAATTGATGAGATTCCATTCACAGGTTGGCCCACTGACCGAGTGTTTGGTGAACTCGTTCGTCGCATGGATGAAAAAGGCGGAGTTTACATTCTTGTTCTTGATGAAATCGACCATCTGGTTCGTAAAGTAGGCGATGATCTCTTATACAATCTTACCAGCCTCAATGCTTCGCTGAAATCCGCTCGCACATGTGTGATTGGGATTTCCAATGACCTTAAGTTTACAGATTTCCTTGACCCTCGTGTCCGTTCAAGGCTCGGACAATTGGATATTGTATTCAACCCATATGATGCTGCTCAGTTACAAGATATTCTACGACAGCGCTCAGAGGGCTCACTCAAAGAAGAAATCCTTGATGATGGCGTCATTGCTCTTTGTGCTGCTTTAGCTGCTCAAGAACACGGGGATGCGCGCTGTGCCCTTGATTTGCTTCGCGTATCAACCGAAAAGGCTGAACAAAACGGTGATTCAACTGTCGCACAGCGCCACGTCCGTATGGCTCAGCATCAAATCGAGCGAGATCAAATGATTCCAGTAATCTCATCATTGCCGAGTCAACAGAAACTCGTGCTTGCTTCAGTTCTTCTGAATGAAAAGAATGGCCTGCGAAACATCCAGACAGGGGAAGTTTACGATGTCTATCAGCAGGCTTGCCGCTATATTGGACATAATGCACTTACCCAACGCAGGGTCTCAGGATTGATTTCAAACCTCGATATGCTCGGTTTAATTACTGCTCGCACAATCAGTAAGGGGCGGTATGGTCGTTCAAAACAAATCAATTCCTGCATTCCTCAGAATGTCGATGTTCATTCAATTATGATTGAATCAGAAGCGGAAATGGAAGAAGTTTTCACCCGCCCATATCGTCATCAATCACGACTTTGATGCTCAAGAATCTATAAATTGAGAAATCTAGAGGTTTCGGTGTTCTTATATCCAAAAGGCAGGTGGGCGAGTTCATGAGCACAGAAGAGAGCGAACCTTCCGACAGTGTAGTTTCGATGTTATTGAATCCTTCACGAACAATGGCAAACTGGTATGCCGGTCTTGGAATGCTTGGAATTTTCCTTGCTATTCTCAATATTCTCGGATTCATTCATCCAACTTATCACCTTTCTTGGGGTGGCCTGTTCACCTTTGAAGCAACAAATTCTGCCTTTGGGACAAAGAGTGACTCGCCACAATTTGTGCTATCAGATGTGGTTTTCATCGCCTTTTGCTCAGTCATCACATCGATTGGTTTCCGTACCTTCAGTAACGATGAAGCCGGAATCGGCGGCTGGTTCAAAGGTTTGCTCATCAATGAGACATGGCCCGCTTTGGTTGACCCTGAAGTTGGAGGTTGGAACAAACTCTTCGGAGCATGGTCTCTCCTACTCGGATTTGTCTTCTACTTCTTTTATGGAATCGTTTACACCGGTTGGATTGATATCGGTGTCTATTCAATGAGTATTGCTCTCATTGCCTTCGGACTTGCGCTTTTGATGGCTGCAAACGCTCCAGAAGGCGACGAAAATTTAGATTGAACTCATTTGAGTTTCTTTCCAAAGAGTTTCCGATGACCGTTCTTCCCGCGTAGAGCATCGGTCAATCCGAGGAGCATACCCTGCCACAAGGCAATACTCCATCGAAGGGTGAGGTTTCGTATTTTGAAAATAGCCACGAGAGACCATTTACCTTGTTTGATAGCCCCTCGATTAACCACGCCAAGTGGTCCTCTCCATAGGATGAATTCATGCAAGGCCATCAAACAAATTGTTGCCAGTAAAAGTTGAGTCTGCCATCGTATTTTAGCATCCTCCCATGTCCAATCTGGTTGAGTAATGAGTGAAAAGAAGAAAGGAATTCCAGAGATGAGGGCCATTACCCAAAGTGGGAAAATCGTCAAGACAAGTGTTGAACTGCCAATAAAATCTAATCCCGGACCTTTCCGTTTACTTCGAGGAAAGTGGCGTACTATCCGCATGTGTGCCCGTGCATCACGTCTTCGTTTTGCTAAAAATCGTGGAGATTCTACCTCTGGGACGTGATGAACAACTGCGTCTGGTGCGTAGATTATCGCTCCACCTTTGGAAATGAGCCGAAGGCTTACCTCCATATCTTCTGCATGATACCATTCGGGGTTGAAACCTCCTATTTCGAGTAAGCTTTCTCTTTCAAACATGGAGCAGGGGCCATTGGCTAGACTTGTACGTCGCGGTCTTGAACGATATTTCGTTGCAATTTCAACTGAACGTACCCGACTCACGATGTCCCCTTCATGCTCAAAGATTGTTCTTCCAGTAACGGCCACAATTTTCTCTTGGCCATCAATCGGATGGATTTCGGAAACCATATTGCTGATCCAGTCAGGTTCAGGTCGAACATCAATGTCGGTAATTGCGACCCATTTTCCTTTTGCCTGCTCGACCGCTTTTTGTCGACCAGCAGACAATCCTTTTGCTTCTTGTGTGAGTATGAGAATTGGAACTTCGCCAGTTCTTTCTTTCCAATCAAGTAATTTCTCTCTTGAACCATCTGTGGAACCGTCATCGATGGCAATCACTTCCAACGGCCTGTAGGATTGTGCGATGAGTGATTCTAAACATCCATCAATCCAATCCACACCATCACGGACACATACCGTGATGCTCACCATTGGATTTTCGTCACTCATGATACCACTTCAAACAGAGATAAGAGATGTCGACAGCGTTGTTTCACTTCTAATGAGGTATACTGGACAACGACCCCTTTTCTTGGTTGCCCATACAGGACGAGCGTTCCAATTGGAGCAAGGCAATGAATCACAAGAGGTGCTAAATCCTCTTCACCGTCGACTTCTAGCACCAGAGTTTCCTCAGCGAGTAATGCTTTTGCTATCGCTTCATGCAGAGATGGCGTGAGGTATCCAGCAGGGTTTTCGGCATGGAGATGGTGGTGGAAAATACTTGGATTTACTTGGAGTTCTTCATCAAGTTTTGCTCGTTTGGTGAATCCATCGATGAGGGCTATGTCCGGAGTGAGACCCATCTCGAGCATTGTTTTCGTGGTAACATCACCTACGGTAATTATTGCTCCGTGAGGTGTAGGGAGTCCGTCCAAAGCAGCTGCCATCCCAATTTCGGGGTCGTCTTCAGGCCCTTCAAACAATATTCCCATTGGCGTTTTGAGTTCTTCATCCAGAGCAGCCGCCATTTTCAAGTGACTGTTACGTATTTTCTCAGACATCCAGGGGTGCCCTTCTTGATCCATGTGACCGTTTCTAATTGCAGAGGAACTAATGATTCCTCCCTCAATGCTGTCAAGATGCATGACTTCAATGATATGCAATTCAATCAATCCATTTTTCTCCCGCTCTTCGTTTATCGAACGACACATGCCGCGAGTTTCCGGTGTTGCGACAATTGCATCTGCAGTTGGATGTTGAGGGGCTGGGCCATGGACATCATTGAGTTGGTGAACAGAAATTTTACAATTTGAATATCCTTCCGCCCAATTCAGCAATTGATCCATACGGTCATCAAAAGATTGAATGAAAGGAGATTTCCCCTCTGCCATGACGTCTGAAGTTATGTGAATCTCTACAGAATCTGAGTTTTTACATGCAGCATTGAGCAACAAACGATGTCCAGCATGAAGTCTGTCAAAAGTTCCTCCAACAAGACAGCAGCGAAATCGCCGAGCAGAGGTCATGAATCGATGTGGAATGAACCGCTCTTTGATTGCATCGCTTCTTTTGAAGTGAAAGAAAGCAGTTTAGAACGGTATGAGAATCTACGAAGAGCTGTACCCCGACGCGTAACGGCCCTTTTCATCGCAATGCTCGAGGGCCTGACCCAGCGTCAGGGTTTGCTGTCCAGAAGGTTGGTTGTCTCGTGTTCATTCTGTCGTCGCACGAGGACCCATTACCTACCGGTTGGTTTACCGCCTTGCACCGAAGGTCATTCCCCGAAGGGTCACTTCAGTCTTCGATAGCGGACCGTACCATTGGTATCAGACTTCACAGCAATTTTCACAGTAGCTCTGCCAGATGTTGCGGGTACGGCAATCGAATCCACCGGACAACCCCTTTTCAAGTCATCGAATTATTCTAATTTAGATGCAAAGGAGCGGGCATAAAGCAATGCACCAATTTCTGGTTCACCCTGATGAAGGATTTCCAGACCCATAGCAGGCCATGTTTCGACTGAACGAGCCAGCCACCCAACGAGGGGATGTGTTCGTCCGTAGTGGACAGGTTCTTGACGCTCCAAAGTAGCAAGCATGTCATAGACGTCTAATAGAGCAGGCTTCCCTTGATTTTCCTCAAGTAACAAGATATGCAATACCTCATCCAATCCTAAACGCCCTGATGGGTAGGGCACAGACCAAGCAGGTAAACCTCCACGTTCTCCAGCAGGGCGAGTGAGTAAGGCAGGCCAGGGTAGGGGCGTCATTGCTAGCCATCGACGGCCAGAATTGGACGAGAGTTGGATTTGCAACCAATCTCCAGCCCATGCACGCCACCATGAGGAGGGTAATTTTGACATTATGTTGCGGAGAAACTCCGGTGAGAGAGGCTCATTGGATTCCATTGTATGAAGCAAAGCACCCCAAAGAAAGAACACAGATTCTTTTGGATGAACTTTTGCAGCAGCCTTACATTTAATCAGGCATTCTTCGAGATGACTGGCGAGTGGCATTCCGAGAGGGAATAAAGATTCCAATACTCGTTCAGGTTGTCGAGGTGCGTCGACCCATAGACTGCATGCCCGTTCAAGCAATGGGTGGAATTCTTCTGGTAATTGGCTTGTTGAAAGTAAGACGGCGGTAGCCATCCATGACCCGAGCGATTCGTCATTGAAGAAATATTCATAATTCAGTATTGATTCCACATTCTTGGTAAAACGTTGACGAGTTTTTTCCAGCGCTTCTAGGCTCCATTCCTCAGACCCTTTTGGCATAGCACTGATGAGTGTAGCGGTTTCACATTGCTCAATTGGTAATAAATCAGCCCAACCGTCGGGGAGAATTGTTCGTAGTCGGATCCAACGGGAAGTGCGATGCTTCAGAGGTGTTGCAATCCAAGCTGGTAAAGGGTCCGTACTTTCATTCAGGTTTGCCCAGTTTTCATCACCTTGAGGATATGTGGAAAGGGCATACCATATCGATTTCTGACGGGCATTATCGGGCTCACGACCGCTAAAGTTTTCTTTTTTCCAACCGTCTTTGTTGTCCCATGCACTCAACATCTCCTTCGCCGAAGAAGGTATTTCTTGATGCATATGTTGTAACGAAGGTCCAAGATTCGACTGAAGTAATGTGAGGGGTATAATTTTCCCTCTGCCAAGATGAATCTCCGCTTCCATCAATTTTTTTCGAGTTCGTAGCACAGAAGTTGCTGAAGGAAGAGACACATAATTTCCATTTGAGGTAATAAGAATTCTACAACGGCCGGAGGAAAGGATTCGTTCGAGTATCCTTTGATTTTCTTCGATTCCATAGGGCCACTCAACCACACACTCGATTGAAGTTCGTTGAAAATACCATTCAAACAAAGCAAGTGCTCCGGCATTTGAAACCCCAGAGAGGTTCACCGATGTCATTGATTCTCCTCCTTTCCATTCAACGACTCCAAAATCGGCGAGTAATTGGCGTTGCAGGGTGATTGAAGGGGCGTTTGCAGTTGAATCAATCAGAAACTTCGTCAAATCTTCACTACGTTGTACGAGTTTCTCTTCACTTAACCGGGGGTGTTTCCCTCTTAACCAAAACAGAAGCACTTCGTAAGGCAGGTGTCGAGTCGTGCTTTGCTGCGGATTTTCTTCGAACACGAGTGCATTCTTCTTCACTGAATTCATTGCCATGATGCGATTAACTGGTAGAGGGAGGTGGGCATGAATTCCAATTTGCGGAGAAAGAGCAATTTCCGTTCCTGTAGCAATCCCGAGAAAATGTTCTCCCTGTAGCAGTGAATTCGGCAGAGGTGGTGGGCTGACTGCTTCAGTATACCATGTCCCCGGACTCAATACCCATTCGCTACTCCAGTCGAGTAAGGTGGCATGCACAATACCGATTCTGTCAATCTCTCCAGTCCAATCGCCAAGAGTACCGCGTAAATTTTGTTGAACCGGTGCAACAGTCAATTCGTAGTCTGGCAATGTATACCAACGGATTTGCTCTTCTCTTTGAACAGCCCATCGCCCCCCCTGCCTTCCATTGGAGAAGGTGGAGGTCCGAATCTCAGTAGAAATGCCTTGGTTTGGCAGTGAGAGGAGCTGTGAACGAGGTGGTTTCACATAACCAAGTAAGAGGTGAGGCCCGTCTTGACTGAGCACAATGGCTTCTGCTCCAGAGGGCACTTCGTTGATATGTGAACGGGCACGGGCTACCGCATCTTGTGACAAACGCCCTCTACCGACCTCATTAAGGCGATGAATGGCTCCGCGAATACTTCCTTGCTCATCTCTGCTAACTTCATTACGTTCACGCAGTTGACGTAAAGCCAAAGATGCGTGTGGCATTCTCAATTCCAAGGACTCTGCAATTTCAGAAACAGTCCCGCCACCGTCCATTAGCCAGTTGAGAACTCGGCGTTGATGGCCGCTTCGAATCTTTTCACCTGACATCAAAAGACACCTTGTTCTCGCCCTAGTGTGTCTAGTTGATAAAAGTTACATTATAATTGATTACTTAGTTACATTTAGTTACACATTTCCACTGGAGAAAGTTTCTTTTTACTTACATTCAATTTCTTAGGTGTGAAAAAAACACCCGAAATGCATATCAATTGTAACTATCAACTGATTCTCACGGCAAGGGTTATATGAGCACCCTCGGTCATCTGTCATAGTGGCCCCTCCCCTAAACGGGAAACGGCCTCATGACAGGAGGAATAACACATGAAAACAACTAGAATCAGAGAGAAAATTAAGAAATTCTTAGGAGACCGACCACGTAATACCGCCGAGATTCTGGAACACATCAACAGTACCATGCGTCACGGCACCACCAGTCAACAACTTGGTAACGTTCTCTCAAAAGACAAAGACATCGTCAAAGTCGGATACATTAAGCGCTCAGGAATTCTTTCTGGCGGCTATGATATCTGTGAATGGGCCACCCGTAACTGGGTTTCTTCAAACTGCCCTGGATGGCAAGAAGGAACACCAATTATCATCGATAATGATGGCAATGTCACGACCGGTGCAAGCACGGGCCGTTCTCTTTGAGTTCACTCCTCCTTCAAAACCTTCCTCGAGATCATTGAACCCCAACGGGGGATTCAATAAGGGGGAGCATTTGGCTCCGCCATGGATAACTTGGATAAGACTGAGAACTACACCGTCCGCGACATGAGTTTGGCTGAACAAGGTGCACTTCGTGTCGATTGGGCTCGAGCACGTATGCCTGTCATGGCCAAAATCAAGGAAGAAGCTGAACGTACGAAACCTCTTGCAGGCATGCGTGTTGCGGGATGCCTTCACGTCACAAAAGAGACAGCAGTTTTGATTGAAACCATCGGTGCAGCAGGTGCTGAAATTTCATGGTCTGGATGTAACCCACTTTCAACACAAGATGATGTAGCCGCTTGGCTTGCCGCTGAAGGATACTCCGTTCACGCTTGGCACGGGCAATCAAACGAGGATTTCTACTGGTGCATCGACCGTACTCTTGAGTTCAAACCAACACTGACTCTTGATGACGGTGCAGACTTGATTGTTCGGGTACACGGAGAAAAGTCAGAATACGCCGCCGGTGTGATTGGTGGAACAGAAGAAACCACAACAGGTGTTCACCGACTTCGTGCTATGGCCGCTGCTGGTGACTTGCGTTACCCAGTTCTCGCAGTCAACGATGCAGTCACCAAATGGGACTTTGACAATGTTTACGGCACCGGTCAATCAACCATCGACGGAATTCTACGAGCAACCTCGGTCCTCATTGCTGGAAAAACATTCGTCGTTTCAGGATACGGCCACTGTGGAAGTGGACTAGCAATGCGTGCCCGTGGAATGGGTGCAAATGTCGTCATTACTGAAGTCGACCCGCTCCCTGCTCTGCGAGCGGTTATGGAAGGCTACACGGTTATGACCATGGAAGAAGCAGCCAAGATTGGCGATATATTCTGCACTGCAACTGGAATGGAGGACGTCATTTACGGCCCACACTTTGACTCGATGAAAGATGGAGCCATTATCGCAAATACTGGTCACTACGATTGTGAAATCAAGATTACTGACCTTGAAGAGCGAGCAACCTCCGTTCGAACTATTCGTCCTAACAATGAAGAATTCCTTATGCCAGACGGTCGACGTATCTTCCTACTTGCTCGTGGCCGATTGGTCAACCTAGCAGCAGCGGAAGGTCACCCATCAGAAGTGATGGACATGTCTTTTGCGAACCAATTCCTTTCGCTTTGCCGCTTGGCAAAGGAAGGCGCTTCAATGGGTAAAGAAGTCTATGACATCACCAAAGAACAAGATCAAGATTTGGCCACAACCAAACTTGAGACACTCGGTTTCAGCATCGATGTTCTTACAGATGCTCAACTTGCTTACCTTGACGACTATACAGTCGGCACATGAGAAAGATTTCTCGAAATGCTGTCGCAATGACAGCCCCGCTCAATAGACTAGACTTTTTGTCTATTAAACAAACAAATATCCAATGTTTGCTAGTAGGATGACTACGGTTAGGTATACACTAATTTTGTGAAGTATATTGAACAGTTTTTGATTTCCTTCATCTGTTGCTCGGTTCGTAGCTGGAATGATGAGATAGCATGTAAGTGCAAGCAATGCGGTAGATCCTGCAATTCCGTAATGAATCACGTTTGGATTCTCATGGAAATAAAGATCAATAACTGAAGCGACGCCTAAAACGGTCAGACAAATGAAGAATTTAGGCCAGAGTGCTCGAATGACGACTCCAAAGTCCTTTATCTCGAGTTTTTTAAACAATGTTGGGGCGACGATGGCCGTTTGTAAAAGAATGAAGCCGACAATCATGCCAGGGAAATAGTAGTGCATAATTTATCCAAGTGAGAGCAGCATAAAAATTAGGTCGCCCTAAAGAGTCAGCATCAATCTTCAATTTCCGTTGAAGATTTCCATTGCTTTTTCTACAGAAGCGCCTTCACAGATGATGGCGTGACAAGCAGCAGTCATACGAACAGCAGATTCTGTGTCGCGCTGGTGAATGTTTCGTCCTGTAGCAGCTCCCATGCAGTTTCCAACAGTCATTTGGTCATGCAGGCGCTGCAAAAATGCATCAGCAGGTAGTGAGCCACCGCCCGAGCAAATAATTCCACATCGGCCAGCCGCTTCAGCGGCAACAGCAAGAGATTCAGGTTCGGTCATTCCGTCAAATGCAGATGGATAGTTGACCTTAGCAAAGTCAGCACCAATACATGCAGCAACACCAGCAGCTCCAGAGATGAGTTGCGGGTCTTTTTCATTAGAGACCGCTTTACCTCGCGGATACATCCACACAACAGCAATCATTCCAAGCTCGTGTGCTTGACGAATAAATTGAGCCGCTTCTGAAAGCATTTCATGCTCAAATTCACTACCGATGTAAATGGTGTAGCCAATTCCAACAACATTTATTCCGTTGTGAGTTAATGCCATGACGTCGTCCATATCCCACATTGCTTGGGAAATAGGATCTCTTTGGTTTGTTTTTACCATGTGAGATTTTGAGTTCAATTTGACCAAATATGGCAGGTTTGGATAGTCTCGAGCATAGTGTGAAATGAGTCCCAGTTGACCAGCAAGAACACCAAGGGTTCCAGCATCATGACAGCGCTGTCCAATTTCAAAAAGGTGCCCTGGGTCGTTTGATGTTGCAGGGATGCCTTCGCCGTAAAAATCATCATTGAGGTGCTCAATTTTTTGGTCACAGGCAAAGAGATTCATTTTACCCGTACCAGCAGTGGCAGCATCCATGTTTTGGATGTAGGTATCAATTAGATCATTTGGGACATCTGCTGGGACATTGTACTTCGACATTATCTCACCTGTATTTGGGCGAAACGCGATGAGGACTTCAAGACTACGGCTTTGAACTCTGAGGAAAAACTTCCATTTACATCTTTTTTTAATGCTCAAATTATTCAGATCTCGATTATTTATCGGCGGGTCAAAATGAATACAGAAAGACTGCATCGACTCAATCCTCTGTCTTCTTCTTCAGTTAAATCAGTGAATTGTACGCGTTCAATTTCAAAATAGGGGCTAAACAAGTGTTCCACATCCGCATCTGAAAGGGCGAACGGAGGCCCTTGCATCTCTTCTTTCGGATAATCAAAAGTAACCATCAATCCTTTAGCTCGGACTGTCGTGAACTTGCGTAATTGTTCGACATATTGCGACCGCAAAGATGGCGGTAGAGCAACCAATGCAGCTCGATCATACCAAGCAGAGAACGGTGCATCATCTGGTTGAACTTTGAAGAAGTCAGCTTGATACAACGTGATGCTTTCGGCAGTAAATTTTTTGGCTGACTTGACTGAAGAGTGAATCGGTACTTTCAACCATTCTTCAAAAAATTCGTCCACTGCTTTTTCAACAAATTCTATTCCGCTTACGGGATGTCCTTGTTGAGCAAGCCAGTGCATGTCGAGAGATTTCCCACATAGTGGAACCAAAACGTGACTGGATGAATCCAGTTCAAGTTTAGACCAATGCTCCGTTAATGCCGGGTTTGCCATGGAGCGATGAAAACCGATTCGGTTCTCATCCCAACGCTGATGCCAAATGGACATTCAATCACTGGCCAGTGAAGTTTGCAACACGCTTTTCGACGTAAGCAGCAATACCTTCTTTTGCGTCACTGCTGTTGAAGAGAGATGCTTGCAATTCTCGCTCGAGAGCCAAGTGGTATTCGAAAGGAATCTCTGGTCCAGTTTGGCAGGAGCGCTTGATGTTTCCTACAGCCTTGACTGCCTTGTTTGGAAGTGTAAATTGACTGCACCAGTCGAGGATATCACGTCGGAAATCTTCAGCAGAGCCTTCCCAAATGTGGTTGATAAGATTACATCCATGTGCATCCTCAAAAGACATGAGTTCGCCAGTTACCATCATTTCAAGAGCCATTGCCTTACCAATAAGACGGGTCAGTCGAGCGGTTCCACCTGTTCCTGCAAGCACACCAAGGTTGATTTCAGGAAGTCCGACTTTTCCAGCATTCTTTCGAGCAATTCGAATATCTGCAGCCATTGCAATTTCAAGACCGCCGCCAACAGCGTGGCCGTTGATAGCGCAAACAACGAGTTTCGATGTTTGCTCGAGTCGAGAAAGGGTCTCGTTAGCGTGAAGACAGAAGTTATACTTGAAACCTGGAGTGACGCTGTTCAACATTTGAATTGAAGCGCCAGCGGAAAAGAAAGATGCTCCATTACCAGTCAATACGATGCATGTGACATCGTCATCGAATCGTGCTTTGACAACTGCAGTGTCAATATCTCTCATCATTTCGTGAGTATAGGTATTCGGGGAACGGTCGTTAGCACCTTCTAAAGGAGCACCAGCAGAGTCAGAAGTCAGTTCAATAACAGCAATGCCATTTGTGGTGACACCGTAGTTGACTAAGCGGTTAGGCATGGGTTCAAGTTTGAGTCCGTAGAGGTCGCTCATACCCCTACCACAGGTATTCGCATTAAGAACAAATCGCCTCTCATTTCTGCGATGCTTTTTCGGTTTCAGTGTCTTTAGCAAACGAAACCTTTGCCCCTTTTCGCCTGAATTCGTTCCATTGTTCACCAATCGCTCTCGCTTCCGCAGAAGGCTCCCAAACATCGCGCTTGAGGGCTTTGCGGAAAGGCATGCGTCGAACGCCCCGGCCCATTGCTTTCGGATCTTTCGAGAGCATGAAGGGATTCACAATTCGATAGAGGAGTGATTTGAAAAATGAAGGTGCGAACAATTTGCCAATCCATACCAAACCATCACCTCGCTTTTTTTGGTCTTTCATCCAAGCCTTGCACATTCGCTTGAAGGTTCGATCACCGACCCGATTCATGAGCCATCGATTTGCGACACTGGTTCGAACATAGGGCATCAGATGTTTTCGAACATCGTCTTCATAATCGCTGTTACCAAGAATATCATTTGCAGCTAAAACTCCGGACCAGACTGCCATACGCATTCCAAAACCCCACATGAAGTCTTGAAGACCGCCCGATTCTCCAACGTAATATCGTCCGTCTTGTTTGTAGTTACTGTTGATAGTGAAATCACCCTTTCCACCAACTCTCTTAATTGGTATTCTGTTGAGATTTGGATAGTGTGCTTCATACCAAGCGATGGTCTCGTTGAGAAAACGGTCGCTTTTCTTTTGTTTACGCCATAAACATGTGCAAATCAAACCCACGCCATCAATGATGATGAGGTAGGAGTATGATCCGGGTGCTAATTTATCGTTGAGTTGGAATCCAATATGATTCGGATGGTCGGTCTTGAAAATCTCTCCGTATGCTACAGCTGAGGTTCCTTTAGGACCACAAGCTATGATGGTGCAATCTTCTTCTTTGACTCGTGACTTGTAATGGATTTGCGCACCCGCTGCCAGAGCCTGTCGTTTGAAACCTTGATCGATGGTATGTTCCGAGGTTCCTCGTTCAACGATTCGATAAGCAATGCTTGGAGTTGTAGCTTGCGTAACAACATCATCTGGGTGTATTAAATCGACAACATCAAACTCGGTTGCCTTGAATTCAGATAAATCGAACCCCCATTCTTTCAACTGGTCGAAAAAGTCGACACCCATGCTCCAGTTTTCAAGTGCTTGGAAGTCGCCATCAAATCGAGAGCCTGAATCTTCACGGATATCGTGGACATGAACTTCTCTTCCTGCCTTTGCCAACACGGTTGCAGCAGCAAGACCCGAAAGTCCAGCGCCCATGATATGGATGGCAGAATCATCGCCCATGATATCTCCCATACAGGCGTGAGGTTTGAATGATGCGTTCCCTTCGTGTGTCTATGTCGGGCACAATTCTCATTGAAGAGGCGCCCAAAATCCTTGACGATGTTGCTTTAAAATCCAAACTACCAACCGAGGGATGTGGTGCAGTAGTCTCTTTTTTAGGAATCACTCGTGGTAAAGAAGGCGATGCTGATGTTCTTCGACTCGAATTCGATGCATGGCAAGAGCAATTGACGCCAGTTTTGCATTCATTAGCTGAACAAGCAATTTCCAAGTTCGGTGTTCTCGCCATCGCAATGGCTCATCGCGTAGGTAGCGTTGGGCCCCAGGAACCAATTGTTGCGATTCATGTTGGAAGCCCTCACCGCAAAGAGGCGTTTCAAGCGTGTGAATGGCTCATCGACGAACTGAAAAAGCAAGCGCCTCTATGGAAAAAAGAAGTCACGAGTGCCGGCGAGTCTTGGAAGGCTGGTTTGGGATAAAGGAGTCGATAAAATGGAAAAAGAAATCGAAGGTATTGTAGAAATTGGTTCTAAACCAATAGTGGAACGTCGAGCAACTGCTACTGGTTTACTCAACCTGACTCAACAATCAACTGAAGCAATTCAAAACAAAGCGGTCAAGAAAGGAGATGTGCTTGAAGCTTCTACTATCGCTGCAATTCAAGCAGTCAAGGAAACGCCTCGTATTGTCCCACACTGCCATCCAATCCCTCTAGAAGGGTGCAAAGTGAATTGGTCCTGGGAGGGAAATTCTCTTCGTTGCACAGTTCAAGTTTCAGCACACTACAAGACGGGTATTGAGATGGAAGCGCTCACCGGTGTTAGCGCAGGGCTACTTTGTGCTCTTGATATGGTGAAGTCGATGGAAAAAGATGATCAGGGACAATATCCAAAAACATCGATTTCAGATATTGTCGTGGTCGAGAAGTACAAGGGAAACGAATTCATTGCTGAGTAAGGACTTCTTTGACGCATTGGATTATTCGTTGATTTTCGTCTCTTGAACGTATAGCAAATCGAACAGCGTTATTTCCAAGTGTGATGCCCATGTTTTGAGCATCTCGGATGAACACGCCTTTTTGCTTGCAAGCCTCGATGAAACTGGAAGACGTATGCTGGGAATCCTCGGGGAGGAATGTCAAAAGGAAGTTAGCCACGCCGGGTAAGACACTGAAGTTTTGTTGCGTTAGTTGTTGCCCCATCTGCTTTCTTTGTTCATGGATTACTGCATATTGTTCGCTGTAATAATCGGGATTCTTCAACGCAGCAACTGCTGCTAATTGGCCGGGTAAACTAACTGCCCACGGCGGAATAAAACGTCGTAAGTCGGAGACTTTTTGACTCGCTGCATAAGCGACTCTTAAACCTGATAACGCGTAACATTTACTCATGCTTTTGCAAACGATCAAACTCGGAATCTCGGCAACCAGTGCTTCTAGTGAATGAGCGTCGGGAATATAATCGATGTATGTTTCATCAACCCAGATCATTTTGCACCGTGTAGGAGATTCGCTTTCATCTTGGATCCGATGGACAATTTCACCCATTTCTTCTGAATATACACCAGTAGGGCTGTTTGGATTAACGAAGATGACAGCATCATGTAAGCGAGCTTGGGATACTAAATCATCGCTGTTAATTTCAAAACCATTCTCACGATGGAGTATGAAATTCGTCATTTCACACCCGATTACATGTGTGAGGATATGACTGTATTCTCCATACATTGGAGAAAGAACGAGAACTCTTGAATCTGCATTGAGAAGGCGAGGTAAGAAAGAAAACATGAGTGAGGATGAGCCCGAAGAAACGGCGACGTTGTTTGATTCAATGCCCCGAACTTCCGCTATAGTCTGAATCAATTCTTCACATTGCGTTGGTGGTGATTCTTGGCAGCAACGTTCAAGTTGTTCTCGAAGTATTCCCAGTGCTTCAGGGCATGGTGGGAAAGGGCTGTCCAATACATCAGCAACAATCAGTGAATCTCGAACTTCAAAATCAAATTTAGATGCGTCCCAAGACTTTCCGCCATGATAACACACATCTCCATCTTCGATGTCGAGAGGGTCAACTTTAGAGATTTTTTCAGGATGCATACTGAGGGCTTTCTGTGGATTAAGATGCATAGGGTAATAGTGCGTTTCACCGTAATGAACGCCATATTCTTCAAAAACAGTCATGCCGATTTTCTTATACAACTCGACAACGTTTGAATGCCCCATCGCAATGATATCAGTTCCTTCAAACTGGAGCACGTATTGAAGGGCATAAGCCATCAATTTTTCAGAAATCTGTTTGCCTCTAAATTCCGGTGATACGGTTAATGCTCGAACTTCATATGTTGAGGAAAGTCTGTCATCGCATAGTGGGTATAATGTATTTTGCAAAACTTCTTGCGAAAAATATTGGTTCAACCTGAAAGGCTGATTTTCTGGAGGATTCAAACTGATATAGCCCGCAAGGGTTTTTCCAACCATGCAGGCGATAAAATTCCGACCAGGGTCCTCTATCTGTCTCTCTGAATTCACTTCATATTGCCGTAATTCACTGGCATAGACATCGTGTCTTAAACTGGAAATTTGATTCCAAATGTCGGTTATTTCTGAGTTGTATGGGAGAGGGTAATTGAAAAAAACAAACTCAGTCATGACGATTACATTCTCCTCTAGCCCTTCAATGATTCGCCGGTTAATTGTCAAATACTCCATCGCAAAGACATTATTGTATTGCTTGTTGCGAACAACATGCGAGTCAAGGCACTTTACATGGTTGTCCTCATGCTAACCTTTTCCTTAGCCGGTTGTTTTGGTTCAAACCCAGTTGAAGAAATGGCCGAAATTGAGCCTGAGATGGATCAACGGGTCTTTGTTACCGACAGCAGTGGGATGGCAGTGAATGAAGTCCCGCTTGTCATGGACTTTGTATTCAGTGATGTTGGTGAAACAGGCAAAGAACCGAGCATTGGAATCACTTCGAGTGGTTGTATGTTTTTCATTGCCATGGAAAAACCGATGCGTTCATGCGATTATGGAGAAAGTTGGGAAAATACTGCCGACATCACTCAAGCTCCATTCACCAGCGACCCGTATGGATGGGTCGACCCAGTAACAGACCGAATTTTCAACATCCACATGATGGGACTTGCGACCACTTGGATTGGTTGGTCTGATGACGATGGAGAGTCTTGGCTTGGTAATCCATATGACAGCGGCCCAATACCTCTTAACGACCACATTAAATTGGGTTCTGGGCCTTGGACTGATTCAGGTTATGGTGGATTAGGACAACTCAGTCCGCTTTACTCTGAAGCAGTGTATTTCTGTTACAATAAATTGGCTGGAATCTTCTGCTATACCAGCTACGATGGTGGAGCTACTTTCCCAACTGGAGGCCAAATATACGGACTCGCAACAAGTGATGGAGGCCTGCATGGAGCCATTACTACTGCTCCCGATGGAACGGTCTATGTGACTCCAAGAGTTGCAATACCTGCAATAATTTACTCGAAGGATAACGGTCTTACTTGGGATACTCGAGAAATGGGACAGGACGCATTAACTCCTAATCCGCGTAAAAATTCCGAAGTAGCAACCGACAGTGAATCCAACGCATACCACGTATGGACAGGAGGCGATCAAGGGATTTACATGGCTCGAAGTACCGATTCAGGAGACACTTGGGACTCCGAAAGCATTCGTATCAGTCCAGCAGGTGTCATTTCGACGACATTCCCTCAAACAGATGCTGGCGATCCAGGAAGAATTGCTATAACTTACCTTGGAAGTGAAAACGTGTCCTTGCTCAATACAACGGACATTGATGGTAATAACTGGAACGGAAATGGTCATTATGCGCCAAGTGGGGTGCATTACCACCTTTACGTCACCTACAGTCTGAATGCACTGGATGAGAACCCAACTTTCCACACCTATCGAGTTTCTGATGACCCTGTTCAAATCGGAAGCATGTGCTTAAACAGCGGAGATTGCCGTACAGATGACGGGGGTTCGAATCGAAACCTTTTGGATTTCAACGACCTTACCATCGACCTTGATGGCCGAGTTTACATTGCATTTGCAGACGGATGCATTGATGCATGTGCAACCGGAAATAATTCTCAACCTGAAGATTCCAGAGCAGGAAGAGGGTCGGTCTACTTCATGGCGAACGGTCCAAGTCTCTATGTCGATAAAGGGGATTTAACATCACCCGTGTCCCCTCCAGCTGAATCACTCAATGCTTCCTCCCTCCCGCAGATTTGTGAAGCTGAACAATGTAGGACTGAAGATCAAGAAATCCTCCTCATCGAATCATAGTTTGAGTTTTTACAAGTCAACGACTAAGAACTCCACTGTAAAGCGGAGTTCATGTTTAACCGGTTCGACCTTACCAAACCCACTCGCTGGCATCTTGTACTATCGGATAAAGAATTGAACTCTCTTGAACGGGCGATTGGCATCTCTTTTTTCGCAGGCTTAACTGCGCTGTGTGCACAATTTTCTTTACCAGTGAACTGGACTCCAGTCCCTTATACATTCCAGACATTTGCAGTAATGGCAACCGGAGTGTATCTTCGTCGAAACGATGCCTTTCTATCAGGTGGCCTGTATTTGCTTGTCGGGGCATTAGGAGCGCCGGTCTTTGCCGGTGGTGGCGATGCTTTGTTTTCAGAAAACATGCTCGTTGCAACTGGAGGTTACCTCATCGCTTTCCCTTTTGCATCTGCTCTTGTGGCAGAAGGTCTCGATCGTTCACGAAAAGCGGGTGTTGCTGACTTCAAGGCCCAAATCATGTGCTGGTCTTTAGCGATGATTCCAGTGTATGTGTTTGGAACTCTCTGGTTAGATTATGCAATTACCTCACCAGGTTATGACCTTTCGTGGGCATTTGAGAATGGGACTTTACCATTTTTACTTTGGGACTTTGGTAAAATTGTTTTACTCGCTTTGGTGACGACAAAGGTCTGGTCGTATGAACCGTTTAATGAACAACCTCCAGAGGAAGTTTCTGAACAGAAGCCGGCGAGCGAAATCGTTTGAACATACCGTTTCATTCATGGATGGGGCGCGCCCGTCTCCACTCATGGGCAGCGTAGGCGACCTTTACCACCATTTCTTAGAAGCCGTAGACCAAGCTGCTATTTCCAGTGCTGCATGGCGCGGATTGGGAGAGAAAGACAAAGCCGATGAGGCTGCAGTTGAAGCAATGCGTCGTACTTTCGATAACGTTCCTTTTGACGGCCGAGTTGCTATCGGTGAAGGAGAGCGAGATGAGGCTCCTATGCTCTACATTGGTGAAGAGATTGGTAGTATGGTTGGTGTAGCCGGAGCACCTCAAATCGATATTGCAGTCGACCCTCTCGAGTGCACAAACAACTGTGCATCAAATTCTCCAAACTCAATTGCAGTTCTTGCAGCAGCCCCTCGAGGTACCTTACTTCACGCACCTGATTGTTACATGGATAAAATTGCGGGTGGCTCCGAACTTGTAGGGCATATCAGCCTTGACGGTGGTGTTGCTTACAACCTTGAGCAAACCGCTGCCGCCCTTGACAAATCGATTTCTGACGTCCGTGTCGTTGCTTTAGATCGCGAACGCCACACGCAGCTGTTCCAAGAAATACGAGCCACTGGAGCACAATTAGAGTTAATGGGTGATGGAGATGTTTCTGCCGCAATCTGGGCGGCACAACCCGAGGGTCCTTTTGATCTACTCATGGGTATTGGAGCAGCACCGGAGGGCGTTATCTCGGCTACGGCACTTCGTGGTCTCGGTGGTGTTTTTGAAGGACGTCTCGTGTTCCGTTCTGCCGAAGAAGAGGCTCGGGCTGAGAACATGGTTGGCGATGATTTGACTCGTTTATGGGAAGCCCATGATTTGTGCAAGAGTGAAAATGCAATCTTTGCTGCCTCCGGCGTTTGTGATGGATATCTGCCGGCTGCCATTCTTGGAGAAAAGCACACGACTACATTCGGTGAAATCATCGATGTCGAGACTGGAACGGTCCGCCAAATCCAAACGACTCGCTCAATTTGAGGCGTTCGCGAACTTCAAGTGGGTCGATGCCGACACATGTTCATGGCCGTGCAACAAGTTCGCATTGAGGTACGGTTACCGGAGGGGCATTGGGCTGGTGATGTGACTCGCAGTCACCCATCTGCTGTTCTTCGCATTGAGGAACATATGCCGTTACAGAAAGGGCGTGGGACTGCACGTGCTTCATGCAGTGAAGAGATTTTTGCAACAGTTTCAGCACACTCAGGCATTGAAGAAGTTCGAAGTTTTGGTAAGCAGAGTTTTGTCGTTGACATCATTGCAGGTGGCGGTGGGTTTCTCAAACCTCTTTTGAAAGTCGGCGTTATACCTCATACTCCGTTTGAAGTTCGAGATGGCTGGGTAGAATGGACTCTTTCCTGCGCACGAGAGAAAGTTCGAGACTTGCTTTCGGGATTTGATGAAGAAAGTATTCCTTATCATTTGGTTTCAACACGAGGCGTAACAAGCCGTTTGCTCACTCCTAGGCAACGCTTTGTGTTCGATACTGCCATGCAAGAAGGATTCTATGACGTGCCTCGCAGAATAACGCTCACTGAGTTGGCAGTGGTTCTGGATGTGGCTAAATCAACGCTTTCAGCGCAGCTACAAAGAATCGAGTCTTCGGTTCATCATGCCTTTGCGGATGACATACGCAGGCGTAGCCCCTAACATGTGCGTGCGAACATGTTCGCAAAGGCAATAAGGTAGACCCGAGCATCCGAACAACATGGACAACCTACCGAATACATGGGAAGACTGGATTTCCAACTTTACTGAATGGCAAGATCGCGTCGGCTTCGACCGTGAGTGGATGGGTGATTTCGACCTCTCCATTCAATTTGACTGGGACCGAGCAGGTGACGTCATCGAATTCGGCGACTATGCTGGCCGTCCTAAGTGGGAACGTTCCCTTCAAGTTCCTCAACAAAGTATGCGTGATGCTCTGGTAAGTATGATTACAGTTCAAGGAGATACTGAATTCGCTTCCGTTGAACAACAACGCCACCTTCTTGCATCTGCCCCTACCGATTACGACCGCTATGCTGCCGCTCGTATTATGGCGGAAGAACAACGCCACGGCTGGCAAATGGCTTATCTCTTGATGACATACTTTGGTCAACAAGGACGTCGTGAGGCACAAAAACTCCTCGAGCGCAATGCTCAAGATGGCGACAGATTGCTGGGTGCATTTAACCGCCCAATGCCTCATTGGCTGGATTTCTTCTGCTACACCATGTTTGTTGACCGAGATGGAAAGTTCCAACTCGGTATGCTTTCAACCTCAGCTTTCAAGCCACTAGCAGCCTCTATGGGACCTATGCTCAAAGAAGAATCATTCCACCTTGGAACCGGATCTAACGGACTGCGTCGTGTCATCAAGGCAGGAATCATTCCACTTGACATGCTTCAGAGATTCTTCAACAAGTGGGTTTCTACCGCACATGACCTGTTCGGTGTTGATGCATCCTCATCTGCGCATTGGTCGTATGTTTGGGGAGTTAAAGGACGCTGGGATGAACGTAAGAAACTCGAAGCGGGTCTTGAAGTCGACAAAGAAGTTCTCAATGAAGAAGCTCGTGGGCACTACCACGATGAAATCGTCAGAGAAGTGGAGAAGTTGAACGGATACTTGCCTGAAGGAAGTCCTCGGCTATTTGTTCCACATGAAAACTTCCATCGTGACATTGGTGCATTCAAGCGTCAAAAGTTCACCACAGAGGGAACTCTGTTTGAAGGCAGTGACGAAGAATGGGAAGCATACATTCATGCCGCCCTCCCATCGGCTCAAGACGAAGCAGACCTCAAAGAACTCTTCAAGCAAGAATGGGTTGCAAACAAGCCTATGTCTGCTCGACAGATAGCCTCTGGAATTGGCGCTAAAGTTTGAAGTAACTACTTTACTCGGGGTGACACGATGATTCCAGTATCACTGTTTGGAATCGATGTCGAACAATGTGAGGCATTCTATGCCGCTCTTCCAGGCCTTGTTGCCGACACCGTTGATGACGAAATCTATGCGAACGCACTTTTCTCAATTGAAAGTGAAGCATCTTTAGAACACATTCGAGTTGCTGATCTTTGGGCTAAGTACAACCCTTTCGCATGGCCGGAAGATATCTCGAATGAGGTGGAAATGACCATTCGAACGGTGAATTATCCCGATGTCTCGTTGCTTGAACATTTACTCACATTAGACAATGTTGATGCTACTCGGGTGTCCGGATGGATGCATTTCTCAACGAACCTGTTCCCACTATACAGCGAATCTGCTTGTGCTACTCTCACTCGCATGGGCGTTCCAACACCTTATGACCCAACCGATATCGCCAGTTATGGCTTGTATGTCTCACGCATTGAAGGACTGAAACTGTATGCACCTGCTGCAGGATTACCTGAAATCGGATTACCTCGCTCGCGCATGCTCCAACTGGGATTGGAGCGGTTTCAATGAAACATCTTTTGATTCACATCAAATTGATTATCGTTGTAGCAATATGGGGAGTTGGATGGCCAGCAGGACGAGTAATTGCTCAAGAAGTTGCACCATTCGCAGCATCTTGGATTCGCTATATATTCGCAGTATTGCTCTTCCTCGTCTATCTTCGAATGTCGAATCAATGGATGTATCCAACACGTGATGAGTGGAAACGCGTCGCTTGGATTGGCTTCTTTTCGACATGTTTGTATCAAGCCTTTTTCATGGTTGGAATGAAATATACCGCCGCTGGCGATGCATCTCTTATGATCACATTTAATCCGTTTTTTACTGCATTGTTAGCAATCGTTTTTCTCAAAGAAGCAATGCACTGGAGGCTAGGTCTTGGCATTGCTTTGGGCATTAGCGGAGTTGGGGTTTTGTTTTTTTATTCCCCCAATGTCGACATTCCTTTCTATGACCGAGCACTTGGAGACATACTCATTGCGGGTGCCGCATTTGCCTGGGCTTGTAATACGATTCAAATGAAAAAGGCAATGACAGAACCCGCTAAAGATTCGGGACGTTGTCTTTCACCACTTCAATTGACAGTTTGGTCTTCGGTTATTGGATTATTGATGCTTACACCGGTAATGGTGGTCGAGACATGGGTTGTCGGTCTTCCTTCTCCATCCATGAACGGTTGGATTGCAATGCTCTTTCTGGCGATTTTTTCAACAGTAATTGCGTATGTATGGTTCGCTGATGGAATCTTGACGATTGGTGCAGGAAAGAGTGCATTGTATGTTTACTTGGTTCCTATATTTGGAATACTGAGTGGTTATCTCCTTCTTGATGAAAAGCTCGGGGCTTCTCTTGCCCTCGCGTTTTTACTGATTGTAGGTGGTGTTCTTCTTGCTCAGAGTAAGCAACCGTCTTCCAAGCAATCATCATGAAGTTGAACCCCTTGGCCTAGTCATGGAGATTCACTGCGTTGCTGTAATCGGTGCGGGCACAATGGGTGCTGGAATTGCACAAGTCTGTGCTCAGAGTGGTTGGAAGACACATTTGTTTGATGCTTTCCCTGAGGGACTTGAACGAGGTATGCAGCGTATTGACGCGTTCTGGGACAAAGGAATTGCCAGAGGAAAAACAACCCTCAAACAAAAAGAGGAGTGGTCACAAAACCTGCATTCCTTTTCCGATATGGCTCAGGCAGTTGCTGAAGCGGACATGATTATCGAAGCGGTACCCGAGATACCAGAACTCAAACATTCCATTTTCTCAGAACTCGATCGCTTAGCCCCATCTCATGCGATTCTTGGCACAAACACCTCTTCTCTATCGATTGCAGAGATTGCCGCAGCCACTTCACGTCCAGAAAGCGTTATTGGAATGCATTTCTTTAATCCAGTTCCTATTATGAAATTACTCGAACTCGTTCGTCATGATTCAACCAGCGATTCGACAATCGCTGCAGCTCAAGCAGCAGGAGAGGCAATGGGAAAAACCTCAATTCTTGTCAAAGATATTCCTGGCTTTGCAACCAGTCGACTCGGTGTTGTACTCGGTAATGAAGCCATTCGAATGCTTGCTGACGGTGTAGCCAGTGCTAAAGACATCGACACTGCCATGGTTCTGGGCTACAAGCACCCCATGGGTCCACTTGCTCTGACTGATTTAGTTGGTCTTGATGTTCGAAGAGATATTCTCAAAAATTTACAATCTTCATTTGGAGATGATGCTTATGCACCTCATCCTTTGCTTGAGAAATTAGTTGCAGAAGGGCGCCTTGGAAGGAAGACAGAATTGGGGATTTACGACTGGACTTCAGGACAAGCCGAAGAAACTGAAATGCCTGAATGAGATTTGAATTCTACCGCAAGGTGGCTCTCATTCACTCGGTTAAAATTGAGGTTTCCTTTTTTCGATAAAAGCAGCCACACCTTCTCTGAAAGCAGATGTCGTTCCTGCTGCTTCTATCAGTGTTCGCTCGTGTTTAAGATGTGTTTCAAAATCCTGAACCGACTGAACATCGAGTAAGTGCTTAGTGGCTTCTTTGGTATGATCGCCCCATTGGCTCCATCGTATTGACATTGCACAGGCAGCAGTAATGAGGTTTTCAGCCTCGACAACTGCGTCGATAGCACCAACTGATACACATTGTTCAGCATCCCAAACTTCATTTTCAAAAAAGAATCTTCGACTTACCTGATTTCCAACAAGTCGAGGTAAGAGCCAGGTCGTACCACCGTCTGGTGACAAACCCATTCCGGAATATGAGGCAGCCATTTTCGCCTTTGGCGAAGCAATACGTGCATCACAAGCCAAAGCTAGCCCGAGTCCGCCTCCGGCGCATGCACCGTTAATTGCAGCTATGGTGACTGTAGAGGATTGCCGCATTCGTAGCAAGAGCGGGTGAAGGATTCCTGTCAAATCCCGAATTAATTGCGGTGCTTCATCTTGTTCAATGGCTTGAGCAAAAGCATGAATGTCCGCTCCTGCAGAGAAGAACTTCCCTTCACCAGTCAAGACAATAGCACGAATATTCGGATGTTTAAGTCCAGCATCAATTGCTTGAGCAATCTGAGGCAAAAATTCTCTTGAAAAAGACTGCGTTGCTGATTGACCTGAAAACTGAATCAGCCTGAGGCCGCCTTCAAGGTCATTTGATGTAACAGACATTCTCATCCCTCAAAGTTTGATGTTAACGTTCTTGACCTTGGTATAGAATCGCATTGCATCTTGGCTTTGCTCGACACCAATACCGGACTGCTTCCATCCGGTGAATGCTGTTTGTGGGAATGTAATTGGGAATTCATTAATCGAAACCATGCCGCTTTCTAAATCACGAGCCATATTATGTGCTCGACTCAAATTATTGGTCCATATGCCGTTCAATAATCCGAAAGGTGAATCATTCGCCAATGCCAATGCCTCGGCGTCTTCACTAAATGTCGTTACAGCTAACACCGGTCCAAACAATTCTTCATTGAATAACAGATTTTTACTGTCGACTCCTGTTACAACGGTTGCTTCCATGAACGCTCCATCACCTTCGATGATGCTTCCACCACAGACAATCTTACCACCCATAGCGAGTCCAGCCGATAATTTCTCCATGACTTCATCGCGATGATTTTGATGGACAAGGCTTCCAATTCGGACGCCTTCTTCCATACCTGGTCCAACTTTCCATTTGCTGACTTCAGCAACGACGGCTTCTACCAATTCGTCATGAACCTCTTCGTGAACAATAAGGCGAGAACCTGCCCAGCACATTTGACCAGCATTCATGAAAATACCGAAACAAATGGCTTTTGCTGCGTATCGTAGATTTGCATCCGGGAAGATAATGTTCGCCCCTTTCCCACCAAGTTCTAGCGTTACGGGCGTGAGGTTTTCACTTGCCTTGGCCATGACGGTTTGTCCGGTAGGGACGCCACCGGTCAAGACGATTCCATCTACGCCTTTGTGTCCGGCAAGTGCATCACCAATCAGTCCACCTGAGCCAGTAATGACTTGGAAAACTCCGGATGGGAGTCCAACTTCTGCTTCCTCCATTGCTTTGGCCCATGCAAGCAAAGAGAGTGGTGTCCATGATGCTGGTTTTGCGATCACAGTACAGCCTGCTGCAAGGGCTGGGGCGATGGAGCGAATTGCGAGTTGAAGCGGGAAGTTCCAAGGGATAATATGAACGGTAACACCAAGCGGTTGACGCAGAGTGTAATTGAGTCGGTTACCAGGCACCGGGATTGTGCTACCTTCTATTTTATCAGAGAGTCCGGCGAAATATTCCAGAGTCCAAGCACCATAGCGAATTTCAGAGAGTGCTTCTCGGAAGGTTTTCCCGTTGTTATTGGATTCAATGGCTGCTAGTTCCTTGGCTTTAGCATAAGTTGCCTGAGCCATCTTGTTGAGGATACGACCTCGCTGTGCCGGGTCCATATTCTTCCAAGATGAGTCCTCAAACGCTGCACGTGAGGCTTCAACACAGCGGTTAACATCGCTAAGGGTTGCTTTTGGAGTCGTCGCCATGACTTCTCCAGTGGCTGGGTTAAGTATCTCCGCTGTATTACCATCTTCCGCATCGCACCATTCTCCGGCAATCGACATTTGTTTTGCGCTCATATTACGCTCCAAGTGTTGTCCCCTCAAAGGTATTCGCTTGACATGACTTGCTTCAAAGAATGGTGAAGCAACTGTATTCGGCGAAAAGACTCTTGAGGCGAGTTCACTGTGCGTATAGTATGGCTCGAGAGGTTGGTTTAGCAGATGCGGCTGCTCGAACCCTCGCAGACCGTGCTCCAAGGCTCCTTGTCATCGCTGGAGCCACCGGTACTGGAAAGTCGACTGCTTCGGTACAACTTGCAGCCGAAATTGGTTTTGCTCGACTTCTTTCCACCGATGCAGTCCGGGAGATTATGCGTTCTTGTGATGAAGAGAGAACAGAATCTGCTTTGCATCGTTCCTCTTTTTCAAATGGCGATTCCGGAGAGCCGGTCATTGATTGGCTCGATACATGCCAAGCCGTGGAAGGGGGAATTCTCGCAACTATTGACCGTGCTCGGCGCGAGGGAATCGATTTGTTGATTGAAGGCGTTCACATCAACCCGAGTGAACGTTTGCTTCGCAGTTGGCGTGAAGCGGGTGGGATTGCAATAGGACTGGTCATGACTGTTGGTGAAGAAGATCGTCACCGTTCGATGATTCGTTCGAGAGATGCTCACTCATTTCGTAGAGCAGACCGGTATTTGGCCGCTTTCCCACGTATCCGTGCCATCCAAGATGGATTAATTGAGCGAGCAAAAATTGCTTCATGGCCAGTTGTTGACCTTTCACGAGTGAGCAAAGATACCGACCGAATCAAGCATTTACTCGACTTGGCGTGGAATGAACACGTTCAACGACGTTAAGCGTGAATCACATCAAACGAAAGCGGGATTGTTAGCATTGCCGAACCATCGGAAATGCCTAACTCACCAGTGAAGTGAAGTGTGGTAGCTGAAGTTTCATTCACCTGCATATCAATCAACTTAATTTCGATTCCACGTAATTCCCCATGATGGAGTAAATCATCATGGACACTTTGAAACGCTGTTTCACCAGCATCAAGCGGATCTAAGCCACCATTAATCCAGAGTTGGGTTCGAGCATCTGTAAGTTCAGGTATCGCTTCGACCGTCTCCAGAGATGTCACGAGGACTCCATCCGAAGCAGTATCGTATGGCATCGTCAATCCAGCGACTTTCACTCCAAAAATTGCCATAGAAAGTAAAGACATCAGTAAAACCACACCTGTAGCAAGGAGCATCTGACCAGCATCACGGTCTTCATCGGTAGAGTCAGATCTGAGAAGCATCATGCTCCACCTCCTCTGTTCCATACATCTAAAGTGACTGTCCAAGAGTTTTCATCAATGGCTAGAAGGTGATGCACTGTAACTGTTTCACCAGCAGGAGTGCCAGTATTCCCATAGGGTACGGCCGTCCCACTGTTCTGGGCTAGCCAACAGTTCGCCTCTTTTCCTGCAGCAATTTGATTTTGAAGTAAAAGGCACGCTTCATCGAGTTCGCCATTGTTCAATAGTTCACTCAAGCGGTTCTCACCAGAGATTTCGGCCTCCAAACTCAAGCCATATCGAAATGCATCATCGCCTGTTGTTTCTAGTGCTGCATCATGAGCCACAGATGGGGCATCCGGGACATGGATGCGAATGAGGAACGTTGCGGACATGAAGAAAAGCCAAAACAGCGTCAACATCTCAAGAATGTGTACTTGCGCTTCTTCTTCATGACGCATTCAATCACCCGAAGAACAGTGGAGACGGTACGAAGGTACCCGATGAAGGGTTGAGTCCAGGCACATCAGTAATTCCAATCAAATTCGGCGTGAATGCTAAGAAGTTAAACACCACTAAGGAAACGAGAATCATCATTCCTGAGTGCTTAAATCCAGTTGAAAACCGACCAGTTGACATGAGTCCAGCCATGGTTCCATTTCCAACAGCCTGCATCGTCACTCCATAATAGAACACAGTAAGGAAAAACAAGGGGTCAATGTTACGAATCGTCATGTTTCCAATCGTTTGACCTCCACTATCACCGGCATCTCCGCCGCTGGAGTTGGAGCCTGCAATCGCAGGAATAAAGACTACAGCGAGTGTGACAATAACGCCTAGGAAAACGAAGTAAGAGGTCCAAATAACCGCAATGTAAGAGCCAATAGCCCGTCTTCTTTCACCCTCAAGGAACTTTAATTCTCGGGAGTCATTGGCTGCAGTAACCAGAATATCCGAAATTTTACCTCCTGCTCGGTCTGCTTCAGCAATGAGCGCAATCGCTCTTTGAACTAATGGAGTTCCAACACGGTCTGCAAATTGCTTGATAACATCGCTAAACTTGATACCCCAACTCAGTTGGTCAGACATTTTTTTGACTTCGTCATTGAGTGCACCGTATTCGGAAGTTGCAAGCGTTTGAATTGCTACTGTCATGGAAAGACCACCCTTCCAGTATTCAGCAAGATCTCGTAAGAAATCCGGGAATTTTTCTTCGACTTCATTCTTGGCATTCTCAACTCGTTCCCAGTAGTAAGAGGCTGGGTAGAGGAAGAAGAAGAACATCATTCCAAAGAAGTTGAGGAAAATGAATGGACGCACTGATTTTGGCCCAAGTTCCAGTTCAGGTCCGAGCCAGAAGGATTTATTGTTCATGTTTGAAGGGATTCCGTCATAATAGTGAACAGTCATATCAAAAGTAATTTTCGAGAGTCTCTTTCCTTCTTCTTCAGAGAATACAAGGAATTCATACCGAGTGTCAGGGGGAATCGTAACCATTTCAATCTTACAATTGTCATTTGCAGTATCGGTCGTGCCGGAATAATAATCCATTATTTCTCCACTCTGGGAACGTATTGCCACAATGTAATCAGTTTGAGTGTCGGCGGATACGCTACAATTCACCCATAGGGGCTGTAGGACCGTCACGCCGCCAGTCATTGTAGAATCGACACCAGGAACGTCGAAATTCTTTCCTTGTTTGGTGATAGCAGTCCATTCTTCATCCTCCCAGACGACTCGGTCTGGAGCATCTTGAAGAATTGAACATGATTGGTTCGCGGCATAATCTGGTTTGACATTGGTGTTGAATTGATCTCCGACGGAGTTTCCTTGCGAATCTTTTGCGGTCAGTCCACAATATAAATTCGTAAACATTGGTTCTCCATTAGTTGTGGCGATAAATCCAGAGTTTGTAGCCCATACAGTGGCAGTGCAAAGTCCGAGTAATATAGAAACAAAGAGAATTGCGTAGAGTTTTGTCAAAGTGGAATCGTCTTTAGGTAAGTCAAGCTTGACTATGATCTTCTCCTTTTTACGTGCCATTTTTTCACCTCCTCTCACATTTCTTGTTCCTTACTGCTGGTCCAAACGAGAATCGCATAAGCAATGTGAATCATTGGCACAAACCCGAGCACGATTCCATACAGCATGCCTTCTGACATTTGCGCACCTGAGCCTGAAACCCAGAACATAATGACCAGCATGACAATCAAAAACAGAGGCATTGCAACTGCAACAACAATGTATGATTCTGCGAGAAGCGCTATTGATTCAAGGAACATTTGCAGTCGAGTTCTGTTCTCACGCATGTAGTGTTCTGCGCGATTTAAGAAGTATAGTTTGAGTTGACCACCAGCAGTCAAGGTGCCGACCATTCCTTGGAAAAACTCGGTCAGCCAAACGGATGCTGCTCTGTCAACACTCATTTTCATGGCCGTGATTAAGTCATAGCCGAGTAAAGTCACATCACGGTAAACCATCGCTGCATCATCAGCCACGTCTCCGTAAATGTCCTTATTCATCGCTAATGATCTGAAAATCTTCGACGGTGTCGCATTTGCAGCAGACATTGCAGCAGTGTATGAAGCAGCATATGGAAGGTATTTCTCAATCATTGTTCCACGTCGGTCTGCTTCTCTCTTCGCACCATTCTTGTTGTAATTAAAAGCAAAGTAAGGAATGAGGAGACCGCCAAAGAATGCGATGAGGACTTTGAGGAAAGGTGGAAATACTTGGTATTCAAAACCATCACAACCGTTTCCCGGCTTAGAAGGGTCAATTAAATCAGAATTCCAATACTCCCATTGGAAGCAATACTCGATAGTCGATGGGTCTTGAATACCTTCCCAATAAGCAATGATTCCAATGTCTGGGATGAAAAACAGTGCGACAAAAGCCCAACAAATGAGTGCTATAGCAATCGAAGTCATGATGGCAGTGGCCAAGTAAACTTCGGGCATCATTGGCATGGAACCTTTGACTAAACTTTCTGACAATTCCTTGTCACGGCGTGCGCGCTTACGAAGTAAACGCCCGAGGAGTCGGTTACAAATCCTCTGCCATGTGGTCAAGTCCATAGAATCACTCTCATGTATCCTTCAGCGCAGTCCGTCAACACGAGCCAAGATTTCAGTTGGTCGCACGTAGTATTCTGTTACGATTTGAGAAACTTGGTCTGCCTTTCGAATGTCGTTTAATACCATCCATTCCAATATACGCTTGCGTGTTCGTAGTTCACGACGCATGTCGTCTTGAGAATAGTTGAGTTTTACCATAATCTTTTCCAATACATATGACTTACCACTAAAGATGAAATCATCAGTGTTGACGTCCCATCGGAACACTTCATTGGTGATTATTTCGAGAGAGTTCGGGTCGATTCCAACAATTTCAACCAGTTGTTTGGTTCGACGAACACGCTTTCCGTTAATACGAGTTTGAATCTGAATTGCACATGCTTCCAGTGCCGGCAAAAGAACTCGAGGAATGTCAATAGGTTTGTTTTCTAATCTGTGGACCAGTGACGGAACTGAGTCGGCGTGGACAGTGGAATATGCACAGTGACCGGTTGCCATTGCTTGGAACAGAACGTATGCTTCTGCACCACGAATCTCACCGACAATGATGTATTCTGGCCGTTCACGAAGAGCTGCTTTGAGCAATTCGAACTCTCCAATGACACCCTCCGTTGATTCTCCTCCGAAACCTTGCCGTGTCAAACCAGGAACCCAGTTTGGCTGCGGAATGTTCACTTCACGTGTAGATTCTATTGAAACAATTTTCATCTGCCAAGGAATAAAAATGCACATGGCGTTGAGCGTAGTCGTCTTACCTGAAGCAGTTCCTCCGACAAACAGCATTGGGACTTCATTTTGGAATCCAATCCAGAGGTAAGCCACCATCAATGATGACATGGTTCGGAACGCAACAATATCTGCTGGGGAGAACGGGTCATCCTTGAACCGTCGGATACAGAAAGCAGAACCTCTTGTAGAGATTTCATGACCCAGTTTCATAACAATTCTCGAACCATCCATGAGGGTTGCGTCGAGTAATGGGTCAGCAACTGAAATATGCTTTCCACAACGCTGGGCGAGTTTGATGACGTAAGATTCGAGTTCATGGTCGGTGTTCCAAACACATGTCGTTTCGACAGATTCGAACTTTCTGTGGTAAGCAAAGATCGGAACGCCAGTTCCGTCCAAGGAGATATCTTCAACGTTAATATCGTTCATGAGGACATCCATTTGGCCGTATCCAATGAGGTCTCGACGCAGGTAATAGAAAATCTTTGATTTCGACTTTTTGTTAATCTTCATGCCGTATGCCTTGATGACTTTATCCATAGCTGTGCGAATATAAGCTTCTGGATTTGCATCGATTTCCTCAATATTTGCGGTTAAGGAACGGATGAAAATATCAAGAATCTCATCCCTGTATTCTTGTTCTCTTTTGGTCATAGGTGGTTCGATGATTTGGTAAATAATGTTCAGTGTTTGTTTGTCACGAACGATGCGAGCAAAGGCATGCGGTGGCAAGACCGGATACTTGTCAAGTTCGTCGTACTGGGCACGTTGTTTTGCCCGCTGACGCTTGCCTCCACCTTTGTTTTGTTTTCTCGCCATGCGTGCACCCTCTGCCGAAGCAATTTATCACAGCCTATGGCCGACTATAACACTTGGGTGAAAAACACCCCTAAAACCGCCACCCTGCGGCTCAAATAGATTGACCGTAAATCCCTTGATTCACATGAGGGTTCATTCATGGTTTGTGAATGATTCAAGCCAAGAATGACATGACTTACGAAAGGTTTCCAAGTCAACATTGTTATCGATTAGAAAGTCTGACTCTGTTATAATTTCTTCTAAACCCCATCCGCGTTCTCGTGTGTCTCGGACTTCAAAGGCTTGGCGATCTCCGTCTTCCGACCGTCCACGGTTTTGGATACGAGTGAATCGGATATCAGCGGATGCGGCAACTGCTAAGGAAAAGAATTCCTTCCCCCATCGTTGTTCAAACACGCTTCGTTCAGCAGTACCTCGCATTCCTTCAATTAACACAATTGAATTCGATTCTCGATGTGAATCTACAGCATCCGCTAAGCGAACGGCAAGAACATCTTCTCCGTGCTGTTTTCGGAGAAGCGCTGCAATTTCGCCAAAAATACCCGGGCTTTCCTCGAGTTCTAAACGTCGTACTTCAGCCCGCACCATATCTCCCATCGAAAGAACAGGGATGTTGCTTTCTGACAGAACTTGAGCAAACTCGCCTTTACCGGAACCCGGCATTCCGCATACTGCAACGACTCGGGCCATGTTTGATGGGCGGAGGCGAATGCTCATCAAGATACCTCCATTCGCATGGAGTTCGTAGTGATTCAATTGGAGAACTCAGCACGGCCCCAACGTCGATCCATCAATTTCCACAACAATGCTGATGCGAAAATCAATCCTACCGATATAGCAATCATTCCCTTGTAGCCTTGTTCGACCATACCTTGGTCATACATTGTTGCAGTTGCTGCCAAACCATCTTGTGAGGCTCGTTCCCACCAATTTCCATACAGGGATACATCACCTTGCGTGAAGGAAAGAAGGAATAAAAGGAGCAGAGGAATAACCGTTCCAATCCAAAACCAAATCATTATTGAAGCATCAAATATTGCTTTATTCGGCCTTAAGCCCATTAAGAACGCAGTTAGGGCAACAATGTAAATTGAATTCGCAAACATTACGATAATGCTTGTTGGTAGTGCTCCCCATTCATCCAGCCTCCAGGCCATGAGGACAATGAAAATGAGAGATATCCATGAAGTGGCGAGGAAGTAGACGACAACTTTTGCTCTGATTAATTGCGGAACTCGGAGTGGGAGGCCATTCATGAATTCAGGAGAATCTAGTATTGTGAGCCATGAATAAAAATTGAAACCAAAAAAGCCGAGGAATGGAGCATATGAAAGCAAATTGATGGGGATTGGTGCTTCAGCAAAATCAACTAACCATGCCATTCCGAGTAAAACCAGAAGTGGAATCGCATACGATACGGTCATTTTTTTAATCGATCCTGAGCGAATTAAATCTACAAATTCCTTTGCTACAATCAATCGAATTTCACCCTTGCCTAGGAATCCTAAGCGGTTGTAAATCGGTGTGAACAGTTCGGCTCTTTCTACGACAGATACATCAAAATCATCGATGATTAATGCCGAGGCTAAGAGCCCGATTCCTAGGCTTGCCAACAATGCCATGGCAGTTCCTAGGACATTCTGAGAACTTTGAACACCCAACCCCCAGAGCATTGTACCAATGTCAAATTTACCAAGACCAATCGTTATGCCGAGCGCCACTATGAGCACGGGTCCAACAATCGTATACGGTCTGCCACGCATCCACAATGCGGAAGCAAGGAAAGCAATTGAGAGGCCCTGTGCTAATGTAATAATCATTGCCAACCATGTCCAGGGTAGGCTAGCCCACTCAAGTGGTGTCGATATGCCAGCGATTGATTCGAGTAAGATTCCAACTGCCATTCCTGCAACGACTGGAGAGAGGATAAGCATGACATAGAAGCATAAATCCTTGGCAAAATATGCGAAATGGGCCACGGAATTAGGGAGTGGCTGAAGTGCTGGAGCAGCTAAAAGATAATTTTTCGTTCCTGCCCGGTGCACGATGGCATCATGGCCCATGAATGCAAAAGTGCCCATTCCCAAACTGAACATCAAAAGTGGCAGATGAAGTGCAAATCGTAACTCTTGCCAAGTGAAGGTTTTGGAATCAATATCTGCGACTTGGGCGGATGAATCTCCAACAAGAAATTGAAGGCCGATAGTTGTTATCGCAGTCACCAAAGTAAGAAGTAATGGAAAGAGTACCATTTGACGTTTCTTGGCGAATTCCATACTCTTTCGCCCTTCCTCTTTGAACATCACTCGAAACGTGGCAGAAAATGCACCCCACCCCCGTAAAGGCTCGTGTAATTTTTGGTCGTGAGCACTGGTTCCCATCGTGGTAAGTACGGTCGACTTTTCGTCGACTACCTCGTCCCAATCGCGAGAAACAACGCTCACACCTGACACGCTTACTCCTCCTCAGCATCCTTGTCTTTGACACCTTCATTGCTTAGGCGTTCTACGTCTTCTATCGAACGTCCAACCAGTCGGATGAAGACATCTTCCAATGTTTCGTCATCAGACTTTTTGAGTCCCTTTACAGTTCCCGCAGCCAGCACTTTACCGTTGTTGATTATTGCCATTCGATTGCACATACGCTCTGCCATTTCCAATACGTGAGAGCAGAGGAAAATAGTTCCGCCATTCTTTACGTGTTCAAGGAGCCATTGGCGGCATTTTCGTTGATATATCGGGTCAAGGTTAGCAAATGGTTCGTCCAAGAAAAGTAATTTTGGTTTGTGAATGAAAGCAGCAGCAAGCATGACTTTTTGACGCTGCCCTTTTGATAGATCTTTACACATTGTGTCGCGCTTTTCTTCTAATCCAAACCATTCAATCCAATGTTCGACTTTTTCATGTATTTCTTCTACAGTGCGTAATTTCGCTACAAATTCAAGAAATTCATAGGGTGTGAGAAAAGAGGGTGGAGATTCAGATTCAGGGACAATACCAATGTTTGCCTTTACTTTCTGAGGATTGGTTACAGCATCGACTCCAAGTACTTCGATTCGTCCTTTACTCGGCCTCAATTGGCCTGTCAGGAGTTTGATGAATGTGGATTTACCAGCCCCGTTTGGCCCAAAAACTCCAAAAAACTCACCTGAATGAACTTCCACATTCAAGGGATGTAGCGCGATAAAGTCGCCATATTTCTTTGCCATATCTTCTGCCTTCACCAGCGCTGGAACTGATTCAACCATAGCGTTACGAAACCGTCGTGGTCTTTGAGTTCTTGGTTTCTTCATTCAGAGACAGGGTTTCGGCTCGGTCGGTGAAATGATGAACTGAAACCCTCTGGGATGAACATGGACGCGCCACAGAGTAATGTACTTTTGATTGAAGAAATCCCCGCCAGTGAACATGAAGATATGGGTACTGTAGCACTCATTACGATGAATCGCCCGGATAAACTCAATGCCCTCAATGCCGATGTCATGACGAGTTTGAAAGCAATGGTGGCTTGGGTAGAAGCAACTGACCGAGTCCGTGTTGTTGTGCTCACTGGAGCCCAACCCAATGAGCCTCCGGAGGGGAAAAGGGCCAAACCTAACGCCTTTGTTGCAGGTGCTGATATTACTGAATTTGTCGGGAAAAAGAGTGATGATATCCGTGTCATGTTCGCTAACAATGCTGTTGAAGCACTGTGGAATTTGAGTAAGCCAACCATTGCCATGGTCGATGGTTTTGCTCTTGGTGGTGGATGTGAAGTCGCTTGTTCGTGCGACCTTCGTATTGCAAGTAAGCGATCTCGGTTTGGCACACCGGAAATCAATCTCGGTTTGATTCCAGGATATGGGGCTACCCAGCGTTTAGTGCGCCTCATTGGTTATGGCAAAACGATGGAGATGATCATGACTGGTGAAATGATATCGGCAGAAGACGCTTCCCGAATCGGTTTGGTAAATCACGTTTGTTCAAGTGAAGAACTTCGTGAATATACGCTTGACATGGCTCGCCTCATTGCAAGTAAATCTTCGAATACATTACGAGTAGGAAAACAGACTATCCGAGCAGCACTTGATGTCGGCTTAACTGAAGGAGTGGCTGTTGAAGCAGAAGCATTTGCAAGTTTATTTGACTCAAAAGACAAAGAAATTGGTGTTCATGCTTTCTTGAACCGAGAAACTCCAAAGTGGGAACATAAGTAATGTTGCTTTCGCTCAATGAATAAAGCGAAGTCAGGTTCTCCTGAAGGGGAAATGGCGTCAGCAACCTATGATTCACAGGTTTCTGTAACCGTTTTCGCGTGCAAAGTCGCGAAAGTGGGTCATGTGTACCGCATGTGTACGTACAAAGGAGCGAGGAATGACACCTTCCCAGCGTCCGAGTTCATTGTTCCACACACGGTCACACACCGTTGCTTGCAATACCTTGAGCAAGCGCTTGTTAGTGGCCGTTCTAGCAGTATCAGATGAACAACAAGGCCCATCATGAGGTCGTCCGTCACGTTCAGCACGTTGCTTTAACTTAGCAGCAACCCATGCGAGGCGAACTTCTTCTGCCTGAGGGTTGTTTGCTGTTGCCGGCCCTTGGTGAGTTCTTCGACCACCAACTTGGCGTCCAGTTCGTCGGTCCTTGCCGTTATGGAACGGCTTGATGTTTCGGTTTCTTTTCATGATATTTTCTCCAGTTTGTATGGCGTCGCCAAAGCTAAGCCGTTTCAAACATCTTAATTGGAGATTTAATACGTCATGATTTCACTTTTTCCTGTCTATCGGGGCCTGCCGTAGCATCCCCGACTCAACGAAAATACATGTTGTCGACAGTATATAAAACGGGCGAAGGCTTGCCCAAAAAAGCTTGATTTGGGTTAGAAACCGATAATAATCTTCCAAGCAATTGCAAATATGGCGATGTCAGCACAGGCATGAGCAACCCACGCAATCCAGATGCTTCGATATTCCAAATACAGCCATGAGAATATGGTTCCACCTATGAAGACCCCTAAGGATGCGATTACTGCACCTATTGGGTCTAAGAAATAGATGAGTGCAATGCTATGATGGAGTGTAAAAACTGCTGATGAAAGGAAGGCTGAACGCCACTTTCCACCGACAAGTTGTTCGATCTTCGAGGTGATAAACCAGCGGAACACATATTCTTCCAAAACAGAATTAATAAAAACCCAAAACACAATTGCTGCTGCGAGCTTCCAAGGTACCGTCAATCCCACGGGGTCCAGAATTGCTTTCAGAGCATCGGGTTGTAGCATTTGTTCTCCGAGGAGGAAATAGGCGAGCCAAATGACAAGAATCATCCCAACCCCAAGTGTTAGAGACATGCCCCATCCTCCTTTTTCGACGGGGGACCAAGAGAACTCTTGTTGTTCCATTCGCAGATGCCAGAAGGCAGGCAATCCAAAAACCCAAATTTTTGTGAAAACGAAGACGATGACTGCTAAAACTCCAGCTTGGAAAACGAATCCTGTGGTGACCGATATGCTTGGTGCTATGCTAACAAGTATGAGCCCCAACAGAGCGAGATTACGTTTTGAAACTTGATTGGATGACTGCTCGAACACCTCATCAGTCATAGAAAACATTTGTCACTAACAGGCGACACTCTTCAATGTTGACACGTTTTTCTGCGTCAATCTTCCATTTCTTCTTTCATCAGCGCCAAAGCGTCACTTGCTGATGGAACGATTGGCGGGAGGGCGAGTGGCGAACCATCAATTCCAACAAGTGGAGGGAGTGGATTACCATCTGGGCCAAGGAGTTGAGGCAATTCTGGCTCTTTCCGACTCTGAACCTTTTCAAAACCATCATCAAGAGCAGTTCGAAGTTTGAGGATTCGAGTGTCGTCGATTCGAATAAATGTGGCTCCGTATATGTGGCCCGTTTCTGGATGCTCGGGTGAAACCATGACCGATTGACCATGGCCAGGTGTTTGCAGGAGTGAGACGAGGTCTTCACCAGCGGTCTGCTCCTCCCATAGACGAGCAGTTGAAGCCCGAATGTCAGCAAGTTGTCCACGGCGACGTAATTCAATTTTCTGCCGAATTTGGTCATGTTTGATTCTTCGATTACTAATAGAAGATTCAATATCTGCATTTTCAACAGATTCCGGACTTACTTCGACAACAAACTCATCTGCGACGTGGATGTCTTCCATTTCCAAAGTGACTTCCACCACTTCTTCAGTATTGGTTTCGTTTTCTGTCGTTTCAGCTAACAGTAATTCTTGTCTTTTGGATTCAGCAGCTTGCATTTTAGCAAGTTTACGTTCGCGTAATGTTGCCCCATCTAATTCATCTTCCGTCACAGGCTGTGGGATATCTCTCTCACTTTCAGTCGCTTCTTCTTTGGATTCAACAGCTGGGGTTGGGGTGAGAGTAGCGTGTTGGCTACGAGCGACAGGTTTTGATGAACCCATCATGATCCAAGCGAACGAGAATACAAGGATTATTGCAATACTCATCCATTTTTCAGAATCGTTGAGTTCACCTGCCTTCAGGAGGTAATACCCTGCTACAGCGAGAGCACAGAGTCCAGTAACCGTACGCGCGATTCCCATGTCCCTCACACCACTCCAATTGGTTTTAACTTATCATGCTGATGGCAGTTGTCTTAGTAAGTCATTCAGTGCTCGACTGCGGTGACTGTAGGCCTGCTTTTCCTCAATTGAAAGTACACCGAAGGTTTTGCCATGAGCGCTTTTCTCACCGTATGTGCCCGGTGGTAAAGGCTCCCCAAAAGCATCCAGATCGTTTGGAGTAAAAACAGGGTCAAATCCGAATCCTTCATCTCCACTGTTTTCAAGCGCAATCCACCCCGGACATTTACCGTTTCCGTAAATGATTTTTCCGTTCATCCACATTGCAGCTACGGCTTGAAATTGTGCCGAACGCAGTTGTGCGCATTGGATGGTATCTTCACTCTGCAGATGGTCAAGAAGGCGAAGAATGCCATTACAGCCTATTGTATCCAATACATAGGATGAGTAGACACCAGGGAATCCATTGAGTGCATCAACAAATAAACCAGCATCTTCGACCATGACCATATCTTCAGAATGTTCGCCATCTGGAAGATGGAGTAAGGCTTGTGCGATTTTCGACTGAGCAACTTCTTCTAAAGAGTCCACTTGAGGCTCTACAATTTCGCCCTCTGCAACGATTAATTGTCGGACCTCATAGCCCAAAGGTTGGAGATGATGTGTTGCTTCTTTCAGTTTTCCAGAGTTGCCCGTAAGGAACCAAATAGTGCGCGTCATGAATCACGCTACCGGTTTTGCATATTGAGGTGATGGGCAAAAACGCTCGTAAAAGCACTCTTTGCAAGCGAGCATTGAAAGACCATCATTATGAGCCAGTGACATGTTACAGCAACTTGGTATTGTCGCTCTGGGAGGTGCTATTGGGGCTGTATTGCGTTACGGTTTAGGGGAATGGGTGACGAACGATTCTTTTCCGTATGCTACCCTTTCCGTAAATCTCATCGGTTCCTTTTTGTTGGGAGTCCTCGCAGTTGGATTAGCTCAAAACTTGCTTTCCGCTAATATGGCATTATTACTTGGAACAGGGGTTCTCGGTGCATTTACGACGATGTCTACCTTTTCCGTAGAAACAGTCGAAATGTTTGACCAAGGTCAAGGGAGTTCTGCAATGCTGTATATCGCTTTAACGATGGTTCTCGGACCTCTCCTTGCCCTGCTTGGATGGAAACTCGGAGAAACAATTTTTGTATAAGTGGATGCCTTTATGTAGGGCCTCTTTCTTCATGCTATTCAAGGGACACAGAGGAATATTTTTTCGTTTGCCCTAAGAGTTGAGTAAATGCCAGAACACAATTTAATTAAAATTTTGAATGAAGCACTTGGATGGGAATTACGCGCAACCAACATGTATGCGCATTATGCTGCCAATATACGAGGGATTCACCGACTTCAACTCTCTCCAATGTTCACGGAAGAAGCGACAGAATCTACCATGCATGCGGATATTGTTCGAAAAGCAATTGTAAAACTCGGAGGCATTCCAGTAACAGAACGAAACCCGCATGTAATTATTCATACCACTCAGTATGATGAAATGTTGATTCACTCACTTGAAACTGAAACCAAAGCAGCTGCAGTTTATGCTGAAATTATGATAGAGATAGAATCGATAGGCGACCAAGACTTGTATGATGCAATCGAACAGATTTATCTCGCTGAAGTGAGAAGCCTGGAAGAATTGCGACTCCTTATGGAATAATCATCCGTGATATCGAACACGTGACCGAACTTCCTCCAGTCGTTTGAGAACACTGGAGGCTGTTGGAACCGCCCCCCCTGATTGTTCCGGTGGCGCACCCAAACGTTCCTCCTCGGAACTGTATCCTTCGAGTAGCACTTCGATAGCATGCGTATGCTCAGGATGTGAGGCTCCTAGGATTTCGTCGATGACATGGAGGTCAATTCCAAATCGTTCAATTTCATAATCGATAGCTGCAAGGCCGAAATCGATGAGAGATGGTTCAGCATTTTCATCGACAAGAATATTGTTGGTTGAGAGATCTCCATGCGTTATTGCTTCACGGTGAAGTCGCCGAATTAAAGAGCCTGTATTACGCAATGCCATCCGAATGAAATCTTGAGAGAATTCCTTGTTTCGTAAGATTTCAATCAACGGCAATCCCGGCATTCGTTCAAGAATCATTCTCCCTGATTTAGGGTCTAAATCCCATACTGCTGGGACATTCAAGCCCCGCCTTTTGAGTCTGATAAGAAGCCGTGACTCGCTCATCATTCGACGATATCCTAGCCTGATATCCAAGTCTGGATGGCGCCATTTTCGTGGACGGCGGAGTTTTCGGACAGCATCTTGGCCCATCCATGTCCCAGCCCAAACCTCTGCTTCAGCACCTCGGTGCAATCGCTCTGTCGGAACAAAGGCCATGACAAGCCCTTTTGTTCCCCATTTATCAACACTTCAGCAAAGGTTTGCTTCAAAAAGGAGAACATCGTGCCAGTGTTGAAGCAAGATGACAGTATCTCTACCAATGTGTTCCGTGGACTTCATGGATACTTCACTTTCTCCAGAAGAACAAGCGATAGCGGACCGGATTGAAGAGTTACGTGAACAACTTGGAGACCAATTATTGATACTTGGTCATCACTATCAGCGAGACAGTATTGTCATGCATGCTGATTTCCTTGGAGATTCGTTCATGTTGAGCCAAATGGCAGCAGAATCGAAGGCAAAATACATCGTGTTTTGTGGTGTTCATTTCATGGCAGAATCCGCAGACATTCTCACAAATGATGACCAAGTTGTCGTTCTTCCAAACATGAGGGCAGGTTGTTCCATGGCTGACATGGCCACACTGGTTGAGGTTGAATCCGCTTGGGATACGCTTCTACTTGAAGCCGGACTTGACGACCCTATTGACCGAGAAGACCCAACTGCTCTCGCATCTGACGGTGACAAATTTTTGGTCCCTGTGACCTACATGAACAGCAGTGCAGATTTGAAAGACTTTGTTGGACGTCACGGTGGAATTGTATGTACTTCAAGCAATGCTCAAGGTGTGCTGAACTGGGCATTTGAACGCGCAGGCAAGAACGGTGCAGTGCTGTTTTTCCCAGATCAACACCTCGGCCGAAATACAGGAAACGCCATGGGTATTTCTCTTGATTTAATGCCAACATGGACACCGGGGATTGGTGCAATGGGTGAATTGAAAGGCAGTCGTATCATTTTGTGGCATGGATTCTGTTCTGTCCATAAACGATTTACGAAAGCCCAAATTGATGATTTCCGAGTACGTCACACCGACGGGATTGTCGTCGTTCATCCAGAATGTCCTATTGAGACAGTTGAGGCGAGTGATGCCAATGGTTCAACACAATTTATTCGAAATTTTGTTGCCGAACAACCTTCAGGTTCTAAAATCGCTATTGGAACTGAAATTAACATGGTTGCCCGATTGGCAGATGAACATCCCGACAAATTGATTGAATGCTTAGATGAAGAAATTTGTCCTTGCTCGACGATGTATATGATTCACCCCGCTTATTTGATGGATGTGCTCGAACGAATTATCGATGGAGAAAAACCAAATCAAATTCAAGTCCCTCCTTCTATTCAAGAAGGTTCTCTTTGGGCATTAGAACGAATGTTGAGTGTTAAGAAGTGATTATTCTTCTTCAGAGCGGCTCATCGTTTTCCTTGATTCTGATTGTCTTTGGACAATGTGTGTAAATACGAGAAATACCCCTAAAATCATTCCAATCTGGAGTATCACATTGGAATATACGGTAAGTGCAGGTTCCCAAGAATGAATCTGGATGGTGACTTCCCCATCAATAGACTCTTCAAAATAGACAAGATGATTTTCTAAAACCTGAGGTCCCCATTGATGTAAATCATCTGAAGTGAGTAACTGAGTATGATTGTTGGTAAGGTTGACGAATTGAATTTCACCATCCATGTACTTCTCAATTGGATTTGTTGGGTCTAAGTGGTCACGAATCGACCAAGCTAAGATTCCATTTTTTATTGATGGATCACTTACGGCATACTTTGCATCACTTGCAAGCCATTGTAGCCCATTTGAACGGTTATAGACAACCAAACGTTCCGTGGCTGAGACATTCACAGTGACTGCTATGAAGTTCTCATCGAATACAAAGTCAGTGATTGTAGCGTTTTCCATATCGACTGGAGTGCCCCATGATTCAAGGATTTCATCTTGCTCGGGAGTTGAAGATGCATTGATATTTTCGATAGTGATAGAGCCTGCAGAACCGATTCGTGAGAGAAGTACACTGGTTGGCTCGTTCTCGAGAACCATTGCGATTTCAATTCCATTTGCTCGAACAAGGTCAATGTCTGCGACATCGAAACCGAGAGGGATTTCTATTCCTAAGCTGTTGTATGCACTCAATAATCCATTCATTTTCGCTATAATGTATGCAGACTCTCCAGTTCCAGTGAGCAAGATATAATCCGGGCGCTCCATTTGAATGCTCAGTATCGGACTCGTGGAGGAATGCAGCATATCGAGATTGAATACTGACAATGTTGTCAAATTCGCAATTGCCAGTTTAGATCCACTGAGTGCATAGGGTGAATCAGTTTCAATACTACCATTCATGAGCTCCCAGTTTAGATTTAAATCTGCTAAATTGTGAACGACAACAACTGGCCCAGTTAATCGATTATCAATGGTTGCCATCCATCCATCACTGGTTGCTACGCCTTGAGGTGCTTCAATTCCATCAGCGGGTAAGGATTGACTACTCAAATCCCATGTGATGACAGAAAAGAGCAGCAAAAATACAACGATTGCCATAACGCCTGTTTCTCGACTCTTGGGGTTCCGATAGCGGTGGTAAATACTGGAACACCGACTCTTGATAATCCCGAATGCTTTTTTTGGATTTGTCAAAAGTGTCACAATACGGGCGTTCATCGTTCGTTCATCAAACACTTTCCACCATGATTCAGATGTTCTGTCAGCAACTGAAACAGCCAGTGCTGCAATCAACATTCCTCCGATGATGTCTGAAAACCAGTGAATTCCGAGATAGATAATAGCAAAAGCAGTAATCAATGTGTAGGTGAGGACCAATGCTCGATAATTGTTCCACCTTCTGTCCTCATCAAACCGAGTTAGACACAACCACACCGCAAACGGAATACCAATATGGAGCGAGGGCATTCCGTTGGTGAATGGATCAATGCGTCGGAACCAATCACTAATTTCTGGCGTTAAATCATATGCCAAAGTTTCCATTCCAGGGATGTAGTCCCCCGTTACTCGAACATTGAAAAACAGATAGAAAGGTATCGCTAGAATGTAGACCCATGCAATGCTCAATGTCATTCGGTCAGCAATCCATCGGTCATCGAAAAAGGCAAAGTAGAAGATAGAAACGTAGCAAATAAACATGAACCCTGACACATAAAAATGGGTGAGAGCAACGGTCAACCATTTTGCTTCAAACAGTTTCTGGACTTCTAAAACAAGGTCTCCTTCAATTCCATAAATCAATGGCGTCATGTCCAAACCAGTGTTTGCAATGATGATTCGGTCTAACTGGTCTAGAATATCTTTGGAATTGTAAATCACGAATACAATCAAGATGTGAATCCAATACCTTCGAAAGAAATCCACAAAAGTAGGTAATGTGATTTTCATCCATGGTGGTTTAAACACAGGCAATAAGATGACGCCAAGCGCTAATGCACTGACCAGCCAACTGAGATATATGCCGTCCATTGGTGAACCTCAACCCCTACGGGGTTGGGTATTACACATGAAACCTCGCAGTAAAAATGCCGAGATTGGTCATTCCTTGACTTACCATGCGCCGTGGACGTATGGTTTGCCGTTGTCAGGATCTCTTCGGTTCGCTAAATCCCAAATTCGTTCGAAACGATAGATTCCACTTGAGCATCCTTGAGTCCATTCAAATCCAAGAGCATAATTCCCAACAGTTCGAACTTTGGGCTTTTCTTTTGGCAAGGCTTCAACTTGTCTTCGAAGATTTTTGCTCGCTTCATCCACGTTTCGTAATGGAGAGCATTTCGCACATGGGCAAGCATGACGTAGGTCATCGTAGGTAATCTGAAATTCCGAGCCATCTTCATATGTCACGACGACATCCAATTCTCGACGTTCAAAACGCTTCATGTTGGGCAGTTCATCGGTCATAATGTCACCTTCAAATAATTTCAAGACCTGAACCAGAGTCTTCGACAATTTGCTCTTGCAATGCAGAAACTACGGCGGCAAAGGCAATTGCAGATGGTCCTTCAGGTTCACTTACGATTCGATGGACTCCGTCATCTCCTCCACGAACAAATCCGGGGTCAAACGGTAGAGCGCCGAGGAAGGGCACTCCAAATTCTTCAGCGGTAAGTTTCCCTCCACCTTCTTTGAAAATATCCAGTGTCACACTAAATGCGCCACTGTCATCAGCTGTGGTCTTCAATGTCTTGCCTGCGGGAGCCGCAATCTCAATTTCTGAACCAGGTTTTGCTTTACCCGATATGGTATATCCACTCATATTTTCGACAACTCCGAGTACGGGGACTTTGAGTGATTCAGAAAAGGTAATCGATTTTCTACTGTCAAGAAGGGCAACTTCTTGAGGCGTGGTTACAATGACCATTCCATCAATGTCTGGAAGTGATTGAGCGACAGTCAATGGCTCATCAGAGGTGCCTGGAGGGAAGTCAATGATGAGGTAATCGAGATTCCCCCATTCGACATCTCCAATAAATTGCTGAATTGCACCGAGTTTAATCGGTCCTCGCCAAACGACTGGAGTATCTTCATTATCGAGTAAAAACGCCATAGAGATAACTTTGACTCCAAGGTGGCCTTGAGCCGGATGTATTCGTCCTGATTCGACATGAAGTCGGCGTCCGTCAAGTCCCATCATTTTCGGAACATTTGGCCCTGTTATGTCGATATCCAGAATACCGACCGATAGGCCTTGTTGAGCGAGAGAAAGTGCAAGGCCGGTAGATACGGTGGATTTCCCAACGCCACCTTTTCCTGAAAGGACCATGACCTTGTGTTTGATTTTCTTACTTATTTCTTCCATCGACATCTTACGCTTCATTTGTGCGTAAGCCTGTTCCATTTTCTTTTGTTCTTGTGGCGATGCTTCTGCAGGCGCGACATCCCCTTTGGGGTCATGAGTAGAGACGGGTGAATCCGACATGTTCCTTGGACCGCTCGACGGTACTTCAACCCATCTTTTCGGCATGCATTTGATTTAACAGTCTTCGATGATACAAATGCACAAGCGATGTGATGAATAGAAAACTTAGTGTGAGTGTGATATCAATGGACTGGTCGGCATATGCCCATGCTAAGGCAACAGCCAGCAGTAGAGAGATTGCGTGTCCCGTTGAGTTGGCAACTCGTTTTTCTTTCAAGACCACGACTCGTCCGAACATGATGATGCAGGGGCCGATGATAAACGTCAGCAATGTAATGCTGCCTGCAACGAGTGTAAAGGCAAGGTCCCAATCCTGAGCAGCTGCGATGATGTGCGCAAAGAATAAGCCAGCGTAAAGGGTAGCTGAAAAACAAATGCCACGGAGGAGGCTCGGAGCATTTCGTAACATACTTTTTCCAGTTCTTTCTCCTTTGAGAACTCTTCTATATTGGGAATAAATAAATACGCTTGCTTGCATGGCAAAGTATGCGCCTCTTATTCGTCTGCGTTGGTAATTCATGTCGTTCACAAATGGCTGAAGGAATCGCTCGCTCAATGGGCTTTTCAGCAGATTCTGCGGGTACCCATCCGGCAGCAAGTATTGCCAGTAACGCCGTGGTTGTTCTGAACAACAGAGGCATCTCTACCGAGGGCATGGTGCCGAAGAGTGTAGATGGCTTTTCTGCAGAGGATTACGACATGGTTATATCGATGGGTTGTGGTGTCCATTGTCCATTAATGAGAATTGATCAAGACTGGGAACTTGAAGATCCAGTCGGACAAGAATTATCCGTGTATCAGTCGACTGCTGCGCAAATAGAAAAGAACCTCAACTCCTTATTGGAGTGATTATTCTTCTTCGCTCGGGACTTCTCCTACGCCGTCGATTTCGATGGTAAGGACGCTAACAGTCCGATCTCTGTTATCTTGAGTGAGTGTCTCAGAGGCGCAATGAATGTTGCCAATGATTACTTCTTCAGGTAAGCCTTGAGCGATGATTCCATTTCTTCTTCGACATATTTCTGCCACATCGACAGCTCGACCAATTGTGGCGCCTCGTGCAACGAGTTGAACCTGACGGTTTCCTTCTTCCATTGCCATGACGACTGCTCGAACATATGCATGCAATGGTTTTTTACCAATAAAAATAGAACGTCGCTCACCCACAATACTCCCTCAAAATTGACTGGGCGTCACTTGCGGTTAATGCTTCGCTTTGAATCGAGGTGAAAAAGCCCAAAAAACAAAGCAAAAATGGGGAATTAAGTGGTGATGGTACGGACGCCGGGATTTGAACCCGGGTTCAAGCGTTGGCAACGCTCGGTGATAACCGCTACACTACGTCCGTAGATGTAATCACCCCAAAGTGCGGCAGTATAAACGGTTGTCGGCTCGACTGAGTGCTCAATTAAATCCGAAACGGTCCTGGCCCTGTTCATTTTCTGGTCTGTTGCGAATTGAGATAAACACGACGACCGCAACTCCGATGCCAAAGACGGCGAGGATTCCGATTAATACACCCGTAGTGAGTATCTGACCGCCCACGCCGGGCAGGGTCGTTTGTTCTTCAACAAGCTGTATGGCGACAGAGGTCGTAGGGCTTACTTCACCATAGACATCAGATGCCTGAATCAAAACCTCATGAGTCCCAAGTGGAATGCTGCTTCGGACTTGCATTTCTGTTGTGTATATTCCGTCATTTGCAGTCACATCTCCGTTGGTTCCATCATCATACATCCTTTGCCATGTGGCTTGTGATGTAAAGGGAGTAAAGACTCCCAAATTCGCTTGAGCGACGAGGACTCCATCATCATCATTGATTTCAACTTCAAGCAGAAACGTTGACCCCTCTCCATTTCTCTCTAGAGTTTGAAGCCCGGGAGAAATGATGCTTGGGCCAGTGTTGATGACACGTATGCTCATCTCTTTCATGATCAAATCTGAAACATGGTGAGGTCCATATATGGCTTGAAGAGAAGAATTCATCCCATCAGCATGCCAGAGAGTGGTGAACACTTTTTCACCTAAACCATCGGTCAAAACAAAGGGTAACACTTGCTGCCCAGGTGTCATAGATTCTGGGACTGTGAAAGAACCAATCCAGACGCCACCTGACTGGGTTAACGTAATCAACTCCCCTCCCGAATCTCTCAAGTCAATGATTATTTCTTCGACTCCGTGTCCATCATAGGCTTGCGCATTTACAATCATGACCGTGCCTCGAGGACCGGTATCCGGTAAAATTTCAAAGGCATGCAGGCGTGGCCCTTGATTAATTACTTCAATCTCCCCAAATCCGATAGAAGTAAGGCCCCAAGTGTCAGTTGCTGTAATATTCAGCGTAATGTTTCCGACTTCAAGGCCTTGAACTAGAATCTGTGTCGTAAAGCGATTGTCTCCAACGGTTGCGTCTCCATCAAGTCCTCTGTCATTCATGCTCACGGTATCTCCTCCAATGGGCGATAAATCGATTGTAACTGCGTCGACGTTCATTTCTTGGTCGGAGATGTGAGCAACTAGGGTGCCTACGCTTCCTCCTTCGCCATAAATGAGGCCTTCTTCAATATAAAGCTCGACGAGTGTTGGAGCAGTGTTATTTTCAGCAGTGATTACCGATGGAGAGAGAATACGTTCGACCATCTGGCTTTCAGTGAAGTTTGCAGTTTCATTTTCGCTGCCATAAGGTATCTCTAAAATTCGATTAACACTTGAAATTAAACCCATCAATGGACCTTGGTCAATGATTGAACCAGAGGCAGAACCGCTCCCGTCATAATTTCCAGTCCAGTTTGTAACGTGCAAATTAAAGCCGTCACGAGGGTCATTACCAGTAGATTCTGCAGTAATGACCAGAGACAAACCTTCTTGTTCTGCGAGCCTGATTGTATCTCCAGGAATGAGCGGTATTGGCATTAACCCCGTTTCTCTAGAAATGGTAATTTCACCCAAAATATCTTCTGTTTCAGGTTGCGTTGTGTTGACTTGAATTGGACTGTTTTCCGGCCGTTCATCACCGCTTGAAGGGTCAGCTCCAGTTTCCTCCCATACGATTCGAACGGTTTTGTTTTCCCATTCTGACTGTACGACTTGGTAATCCCACGATTCGTTATGGTTCGCACCAACACCTTGTCCGTCGAAAAAGTTTCCACCGTTGACTCCAGTAATATTGAACCAAGTTTCCTGATGAATTACATTGACTAAAAAGACAACTTGCGTTGCGTTCGCTTGGTCTCCAGTTTCTTCAATTCCACGAACAATTCCAAAGGTACCTTGAGCATCGCCAGTAATGACGCCATCCATGTGCAAGTCATCTTTCAAGGTGATTCCATCTTCGGTCAACCAATGCAAGTCATGAATGGTTCCATTGATCATGATACTCGAGTTCTCGTCTTCCTCATTTAAGCCAAAAGTACCTTGGCCGATAAATTCGCTTTTTTGGTCGGTACGAATACCGTCTTCCCAGCGGTCAAGGAAAGTCAAACCGTCTAAAGAGACATCCATTCGGAAATCATCATCGTCAAGAATCATATCAGCAAGAGCCTCAAATTGGGTATGCTGTAATCTTCGGACTCCATTTTCATCCCACGTTTCTAAGAAAAAAACACTCACTTCCCCAGTGACATTGAGACCTTCAACACCGTCCTCATCCTCTTCACTGATGAGCAAGTCCCCGGTTGCTTCAATTCGCAACCTCTCGGAAAGGTTACCATCAATCATTGACCGGTTGAACCATCCTTCAGAGACATTGGCAGTAACTTCACTCTGTGAATCGCCATCGAGGGTTACAAGGTGAAGTAAGCCACTTCCTCGTGCATCGAAAACTTGAGATGTCAACACGCCAGATTGAATGGTTTCATTCTTCCAAATTGAATCTAAACGTAGATTGAGGCTTGTAGTACTCTCATTTGTATTCTCTAATGTCGTGAGATTACCATCTCCCAACTCCCACGAGTTAAGCACAGTTCCTTGACGCATCTGCCAGCCCTGGCCATCGAAGTCCAAGGAGAACCCTTGTTCTCCCTCTGATGTAGTATACGTCTGATCTAGGTCCCATGACGTCTTGAGCAACACCTCATGATCGGCCATTGGTTGGTTCCAAGTTCCGACGGTAAAACTCCGAACCGTTTGAACAGGTTCTGTGAGTACTGTTCCATCCCAGCCGTTTATAGCAACGGTGATTGTAATTTCATCCCCCCATTCCAAAGTCGTATTGAGCACTGCATGGGCAACCCGGTTCTCATCAATCGAATCCCATGTGATGAATACATCTGTGGCTTGGAGAGAGCCGTTTTGAACATGAATGACATCGACGTCAATGTCATAGGATCCGTTGTCGGCAAAAGTAATCAGGTATGCATGTTCATTCAAACCTCCATTTCCTTCAAGCCACGCTGTATTAATGGTAGGTGAGGTCGGTTGGTCTTCGGCACTTGCAGAGAATACCAGAGGTAGAATCATCATCACAAAAAGGGTGATTGCCAGTCTCGGTTTCTGGTTCCTCATGGAAAGAGGTAGCGCCTGCTCCTCTTCAATACTTGCGCTTCACTGTGCGATTTGAAATGGGTTGATGCGTTGCAATCATACGTCTAAAACATATCCGAAAAGAAGCGGAGCGACGATGGTCGCATCACTTTCAATCACAAATTTAGGAGTATGTACGTCAAGTTTTCCCCAAGTAATCTTTTCATTCGGTGGAGCGCCTGAATATCCTCCGTATGAAGGTGAAGATTCACTGATTTGACAAAACCATCCCCATAAAGGGACTTCTCTCTTCAAATCTTGGTGCAATAAGGGGACCACGCAAATTGGGAAATCTCCGGCAATCCCTCCACCGATTTGCAGAAAGGCCAAAGAATCGGTTTTAGATTCATACCATTGTGCTAAATGAATCATGTATTCGATTCCGTTTTTGATGACAGTAGAACGTATTTCTCCGTCAATACATCGAGCTGCAAAGATATTGCCAAGAGTCGAATCCTCCCATCCAGGAACAAATAACGGAAGATTTACCTTCGCAGCAGCCAGCAACCAAGAATCCTCTGGATTTGCTTCATAGGTCTCTTCTAGAACATCGTTCTTCAACAAGTCATAGAAGAATTGGTGGGGTAGTTTAGACTCACCCGCATCATCAGTTTGTTTCCAAGATGAGAGCATATGATGTTCCACTTTACGGAATGCTTCGTGTTCTGGAATACAAATATCGGTCACTCTGTTGAGGTTCTTCAGGAGTAATTCTGCATCGTCTTCTGCGGATAAATCTCTCCAGTTTTCAACAGATACATACGAGTTATGCGCTACGAGATTGAAGAGGTCTTCCTCGAGGTTTGCGCCCGTGCATGAGATTCCAGCAACGTGTCCTGCCCGAATCATCGGTGCGAGGCTTCGTCCTAATTCAGCGGTACTCATTGCACCTGCAAGCGTGAGAAATATCTTGCCACCATCAGATAAAAATTGAGTCAACGATTGAGCTGCTCGAGCGAGTTCACCGGCATTGAAATGACGATAATTCTGGTCGACGAACGCTCGAACAGACATGTCATTCATCCTCGTGCAGGAAGCGGGGAACCAGTTGCCGCCGCTTGAGTGAAAGTGACGGAATATTCTGTAGAAGTTGATGATGAATGTCATCTGCAAGAGCCTCTGGGTCAGCATCTCCACAGGTGAAGCAGTCCAAAGCAAGCCATCCTTTTTGTGAATAACAGTGTGCAGTGACATGGCTTTCATCGAGCAGGACAACCGCCGCAAACCCAACTGGGGATTGCTGACCGTCGAATTGCTCAACGTGTGAATGGACATTCCGGGCTTTACTTCGTTCCACCGCCTGTTCCAGTAGTTTCAGTATCCATTTTCCATCCTCGCTGTTTGGCGAGATGTATCCGGTATAATCAAGGAATACATGGGCTCCGTGTGCTTGAAAATCCGCCATTATTTTCCCTCCACTCCCTTCTCACACTGCTTCTTTTTTGAAAGTATCATTTCACTTTCTTCTGTTGCTGGAAATAGTCCGAACTTTTGACTTCACGGTCTCTTCCTGTTTGACTGCCATGAACGTTCCATCGACCTTCTTTGCGAGCCTTGAGGTGAATCGCCATCGCCTTGGTAGCCAACATTGCTGCGGTGAATTGAGTAAGAGGTGTATCTTCCTGCGCCACAATTTCGTTCACATCAACACTGATGACTGTAGCCTTCGGGGCCGAAAAGACCGCTTCGATGGTTTCAGTTGCCTGCCAAAAAGAAAGCCCACCTGGGACAGGAGTCCCAGTTGCTGGGACTAAACTACCATCTAATCCATCGATATCGATTGTCAAATGGACCGGTCCTTCGAGATTTCGAAGTGATTGCAAGCATGCAGCCCATGCCGCTTCTCCACTCGTTGGCGATTGAGTATCTCGAGCAAAAAAGGTCGTTATCCTCTCATCTTTTTCGATATATTCGGCTTCTTGTTTTGAATAAGCACGGATTCCAATTTGAAGAAGATGTCCTATGCCAAGGTCGAGTGAACGGCTTGCAGCACATGCATGAGAATATTCTTCACCATCCAGTTGGTCTCGCAAATCCGCATGAGCATCGATTTGAACAACTGTCAAGCGGTTCAATTCTCCGTTCACTAAGGGATGATGTAGTGATGCACGAATGATGGGCGGCAGTATTCCATGTTCTCCACCAAGAATAACTGGAAAACAATCACCTGCATACCATGGAGTGAGGTATTCACACATATTATCCAACTGTTCGGCTAAGCTTTTTCCTTCACCGTCCCATTCGGGTGCAGTAAAAATGTCTGCTCCAGCAGGTAAGTCTTCACCAAGTGATGAATCGAATAATTCGACTTGCCCGCTTGCAATTATACAAGCAGCAGGCCCTTGGGCTGTACCTTGTCCATAGGATGTTGTGAGTTCATAGGGTAATTGTAAAACAACGATGTCGACTTTACTCCCCTTTTCAGGTAAGCCGAGAAAATTACCCTCCACGTAGACTTCGCTCACAACCTTGCCCTTGCACAGGTGTTTTTGAGGCTGTTGTTTGATGTTGTTTAAGGTGAGTCGCTGATTGGGCTGTATGTAGGGGGCCATCCGCGGCCTCCTTTTTTTGGGTGCTGGGGGGACGAAATTGACTGACTTTTCCATATTTCATGAAATATCATCGATGAGTCTATATGTGTCGGATGACAATAATATACAGTGTCTGCGAAGTGATTTAGCGGCGACGGGGGATTACAAATGACAATGACATTATCAGAACTTACTCGAGCAATTCAACAACATATCGATTTGGATATGGATGACGAAGTCGCCCAAGGAATGGCAGAACACGCTCTTGGATTCTTCGGATTTTACAACCGAATCATTGACAATGCCTTGGAGCCTACCGACCGAAACTTGTTCTACATGTTCCAAGATTACGATCTGCTCACCACAGAATCTGAAGAAACAACCCTTTGGGACGGTCGAGAGTGGAGAATTCACTATTGGAAATTCAAACCAGACCTCCGTGAGCGTGTCGAAGCATACATGCAACGAAATCTGGACCCAGAAGAAATTGATCCATTCGCGGATATCTACGGTGGTCAAACCAACATCAACTCAATTTGGACTCGTGAATCTGAAAGGGTTACCAATCCAAACGCATTTACATCTGATTGGTAATCTACCCAAGCGTTTTTGATTGTAGCAGATTAGCGACAGCTATGCGAGTAGCAGTCGGGCTCATTTTGTGCATGCTCCTTCCGCTTGTACCTCTCTCAAGCGCCTTACCGGACTCAGCCCAAGAAGAAATGTGGCCGGGTGACCCTGTCGATAACCACGTTCACATGACCTGGGCTGCAATGACGCTCGAAGTGAGCGGATGGGCAGATGATTATCCCGGAATTGTAGATTTGGCAGATGTGGGCAAATCTGAACTGGGGAAGTCCTTGTGGGTTGTTCGATTGTCTGATTGGTCAATGGAAACAAAGGCGGATGGAACTTCTAAAGAAATCATTTACATCGATGGTGGTCACCATGGTAACGAATACTTAGGCACTGCTTTAGCTTGGTTGTCAGCAAAATGGTACATCAACGGATGGAATGAAGGTAATGAAGAAGCGATTCAAGTCTTGCAAAATTCAGAGGTTCACGTTCTTATCATGCTCAATCCAGATGGAAATGATATTGATACTCGATGGAACATCAATCAAGTCGACCTGAACAGAAATTACGACCATTACTGGAATTCATGTCCGACCACGCAGCCGGGAAGCAGTGCATTTAGTGAATCTGAAACCGCAGCGAATTCGAATTACATGAACACAGAAGTTCCAGATGCAGACCTCTATGTCACCATGCATACTGGTGTTTGGATTATGCTTTATCCGTGGGGCAAGTGGCCTGAACAGCCCCCTGATTGGGAATTATTTCACGGAATTCGAGAAGACGTTAACGGAGGAATCTCAGAGATTCCAATCCAGAACGCAAATCAGGGATTGTATCCAAACTGTGGCACAAGCAGAGACTACGGTTACGGTGTGATGGGTTTCCCCACCTTTACGTTTGAAACTGATGACGAACAGTTTGTCCCAGGTTCTTTTGAGGCTCTCGAAGATCGATTAGGGGAAGAGATGGACGTTATGAGATACCTCATCAACAACGTTTGGTATTGGCGTGCTCGCCTCGATGTTCAATCGATTACGGTCGATGCCGAGACACTCACGCTCGATGTTGTCAATGATGGAATGGCGTCGACTGCGAACGCCAGTCTCGAATACATCAGCGAAAGCGGTGAAGTGGCATGGGCTTCTCCTTACTTCGAAGTGAATGCAACCAACAGTTCAACCCTCACATTCTCTGTTGACAAAGGCCTGTTTACCGGCGACGGTATGTGGAATCTCAATTACCAAAAGCGAGTGATTAATGCTGCTACTTGGGTGAATGAAACTGTGGAAATCAATGCCAGTTTTATCGAAAACGATGAAGAGAGTTTCCTCATAGGTTATGGTTTGTTCAATCCAGTATCTGTCCTCGTGGCTATTGTTGGCGTTGCTGCTTTTGCGAATGAGAAAGAAACTCGTCGTAAAGTCGATGATGATGATGAACGGAATGGTGCGAGCGAGAATTGAAGTGCAGAACAGCCTAGGCGAGTATAGGTGAACTCATGAAAGTAAGCGTAAGCCCAGGCCACAACATTAACGGAACTCTAATTTTACCCCTCTTTGAAGGCTCGGAAGCAGTTCCAGAATCTCTTCAAGAAGGTCTTCATACCGCCCTCAAAGGCCAAATCAACCGTATTCTGTCTGAAGGTGATTTCAAAGCCAAATCAAAGACAACAATGTCGATTATTGGCGGTGAAGGTGGCAAAGCAATTTTGGTCGGTCTTGGTAAAGAAGACGATGTCGATATACACGCATACCGTAAAGCAGGTGCAGCAGTTATTGCAAACCGAAAGAAAGTACACGGCACTGATTTGACCGCTACTTTCAGTGCCACCTCCATTGAATCAATGGGTTCATTTGCTGAAGGAATGTTGCTGCGTGATTATTCGTATGACCACTACAAGCAGCAAGATGAAGAAGACAAAGAAGCAGAACTCGATGTCCGCATCACGTGTGATGAAGGTCAAGAAGCAGAATTGAGTGATCTCATCACAATCCATGCCGGAGTTGCCTCAGGAGTTCACCTTTCTCGCGACCTGGGCAACTGTCCTCCAAACGACATGTATCCTGAAGCATTTGCAGATCAGGCATGGGAATGGGCAAAGCAATACGATAATGTCGAAGTGACCATCATCAACTACGACCAAGCAGTTAAAGCTGGAATGGGTGGTTTGGTTGCAGTCGGTATGGGCTCTGCTCGCAAACCATGCATGGTTATCTTCGAACTCAACAGAAAGGTTACTGGACGCTGTCCTCTCCTTGTTGGAAAAGGAATTACTTTCGACACCGGCGGTATTTCTCTCAAGCCAGGTGCCAATATGGATGAAATGAAATATGATATGGGTGGCTCTGCTACAGTTTTCGGAACTATGGAAGCACTTGCTTCAACTGGACACGAAGGAAAGGTCGTTGCTATTACTTGCATGGCTGAAAACATGCCTTCTTCCAATGCACAACGCCCTGGAGATGTCATCAAAACACTCTCTGGAAAGACCATTGAAATACTCAACACCGATGCAGAAGGCCGACTTGTCCTCTCAGATGGTTTGTGGAAAGCTGGTGAATTCGACCCTGAATATATTATTGATTTTGCAACTCTAACTGGTGCTTGCGTTGTGGCTCTCGGTCACGAAGCAACTGGTTTGTGGTCAAATGACGATGATTTCCGAACACGTATCCATGAAGCTGGAAACGCTGTCGGTGAACTCGCATGGCCTATGCCTCTTCTTCCTGCTTTTGAGAAAGAAATGACGAACTCTAAGATTGCAGATACCCGAAATTTAGGAGCAGGTCGTTACGGTGGAGCAAACACAGCAGCAGCGTTCTTGAAGCAATTTGTTCCAAATCGAAATTATGAGAAAGACGGTGAACAAATCACTTGGGCTCATATGGACATCGCAGGAACATACTGGGGTGCAAAGACCAATTCAATGGTCGGTAATGGTGCAACAGGAATTCACGTCCGCACCATGTATCACCTTATCACCAACGGTTGAAGCGATTACTGAGGCATACTCATGCATCGCCGTGCAACACTTCCTGCACGTATCAATATACTTGGAGAGCATACCGACTATGCAGGTGGTCTCGCACTTCCATTTGCTATTGATTTGCGGTTAACACTTGATGCTTATTCTCAAGAAGAGAGTTATGATGGCGATTCGAAAATCCTCGAATTATGGCGAGCAGCAGGTGGCTGGCCAGCGCGTTTGTCAGTCGAAAGTGAAATACCTATTGGAGTTGGAATGTCTTCATCAGCGGCTCTGTGCTTAGCAGTTGTATTGTGTGTAAACGGTCCAATGAATCTTCAAGAGGCTTGTTTAGAGGCACAACGAATCGAACATGAAGTTCTGAAAACACCTTGCGGTCTATTAGATCAGATGGCGATGATGTATGCAAAAGAAAAGTGTGCTACTTTAATTGATTTTTCAGACCACTCCGTTCAATCGGTCGTGTTACCTTCTGAGTGGATGTTTAAGTTAGTCGATTCAGGAATCCATCGTAACTTAAGCGAAGTTTCGTACCAGGGTTCGGTTGATGATACAACTCGAAAAGTCCATCTTGAATCTGAAAATCAACGTGTTCTTTCCGCTTTGGGTGCATCTGCATCCTCACTCGGAAAATTACTCAATGCTTCCCATGCGTCCCTACAGTCGCTCGGAGTCAGCCTTTCTGAAATTGACGAACGAGTCACAATCTTGCAAAATACACCTGGAGTTTTTGGGGCTCGGATGATGGGTGGCGGCTATGGTGGCATGATTTTGGTACTGGTAGAACACTCTGAGGTGTTACCAAATCATCCTCTTTTTCAACCATCACAAGGTAGTTTCTTTGAGGAATTGCTCGAGTAAAGAGTGGCGTTCCGGCGTCCCCATATCCCAGAACTTTGTATTATCAAAGTGGACGACTGCTTTCCCCGAAAGAGCCGGATAGACCGTTTCTTCCCAACTCCATTTACCTTCTTTGCCATGTTCCAGAAGGGTTGTTTTCTCAACAACACTTGTTCCTGCTTCATATCCATTGAGGTCTTTGGAAACATTTGAATTTTTATTGTATTCGAGTAATTTCCCCTTTTCATGTTTGAGGTTCATCGAAGAGTGTGCTTCTGTGACGGTCATCGTCAAAGGAGATTTGGCTGAATCATGAAGTTCAATCAGAGAACTGTAGTCAATAGGGTGCAAATCATCACCCCACACGAGAAGAAAGCGCTCCTCGAGTAGATGTCGTGCATTCCACAGTGCGCCTCCAGTTCCTAGAGGTTCCGATTCTTGATGGAAAGTAAGTGCCATACCTGGATGTGTAATTCCTTCGAACTGTTCACCAAGGTGGCCTGTGAGCACTAAAGCATGCATGCATCCTTGCGCCTGTGCCCAGTCAAGGATATGGTGTATCATTGGTTTACCATTTACTTTCACCAGTGACTTTGGAGTCTTCTCTGCCATTTCCCCTAATCGGGTGCCTAGACCACCAGCCATAATCACAAGTTGTGGCGACGTATGAGATTTTACGATTGCAGCGTATTCCTTACCGCTTTCTTTGAGCGTTCTCTCTTTGTTTTCAAAGTTGACATGATACAGACCAAAGCGTTGTTCATAACCTTCAGCCCACTCAAAATTATCCATTAAACTCCAGTGGTAAAATCCTCGCACATCTATTCCGTCTGCGATCGCTTCTGCAGTGATGAGCAGATGTCTTCGGATATGCTCAGGGCGCATATCATCGTCATCATCGGCCACTCCATTTTCAGTGACGATAATCGGAATCTTGAGGTCTGTGACCATATCAAAAGACCGACGAAGACCTTCAGCATACATCGGATATCGGAAATCGGTTCTCTGCTCCCACGGTCGAATCAATGGATCGATTTCGACTTTTGTTGGCATGAAAGGTGTTGTCAAGAGGTGAGTATAGTAGTTAACTCCTATGAAATCACTACTGCCTTGAAGTCCTTCAATCCGCTTTGAAAAGAGGGCAGACGGTGGTTTGAATTTTCCAGTTCTCAGCGCTTTTAACCAGCATTGATTGAACATGCCATCGAGAAGTTTAGCTTGTATCCAGTGAAGAGGGTTCCACCTTCGATACGGATCAAAAATATTGATGTTCTTTACCAATCCAATTTGGCATTTCTCTCCATTTTTCATTGCTTTCAAGGCCCGATAACATTGTGCATGAGCCCGCATTAAGTTGAGTGCGACTTTTCGAACTCTTTTGAACGAGCGAACGCCGGGTGGGAATTCACCGAGAACATACCCCATTGTCGCATAGACTGCTGGTTCATTGATTGTACACCACCATTCAACACGGTCACTCAAATGCTCAAACATTTTGGAACAAAAGGTAATCCAGTGTTGAATATTTTGTTCTTCTTCAAAGCCACCTTGTTCATCCCACCAGAGAGGTTGAGTGAAGTGGTGTAATGTGGCCATTGGTTGTATGCCTTGAGCCAGTAATTCGTCAACTAAATCGGAATACCACTGAATTGCTTTCATATCCCATTGGCCAGATTGTGGCTCAACTCGTGACCATTCAATTGAAAATCTGTAATGTGACACTCCGAGTTCTTTGATGAGTGTAACATCTTCTTCTCTCCGATTCCAATGGTCACATGCCTCGCCGCTCAATTGTTGGCTTTTCGAACGTGGTTCAAATGCAGACCAATTATTGGTATTCCCTCCTTCAATCTGATGTGAAGCAGTCGCTACACCCCACATGAACTCTTTGGGAAATGCACTCCCGTCTTTCAGTGAACTGTAATCAACAGTATCCCACTGGCGGTGTTCTTCAGTCCACACATGCTTTCCAATGATGGAATAGACATGAGGGTTTTGTTCACGACATGAGTTGAGCAAAGCACATGCATCAAGGTGCGGATAGCGGGAGTCGAACCCGCGACAAGAGGTTGGAAACCTCCTATGTTACCACTACACCATATCCGCATGATGTGATTATTTGTCCGAGAAGCCTCTCCTCTTTGAGTGAATCGGTCTTTCAATTACCAATTAGCGAGAAGGCGGAGCAGAGGGTGGAACTCTTCCACCAACGCCAGATGCCTGTCGTTATTGAGGTGGTGGTTGATTGCTGATTCGGGCCAATCGGGTTGCGATAATTTCCCGAGCATGTTCCGCTCGTTCTTCTGCTAACCGTGCCTTCGAGGCATTTCCTCGTATAATCAGCATACCCATGAGGAAGAAGAGAACAAGTCCGCCAAGCATTGCTTGAATGATTGGTTGTTCTAACATGTTGTTGAGGGGACTTGACTGGTCTGAAACCAAACCGCTCTCATCGACAATTCTTGAATCAAAGATGACTAATTCTACGGTATCTGAATCCATTGCCGTTTCGACTCCAGGTTCTTTGATTGTGACATACATCTGGAAGTTTCCATTGCTTCTGCCTTCACCGTTGAACACGACAGTTTGTGTCAAACCGGTCGTTTCTGTGAAGGTCAGAACTTGGATTTGCGAAGCAGCAATAATCGAAGAGATTTGCTGCCATTCCACTCTGATCGTCACGTCATTGAGAACGCTCACAATAGTGCAACTGAATGAGAAGTAGTCCTCACCAGCCAGGTCAAGTTCGAGACTTTCCGGCGTGCATGTCAGGTCTGCTTCTGCCACATTTCGAGTTGGGTCGTTGATCCAGTGGTCGGGTCGTGAAGCACCTGAAGTTTGGTTATCTCCGTATCCATCACCGTCAATATCGACCCACTGAGAAGGTTCTTCAGGGAATGTATCGTCTTCATCTGCGTATTGATCTCCATCGCTATCAACACATCCAGGTTGGTTTCCTAAGCTTGCAGTTCCGAACAGTGTTGGACAATAATCTCCATCGGTGCCTACTGAATTATCACCAAATCCATCGCCATCGGTGTCAAACCATTGCGTTGAATCGTTGTTCCACAAATCGTTGGTATCGCTTGCACCATCCCCGTCACTGTCTGGGCATCCGTAAACATCCAAGTTGGATGTTCCTATGACCGTTGTACAATTGTCGGGTTGTGTTCCGTTTGGATTGTCTCCATATCCATCACCATCAATGTCTGACCATTGCGTTGCATCGTTCGGGAATGCGTCATCTGCTTGAGCAGACCCATCGTTGTCAGCGTCAGGACATCCATACGTTCCAACATTGGAATATCCTTCTTCATTCGGACAGGAATCTGGTTGAGTTCCGGTTGCATTATCTCCATAGCCGTCTCCGTCGCTGTCGTTCCACTGAGTTGGATTGAGTGGGAGTGCATCAGCGCCGTTGGAGCTGTTCCAACCTGTTGCATTTCCGATAGCGATTGTTGGGTCAGAATATCCATCTGCGTCCGTATCTGGACATGCAGTTCGGTCGATAGTTGAGTTTCCGGCTGCATGAATACAGTCGTCTTCAAGGTCATCAAATCCATCGCCATCAGAATCTTGAGAGCGTGTTGGGTCGTTCGGGAATGCGTCACTTGCGTTTGACATTCCGTCACCGTCATCATCGACGCATCCGTAACGGTCGATGGTTGAGTTTCCAGCTACACCCGGACACGCATCCGGTTGAGGTCCGGTTGCGTTGTCTCCGTATCCGTCACCATCTTGGTCAAGCCATTGGTTTGCCAAATTTGGTAATTGGTCGGCCACATCGTCCCATCCATCTCCGTCCGCATCTGGGCAACCCATTCGGTTTCCGAGTGTTGAATTCCCTGGTGTGGTTGTGCATGCATCAGGTGTTGTTCCGCCGAGGTTATCGCCAAATCCGTCCCCGTCAATATCCGACCATTGGGAAGGATCATCGACATGAGAGTCTTCTTGGTCAGCCCAACCATCTTGGTCGGAATCGACACAACCGAATGTGTTGTTCTGCCATGAGTTTCCGTACACGCTTGGACAGTCGTCAGCGAGGTTTCCAGTTGCGTTATCTCCAAATCCGTCTCCGTCAGAATCGGTGGATTGAGTCGGGTCTGTTTTGAATGCGTCAGAGCCGTTGTCAGTTGGAGTCCAATCGGGGTCTGGGTCAGATGTTCCGTCACCATCAGAATCAGGACATCCATCTCGGTCATCTGTTGAGTTGCCCCAGTAGAGTGGACACGCATCATCGATTTGGTCCGCATAGCCGTCACCATCGAAGTCAGACCATCGCAGTGGGTCGCTCGGAGCAAAGTCAGCGCCTTGTAGAACGGTAAATCCAGAGTCGGGGTCAGAATATGTGTCGCCGTCGGTATCTGGGCATCCATACCGATCTGTGGTCGAGTTTCCGGCAACAGTCACACAACTGTCAGGGAAGACGCCGCTTGGGTTATCTCCGTATCCGTCGGCATCTGTATCAACCCATTGTGAAGGTTCGTTTGGCCATACATCTGCTCCATCTGAGGCAGTCCAAACCGAGCCGTTGTTACCGAGCGGGTCTGGATCTGAATAGGTGTCTCCATCAGAATCAGGACATCCTTTTCGGTCCGCAGTCGATGTTCCTGCGACACTCATACATGCGTCAGGATTGTTTCCAGTTGCGTTATCTCCGTATCCATCAGCGTCCGTATCATGCCATTGAGATTTCGTGATTGGGAATGCATCTGCAGTTCCAACCGGGTGTGCTGGCCAACTGAAGTCGGGGTTTGAATAACCGTCTTCGTCACTGTCAGGACAACCGATTCGGTCAATGGTTGAGCGGATTCCAGTACCGCCATCATTGACACATGCATCAGGGTTCGTTCCGTTTGGGTTATCTCCGTATCCATCGCCATCTGTGTCCAGCCATTGGGTTGCATCGTTCGGGAAAGCATCTGCCAATCCTGTTGGGTGAGCGAACCATGATGCGTCAGCATCTGAGTATCCGTCGCCATCGGTGTCAAGGCAACCAAGGCGATCTGCACTGGAGGTGCCAAGAATCAATGGGCATGCATCGCTGTTCAATGCTGGAGGTGGATTGTCCCCATATCCGTCAGAATCAGTATCGTTCCATTGAGAACTATCGCCGAGGAATGCATCCGCACCGTTTGCGACAAGCCAAACTGAACCATTTGTTCCACTAGGGTCTGGGTCACTGTAACCGTCACCGTCTTCATCGGGACAACCGTATCTATCTCCGCTTGAAGTTCCAAGGACGTTTGGACAACTGTCCGCTCCATTTGCAGTTGTCCATCCACCGTCTGGTGAGGAATACGTGTCAAAATCAGGGTCAAGACAGCCGTGACGGTCAGCAGTTGATGTTCCTACAATTGTTGGGCATCCGTCCGGATTTAGGCCTGCAGGGTTGTCTCCATATCCATCACCGTCTTGGTCTCGCCATTGAGTAAATTCATTGATGAATGCGTCTGCTCCATTTGCAATAGACCAGTTACTGGTAGGGTCAGAATATCCATCTCCATCTGTATCGACGCATCCAAGACGGTCAATGGTTGATGTCCCAGAGGTAAACGCACAATCGTCTGAACTGTCTTCGGTTCCGTCAAGGTCAGCATCTTGTGTTAAATTGACAAGGGCATATTCTGCATTCAATGCAACAGAGAAGAATTGAGGGCCGCTCGGAACTGAAGTTCCAAGAACATGCACTTCCCAAGAGCCTTGAGCCGGATTACTGAACGAAAGCCGACGTAGGTTGTTGATGTTATCAGAGAGGTTTGTCCATGTCCCGGATGGGTCTTTAATCGCAAGGTCAAGGTCGTTGATGAGTTGAGTTGCAGCAGTTGTCGAACCTGCAGGGTCGGTATATGAAAGTGCCAGATTCAGCGTAGGTGCAGATGCTGGGACTACGAAACTCCATCCTCTGTCATCATTGGTTGAAAGTGATTCCTTCTGAACATACGATGCGTTCATTGCAGACCAGATGTCAATCAATCCGTATCCTTCATGGTTGTTTGGAGTATCACGTCCTGCACCGAGAACATTCGAAGAGAATTGTCCCATCATATCGTGTGCAGATACTGCATAAACCGCTTTAATCAGAGAAGAAGTTGGGTCTGCAAGATTGCGGTTTTCAATAAAATGTTCCAACAAGAGTGCAGTCGTTCCAGCTGCTATTGGAGTTGCCATACTTGTTCCCTGCATGTGGACATAATTTCCACTTCCACCCGAGGAGCGAGAACGTGTAGAATAAATTGCAGTGCCTGGTGCTGAGAAATCGGGTTTTGTACGTCCATCATCAGTAGGACCAATACTTGAGAAATAAGCCATGCCTGAGATGTTATCTGAGGCACTGCCCTGGCTCGGACGGTAATTTTCGCTTGCACCAATCGCTATGACATTCTTCGAAGAAGCAAGGCTGCTCATAGAATCTTCATCCATGTCTCCATCAGCATTCGCGTCAGTACCAGAGTTTCCTGCTGCAAAAAAGACGACCAATTCGTCGTTGTTCCAGGCAGATGTGTCGATTTTCATTGAATCTGACGTATACGCTCCGTAGACCCCAGGAATCCCTCTGCTCCACGAGTTTGTATGAACTCTGCTTCCGTTTGCTACTGCTAAGTCAAAAAGGTCTCCAATATCATTCGGAATACCTCCAGGTCCTGAACCTTGACCAATTGCTTGGAAGAGTAATTGCGCTTCAGGAGCCATTCCAGCATTAACTCCACTGCTATCGGTTCCATCTCCAAGGACTGAGCCTGCTACGTGCGTGCCGTGTCCGTTAAAATCTTCAGGCCCATCATCACATGAACCTGGAGTACCTCCAGGTCCATTCCACGAACACCCTGATGCGGGTCTTGGCATGGAAAGAATTCCCTTGATGTGATCGGCAAAATCAGGATGCATGTTGGTGTTATTTACTCCATTATCCAATCCCGAATCTGCGACAGTTACGATGATGCCACTGCCATCAAGACCGTTCCAAGAGGAGTTTGCATTGCTCATTTTTGTTGAATCTTGAACATCATCGACATGGAGGATTGTTGCTGCAACTGCATTCGAATATCGTGCTATCATTTTGAGATCAATAAATTCAATCTCTTCTTGTTGTGCTAGCCAAGTTACGCCACTGGTTTCTGCAAGAACAGTTGCAAAACGACCTCCAAACGAATCGAGGACGATGTCTTCTCGCCCCAGTAATCCCTCAGGTAATTCCTCTCCAGCAAGAACAAGGTCGACGATGGCTTTTCCTTCCACTGAGTAGGCATATTGGCTGTAGTCTTCAGCGCCAGTAATCGCTTCGACTAGAGCGCTTCGAACCTTATCTGAGCGGTCAAGTTGGACGAGTCCTTCAACTTCAAGATGAGATAATTGTTCAATGGTATTTCCATTCAGTTCACAATGGAAACCATTTGGAGGTAGGAAAGAGAAACAATCAATTCCTGCATCATCGAGTTCGTAAAACCATTCTGTAGGCACCGGATATTCGTGTGTGAGGACATACCACCCATTCAGTTTCCCAGATTGACCAGTCCATTCAGCCCAATCTTCCATGGCAACTACACCAGCATCCCTGTGCAATAAGTTGAGTTCACCAACGCCGTCTTCAGGGGAGAACCAGCCCTTCGCTATTTCTCCGGTCGGTGACAAGCCTATTTGTGTGAAAAGCTCGACATCCACATGAGTCTCTATGATTACATTTGGTTCTGAAGAAGGTGCTGCATAGGTAATTGGAGCAAGTACTTGAATCAACATCAATGCTGAGAATGTGATGGCTTGTATGCTACGCGACTGCGACATAGGTTTGGACAGTCGCGGCTCCCACATGAATCATTTGTATCCTAGATGTTAATCTCGGTTGTTCAAATGCCGAGAGATTCAGGGTATACAATCATCCATTCAAGGCATAGGAGGTCTTGGCGGAGGAGGAGGTGGAACTCTTCCATCAACGCCAAATGCTTGTCGTAATTGAGGTGGTTGAGGATTCGTGATTCGGGCCAATCGGGTTGCGATAATTTCTCGAGCATGTTCTGCTCGTTCTTCTGCAAGTCGAGTCTTTGATGCGTTTCCTCGTATGATCAGCATTCCCATGAGGAAGAAGAGAACAAGTCCGCCTAGCATTGCCTGAACGATTGGCATCTCGAGCACATCGTTAAGTGCGCTTGATTGGTCAGAAACGAGGTCTTCCTCATCGACAATTCTTGAATCAAAGATGACTAATTCTACGGTATCTGAATCCATTGCCGTTTCGACTCCAGGTTCTTTGATTGTGACATACATCTGGAAGTTTCCATTGCTTCTGCCTTCACCGTTGAACACGACAGTTTGTGTCAAACCGGTCGTTTCTGTGAAGGTCAGAACTTGGATTTGCGAAGCAGCAATAATCGAAGAGATTTGCTGCCATTCCACTCTGATCGTCACGTCATTGAGAACGCTCACAATAGTGCAACTGAATGAGAAGTAGTCCTCACCAGCCAGGTCAAGTTCGAGACTTTCCGGCGTGCATGTCAGGTCTGCTTCTGCCACATTTCGAGTTGGGTCGTTGATCCAGTGGTCGGGTCGTGAAGCACCTGAAGTTTGGTTATCTCCGTATCCATCACCGTCAATATCGACCCACTGAGAAGGTTCTTCAGGGAATGTATCGTCTTCATCTGCGTATTGATCTCCATCGCTATCAACACATCCAGGTTGGTTTCCTAAGCTTGCAGTTCCGAACAGTGTTGGACAATAATCTCCATCGGTGCCTACTGAATTATCACCAAATCCATCGCCATCGGTGTCAAACCATTGCGTTGAATCGTTGTTCCACAAATCGTTGGTATCGCTTGCACCATCCCCGTCACTGTCTGGGCATCCGTAAACATCCAAGTTGGATGTTCCTATGACCGTTGTACAATTGTCGGGTTGTGTTCCGTTTGGATTGTCTCCATATCCATCACCATCAATGTCTGACCATTGCGTTGCATCGTTCGGGAATGCGTCATCTGCTTGAGCAGACCCATCGTTGTCAGCGTCAGGACATCCATACGTTCCAACATTGGAATATCCTTCTTCATTCGGACAGGAATCTGGTTGAGTTCCGGTTGCATTATCTCCATAGCCGTCTCCGTCGCTGTCGTTCCACTGAGTTGGATTGAGTGGGAGTGCATCAGCGCCGTTGGAGCTGTTCCAACCTGTTGCATTTCCGATAGCGATTGTTGGGTCAGAATATCCATCTGCGTCCGTATCTGGACATGCAGTTCGGTCGATAGTTGAGTTTCCGGCTGCATGAATACAGTCGTCTTCAAGGTCATCAAATCCATCGCCATCAGAATCTTGAGAGCGTGTTGGGTCGTTCGGGAATGCGTCACTTGCGTTTGACATTCCGTCACCGTCATCATCGACGCATCCGTAACGGTCGATGGTTGAGTTTCCAGCTACACCCGGACACGCATCCGGTTGAGGTCCGGTTGCGTTGTCTCCGTATCCGTCACCATCTTGGTCAAGCCATTGGTTTGCCAAATTTGGTAATTGGTCGGCCACATCGTCCCATCCATCTCCGTCCGCATCTGGGCAACCCATTCGGTTTCCGAGTGTTGAATTCCCTGGTGTGGTTGTGCATGCATCAGGTGTTGTTCCGCCGAGGTTATCGCCAAATCCGTCCCCGTCAATATCCGACCATTGGGAAGGATCATCGACATGAGAGTCTTCTTGGTCAGCCCAACCATCTTGGTCGGAATCGACACAACCGAATGTGTTGTTCTGCCATGAGTTTCCGTACACGCTTGGACAGTCGTCAGCGAGGTTTCCAGTTGCGTTATCTCCAAATCCGTCTCCGTCAGAATCGGTGGATTGAGTCGGGTCTGTTTTGAATGCGTCAGAGCCGTTGTCAGGAGTCCAACCAGGGTCCGGATCGGAAGTTCCGTCTCCGTCTGTATCCGGGCACCCCATTCTATCCAAGGACGAGTCGCCCCAGTAGAGTGGACACGCATCATCGATTTGGTCCGCATATCCGTCACCATCGAAGTCAGACCATCGCAGTGGGTCGCTCGGAGCAAAGTCAGCGCCTTGTAGAACGGTAAATCCAGAGTCGGGATTAGAATACGTGTCCCCATCGGTGTCCAAGCATCCATATCGGTCAGTAGTCGAGTTTCCGGCAACAGTGACACAACTGTCAGGGAAGACACCGTTTGGGTTATCCCCGTATCCGTCGGCATCTGTATCAACCCATTGTGAAGGTTCGTTTGGCCATACATCTGCTCCATCTGAGGCAGTCCAAACCGAGCCGTTGTTACCGAGCGGGTCTGGATCTGAATAGGTGTCTCCATCAGAATCAGGACATCCTTTTCGGTCCGCAGTCGATGTTCCTGCGACACTCATACATGCGTCAGGATTGTTTCCAGTTGCGTTATCTCCGTATCCATCAGCGTCCGTATCATGCCATTGAGATTTCGTGATTGGGAATGCATCTGCAGTTCCAACCGGGTGTGCTGGCCAACTGAAGTCGGGGTTTGAATAACCGTCTTCGTCACTGTCAGGACAACCGATTCGGTCAATGGTTGAGCGGATTCCAGTACCGCCATCATTGACACATGCATCAGGGTTCGTTCCGTTTGGGTTATCTCCGTATCCATCGCCATCTGTGTCAAGCCATTGGGTTGCATCGTTCGGGAAAGCATCTGCCAATCCTGTTGGGTGAGCGAACCATGATGCGTCAGCATCTGAGTATCCGTCGCCATCGGTGTCAAGGCAACCAAGGCGATCTATGTTGGATGTGCCGGTGATGACCGGACATGCATCGCTGGATGTAGCTGGAGGTGGATTGTCCCCATATCCGTCAGAATCGGTATCGTTCCATTGAGAACTATCGCCGAGGAATGCATCCGCACCGTTTGCGACAAGCCAAACTGAACCATTTATTCCACTAGGGTCTGGGTCACTGTAACTGTCCCCGTCTTCATCGGGGCAACCGTTTCTATCGGCATTTGAGGTCCCAAAAGCGTTGACACAAGCGTCGGCGCCTTGTGAGATAGTCCAGCCCCCGAGATTACTTTCAGGGTCGGAAAAGGTATCCAAGTCCGAATCAACACATCCGTATCGGTCACCTGTCGATGTACCAACTTCTGACGGGCAACTGTCGGGATTGTTTCCGAGTAAATTATCACCGTATCCATCACCATCTTGGTCGAACCATTGTGTGCTATCGGAGATGAAAGCATCTGCTCCGTTTACGATACTCCAGTTGCTTGCAGGGTCTGAATATCCATCGCCATCCGTATCAGGGCAACCTTTTCGGTCGTGCACCGAAATTCCGAATGTAAAAGCACAATCATCATCTTCATCCACTGTTCCATCTAAATCAGCATCTTGGGTCAAATTTACCATTTGATAGCCTGAATTGATGGCAACAGAAAAGAATTGAGGTCCGCTTGGTACAGACGTTCCGAGGATATGTACTTCCCATATTCCCTGGGCAGGTGAGGTAAACGTCAATCCTTTCAAATTGTTGATGCTGTCAGATAGATTTGTCCAAGTCCCTGAAGGGTCTTTGATGGCGAGATCGACATCATTCACGAGGTTTGCAGATACAACTGGGCTACTTGTAGCATCGTTGTATGAAAGCATCACTTGCAATGTCGGAGCGCTTGATGGGACGGATATACTCCATCCTCGTTCCTCTCCAGTTGACAGAGATTCACGATCGACAAAGGATGTATCTTTCGCATCCCAGAGATTGATTCTTCCCCAACCTTCGTGATTGTTTGGAGCAGTTTCACCAGCTCCGTTGGTCACATCGTTATATTGTCCCATCATGTCTGTAGCAGAAGAAGCGAATATACCCTTTACCAATGCAGATGAAGGGTCGGCATGATTGAGGTTCTCAATCAAGTGTTGCAGCAAGAGCGCAGTTGCACCTGCAGAAACAGGCGTGGCCATACTTGTTCCACTCATGTAGACGTAATTCCCGCTACCTCCAGCTCCATTTGCACGTGAGCGTGTAGAGAGAATGTTCGTTCCAGGTGCTGAGAAGTCAGGCTTTAATCGATTGTCATCGGTAGGGCCTCGAGATGAGAAGGTGGCCATACCAGAGCTATTGTCAGAGGCTGAACTCGGCCATGCATACGGGCCGCTCGCATTTGCACGTATGTTCTCACTGGCTCCAATACTGATGACGTTCTTTGCAGTAGCCGGGGAACCCATGCTGTCGAGATCAATTTCACCATCGCTGTCCGCATCAGTTCCCTCATTCGCAGCAGCGAACATGATGACAAGATTGTCATGCTCCAGTGCGCTCAAGTCAGACTGCATAGAAGAGGTCGTGTAATATCCTGCAACACTTGAACCCCAAGAATTTGTGTGAACTCGACTACCGTTGGCCACAGCAAGGTCAAACATGTCGCCTAAGTCATTTGGAATTCCACCAAGTCCGCCGTTGTGTTCAAGTGAGTGTACGAGGAGTTGGGCCTCTGGTGCCATGCCCTGAACATTGGACCAGTCTGTACCGTCTCCCAAGACAGAACCGGCTACGTGTGTTCCGTGGCCGTGATCGTCTTCAGCAGTATCATCGCAAGCACCCGGATTACTCGGGCTTGTCCATGAACATCCTGAGGCTGGTAAAGGGAATGATAAGATGCCCTTGATGTGATCTTTGAAGTCAGGATGCATGCCAGTATTATTGATTCCGTTGTCAAGTCCAGTGTCTCCTACAGTAACGACAATGCCGCTACCGTCAAGGCCATTCCACCCGGAGTTTGCGCCACTCATAGCCGATGAGTCTTGAAGATCATCAGCATGAATGATTGTCGCAGCCATGTCGTTAAACAGCGTGAAGTATGGACGTGTTTCAATCCACTCTACTGCTTCATGAGATGCAAGCCAAGCAATGTCAGTTGTATCAGCAATAACGGTAGCAAATCTCCCCGTATGTGAGTCAAGAACAATACCATCACGCTGTTGAATTCCACTCGGCATTTCGTTGCCAGAGAGGACAATGTTGATGATTGCCTTGCCCTCGACTGAGTAAGGATTCAAGGCTTCTTTCTCAAGTCCAAGCACACCGCGAACTAAATCTTCACGAAGTTTGTCGACAGCATCCAATTGAACGAGCCCTTCGACGTCTAAGGCTTTGAGTTCATCAGATGAATGTCCATTGAGTCTGCATTGAAATCCGTTAGGAGGCAGGAATGTGAAACAATCTATTCCTGCATCCTCTAGTTCGTAAAACCATTCAGTTGGAATCGGGAGTTCGTGTGTGAGTACATACCATCCATTTAGTTTAGAGTTCTGACCAGTCCATTCAGACCAGTCATCAACCGCAGTAACACCGGCGTCTCGGTAAAGCAGGTTGATTTCTCCAACTCCATCAGTCGGATTGAACCAGCCATGAGCCGCTTCTTGACTCGGGGAAAGTCCTATCGCGCTGAGGAGGTCTAAATCGACATCCGTATCAATGGCTAAATCTGGCCCTAAAGACGGTGCTGCATAGGTAATTGGTGCAAGAATTTGAATCAGCATGAGGGCCGAGAAAGTGATGGCTTGAGCAATTCGGTTTTTTCGCATGCGTCGATACACTCGCGGCTCCCTCATGAATGATTTGTTTCTTAGTCTTCGCGCTCCTTTGGCGAGAGGGTTCAATAGCCACGGGTTCTGCGATAAAATTATGTCGAGTCAGAGTGGGCAAGTTCCGGAGGATACATCTTCTGAATCAGAGGAGGAAAATGAGGATACTCAGATACTTGGAAAGCAAGTTTGGAGGGTTGTGCCTTATGCTTTTCGATATCCCCGCCGATTGCTCGCAGGGTTTCTTGGGAATGCATGTGCTCGAATTGTCGACCTCGTTCCATTCGTAGCTATTGGGTGGGCTGTCGATTACTTCACTTCTGACACCATGGTTGGACCAATGTTTGTTCAAAACATCGTGACTTCAATTCACGCTGAACCAGCGGTTGGTTATGGTGTTATGATTTTCACCGGCTTTGTCATGCTCGCCTTTTTCCAAGGAATCTCTGAATATTCCTGGCAATCGCTCGGATACAATATTCAGCATGATTTGCGAATGGACGCAACTCGTTCACTCATCGCTATGGAGGCCTCGTACTATGACATGCGTCAAACAGGTCAACTGATGTCTATACTTTCAAGCGATGTTAATCAACTCGAGGATGTAGTTTCTGATTCTTCGACATCGATTATTCGTATTGTGTTTACATTCCTTACTGCATTTGTGATTCTTGCATCAATGTCGTTCAAATTGGCTGGGATTCTCTTTGGTCCAATCCTCTTCGTCATTCCATGTGTGTATTGGTTTTCGACTCGGGTTCAACGCAAGTATCGAAAACAACGTGAGTCGACAGGGGATATTCATGCAGTTTTAGAAAATCTCATATCGGGAATCTCTGTTGTTCAGGCGTATAACGCTCAAACTTGGGAATCAGAAAGAGTTGCGAGAGAGTCGGGTAATTATCGAGATCAGGCAATGGGTGCAAGCCGGGACAGGAATCGATTTTTGCCGATGATTTACGTTATTGCGGGAATTGCATTTGGCTTGTTGGTTACCGCAGGAGGATGGTTGGCAAGTTCAGGAGAAATCTCGACAGGTGAACTGGTGACCTTTTTACTCATCAGCACCCGAATGACGATGCCGATGTTCATCTTTGGTATTCTGATTAACCAACTCCAACGCGGCGAGGCTGCTGCGAAGCGAGTCTTTGCCACCATAGATTTAGAACCGACTATTTTCGACAAACCGGACGCTATGGAATTGGATGAGTCTATTGTTTCAGTTGAATTCAAAGATGTTCATTTCACCTATCCAGAAACTTCAATCAAAGTATTGAGTGGAATCTCATTCAAGGCTGAAGGGGGAGACTTCCTCGGCGTCATGGGTCATACTGGTGCTGGAAAAACTACGATTCTGAAACTCTTGATGCGATATTATGTTCCAGACAGTGGTGATGTTCTCATCAACGGGACTTCAATCAATAATTTCACACTTCACTCTGTCCGTGATAAGATTGGATTTGTCAGTCAAGAACCATTCCTGTTCTATGGAACGGTGAGTGACAATGTTCGATACAATCAAGAATCTTCGGATGAAGAATTACACACTGCTTTGAAACTTGCAGGTGCGTGGGATTTCATTCAAGAATTAGAGCATGGGCTGGATACCATGGTTGGAGACCGAGGCGCTAAATTGAGCGGCGGGCAAAGAGCTCGTGTCTCGCTTGCAAGAGCACTTCTCAAGAGGCCGAGTTTACTGATTCTCGATGAGGCATCCAGTGCACTCGACGCAGAAACTGAACGTAGAATTCAAGAAAACCTTCTGGCCAGTGGTAGCGATAGGGCAACTATTGCTGTTGCTCACCGTTTGAGTACGATTCGTAATGCCAATGAAATTCTTTCAATGGTTGATGGGGCAGTCGTCGAACGGGGACTCCATGACGATTTGGTTGCTGCAAACGGCGTCTACGCCAGTCAATGGACGATACAAACCGGAGATATGGCAGGCCTTACACCAGCCGATAATCCGTCTTAGAGTCGTTCTCGTATCGGGTGAAGCACTGCTGTTTCGGAAATGTTCTCCTTCTCTTTTTTGAGGAATCGATCTCCAAAAATGATGGCTGCGGAGAGAAGAATAAACAAGGGGACTCCAATAATGAGTGACCATAAAGCCATTGACAAATTGTAGATGGTGTGGCTTTCCATTAATTCCGAAACGGCAATAATGGCAATGAAAAGTACGATTCGAAGAAGAACAAGTGTTAATCGAATGAGGGACCAAATCTCTTCTTCGTCTGTCATTTGGTCTGGCTTATCCAATTCTGCCAATCGTTGTTGGAGTCGACCGGCCATGCCTTGACTTTCTATCAATCAATCAAATGTCTTCCCCTACTGGTAAGGGGTATCGGTTGCATTTCTGCAGGATATGCGTTCAAGCCGTGCGAATGCGGTCATCAATCTGAGCGCCTTCTCCAGCTTTCCCACCAGTGCGTCGGATTTCTCTCCATGCTTTGATGACTCCTTGGCCATATGCCCAGTGGGCTAAAAATACAAAGAGTGGTGCCAAAAATACAGTTCCAATTGAACGGTGCGGGGACGTTCCAATTGCTGCTCCTAGCCAACTGATTCCAATATAGAGGCAAACTAATCCGAGTGGGATGTGGAATGCAATTCGTGACAGACTCCATTCTCCCGAAAGGCTGAACCAAAGGTCTGCTTCTGCGCCTCCAGAGAGTGCACCATACAACATTCCGAGTAAGGCTACGACAACAACTACAGGGAAGAACCCGATGGCCGTGTGAGACCATTCTGAAATTTCAGGCCAGCGCTTGTTCGCAACCATACGGGTGTAGCCATAGTTTCGCATTTGCTTCATGTAAGGCTTGAATGGGCGACGTCGACGATGGGGCATGACGTTTTCCGGATCGATGAAGAGTTTATGCCCCGCACGTTGGATTTTAGCATCCAATACTACGTCTTCTGCACCAATGCATCCAGGTTCAAAGAAATCGACTTCTCGAAGGTTAGCCATTCGATGAGCGCAGTTGACACCAGGATTGTGCGTAATAGGTACTAACTCTCCCTTAGGCTGAGCGCCGTAACGGGTTCCTGCAGTCATAAATTTTGTACAAAAGGCCACATCAGCACACTTTGCTCCAAAAGGATCGTCATCAGGGGCAAAGTTTGGGCCACCGACTGCACCGACTTCAGGATTAGCGAACCATCGAACTAATTTTGCAACCCAATCAAGCGGTGGGACAGTGTCATCATCCGTGAACAGAACCAAGTCATGGTCCATTTGACGCAGTGCATAGTTGCAAGCGTCGGCTCGGTTTCGTGAGGGGTCTTCAATCCACGTTGCGCCGTATTTTTCACAGACTTCTTTGGTATGGTCTTTTGATTTGGAATCGGAAATGATGACTTCAAAATTAGAATAGGTTTGTTTTGAAAGCCGTTCAAGCACAATATCAAGTTCATCAGCATTATTGATTGTTGGAATCAATACAGCGATTTTGAACGCTTCACCATCTTCTTTCAACAGTGGAGTCACGGAGCCAGATGCTTCGCCCATGTCACAATGCAAAGAGGCCGCCCATATCAAGGCGAGGGAGAATCGTATCTCAATTCATTCAGCAACAGCGGAGGACTCATCGAGAGTCTTTCCTTCTTGTGTGTTGGTGATTGTAACCGAAACTGTGCAAGTTGCAGATGCAGAGCAAATGTCTTGTCCGTTTTCCATGATGGTAACGCCGTCACCAACAGACCAAACTTGGTCGCTGGAGTCGCCGAACTCAAGCAGGTCGCAGCCGCCGCCAGATCCTTCAGCGCCAGGGTTGTTGCAGGTCACAGGAGCTTCATTGTTGACTGAAATCTTCACAGAGATTGCAGCCCAGTTGATGTCGCTTCCTTGGGTCATTGTTACACGAACGAGCTTGTCAGCTACTCCATCTGATGGGGATCCAGATGCATCTTCAGCGTCCATGACGTAAAGTGCAAGGTTTCCAAATGCACTTCCATCTTCTGCTTCTGCCTCATAATACCCCCAGATTTCAACAAATTCAGCATTCCCAGCTCCATGTTCATCGATGGCTATGAATGTAACCATAGTGTGATAGTATCCAGATTCGATCAAGTCTGAAACATTGGTCCATTGTGCAATATCAATAGACAGTTCAGTGAATCCTGAAGAAACAGTGGTTGAAACATCAATATTGCCATCGAGGTCATGGTCCCACCCCATCGTCATAGCATCTCCATCAATGTCAATCACTGCATGGTGTAGAGTGACGTTAAACCCATTTAGAATCTCGTCGCCAGTGAATGGGTCGAATGAAACATTTGTCTGTGTGATTTCATCCTCCATGTACATTATTGAATTCAACAGTGATGAAGTGTCAATAAAGGGTGCATGATTTGTTGAGTTATTTCCGATTGTTGTGTTTTGTCCATCTGCCTCAGGAGTGATTGTGTCTCCTGTGATACCAAAGCATCCAGTAAGGAATAGTAGGCAGGCCAATGTAATTACATTCAGTGTACGCGTTAATTGCATAATTTTGGTTTTTACAGAGAGCAATTAGTCATGCCCCTCTGTGTCATGCGCGGAAAACAGGTTTTTCCATAAATACCGCGCCGGACGCCCCCCATTTTAGCGATGTGAGATGTTAAGTTCATAAGCCGTCGAAAGTGAAGCGTAATTGGAGAGGGGTGTATCTCATGTTGAACGTCACGGCCCGACAGGACTTGATGAGCAAAATTATCGAAACGTTAGGTGTAGTAGTTGAAGATGCAAGGTTTGATTTTAGCGAGAACGGATTAGAAGTCCGAGTCGTTGATCCGTCACACGTTGCTATGATTCAAATGAACATCGATTCAGCGGCATTCGATACTTGGGAACTTGATGAAACGAAACTCGGTCTTGAACTTCGAAAAATCAAGGAATTGGTAAGCCTCGGCGGACCCACTGATATGATTGAAATGGCCTACGGCGACGAGACTGGTGTTTTAACCGTCAATCTTGGAAAGATTGACCGTAATATCCGACCACTCGACAATTCGACCCTAACGCCACCGACCCTTCCTGAACTGAAACTTCCGTGTAAAGTCACTATCTCTGGAGCAGACTTTACTCAAGCACTTCGTGCAGCACGCCAAGTTGGTGACCTTGTGAACTTTAGTATTGATGCCAATACCTTCACGGTTCATGTCTTAGGTTCAACTGATTCGGTCACAGTGGCTTTCGATAAGGACGAACTCCAGCACATCGAATGTGATGGACCTGCTCGGAGCCAATACTCCTTGACGTATCTTGTTCCATTGTCGAAGATCTTCGGCGGACTTGAATCTGTAAACATTGGCTTTGGTGAGAATTATCCACTTTCAATGTCGTTCAGTTTCCATGACGGTGCTGCTGAAGTTCAATATTTCTTAGCACCTCGAGTCGAAAACGACTACTGATTAAATTCAGAGTCCTCAAAGTTCCAGTAAACTTGGATTTCTTTTCAGTATTCACGCCAGCCGTGACCACAATCTTTGCAGGTCAACATTCGAGTTTCTGGTTCATCAGATGAACGAGTCTGCACGAGGTCTGAAAATACTTCAATTCCATCACATTTCGGGCACATGTATGTTCCAGTAGTAAGTACGCCATGGCGTTTGTCAGAATCTTTGATGACATCATAGACACGAGACTTCGTTTCAGTGCGTGAAGAAGCCTTTGAAAGGTCGACATCTTTGCCGTCAGTACCCTTGATGACAACGTTTGCAGGACCGTTATATCCACATTTGTAGTTCGTGCATGCAATCTCACCTTTGGGGTTAGGGAAAGAGAGAGTTCCACATTCGGGGCAAAACATGCCGTTTCGTTATGCATTCGATACTTAGCCTTGTCGGAATAATCGAGTGCTCACAGAATCACTTTCACCTTCTCTCATATGGCGAGATGAAAAAGCAATTTGGAGGGAAGGGTGAAGACAGGACGCCTAATCGGAGAAGATATGTGGCTCTGGTATGACTGGCGTGCGGCAGCGGTTGCTGATGCCAATGGTTCGATACTCGATGATGAACAATGGGATGGTTTTCACGATCAGCGAACCATTGTTTCTCGTCTTGAATGCATTGCAGAAGGCGGACTAACGCCAGAAGCACTCGTCCTTCTTGAACGGTTTCCTGATGCGAAACCTCGAGTGCATGGGGAACTCGACCTCCCTGATGCTGACTGGCCATTGCCTAATGATGAAGCACAGTATGCCGCTGATGAAGCAGCGATTGCTATGGCGACACGTGGTGTTGCTCAAGCCGCAGGAGACCCTGACCGTCGTCTCGAGCACCTTATGCGAGCAAGCGACGAAATGCGAAGTACGTTCATCACTATGGAAGCACGATTGGTGGAATGGGTTGGACTGTTTTTACCCGAAGCCCGCTTTGGGCAAGACCGTTCAAGTCTCGGCAAAACAGTAGGCGAAGCAGAATCTTTAGAACATCTTTCGAAAACTCTTGATGTATCTCTCCCTCCGGTTGGTCCTGACAAACCAGAATGGAAAGCACTCAAAGAATGGGGACAGAGTGTTTCAGTTTTCCGAGGACAACTCGACAGATTAGAAAATGGTATTCGTCATTTATCTGAGCAACATCTTCCCTCTCTTTCGGCTCTCTTAGGACCGCTTTTAGCTGCTCGACTTTGTGTTGAAGCACATGGTCGAATGCGTCTTGCACGTCTTCCTGCCGGAACTGTTCAGGTTCTTGGTGCTGAAAAAGCGTTTTTTAATCATCTAAAAACCGGCGCTCCGCCACCAAAACACGGGCACATCTTCATGCATCCGTGGATATCTCGTTCCCCTCGTTGGGTACGCGGAAAAATCTCACGAACCGTTGCTGCTCGAGCGAGTATTGCTGCTAAAATTGATGCCTTCGAAGGTGAGCCATGGGGCGAAGAAGAAATGCGAGAACTTGAACAAAAAGTTGAGGATATTCGACAAGCTCACCCCTCGCCACCTTCCCGCCGAAACTGAGGTTTGGTTATGGCGAGACACAACAACCGTCGGCGTTCGACCATGCTCTCATGGGCAGTGATGAAAGACGGTAGAGCCTTATGGACTACAAACGCTGTTCCCAAGAGGGCGGTTTATGGAGAATCACTTCGAAAGTTTTCAGGAACTGAATTCCGTCGTTGGGATCCTTCACGCTCGAAACTCGGTGCTGCAATCATGCGTACTCGTCGGGACCCTTCTTGGCTGTTACCTGTCGAAGGAACAACCGTTCTCTATCTCGGAGCGGGACATGGGACTTCAATCAGTCATCTTCACGACCATCTCTGTGGAGAAGGCAATGAATTAGCAGGCCGATTAATTGCTGTTGACCTTGCTCCTCGGTGTTTACGTGAACTGACTCACATGGCCAAGAGCCGCCCTGGCTTAGTCCCCATATTAGGCGATGCAAGAAAGCATGCAGCATGGGGAGTTCTGCTCCCGCGCAAAGTCGACTGGCTGTTCCAAGATGTGGCTCAAGCAGGACAGGTCGACATCTTTATTGCTGCCTGTAAGCGTTTTTTGAATCGTGATGGAACCGGTTTACTTTCTCTCAAAGCAGCGAGTGAACGCTGGACTGGAGAAGGTGAAGAGGCTCTATTTGACAAAGTTGAATACAAACTTAGTACGTCTGGGTTTGAGGTTGAGGAGAGAATCTCGTTAACCGGCTTTGAGGATAATCACGTTCTGTTTGCTGTTCGTAAGATGGAGTGATTTCATGCCTGAATTACCAGAAGTGGAAACGGTTCGTACAGGTCTGGAACAAGCTTGGGTTGGTCGAACTATTACGCAACTCACCCTTCGAAGAGAAGGTCTTCGATTCCCTTTTCCAGAAGATATGGTGAATCGGTTAATTGGTCAGAAAATTACACGCGTTCGCCGCCGAGCAAAGTATCTCCTCATAGATACGAGCGATAACCTCGTGTTCTTATCGCACCTTGGCATGTCAGGAAGATATACACTCATCACTCCAACAGAAACACCGCGTTATCTTCAGGTTGATGCAAGTTCAAACCATTCGAAATTTGGAGCACTCACTGGTTTTGAAGGTCGACATGACCACATGGAGTTCCGATTTGATGATGGCTCTGTAGCCGTTTATACCGACCCTCGTCGTTTTGGAATCGCAGATTTATTTGACAGGGCTGAAGAACCGATACAACCCCTCTTGGAGCATCTTGGCCCTGAACCACTGGAAAACTGGACTGCGCAAGATGCAGCGAACCGATGCAAAGGAAAGCGTTCTCCGATTAAGACAACTTTACTCGACCAACGTTTTGTTGTTGGTGTTGGTAATATTTATGCTTGCGAGGCTTTGCATCGCTCGGGAATTTCTCCAACACGCCCAACACATAAATTGGTTCGCAAAGATGGCAAACCAACCAAGGCTCTTTTCGAACTAGTGGCTCAAGTCAAGGAGGTTCTCATAGCTGCTATCGCAGTAGGTGGCTCAACACTCAATGATTTTGCAGCAGTCGATGGAACACTCGGATATTTCGGTCACCATTTTCAAGTCTATGACAGAGAGGATGGACCCTGTCTCAAAGAAGATTGCAATGGTACAATTGAACGCATTGTTCAGAGCAACCGTTCAACTTTTCTCTGCCCACGATGCCAGAAGTAATCAGAGGAGACTCCACGTCACTGAGCCTGCAAAGAACCACAAGGCAATCGCAGTAATCTTGTAGACGACATCACCTTTTTCTCGTAATTTTTCGAGTGCAGGAGTTCCAGTGAGGACAATTGCGACAATCATGTACCAGCCCATATCAATGACCATGCCAAGCAGTCCTATGGCCAATTTCGTTTCAATACCCATTCCAGGCTTGAGCACTTGTGCTAAAACAGCGACCAAGAACAAAGCGATTTTAGGATTGAAAAAGGCGATGGCAAATCCTTCCGCAAACCCTTGTCGATCTTTACCAACTGCTTCTGAATCAAAGTCATTCAAAGCGTTGATGTCAGCAGTCCACATCATAATTCCGTACCATACCAACAGCACAGCACCAAGTATCTGAAGAACCAAGAACAGGTTGGGAGCATTTTCTAACAACAGAATAAGTCCAAAAACTGCACTTCCAGCATAAATACCGAAACCTACTCCATGACCTACTGCACATGCTACTCCTTGACGACGTCCGCCGATGAGGGTGTTTCGTAAGACCACAATCAAACTCGGCCCTGGCGAGGTAGCACCCAGAACAAAGAAGACGCCTGCAGCAAAAATTGCTTCCCAGGCCATGCTCTCCATGGTGCGTCGTAGAAGAGCGCGGTCATCAAGACTTCTCTCAGGGCCACCATCCTCAACACGGAGGTAACATGCGAATGCGCGAGGGTGAGGCTTTGAGTTGCTTACAATCCGTAAAAGAACATGGTTGAAGGACGGCTTACCGAGAGTCGTTCTTCAGTTTCTCTTGAAACACGTAAAAAATCACCATGAAGTGATTGTTGTTTAACGACCAGAATGAATGCGGTTCTGAGTGTTTCAAGATTGGTTGATTGATGTGTCGTGGAAGGTTGTTTGTCCATAATTAGATGAATATCGTACTCCCTCTTGAAGGTTCGCTTTATGGCGGAATACATTACTTTCAGACCCTTTTCCAACCGAATTAAGCATTCTTGGCCCTTATCCGGCAATCACTTTCCTCGGTAGGGCCAATAATTGTACGGAAACATGAATGTATTTTTCCTCATCCAACCTTACACATCAGGAAAACCCCCAATCTTCCGTGTCATGAACGCATCTTTTGCCTCCTCGGAGGGACAACTGTAATTTTCTCCTCTTAGTATGACGCGCGTATACGTATGGTAGGATGTGTTTCCGCGCATGCATGGCACACATAGATTTCCGGAAGATGGCAATAAACAGAAAGACTTTTATAGGTATTCGGCATTACAATGGCTGAACCGGACAGGTGAGCAATATGAGGGGACCAGAATTCAACAGCCAAGTTACGTTGAAGCGGACCCTCCGTCATCGCAGTTAGTGCGACTGATCTGGGTTTGGGCAGCGTAGCTGTATGTGTGTCAAACATATGTGCAACCGCCGTCGCCTGTAAAGCAGTTTGGAGGTATGGTGTAGTGGATAGCATCAGGGATTTCGAATCCCTGGACCCCGGTTCGAATCCGGGTACCTCCGCCTGTTTTGCATTCACAGGGGCATGGTGTAACGGATAGCATTGGAGATTGCGAGTCTTCGGACCCGGGTTCGACTCCCGGTGCCCCTGCCAACTCGCCAACCATGGAGATGGAATACTCAAACAAGGAAGTGAAAAATATGAACACGAAAAACAACCAAAACAAAAACAATGAACACGGATGGGACGGTGACGTCCATCCCGAAATAGCAGCGATTGACCATAATGCCAATTTAGAGCCCATCGAGCAGCTGATGACGATATTTTCGGCATACAACCACCAGCACAGGGCCGATGGAACTGCATGGGAAATGTGGCCAGATTGGGAACTCGTGTTGACCTCGATGAAGGACGACCTCCATTTTGTTGATGCTGACAGAGATACTCCTGAAATCATTGCTGAAAGAGAGCACTGGCTCAACGTTATGCAATTTATTCACGACAGTAATGCAGTGACGCTTGACGGTTACACCATCATCGTGGATGGGAAGCACGGCCACCAATTCACGTTTGACATGTGTCTTGAATACGAATATTGGGTGTCTCCAAGAAGTCTTATCGAACATTACCAAAAAACCAATGAAAATGCAACAGGTATACTCGGTCCGCCTTGGAAAAGAAATACATTGTTGTATTTCTCAAGACATGAGATTGAACACTCACTTGGGGAATATTGGGTTTGTCCTGAACACGTGCCTGAGTATGGAGGTCAGTCAACAAGATACACGCACGGCAATAGATTCTGCATCGATAAAGAGGACAACGATATTTTTCCACTCGCTCTGTTTTCACTCATCCAAATGTGCATCGATGATACAGAAATTTGGAAAATGATGTTTGAACAAGACATGAGAGATATCGAACACCACGAATTTATGGAAAGAGAATGGCCTGGTGGAAGACCGGATCAAGACTGGGAGTACCAGTGAGGTGATATAATGACAAAGAAGAAGAATAATATAAGTATAAACGAAATAATGGCGATATTTGTTGCTTACATACAGCAAGAAATGGAATACACTGCGATGAAAATGAAGGCAATGAAGGATTGGGAAATTGATGACTCAAAGGAAGTTTCAATTTCTGAGGATTCTCAACCGTCTTTCGGTGAAACCTTCTCAAAGGAGTGGTTGTAATGTTGAATTGGAAACCAAATGCAAACGCCCCTTTGTGGGATGCAGCTGCTGTTGGAGAAATTCAAGGTCCGTTCTTTTCGGATATTGAAATCAAACACGACAGGCAAATTGGACCTTCATGTGTGGCAACAACGTTAGCGATGATAGCAAGAACAACGGGTGCAGATGTGACTCCTGATGATTTCAAGAAAGTCACCAATTCCCAATCCCCGCACTCATGGTCCAATGCACTCAAGCCGTATGGCATGCAGTTAGCGTATTGCAACCATGACTTGAGGAGAGTCGAGCATTATATCGATGAATTAGTCGAACATGATGACCTGTTCTTCTTGTGCTTTTATTCGGTGAATCCACCAAGTGACCCTGATGAAAAAGGTAAACTCTGCACAGCGCATATTGTGACGTTACACAAAGATACAATCTATGATACTGCAAAGCACAGCAGTTCAGGCGGCGTGATAGCAGCTCACGATTATGCAAGACTTGAAAGACAAACGAAGAGAATATTCAGAGTTGTTCCTCTTGGCCATCCGAGGTGTGTATGATGAGTCAAAGTATGGCGAGAAAATTACAACTCGAAGGTTTTGGCTTCTGCATTGCTTACGGTAAAGACAAGGATATGGGAATCGGATTACCCATTGAAGTGGATGAACACAGGCCTCTGGTCGTTGCACATCCGGCCGCAGCGAATCATTACCATGCCAGTATGAGTCTGTTTGAGGATGCGGGGCATCCGTTCATCCATGCGCTTGCAGATTTCGGCCAATACTGTCCTGATGAATGGCCATATCATGCGAACATAGCGAATCATGCGAACTATCAGAGATTGCATGACACATCAACCGGAGATCCGGTTTTCAGAAAGGTCTTCATCGATATACCGCATTGGCAAATACACCATGGAGGTGATGCTTACGAGTATCTCACCAATGCTCCACCTGTCGATATTCTGTACGTGGATTGGTTCACTTGGATTGACAGATTCATCACCAATGATGAGATTGCTTTTGCCGAAATGATGGCGCAATATGCCTTCAAAATCAGAGATGGAGGTTTGGTGATTGTTGACCATAAGCACAGAGAAATGGGCGAGGGGGGTTGCAGATGGTTCAATCATCCAAGTGGACTTTTCGCAATCGATTCCAATACTCAAATGGAAGAAGTGTGCGACATTGAATGGCTTGGAGGCAATGCAGATGACGAGGTGCAAACCTATGCTGCGACCGTCTTCAAAGTTCATCATTCAGCGAACGGACCACTTGGACATGTTGATTGGTTTGAAGCAATCAAACCGTGGTTTTGGAACACTGCCCCTGAAATGGGTCTTTCTCCTTCTCAAGTGCAGCACATGTTGGATGATGAAGTCGAAGAAAGTGTTCATCCAAATGCCATCACTTGGGAGAATTGGCACGACACGTGGTCGACGGTCTACATGGACGATAGAGAGGAAGGAATGACCTTCACAACCCCTGTTCCACCGAGATTTGCTTGGCCCTATGAAGCCTATTCCAGTTATCTCCAGTGGCTTGTAAACCATCCACAGTGTTTGCAAGTCGAGGTTGAAAAAAGGTCATACAAACTTCAAGGAGAGAACTTCGTTCTCAATGTTGTTCATGGAGACCTTCTCGAGTTAGCACCTGCTCTTTACACCAAACATTCTGCTGTAGCAGTCAGAAACAAATTACAGCAACACGTCAAGGCCAGATGCCCGTGGTGGAAACATCAAACAACAACGATTCAAACCAGCGAATCTTGGTCATCCAATCCGATTCAGCCACTTCAATGGTCTGGAGAAAATGCGACTCCGCATCTGGCGAAACTGTTGATTGAACATTCCAAAGCGCAATCCTTTGGTTCAACGTATCATCATTCAAGGCCTTTTGAGTGTAGAGAAATCGTAACTGTTGCTCATGGAACTGCAACATTAAGCGAAGCAATGGTTGCAGTTGAGGCCTATTACGAGGAAATGGGCCAAGACGTTTCTAGACCGCTGTATACTCTCGAATTGACCGTTGTCCATCTTGATGAACATGAATACCAGGAAGTAAATCTACCCGAAAAATGGAGCAGGAGGGATATGAATGAGTAATGACAAGTATCTCGCATGGTATCTTGAATTCGATGGGGAATGGCCGTTGAGTCTCGTTAGTATCGATGCTCAAAAAAATGACCCAATGTTCACCTCAGTTCACTTGTATGGCATTTACATCTCTGACAAAACACATGAAGATTTCATCGCTTGGAGACATCATAGGACATTCAATGATTGGCAGGATGACATCTATTCGATGAATGATGTAGAATTTCAGTATCACTGGCCTTTGATTGCCGGTGCTTTAGCGGAGGTCAACGCCTCAAGCTGAGATATTGACTTGCGCACAACTGCCACTGGCCCAGAGAATGGGGATACGCACTTTGGCACGTGATTGCACAACTGTTGTGATGCGAGTATGGTGGTAGCCCGTTGGGACTCCTTTGGTGTACGGTGCACGCTGCGAAAGCAGAGGATCTGGTTCGATTCCAGACAAGAGAGTTCTTCTACTAAGATTTGATTTCAAGACCACGCTTTATACTTAATAACGCTTAAAGTTACTTTGTCTCCTTTAGGTGCTTGGTGAGCTCCCAAACGATATGCTGCATTTTCGTTGATTTTGAACTGTGCAGTGTTAAATTGGTTGGTTTGAGTTCCTCGTTTCCATTGACAGACATTTGATATTTCTTCATAATCATAGCACAGAAGTTTTAGTTGTATTTCTATGGTCTTTTTTCTTTTTTCAAGTGCACTGTATTCTGCACATTGCCTCGTATATTCTGTGTGAATACTCTCGATAGTAGCAGTTCTTGGTTGGACCGCAGTATTTACTGTGGCAGGAGTAATTGTTGGCTCCATAGTTTCCCATTGTTGCTTCGCAATGGTGTATGCTGCTTCCTCAGCGGAAAACAAATTTTTCCACCAGGTAGTAGTTGTTTTGAGATCACAAATTTTACCAGTATTCGCAGTGAATACGAACCTAAAGTCATCTTTTCTCTTTCTTTGTTTTGTCATGTATTGTGTTCTCAATGCCGGTGGTAAGAGCGTATCAGCAAATTCAGTATATGGTGCTTCCACTTTTACCTTCGTCACAGAATCAACTGAAGCATCAATTCCGTTTGCAAGCAAAATTTGAAATTTTAAAGTTTCACTCGTATATTTGAGTTCCATCATTTCTTTGCAGATATCATAAGCGTCGTCTCGAAGTCGTTCTGCATTGGATATATCTGCAGAGCTAAGACCCGGTCTTGAGCCTGAATTAGGTGCGGAAAAGTATACGCTTCGTAGACTCGCTATCCTCGGGCCATGCAGAGCTTCAAGGGCTCGAATTTCACTCTCAACTTGAGCGATATCGGCAGGAGTCGGAAGCCGAAACCACTCTAAGGCAATACGATCAGTCTCCCTTGCTGAATGGATGAGTTGTTCTACGAGATATGTTGCTTCTGTAGGGATCACTCGATCAATAAATAATCGGTTCGGATTTCCTGTTTGATGTGTATCAAGTCTGCCAGCAGATGTACTTTCGTTCTGAACCATACCAATTTTGTATACTCCTGTTGGGTTAGATGTACCGATTTCATATTCACCGATGATATATATTTCTCCAGGGTCCAACCACTTATTTGCCATGAGAACTACTCATCAGTCGTCTATTTAAAAATATCATGAACTAATTTAACGCATTCGAACATTGCGTCGACTGTCGGTGGTTCTCCACATAGACTGCTGGTCACGGAAGGACTCACCCATGTCGTGGAATACGAAAGGAGTGAGGTTCATTGGGTCGCTGTTGGGTGAACCGCCGCTTGAATTGGCACAGAAAGCTGGCAGAGGGAAGGTTCCTGATTGCCCTGGTTGAATGTCAATCCAAACGTCTTCCTTGACCACGAGATTCTGGTTACCGTTCCAATTCTGCTGTTCAAACATGGTTCCTTGAGGCACCACGATGCGCACTGGGTTCGGACTGGAATTGGTAATCTCCATCTGAACTGCATTGGCTGAATCAAAACCGTTTCCAGTGATGGAATTGATTTGAATTTGTCCGATTCGAGCGGCATGATAGACGCTGTCGGTGCGAGATTCAAAGGTCATGTTGAGTGCTGCGGGTGAATAGATGGCTGTTGTGTTATCACGGGTACTGCGTAAATGTGAGAATTGGGCAAGCAATTGAGTTCCTCCCAAGTTACGAGCGTTTTCGACATCGAGTCCGGGATAGACTCGGCGAGCTTGTTCAACAAACACATTGGTTCGATCGCCTGTAATGTTACGAATTGTGGTTCGTTCTCGACGAGAGGAATGTGGGTCAATAGGAGTGCCTTCTTCGTTTTCAAGGGTCACGGTCAAATCTTGCATACATCCTTCAACGAGAGGAACGCCGTTTTCATCAAACAGTATTTCTCGAATACTCATCGGTGGCACCTGCACGGTGACAGCTTCTGTGCTGCGTACGCCTGAGTTGCCAATGGGCAAGCCTTGGCGTAGGGTAATGGTCTGGGTTACGGGCGTCGGGTTTTTTGCTACATATTTTACATTCATAGGATCACTTCCTGTGGTGCCTCATTTCCTCGATGGATGATAAGGCGAAGGTCTGAGCGCACGGTGTTTTTGATGTTGGCGCAAGCATCGATGAACCGTTCAAGACAGTTTCTCCATGGTTCATTTTCTTGGGTGAAGTGTGGTTCATGAAAGTGACCACGGTCTCGGAAATCATGGTTTACTTCATACTCCTCAACAAAAGTAGAACGTGGGTTGTAAGGTAAGTAAACACGGATGATACCGTGTCTTCCTTGACGGAAAGAAGCGAGGCTGCTTGCTTGATGAAGATTCTCACAAACAAACTCTGTTCCTGCCATCAAAGCAGGTTCATGCCATACTTGGCCGTCTGATTGAATGGAATTACCGTTTTCTTCTTGCTGTACACTTGGGCGGCATCGATGACGGTTTGGAGGCAAGAAGGCATGTACCCAGAGTTCATTGTAAACATTGGAAGTTGGAGTTCCTGGAAGAACATTCACTGCCTCTTCTCGTGTTTGGCTTCCTTCACGGTTGAGCACAGCGGCTCCACTTGATGGAACTCGCATCTCGTTAACCAGTCGGTGCATGTTGCGAACAAACTCATCGTGGTCGTGAACTGAGATATTTTGACGGAGCATCCAGTAGGTCAGTGTTTGCATCAGTTTAGCAGCCTGCTCGCTGTCAAGACCTGCAAGAACTGCAGTTGATATTTGTTTGAGGTGAGCGATGAGTACACCCTCAGGAGTTTCTCGTCGCACTTCGATTTCATCGAGTCCAAAACCGAGTTGTTGGCCCAGCCGTTGAGCATCTCGCTTGAGCTCAAGTGTATCTTCATCAAGAGTGGAGGCGCGTTGGGGTAGAGGAGTTTGTTGCTCAGGGACATACACGACCAGTTGCTCATCTTCGTTACGTCTGTATGCTGCTCGTTGTTCAATCATAGTTCGTGCACGTCGACTGTATTTTCCTCTTCCTGCATATATTTGGGTTCCTTGTTCATCGTATAATATTGGCATCTTTTTTCACCGGGACTTACTTAATCTTTTCAACAGTATATAAAGAACTCAAGAAAACGATTCTAATTCAATTAACACGCGCCTGTAAGAAAGCCTCAAGTTCAGCGCCATAAGTAGCGAATTGATGGCTCAGCGCTTCTACCACAGTCCACTCTTGGTACTGCTGATGCTGATGGCGTGTTGTCTGCCGGGTAACCTTGCATCAACCGATGCCCAACTTGAGCAACCACCTGCTTGGCCTGAAGGCGGACAAGCCTACGATAATATGGTCAGCCTGACTGAATTTGGTTACCGTCAAATCGATTCTGCAGCCAATGAAAACGCTCGAAATTGGATTGCCAGTGAATTAGAAGGCATGGGTTATGAGGTTGAGCGCCAATCGTTTACCACTGATGTGTGCATGAATTGTCAAAATATTGTCGTCACCATTAACGGAACGCTTGAAGACGATTGGCGCGTTGTTGGTGCGCATCACGATGCTATCTGTTATTCTCCTCCACCACTGATTGGTGTCACCTATCCTGGCTGTACCAACACTGGTGCCTACGATGACGGCACGGGTTCGGGAGCGCTTCTCGAAATTGCTCGAACTTTCTCAGAGTGGAACGGCACGCCCTTGCACACGTGGAAACTAGGATGGTGGGATTACGAGGAATGGCAAGGCAGTGGTAGCCCAGAAGGCGGAGGAAAGGGAAGTCTGCATTTTGTTGAACAACAGATTCCTGAAGATGTCAATGTGACCTACATCAATTTGGATATGTTTGCACTCAATTGGCCAGTTCCCACACCACTCGCAAGCCAGTTAGCTGGTTGTGATGAAGACTATTGGACGCTGTATATGTTCACCTCACCGGTTGATGATTGGTCGTATTATGAGGACAGAGGCCTTGAGGTCACCCAAGAGATGCAGGTCTATGCAGAATGGTTCCAAGCGCATCTCAAAGAGATCAATGCCAACCTTTCACATCCTGAAGAATGGGTTCGAGTGATTGACGATATCAAAGGAAATTCCGACCACTATAATTTCATCATGAAGAACCATACTGCTACGTGGTTGCGCGGTCAGCACCAGTACATCTACGAGGAAGGAGATGCCTGTGAGCAGACGCCTAAGCACGCTCAAACCGATACGGTCACCACCATCAACACGATGGCAGGAGGTCAAGCCAACGTCGAGCAAGGGTTGCAGACTGGGCTGGATATCATCGCGACAATGGCGTGGTGGGACTGGCAAACGCCAGAGATGCTTGAGGCTCAAGAACAAGATGCGAATGCGCAAACTGACGGTGCAGGCGGCTCAATGAGCACGTTCCTGATTCCACTGTTTTGGCTGA
>CASIAW010000010.1 GCA_949372875.1 Candidatus Poseidoniaceae archaeon
CGCTATTCAGGACTGCAACAAACGCTTGGTGAAAGTGGCGGTGGAAACGTTGCCAGTATTGCCAAAGCAACGCTTGCTCGTCTTGGCTTGGATAAGCATCCAATGGAGATGAAAGTCAGCAAACTTTCTGGAGGAGAAAAAGCGAAACTCGCCCTTGCCCGCCAATTAGTCGGTCTTGCTGGGGTTGACGTCATGTTCCTCGACGAGCCTACCAATCACTTGGATATCGAGACAACTGAATGGCTTGAAGGATTCCTCAAAGAATTCAAAGGTGCTCAACTCATTGTATCTCACGACCGTTATTTCCTCGACCAAGTATGCACACGTATCGTTGAAGTTGACAACCTGCGCGCATGGCCATGGAAGGGTAATTACAGCCAATTCCTGCGCCAAAAAGTCGCTACAGAAGCTGCACTTGGTGATATGATTCACACTGTTGAAAAGAAAATAGCAGCAACGACGGGTGCGCTCAAGCAAATGAAGCGAGCCAACAAGTACGACAAGTCGATTTCTGCCAAACAGAAAATGATTGAACGTATGCAACAGGAACTCAAAGCACTACGAGCACGTGTTCCGAAAAAGCGGAAACCACTCATTCTTACGCTCGAAGCAACCGATAAGGCAAGTATGGATGTGCTCCAACTTGAAGGTGCAACCAAGACCTATGAAGGACTTGCACGACCAATTCTGAACAAGCAAGATTTAGAAGTTCGAAAAGGTGACAGGATAGGTATTGTTGGGGGTAATGGTCAAGGAAAAACCACACTTCTCAAACTCATTAACGGTGATGAAAAACTCACGAGCGGAAAGCGAGACCTTGCCCCTGGTTGTGAAATTGGTTATTTCCATCAAGATCACGCAACGCTTGATTTTAATCTCAATCCGATTGAACAGATTCAGAAACTTCGTCCGGATTTTCAATACGGCGACATTCGGGCTGCTTTGGGGCGATTCCAATTTTCAGGCGACCAAGTGACGACCAAACTCTCCCAACTCTCCGGTGGTGAAAGAGCACGAATTGCTCTGCTCAAACTCTTGCTTGAAGAAAACAATTTACTCTTGATGGACGAGCCAACCAATCACTTGGACATGGACTCAAAAGATACGTTAGAAGACGTATTGAAGGGCTATGAGGGCTCACTTATTACCGTTTCACACGACCGTTGGTTCCTCGACCAAGTGGTGAACCGTATTTGGGAATTGCAAGATGGCGTGGTCACTGTATACTACGGCAATTACACCGATTATATTCGTGCGAAGAGAGGCCTCCCTCCGTTAGCAGAAGGCGAAATTTCCGATATTTGAGCCTCAACTACGAGGGGCTGATTTGATGAACCAACAGCCTGTGGCATCGGCATGGCCGATGAAGACACTGTGTTTGAGACGACGACCGGTCCGGTACGAGTCATCACCGCAGCATCCTTGTTTGATGGCCATGATGCTGCGATAAACGTCATGCGACGACTGATTCAATCCTCTGGTGCCGAAGTGATTCACTTGGGCCATGACCAATCGGCACAATCTGTGGTTGATTGTGCAGTGCAGGAAGATGCGCATGCGGTGGCTTTGACTTCATATCAAGGTGGCCACGTTGAATATTTCACATACATCCGCCAACTGCTCGATGAGGCCGGTTGCGAACATGTTCAGATCTTTGGAGGTGGTGGTGGAACCATTACGCCTCCTGAAATCAGGACACTCCACCAATCGGGAATCTCCAAGATATACTCACCCGATGATGGTCGAACCATGGGCCTCATGGGAATGATTCACCACTTGATGGAACACGCATCCAAAGTCGATTTGATCGGTGGAGACCGTCTTGCATCCTTAGATGGTCCAGTCACACCTGAAGATATGGCCAAGGTCGGACTGCTGATGACGCTGTCTGAAAGTGCCGATGATGCGGCATTCAAAGCTGCAGTTGAAACAGCCCGTTCCTCCGACAAAGAGGTACCTGTGATTGGTTTCACTGGAACTGGCGGTGCTGGAAAATCCAGTCTTCTCGATGAATTGATGCTTCGGATTCAGCGTGACAACCCAGGAAAGAAAGTCTGCCTACTCTGTGTCGACCCGACTCGAAAGCGAACCGGTGGGGCTCTACTTGGAGACAGAATCCGAATGAATTCACTCTCGAACAATGACCTGTTCATGCGCAGCCTCGCAAGCAGAGGTTCTGGTTCTGAGATCAGTGCCAATCTCGACCGAGCAATTGAGGTTGCCAAAGCAGTCGGATTTGACATGATTTTCTGTGAGACCAGCGGTATAGGTCAAGGCAGCGATGCAATCACTTCGGTTGCTGACCATTCACTGTATGTCATGACTGCAGAATTTGGTGCACATACGCAACTTGAGAAGATTGAGATGCTTGATGTCGCTGATATCGTCGTGCTCAACAAGTATGAAAAGCGAGGAAGTGAAGATGCATTTAGAGCAATTCGCAAACAAGTTCGACGCAATCGGAACATGTTTGATGTTGATGATGAAGCACTTCCTGTTGTTGCAACAATTGCCAGTCAATTCGCTGATGGTGGAGTTGACCGCTTGTGGTGTAAATTGTCTGCTATCGTAGGATTCGAAGCAAGTGAGCCGGTTGATGAAATGGGTACAACCAAGGGAGTTATTCCTCCAGAGCGCATCTATTATCTTTCCGAAATTGCTGCTGTTGTTCGTGAGTATCACGCAGCAAACGAAGCGGTTGCTCAACAACTTCGATTGTGTCAGCACTTGGAGACTGCAGCCAAGCATGCAGAAAAGCGTGGCGCAAAAGATGTCGCTGCAGACTTGAAAGCTCAGGTCGATGAAATTCTTGAAACAGTTGAATCCGCCCGTAAGGATTTGGCTGAATTCCGTGATTTGGCTGAACAATACTCGAGTGGCGAGTTTACCTATCACGTTCGTGGCAAGCCATTCACGGTCAAAACCACAACCGAATCCTTAGCGCACTCGGACATTCCTCGTGTTGCTCTTCCTACTTTTGCTGATGATGGAGAATTGTATTCCTTCGTCACGAAAGAAAACGCACCAGGGCATTTCCCTTACACTGCTGGGGTATTCCCGTTCAAACGAACTGACGAATTGTCCGCTCGTATGTTTGCTGGAGAAGGCGAAGCAGAGCGAACCAACCGCCGATTCCATTACTTGAGCCAAGGTCAAGATTACGTTCGTTTGTCAACAGCCTTTGACTCGGTCACTCTGTATGGCCGTGACCCTGCTCGCCGACCTGATATTTGGGGCAAGGTCGGAAACTCTGGCGTCAGTATTGCTACATGCGATGATGCAAAGCGATTGTATTCTGGATTCGATTTGTGCGATGCGAACACATCAGTCAGCATGACCATTAACGGACCTGCTCCAATTATCTTGGCGTTCTTCCTCAACGCTGCTATCGACCAACAGGTTGAGGCGCATCTTGTCAAAGAAGGAAAGAGTATCGAATTGAAAGAGGCAGCATACAGAGGCGATTTACCTGAAGGTCACAATGCGTTTGGACTTGCTACGGTTGGACGACGAGGTGATGAGATGGTCGATACTTCCACCTATGCAGAGATCAAAGCACGAACCTTACAAACAGTTCGTGGAACGGTTCAAGCAGACATTCTCAAAGAAGACCAGGCGCAAAATACCTGTATCTTCTCAACGCCTTTCGCACTCAAGATGATGGGTGACGTTCAGCAGTACTACATTGACCATGGTGTGCGAAACCACTACTCCGTCTCCATTTCAGGCTACCACATTGCCGAGGCTGGAGCCAATCCAATTACCCAATTGGCACTGACACTTGCCAACGGTTTTACCTATGTTGAATACTATCGAAGTCGAGGTATGGACATCAACAAGTTCGCACCGAACTTGTCGTTCTTCTTCAGTAACGGACTTGATCCTGAATACACGGTTATTGGCCGAGTTGCTCGCCGTATTTGGGCAATAACGATGCGTGACTTGTATGATGCTGATGAGCGAAGTCAGAAGCTCAAGTATCACATTCAAACCAGTGGACGCAGCCTGCACGCGCAAGAAATCGACTTCAACGATATCCGAACGACACTCCAAGCCCTGCTTGCCATACAAGACAATGCCAATTCTCTGCACACCAATGCATACGATGAGGCCATCACAACGCCAACCGAGGAAAGTGTTCGTAGAGCCCTTGCAATCCAGCTGATTGTCAACAAGGAAAGCGGCTGGACCAAGACAGAAAATCCAATGCAAGGCTCGTTCATTGTTGATGAGTTGACCGATTTAGTCGAAGAGGCTGTGCTCAAAGAATTCGAAGCCATCAGCCGAAGAGGTGGCGTTCTTGGTGCAATGGAAACCATGTATCAGCGTGGTAAGATTCAGGATGAATCGATGTATTACGAACACCTCAAGCACGATGGAACACTACCAATTATTGGTGTCAATACGTTCCAGAATCCGAATGCACAGGTGTTCGATGAATCGAGTGCCGATGATTTCGAAATGGAATTGGCACGTGCAACGCCTGAAGAAAAAGAAGCGTGCTTAGAGCGAGTGACTGAGCGTCAAACCGTTGAAGGTGAAGTCACACAAGATGCTCTCAAGCAATTGCAAGAAGTTGCAAGGCTCGGAGGAAACGTGTTTGAAGAATTGATGGAGACGGTCAAAGTCGCCAGTCCTAGGTCAAATTACCGATGCGCTGTTCAACGTTGGTGGGCAATACCGACGTAACATGTGAGAGCGTTTCAGACTCTCGGCAGAAACAAGTAGAGCAAGTATATCGCGTAGCATGAACGAAAAAAGAGCTGCACATATTCGCATGGTTGTTGCTATGACCAAAGCGGGCGGTGAAGATTTACTCCTTACCAAAGATAAATCAGCATATTTTCTGCGAGGAATAATCGATTATGCTGAAAATGGGAAACATGCAAACCTCGATGTTCGATGGGCGCCTTCAACATATGAATACAGCAAACATGCAAGTGTTCTCAAACATGAGAAATCAGCCTACCAACAAAGAAGTGACAAGACTCAAAGTGAATTCAAGTTACATGCAGAACACATCATTCCAAACATTCTCATTTTCAAGCGTCTTCTTGCCATGGTAGAGGAAAAATGTTCAGATGAGGAAATAACTCATTTCCTTGATTCGTCTTGTAAAATAGTGGTCATCACCAAAGAAGAAATGAAACTTCTCGATGGTGCAGGAGCAGGATTGAAGTCTTCCATGCCAGATGATTGGACCTGGGGAGATAATCCATATGCTCGATTGAATCATGTCGGGATTGAAATGGAAAGTGTGTGAAATTCACTCTTCTTCCGACCACAATCGTCGCATGACCTTACCCGTCAGTTGGCCAGCATCTACAGGGTCAAGATCGTGCTCAACAATCAGATGTTTGATTAGTTCATGTTGCACGACTGACTCCTTACACTTCGGACATTCCAACATTCGAGCTGGTCGAAAACCTGCAAACTCCCTACGACCTTGAGCGGTTGAAAGGCGGCGACCTGTTCGCAGCAAGACGGAGACGAACACCAAAACAAAGAGGACAAGAAAGCAGCCAAAGCCCATGAATACGCCAGATGGAGGTGGATTTTGTGCCAATTGAATGTCTTGGTAGAGTTTGCCTTCAGAAGACGCCTCATGCGCAGAGATATCGATGGTATGGAGGAATGTTTCACCACGCAGAGCAAGCAGAATATCCAAATCGTCTTCTTCAGCGTCAGCATCAATGACGATGGTAAAGTCGCCGTATGCATCGGTTAAGACATTGGTTCCTCGGTATTGGTAACAGTCGAATTGCGCTTGTTCACACTGAACGGAGACGTAGTCAAGTTGGACGGCTGAACCGTCTGCATAGGTTGCTCGACCAGAGATTCGATAGGTCTCAGCACTGGCTAAAGGAAGCAGAATGACTGCGAGCAAGAGCACCAACAACACTCTTCGCATGGTAAGAAGAGGTGTTGGGGGCTTAAAGACCCTTGATTACAGCCACGTTGAAGGATTGACATGAACGAGGTCTCAACTCGGCAACCAATAGCCATTAGAAAAGGCGAGAATACTAAATATCGCATTGCCTTCGCAGTAGTGCTATGGCACTCTCTCGACGACAGGATTGATTCCAATCTTAGACAGATGTGGGAAGTCTATCCCATGCCATGTTTACGTGACATATCTACCAGCAATCGAATCATATTTTTCGGGATTACATCTCAACTTTATCAGTCCGGAGGAAGATCACCCGATTCTCGGCGGTAGAGCGATGGAGGGCGACCTTCAAGGCCTTATTGTCGCTATTGACAAAAGTGGCTCACGGCGAGGAGATTCAGCGAGAGAGGCGTTGCAGAGATTGTCAGCTCATGTGCAGGATTTCCTTCAGCAGTGCCCATGAACAAAAAGAATATGCAAGTACATCGCAAGGGCTTGCCGACCTTTACGGCTCAATTCCGTCTAAAAGCGAAGAATGGGGGTAAATTTGAACACTCAAACCACAATAATCATTCATAAGTAGAGGCCTTATTCCCTCGGGACGGGTTTGACCGCACAAACTATCCACTTCCCATTCGAGATTATCGATCAAAATGCGGCTGAGCAAAGTTTTGAGCCATACTGAAGAGTCAAAACTACTCGAATTCGCAAGGCGAATACGAGTTTAATTCATCAAAGCACGAACGCCCAAAGGTGTTTGCAGATCCATCACCACATCCATCGCACTCAATCCACATGGGACATATTACAGGATTGGCACTATCAGACATGTTTGGCGCATTCGGCCGAAAGATGATTGAGATCAATGTGCGCGATTTCTTAGGAGACACTTCCATCAACAAAGGGATGCGTAGGAACAATCAAGGACGAACCCGAGAGGTTTGCTGCTTACAACAACGGATTGACCATCGTTTGCTCAGGATTAAAGATTGATGGAGAATGAAATTGTTTCAATAACAGGACCCCTCAGTAGTTAACGGTGGTCAAACAACCATGGTGATTGTAGATGAAGCTAGAAAAGGTACTCCGGTTCACCAAATCCGAGTGCCGATAAGAGTCGTCGAAATCACTTCTCAAAACGCTGCAGATCAGTTACAATTCCCTTCACTAATCAGTCGTTACGCAAACATGCAAAACAACATCAAAACGACGGATCAACTCGTAAATGAATCTCCGCATCCAGAATTAAACCAGTATTGTGATGAAAATGTAAACGAAATCAAAGGGTGGTATTATGCCCACCGACGAGGCATGATAAAAACACGAGCGTTAGAAATGGGTGATACATTCTCCGATTGGGAAAGTATTCATCCGGAATCCAAGCGAATGGAGGCAATCGATTCATCTACGCTATGGGCGGCCTGGATTGGTGAGCCGGCAGCTGCGGCTCTTGGGCCACAGCGATGCTTCACGTTTTACCACGGATATGTTACAACTGAATATGCAAAAGATAGATTAAAAATTAATCATTTCCTTAAACAGACCTTTGGTTTAAAAATTTTAAGAGATGCTGTTCGAGTGATCTCACAAACTACGAAACAAACCACTATGTTCAGCGCAACCCTACCTCATACACTCGGCTGGTTTTCCAATTTGACCGAGCACAAATACGATCTAATCCAAGTATTCGATGAAGGAAAGGCTAACGATGATACATGGTATATTCTACGAGTATTGTTTGATCATGTCAATTCATATCTTCGGAGGATTGAGGACGAACTGCCCAGCGAATTCGCTAAACGTAAAGAATGCACTCAAGAAATTCAATCGATAGAACTCGAAGAGAATGTGATCCAGCGCCTTCAATCACTGCCAAGAACCTTGGGGCGTTCGCTCAAGGGAGAGCCATTGGGAAGTTTCCTCATCCGCATAGGAAAAACAAAACTTTGGGATGCGTTTAATTTTGTCAAGCACGAACATTCCGGTGGCAACATGGGTGGAATGGGCAAGGATTTCTTTAATGGAATGAGATACGGGTTTGACAAAAAGGGAGAGAATATGGATGCAGGTGAGGTCATTAAAATCATGCGAGTTTGGAATTTAGCAAACCAACTAAGATACCTTGACGAATACCCCGGAGAGACAGACCTCTACATGGTTCGTAAATCAGTTTAACTACCTTGTATCTCTTTGATTCATCAAGCGAATAGAAGTGTAATCAAAGGTGATTCAAATTCACAAAGTCCGTGAATTCATCGAATCCGAAGATATCGACCTTGATTGTCTAGGAATTCAATGAATTCGTAATCTCTCAAGTATCTGCAATTGCTGTCGTATCTTCGCACGAATTTGGTTGTTTTTGGGATAAATTTCCTCTCAAGGTTAGTTCACAACTGATACATTTGTTCTAGAGAGAACTACATCTCCGATTTTAATCTCCTTCGCTTCAAGAAGGTTCATGCATGGAATCGGTCCATCCAGTCCAATTACCAGCAGCCATATGAATAATGGAAATACTTATTCTATTATTGAATTATCTAGCTATCAATTAGATAAGATGTCTAAAAATTACTTCAATTATGGAGTTCTCCTTAATATAGCCGAAGATCATCTAGACTATCATGGTAATTTTGAAGATTATAAATTGGCAAAACAAAAAATTTTAACTGCTGAGAATGTTTCTTATGAGGCAGATCCTTACAAATTATGCAAATGGATTACCGGAATCGAGCCTCAATCACAAAATTTAAATGACTTGCCGTTTAGGTTTCAAAAAATAACAGATTCATTAATTAATGACTCAAAGTCTACAAATTCTAATTCTCTTATTTATGCTGTTAACAAAGCCAATATTTTTTTTAATGAAAAAAATTATTCTCTTATTTTATGCGGAGATCCAAAAAAAGAAGCATTCAGAAAATTAGAAATTAAAGGACCAAAAGAAATTTTAATATTTGGGATACATAGAGATGAGATTTATAAATGTATTGTTCATTCAAATAAATTAATTTTTAAAAACTTAAAAGAAACATTAATTTACTTAAAAAATAAAAAGAACATCCTATTTTCTCCAGGATACCCAAGTGGTAATGACTACAAAAATTTTGAGGAAAGAGGTAGTCACTTTAATCTCTTAACAAAAGAAATTCTTAATGAATAATAAAGTTAACAATCTTTTAATTCTAATACCTTTTATTTGCTTGATGTCATTAGGGTTAATTATGGTCTCTTCTGCAAGTATATACATAGCAGATGATATGACAGGAAACCCTTTTTACTTTGCCTCAAGGCAGATGCTTTTTATCTCTCTTGGTGTAATTGCGATGATTTGCTTTTTATCCATCCCTTCAGATTTTCTATTCAAATCTGATTGGATATTTATGTTAATAAGTATTGGATTGTTAATTGCATTATTCATTCCAGATGTGGGTACAAGTGTTAATGGAAGTATAAGGTGGATAAATTTAGGTCCTATTAATATCCAGCCATCAGAAATATGTAAATTTAGTTTAATAATTTATATTTCTGGATATTCTGTTAGAAGAATATCAGAAATTAATACACTTAGAAGCTTTCTAAAGCCACTATTACTTCTTTCAATAATTGCATTTTTAATAATGGGACAACCAGATTTAGGATCAACAGCAATAGTATGCTTATTGGTTGTTGCAATTTTATTTTATGCAGGTATTTCTTTCTTTCAATTTACGCTTTTGTCGTTACTTATAACTTTTTTG
>CASIAW010000011.1 GCA_949372875.1 Candidatus Poseidoniaceae archaeon
GCAGCTTTTTCGAGCGAAATCGGTGTTGGCGATTCTCTTGAACTCGAGGGGGTTTCGCTCAATGTCGTTGGCCTGATCTCAGGCGAGGTTTTCCAAACAAATGCGACCATTTTGATGAGCATTGACATCGCCCAGGCCATAACCGAAACCACCGGTTTCGACAAGGTGGTGATCACGATAGATTCAATTGAATTGGTTGACGATACGATGAATTTCCTGCGTTCTGAATACGGTGATGAGGTAACCGTCCAGACCGCATCGGACCAACAAGGTGACGACATCGCTCAATCAATCGATGCGATTGGTGGTAATGCAGATTTAGGCGCCATGGCTGCACTCTTTGCATCGTTGCTCGTGGTTGGTTTCATCATGGTGATTATCACCAAGGAGAGAGTAAATGAAATCGGTGTTCTCAAAGCAATTGGATTGCCAAATTCGAAAATCGTCACTCAATTCTTGAGCGAATCAATTTTCATGGCGTCATTAGGATTTGTCGTTTGTATTCTCATCACGTTGGTTGCCGGTCCAATGATTCAGACAATGCTCATTGAATCGGGTTCAAATGATGCATCATCTGCAGAAGAAGAATCAACTCCTCAACAGTTTCAACCTGGCCAAATTCTCAATCCCACTCCAGAGTCTTCTTCCATGGATTCAATCACCTCGTTGGAGTTTTCAGTGGATGGAGAGAGTATTCTAACGAGCTTCGGATTAACGATTTTGATTGGAGTGATTGGAGCGCTCTATCCCATATTGGGAGCGTTGAGAATGCAACCTGCGCAAGCATTGAGGTATGAATGAGGTGAGAGAGATGAAGAATAAGGAGAAAACAGAAAAGATAACAGAAACCACTCCTGATGAAGAAGCATCCAAAGAAATGCTCCCCCTCAATCATTTGAAGGAAGCTGTGGTGGCTCAGTATGGAGATGATGCTCGATTAATATTGGATTCAATTGATGAAGTTGAAGCCATCCTTCTCCGCCGAGAAGCAAGGGCGAAAGGTGAATTTGATGATGCAAAGGCCATCATCCATCTGTCGGGATTATCGAAAAAGTATGAATCAGCAGGAATGACTCCCGTTGATGCTCTGAAGGAAGTCGATCTATCGATCGTCCAAGGTGAGATGGTTGCAGTGATTGGACCTTCTGGTTCGGGAAAATCAACACTGCTTCAGATGATGGGTGCATTGGATGTTCCAACCAGTGGTGGTGCGAGGATTAATTTCCAAGAATTGTCCGAGATGAACACGAAGGAACTGACCCAATTTAGAAGTCAAACTGTGGGTTTCGTCTTCCAAAAATTCAACCTCATCCCTAATTTGAGTGCACTGGAGAATGTCTCAATTGCGATGGAGTCCACGAAAATGAACCGCCAAGAAAGGAGGTCGAGAGCTGCCGAACTTCTCAAAGAGGTTGGACTGGGCAAGCGGATGAGCCATCTCCCCGGGCAACTTTCGGGTGGTGAACAGCAGCGAGTTTCCATTGCCAGAGCATTGGCGAATCACCCGAAGATCATCTATGCAGACGAACCTACAGGGTCGCTCGACTCAAAGACGAGTAGGACAATCATCCAACTGTTTGACACAATCCGAAGAGACTTCAACACGACCATCATTATTGTCACACACAATCATACAATTGCAAAGCATTGTGATAGAACTGTGAAAATCAAAGATGGGAGAATCAAGTAGATTGGTGACCTCTCAATACCTTCTCCACAACCGCACCCAAAAATGGAGTCATGTCAGTTATGGTTTCAAACCAACTCATTTTTGTGTAAATTAACACGCTTGCCCATCCCATCCCTTACTCTCGTCAGGATTCCTTGTGATTCTAATTTCGACAACGATCGGCTAATTTTTGAGTTCGTCATGCTAGATTCCTTTACGATGTTCGATTGCCAGCATTGACCATCATGTTGGAGTAGAAATTCAATGATGAACTGTTCTGTTGAATTGTATTTTGCAAGGTTTGGATTGAAATCGGCATCTGTTTGTGATGGCTCCGAGTTTGATAAGAATGAGATTTCCTGCTTTTTCGTTGATTTTGTCTTCGATGCGTTTACACCCGCTATGAATCCCACAAAGATGAGAATTGATGAATAAACAATCAATTGGAATATACTTTTCAAGGACGTATCTGTGCTGATCGCAAAGTAAACTGCTCGCCCTGTGAGGAGCATCACAATTAACATCGAAAGCACGAAAACTGACTGCGAGGACGTTTTGTCAGCTCTCGATTGTGGGTAATCCATTACCATGTTGTTTCCTCCGAATCCTGATACTAAAGAAACTTGGTGTGCGATGTTTGTATATTCGCAAACCGCCGTATACATGGGGGCCCCATGTATGCGCCCGTGAATACAACGGTACCCTTTCAAACGGGGGCATTCGGAAGGGCCCCCTCTCGAAATCATTGAACGGTTTTAGTAGGTGAGTTACATTTAGATACAGGAGTATTGGTTTCGCAGCATGGATGATGAGGCACCTTCTCCAGAGGGAACCTTATTCACTCGTCTTGCGAATTTTGGTTATTCACTCGTCAGCCCTTTTCTTTACCCTCTTGTGATTGGTACTGCCATCCTCTTCATCCTGTTCAAAGTTTTTAGCTCCGACAGTTCATTTGGAGCGGCGGAATTGATTGGGCTTATGGGGGGAGAGGTATGAAAAAACACACATCCTGTTTGAACCATCAACTCATCAATTCAGATCTGTTACAAGAGGTCACCCATTACCCATGCACCTCTGGAAATAGGTTGTAAGGGCCCGCAGTGATTGAGCCAAAATACGACTGGGCGTTCAGTGAACTCTATTCCCCGCTACTCTTGTAGAGGTTTGACTACAAGTCGGCGCCACAGTTCATACAGTGTTTGCCTTGTGAAGGCGTCAAATCACTGCACATACTGCAGGTGATGTAGGCGTGAAGTTCGAGGACGGCTTTCTGCTTGATCATCACCCATGCGACCCAGGCGTAGGCTATTGTCAGCAGTACGAACAGGCCAACGACGGCACCAGTTCCTAGAGAGAGGAACTGAGCACTTAGAGCAAAGGAGAAGAAAACGCCGGCAGTAAATGCATAGACGGGCCATTCCAAGCGCATGATGGGCGCTTTGACTGCATGTATTTGATTTGTATTCAAGAAATATGTGTCGAAGCTTGTTCATATTGAGCAAAATGTTGTGTTTCAAATGTCTTTCACACTTGAAGAGAACAACAAATTGTCTAACGTTCAGGCAATTGCCAATTCGCCAATTCGATTTGAGCGGCCCCAAGGATTGTAATTAAACTGATTACTTCGGCATAGGAGGCTATTGTGTGAATGTTCATGAGGCTACTATTTACACCAAGAGTTTGGTATTTCATCTAGATAAACGAGGTAGGTTTTCCAATTCAATAGGCATTCATTTGGATAGATTTCGGTTCAGGAGCCATTCATGAGGTTTGTATAACCAGATTCATGAGTTGTTGCGTTAAACCACATACTCATGCCCTCAACACTATCCCACAACCCTACTCTTGCCGAAAGAATAGTATTGTTTTCTATCAATAAAATATGAGGGATTGAAGCAATAGACAAATTTTCCGATAATGGTGGTGCATGTAGAAATGGTCGATCGAGCGAACGGTTTAATTCTCCCTCCATCAGGTTATGCCAGTTCGTCATATTCGAACTTTCATTACTTTCATGCTTATTCATAACCAGCAAATGATTCGGCATTATCGCTTCATCAAGCGCTCCAATAGTCGGTTTACAATGGATACACCAAGATGCTGAAAAGTAAGCAACCCAACGCCCACTCCCATTTGCTGAAGATTCATTCCAATGGGTTCCGTTTTGGTCAATATAGTCAAAATTTGGTAACGTGCACCCAATCTGCCATTCAGGCATATTGCCTTCAGAACAAAATTCAATTTCTGTTTCTACGGTTTCAACTTCTGAACGAATACAACCAGAGAGGCTTCCTAAAGTAAACAAGAGAACGAGTATGAATGAAATTATTTTACTCACTAAAACACCTTTCTGTAAACAATCTCATATGACTTCGCCGTATCAACCTATTGCATACAACGGCTTTTTTCTATTGAAATGCACTTAAAGAGAGTATTAAATTCTGCTTCGTAACAAAACGAGAGCCAACAAGAGCATGTTGACTCCAAGAATTAATTCGGGAAGGTCGTCAAGATTTTGGGTTATTGCAAGTGCGAAGATGAGTAACGATTGCATTCCAAACCCAAGAGATGAGGAAACGGTTAATTCAAAAGTTAAATTTTTCGAGCCTTTACCAGCTAAACCAGAAATGATTCGGTCTTGCCAACTAAAAAAGAGGAGATATACAGTGTGTAGAAGGTTGACATTCTTTTGCTTCTCCCAAGGATGGGCGACTGGCTGAACGCGTTCATCAACCCTGCTCGTTGAATCGCCCGAACCTAACATTCTCAAGAGCACAGAATAGTGATTGAACAAGGAATATTGGAATAAAGTGGCTAAAATCATAATTCCAGTGAACCAAAAATCCCACTCAAAGAGCTCTCCAAACGCCCACATGACAGCGATTAACCCAATTGTATCAGCAACAGTATCCCAATACCTTCCAACGTGCGAAGGCCTTTCACGGATACGGGCCAACTCCCCGTCAACTGCATCAATTACTCCTTTCACGATAAGCAAGAAACACGCAACAACAGTTCGTTCTTCTAAGATTAGCCATGCACAGAATATTGTGAGGAGTAGATGCAAGTTTGTCACCTGCATCACAGATACGGGAGTTTCTTTGAGCCTACGGGCCATAATTCGAGCAAAAGGCCTCCCCCATTCTGACAAATCAATGACGTTTCGGTCTCCGTATTTTTTTATTGTCACCGATACGCCCATCCGGCCCTAATGCCTCTCCTTGATAGTGTTGAGTATGAAAGAACTGTATATGCCACTCCTTCCTTTCCATTCAACGGAAACCGGCTTCCAAAAAAAGGCGAAGCGTTAAGGGGGGTTGGGAATCCGGTTTAATCATGGCAACGGTACGCCTTGGGCAGAAAAACCGTGCCCTCACCCGCGCAGTTCCCGATTCTTTTGATCGTGCTCTCGCTAAATTTTTTGGCTCAGGACCAACAGATATTCCGCTTGCAAAAGCACAACATACAGCTTATTGCCAAGCATTGGTTGATGCAGGTATAGAAGTTACAATTCTTCCAAAAGACAACGATCATCCCGATTGTATTTTCGTGGAAGACCAAGCAGTTGTCATTGATGGACATGTGCTTTTACCAGTCCCTGGACACCCTTCTCGAGTGAATGAGCAACCCCCAATTTCAGAATTTATCAATCGCCAACTTTCCGGCACCAAAATTTGTTCTATGAACGGCGGGGCTCGTATGGATGGCGGAGATATACTTCGATTGGGTGATCTCTTTTTCGTCGGGCGCTCTTCAAGAACAAACGATGCGGGTATTGAAGAATTACAAGATCTTCTAACCCATTTGGGTCATGAACTGCGCATCATTGAAATTCCAGACCAAGCACTTCATCTGACAAGTATTAGTTCAACACCTACAGATAAAGTAATCCTAGCACCTGAAGGATTCATTTCCAAAGATGCCTTTGGTGAACTCCCAGATGGCTGTGAAGTCAAGTGGATGCCAGCGGAAGAAGTCTACGGCTGCAATACAATCGGCCTCCCTAACGGGCAAGTATTGGTTGCTGAAGGGTACCCTACTGTCTTGAAGACCCTTCAAGCGATGGGGCTTGATACAGTTCTTCTGGACATGAGTCAAATCAGGGAAGCTGATGGCTCACTCACCTGTTGTTCATTGTTTTTCTAATCACTCAAAGCGTGATTCAGGAGAATGGACCAATGAATACCATTTCATGATTTGGATTGAAGTGTCTTGTTGGTCAATGCACCGATGAATATTTTCAGCAAAAGCACCGGTCGATGCATTGTCTGCAAACAAAATTTCATTTTTTGATGGAATAAGGTTGAGAGTTTTTGTATGATCGACATACAATCCAATTTCAAATTCAAGCCATGCATCACCTTGTTGAGTTAATTCAATGAATATCGAAGAAAACAGGAAACTCGCTAAATCGTCAGCGCTGTAAAACGAACAAAGCATCGACAATGTCTCAAGTAAACCACGTGATTTATCAGAAAGTGAGTCGGGAGTGTCTCCCAGAGTTTGTGACTTCACCATCGTGAACAGTGGCGTCTCGTCCTCCATGTTAACTGGAGGGGGGGGAGTGGCAATAATTCTAACCGTCATGAACTTACCAAGGCAGAAGTTCCCCATCAAATTGTACAAACTGGCCCGTATTTTCCAAAGTTCGAGTTTCGATGACCTTCCTCATCCCAGCGATGCTCTCAGGAATTTCTACAGGCGCTTTATCACCGCCCATGTCTGTTTTCACCCATCCTGGGTGAAGAATAACAAATGAAATGTTATCTTCAATCGCTTCTTTCTTCATAGCGACTGTAAACATGTTGAGAGCGGTTTTACTCGCTCTGTAAGCATACGAACGCCCCATATAACAGTCATCGATAGAAGCCATAAGACTGCTCACCATTGCGATGTTTGTAAGTGAGTCATGACTCATTTTTCCATACAGAGCTTTGACGACCCGCACCGGCCCTAAGGCATTAATGTCAATGACTTCGAGCGCCCACGCATCATCGATTTCAGTTAAATTTCTCCACCGCCCATCGGCGACGCCGGCATTATTGACAAGGAGGTCGATTCGCTCTGGTGCCTGACTTGCAAATGCTGCAACGGAATCATTTGATTGTACATCGAGTTGGTGAATCGTCAGCTTTGGACTATCAAAAGTAGCTAATCGACCGGGGTCAGTTCGATAACCAGCGTATACTTCCCATCCATTTTCGAGTAATTGGTGAACCCATTCTGCTCCTAATCCTCTGTTTGCTCCTGTAATGACTGCTATGCCCATGGAGTGTCCATCATTCGTTGGTAGAAGAAGAATTGCATTCTAACGACCCAATCCGAGGGTGGGCTTCTTGAGGGGTCAGCCCGTGGAACTCCCGTTACCATGTCTGAATCAGTAGAGAAGACCTCGTTTTTCCGAAAGTGGGCTATGCGCCAGTATTGGCGTATGCAACAATCTCAAGCAGTGGTTGGCCTATTGCTCTGGGGAACCACAATCACACTCCTTGTGTGGCCCTATATTTCATGGAGGTTCACCTCCAGTTGCGATTCAGGATTGTGCTTTTCAGACAGTATCATCGGTATTCCGAGTACCTACATCGGTTTGGCACTCATTTTCTTTTCAGTTATGTTTGCTGTATTGACCATCGGATTCCTTTATGATCAAGTCTTTTCGCTGTGGACGGAATGGAGAAGTGTTGACATGGAGCGTAATCCGTATGTTACGTATGCTCTTTCCCCGAACTGGGTGATGATGATTGCTTTGCAAGCAGAAACTCTGAAGAGAACTAGTCCAGATGATGAAGCCCTTGTCAAGCAAGCAGATTGGTATCTCAAATGGTGTGAACAATACACGGAGGGTGAAATGTTCGCTCGGGCCGTTCAGCGCTGGGATTCCGATATGGGAGAGACGCCAACATTCTGGTTTACGAGTGATGATTCAATGCAAAGAGCACGTGAAACTTCCTTTGAAGACGAAGCTTGAGATTTCCTCAACGGCCTCTACGGCCGCCACCGCGCCGACCGCCGCCACCACCGCTTCTTCTTGAACTGCCACCGCTACTACGGCCTGAACTACCACCGCGACTGCTGCGACTCGAGCCACCACTGCTTCGGCCCGAACTACCGCCGCGACTCGAGCCACCACTGCTGCGACTTGACCCACTGCGCTTGGTGCTGCTGCCGCGTCGTGAGCCACCGCTAGCTTTTCGTGAACGCTTGTTACCCCTACTCACTTGCGGTTGTTGCGTGTTGTTGTTGTTGTTGCGCTGGGGTGTCGTTAAAGCCGCCACCGTAGTAGTTATTTTGTTGATATCCAACATCTTGTGGATGGTGCCCATAATGGTTATTGCCGCCATAGTATCTGCCGTTGCTTCTACCGCCGCCACCGCCGGAACCCCCTCGGAGAAGCAGGACTCCTACAAGGCCTAAAACCACTAAAACGCCGAAGCATCCGACAATGAATAATATCGACCCACCTGCGGAAACATCGTCATCTGCTTGCCCATTGAGCATGGGGCCCGTGGACCAATCTTGCTGTTGCTGTTGCTCTTCCCCAGGAGGTTCGACCCACTCATCGTTTTCATACCAGAAATCATCTATGCTCCAAGATAAATCTTCAACCAGGGGGTACAGGGCATTCGCCCAGTCTCCAGCAGCCATGTCCTCATCTACTGAGTCGGGAATTCTGTCATACCACTCGTCGAAGATATACCGATATTCTTCCTGCCAAAAGAGTCCATATTCGTAACTCCATTCCCAGGAACCAGTTTGGTTTATCGCAAGCACAATTAGCACCCCGTCTTTCCATTCTTGATTACCAACGCCCCACGCATCAAACAATTGAATAGTGTATTGTGTAAGCGACATATTCGTGTCGTTTTCGGTCGTATAGTTATCCGTTGACTCAATGAGCACGACAACAATATCAGTCCCCCATTCATCAGACAAATCGATTGAAAGTTGTTCCAATTCCTGAGATTCTGTCAAATTGAGAACACCGACATCGTCTATAACAAATGAGTTATCATCGACCGGATATGTTATTTCAGCGGCTATCGTTGAGGAAAAAAGAAACAAACTAGCAACAAGGGCAGTCATGAAAAGTCGGAGAGTATTTCGCTTGTAGAACATAGGTGCACCGAATATCCCTATCTCAAAGTGCGTTTAAAATTGAGTGGGAAAAACGTCACTTTTGGTGCATTTTGTATCCCTTTTACAGTGAGGCGTGAAAAGCTTCAACCTCGACGAGGACGTCTGCTTCATGCGCATATTGGTTCGAAGGAACCTCAATCATCACAGCCCCCGGGATTCGTGCTGCGATACTTTTAGCCGCATCCATAGCGTGTAGTTTGTCCGATTGAGCCGCTAAGATGCCACAGGGCACAGTGATGTTGGAGAGATCTTTAGGCAGAGCGTAAGCAATCAAGCTGCGAGCAGATGCGCGCCAACGAACGAGTTCTTGTTCCACGAGAGCCCGCCTGTAACGAATGCGCTGCCCTTCCTCCTTGACCTTCTTTTCAATTGCACGTAGGGTGATGCTTCTCATCATCTTCAGTGCAAGAATGGGCAATGGTAATTTGATAACAATTCGAGCCCAAAGCGGGAGTTTGAAATGTTCATTTGGGGCTACAAAGAGCGAACTCTTTGCATGAATCTCTCGCCTTTGTAAAGAATCGATGAGTAAGGTTGAGCCGAGTGAAGAAGAAAAGAGGTGAAAATCGTTTTTGAGCTGATAGTGAGAGAGCACTACAGCAATGTCTTTTGAGAATCTTTCAATTGAGAAATCTTTTGCCGACATTCTCTTTTGTTCAATGCGAGCGCTTGTTTTTTCTCGCGTTTCGATATACAAAACACGCCGACGAGTTACCCATTCGGCAACTAAAGGCTTCCACCCTTCGAACAGTGAGCCCCAACCAGGGATCATAACGACGGGGTCGAGTTGATGAAGGGCCTCATCGGTGGGCTTCCACGAAAGCACTCGGAGGGAAACAGTATCAGACACACGAACCCATTCTTCCGAACATTCCGAGTGCGGAAATTCTTGAGGCCCGACCCAATAGTTACTCATCTATAACGAAAGTAGGCTAGAGGAGCGATAAGGGTTTAGCCGGCTCTTGACTAAAACGAGATTTTTCATTGGTTTGTAGATGAGATGCAGAGGGCAGGATTCGAACCTGCGAACTCATAGAGACTGGGACCTCATCCCAGCGCCGTTGACCAAGCTTGGCAACCCCTGCTTCAACCGACCGTTAGAACGCGCGTATATCAACACCGCGACCGAAGAGATAGGGGTGCGATGTCCGGTGAGAATTATGCTGGCATTCTTCCACGAAGGCGCAGCCACGTTTCACTTCCAAACATGAGAGCATACAGCGAAGCCAACCACAACGTTGGGCGACTCCATTCTTCTAGAATGCCTGTTGAAGCACTTGAATTTTCACTTCCAAGTACTAAAAGAACGCATAGCCAAGCCATTGTTATGCCGTGAAGTGACCAGCGTAGCCCCGACATAATATCGGTAGAATTCGAACGCATTTCAGTCACCTCAACATCCGTTAAAACGGCTGAAACACCAACCAACTTATCCAAGGCCGATCCACCGTTCCAACGAATCCTCCCGAGTCTGAACCGATTGAGGACTTCAATGCCCGTGAAGAGCGTAATCCACACGACGACAACCTCGAGTAACGGCTCTGCACCAAGTAAGTCCAGAGAACCCCATGTCGCCCATACTAAAAGACCCCACAACCATCCAACAAGAATGAGTTGGAAGGCCCGAGCAAATCGAGTTAACCGCTGCAATAATACAGCATCATGGGCAAGTAAATGTTCCAGGGTAATGACCAGCCCAGTAACCCCAGAAAGTCCAACCGAGACCAAAAGCCACCACCAATCTAAATCCCCGTCGCGCCAAGCAAACATGAGTGCTACGAGCGTCCAAGCCAGAGTCACAACAGATGCTACGTTTACAGTCGCCTGCATTGTGTAGAGTGGGTCACGGCCGTCTTTCAAAACTGCTAAGCCACCCATTAATCGAATTTCGAATGCAGAATCATCCACAATACCGTGCGCAGCTGCAGTCATCCCACCTACGGCTTTCATTCTCGCAGCACCGACAATACTTTCAGCGTCTCCAATCGCCCATTCTTCATCGATGCCTTTTGTATTCCAAGACGAACCTCGGCTCGCTGCATGTGCGGCGCCAGTACCTCGGTTTTTGGTATTTCCAGCAGATCGAGTTTTTGCCCATGCTCGAATTTCGTCTGACATTATCTCCTCAACCTGGTCTTCGTTGAGGGGAGCGCCGTGATCAGTATACAACCATCGACACTGAATTGGAACCGGCGCAGGGTCTACGTCGGGCGCCACCATTTGGAATTGACCAGGGCCCAGCGTTGGTAGTTGAGCAACGAGGTCTTGATCACCACCACTTTCCTTTAGCAGATGGCGAACTTTTTCGACATCTTGGGGTTGAGTGAATCTTCCAATAAAGGTCGTATTTGCTTGAGCGAGAATTTTGTAATCAACATCGCTCACGTTTTGCGTGGCAAGAACACATGCTACCCCATATTTCCTGGCTTGTTTGAAGATAAGTTTGATGAGGTCTTTTGCTGGAGGGTTTCGAGGATGCGGTGGAAGATATGGAGCGACCTCATCCATAAAGAAGAGAAGTTTGATTTCTCCATCTGCGGGTTGCTGAGTCAACATCCAATCATACAATTCACGGGACAATTCTTGGACAAAATATTGCTTTTGAGCTTCATCCTGAATCGTGTTGAGATAAACAATGTTCAGAGGTATTTTCCCCGGCATTGCAGGTTCTACAAATGCATCAATATCGATGGGGACTCCATTTGAGAAAAGTAGTTGGTTGACGCCCGAGGAATAGGCTGAGAGCCTCCTCGCCAGATCGTTACGTGTTGTTTTTGGCAAACGCTCTTCGAAATCTGTCAGCCGATGTTCTACCATTACCTCTTCCCACGGGGGCACATCAGGCTTTTCTTCTCCCTCTTCCACTTCGTGGAAACATTCAGGATACAACTGTCGAGTGAACTCTTGATTTGGTTCTCGAACCACACGGGCCAAGGCTTGGAAATCTCCAACATTCAACCCATGCTTCGTCCCCTCGACAAGGATTTCATAGAGGAATGGTTTGACAACTTTACCTTGCGCTTTTTCAACATCATATCCTGCAAGGCTGGTAAATCCTGCCGCCACCATATCCCACGCAGTTATTGCTTCTTCAGCATCGAGGTCTGCTGGAGGAGCGCGGAATGGGTCGATGCAAAGCGGCAATCCTTTGCTTCGTAACGGCGTCCATATTCGCACTTCACACATGTCCAGCAACTTCTTTGCTCGAGAAACATCTCCATCTTGCTCTTCAAGATCTACTGGGTCTATTCCGAGTGCGAGGCGTGCAAGATCGCCTTGAGGGTCGATAATTAGCGAGGGAATTTTTGCTAAAGCAGCCTCTTCAATGAGTGCCTTGGCCATGACTGTTTTTCCTGAACCTGTCGAACCGAGCATGGCAGCGTGACGTGCCAATACCATAGGTTGGATATCGATAGGCTCCCCAGTATCTCTTCTTGTTCCGAGAAACAACCCCTTTGGCTTGAATTTCTTCTTTTTGGGTTTGACAGATTCAATTGGTTGCTCTACAACCGGGGAGTCTGGAGAAAGAATATCGCCGACTAAATCCGCTAGACTACGTTCCTCGGCGTCCACAATGTCGTCATCCAAACCCTCGTTTTCGGACACCATGTGCGGGGCAAAGCCGTTGCAGGTCTTGAAGGGCGCGCTGGCCAGAGTGGTAAAGAAGCAGACTCAAGGAGGTCGGCGTTTTCGCCGAAGCATGGAGCGTATTCCGATGGCCCGACCATCTTGGGATGAAGAAATGCGTGCAGCAGCCATCGCTACACTGGACTCGGGACAATGGGTCAAAGGCGCACGAGGGGCAGCCTTTGGCTTGGCGTTTGCAAACCATTGCGGAGCACTGGGGGCGGCGCCTTGTCAGAATGGGTCATCTGCACTATGGGCGGCCCTCCGAATCGCAGAAATAGGGCCGGGAGACGAAGTGATTGTACCGTCTTTCACCTTTATTTCCTCGACAACATGCGTACTCTTGGTTGGTGCAAAACCTGTTTTTGTCGATATCGAGCCTGAGTACTATTGCTTAGATATTGAACAGGTTCGACAAGCGATTACACCACGCACAAAGGCGGTAATAGGCGTTCATCTGTTCGGCCAAGTTTACGATTCAGAACTTGTAGAATTATGTCAAAAAGAAAACATTGTGTTGATCGAGGATGCAGCACAAGCCCATGGTGCAACGCAAGAATTCCAAGACGGGAGTATTCGAACTGCTGGTGCTATGGGCGACATTGGCTGTTTCTCTTTTTTCCCTTCAAAAAACATGGCGGTTGGAGGTGAAGGAGGCATGCTTACGACTATACAACCACGTTTTCAAGACCGTATTGTTGGAATTACAAACCATGGGCGAAGCCCCGATCTCGAGGCTATCCAACTAGGAAGCAACCTTCGCATGTCGGAAGTTTCTGCCGCAATCGGCCTTTCACAACTCTCTCATCTTGATGACTGGGTAGCCCTGCGTAGACAAAACGCAGAGCAGTATACGAACGCTCTTACAAATCACCCCTCACTCAACGCCCCAAAGGTTCGCCCTGGTTCGCAGCATGCATGGCATCAGTACTGTATTCAAACTTCAGAGCCAGATAAGTTCGTCACATTCCTCGATGAACGAGACATCGACGCACGCCGCTATTACACAGTGCCGTGCCACAGACAACATGTCTACAGTAAGCATCCACAATTCACGACAACATTAGCGGAAACAGAAAAAGCGTCTTCATCCTTGGTCGCCATTCCTGTGATGCACGGCCTCACTTTTTCCGAGCGCCAACGCATCGTCGAAGCACTCATTGAATACGACTGATTTACGGCCAACCGTTGCGGGCAAGGCTTGAGTTTGACCATTGATGTAAACCGGTAATCTCCTCACCAATCCATTCTGGAAGCGATACGGGGAATTCTTCGTTCGGAAGTTCAACTTCAGCTAATATTAGACCTGTTAAAGGCCCCTCAAATTCATCGACCTCCCACACCATTCCATCGTTTCCTCTCCAATGGTATCGCGTTTTAGAAATCGAAGGGTGCGATTTCGACCCACTGATATTCTCACCCAATTCCCGGTCAATTTCCCATTCCAATTCTAGGGCAGCGGAATGGGTTCGTTTTCCTTTCAAAGTCAAGTGTACAGAATCTTGAGTGAACCGAATCCGAGTAGTCCAATCATCAGTTTTTTCAAAGAGTGATTTTTCCTCACCATTCATTTCGATGAGCATCAAATTGCCCGCATAAATAAGTTGATTTTCATGATTGGTGAAGAGAGCAGAATCGAGATATTGCTGAGTGATATTTGACTGATATTCACAATCCCTCCACGGCCTTACCCTTTTCTTTGAGATGATAAACCGGCGTTCAATTTCCATATATTCGCTCATGTATCATCGCCCCCATCCAAACATGTTGATTCTTGCCAGTTGGTGGGGAAGTATTAGTTTCACCCAAGTTTCCTCAGGACATCCCAGAAATAGGTTTGTCAAATCATCGAACCAAGTTCTTGAAAACCCCCGCCTCGATGTCATCGTATGAACGGGAGTTGGACCATCCGATTTCTTGTCATACTTTCTCTTAGTTCGATGGTTATTGGTTTCGCTTTTTATGAACAAAACCCATCTGAACCATTCGTCGGGCCAGCAGAAACCATTCCAGAAGGCGACCTGGCAGCGGAGGAAGAATCAGAGAATATGCCAGCACCTGCTCAAACCCAATCAGCACCAGACGACCAAAACCCCCCACCGCCTTCTGAAGGATTGATTGGCGCTGGAGCCGGAATACTCACTCTTCTGTTTGTGAGCTCAACCCTCTTTGAAGTCATTAAGATCGCTGTATTGATGGCCTTCATTACGCCATTAGTTGCTAACAAATCAAACCGAGATGAATTGAATCGCGGTAGGATTCTTGGGTTCATAGAAGGGAATGCAGGGGTCCATTTTTCAGCATTAAGAGACGCTCTCCATCTCGCTAACGGCGTTACTGCTCACCATTTGCAAATGCTGGAAACCCAAGAACAAATCATTTCATGGAGGGATGGCAAGTTGAGAAGGTACGCTGCCTCACATGTTCTTCCAGCAGATATTGAAAAAATTGCTCATCCACTTATCGGAACGCGTCTTGCTATACTTGAGACGCTTTCAGATGCTGGAGATTTAGGGTTGTCGAACACTGAAATCAGAAGGAAGTTAGAACTGTCTCGGCAATTGCTCGCCCATCATATGAAGCAATTACAATACAATAATTTTGTTGAAAAGGCTCAGCCAAAGAGCCGTGCACCTTGGCGCCTAACTTCGCAAGGACTTGAAACATTAAGCAACAGCACAGGTATAATTTAATGTAAAATCAACATACCAATCCTTTCATATCCTCTTGTTCCATCGTCGTTTTTATGAAAGAACACAAAACCCTCGCTGTTTTTCTCGTTTCCTTGTTTCTTGCATCGGGGTGCCTCGGCATGGTCGATTCAGAGTTGGAAATACCTGATGTCGAACTTCCCGACGATTGGTCGACGGTCATTCAACGGAGTTCAGCAAGCCCGCATCTGTCTCAATTTGCTGATTGTGAAGAGTTAGAAGTCGCATTGAAATCTTCGATTGCAGAAGAATACAGAATTCAATTATTACAGGCTGTTGAAGAAGAGTATTTCTTCGGTGGCGGCATATGGGCAGAAGAGGATATGGCCATTGCAGAAGGAGCTGAAACAACCTCAAGCGGAAACTCAGCCCCAAAAACCCAGAGGCAAGAAGGTACAGACTTTTCTGGAACGAACAACCAAGAACAAGGGGTTGACGAAGCGGATTTTGTCAAAACCGATGGATATTTCATTTACTTTTTGAACGGTAAAGTTCTCGAAATATTCGGTGTGCCGGAGTTCGGCGAACTCACCCACCTCTCTTCAACTCACATTGAAGGCACACCTCAAGCGATGATGCTTGATGGTGACCGCTTAGTTGTCATCTCAACTGTTTCTTCATGGAATATCCCCCGAACCGATGCACTTTCATCAGAATTGGGGTGGGATGGCGGCTACGGCTCTTGGAGGACATCCAGCCTCACGAAATTTACAGTGATGGACATTACAAACCGTTCTTTACCAGATGCGGGCAAGGAATTGTATCTTGAAGGATATTACATGACTGCCCGTGAAGTTAATGCAACGGTTCGAACCGTGACCCATGCATGGCTGGACATACCTGGAGTTCAGAGTTGGTTGGAGTTGCCTAATGGGTATTGGAACTTGGATTACGATGACCCGGTTCGTCGTGAAGTCCGTTCTAAAATCGCTTATCAGACGATGTTGGATAATCGAATCGCTCTTGATGCATTAGCGCTTGAAGATATTCTTCCAAAGGTGTATGAGCGTACAAACGGCCAAATTACAATCCATACGATGAACGATGGAGACTGTGCAGATTTCATCGCCCCAGAAGACGGTTTTAATCGAGGTTTTAACAGCATCTTCACGTTTGATTTAACGTCCGATGCCTTCGAATTTCAGGCCGACCACATCGTTGGAAACTACCCCCTCGTCTATGCATCTCAAGATGTCCTTATCCTCACAGAAAGTGCGTGGGATTGGTGGTGGTTCTGGGGCAATGACAACATGGATGAAGCAACCAATATCCACTCTTTTGATATTTCGAGTCCTGGCGACACAGTCTACACCGGCTCAGGACGAGTGAATGGAACAATCCTCAATCAGTTTTCCATTTCCGAGCATGAAGGAATTGTTCGCCTTGCAGTTACCTCTGGCCAATGGGCCCGTTGGTGGATGGATAATCCCGAGCCTATGAGCTCGAGCGTCGTCACCTTTAGTCGTACAATTTCTGGACAAATCGCCTCAGATGACAGCCTCGTCGAAATAGGCCGTGTGGACAACATTGCCCCTGGCGAGCGAATCTGGAGTGCTCGCTTTGATGGTGATCGCTGCTATCTGGTTACCTTTGAGCAAATCGATCCGCTCTGGGTCATTGACATGTCGAATGCCTCATCCCCTACAATTCTTGGTGAACTTGAAGTCCCAGGTGTTTCAACATACATCCATCCGCTTTCCCGCAACCATCTGTTGACTATTGGAATGGGCCCAGCAAATGAAGATGGAACAGGACTCGACTGGTCGAGTACTCGTCTTTCGTTGTTTAACATTACAGACCCATCAACCCCTACAGCAGACGACCACCTTTTCCTCACGCCGGTAACAGATCCTCGCGATAACGCATGGGTCTGGTCGTATTCCGAAGCTTCGTATGAACACAAAGCGTTCCAATACTGGGCTCCCAAGAGTTTGCTTGCAATCCCACTTTCAACGTATCGATATCAGAGCTGGACGGATTCGAACGGAGGCTATCATTGGAATTATCAATACATCTCAAAACTAATTCTCGTGAATGTATCCGAAGAGACTGGGAACTTATCGATCCATGGCACCGTTGACCATTCTGACCTGTATGATCGAGGTGAAAACCAAAATTACTGGAATGAGTACAATATCCGTCGTTCTATTTTCATGGGTGATTATGTCTACGCTATCTCTTCGGCAGGAGTGACTGCAACGAACCTCGCATCAATGAATCAAAGTGCAAGCGTTGAACTGGATTATGCTAGCCCCTACAGCACGTACTACTATGATGGTGCAGTTGAGGACACTCAAAGCACTGAGACATCTTCAGATGATGGTGAGCCAAGCAGCAGTGAGGGTTCAGGTTCTGCCCCAGCCCGGGATTAATATCCCTTCATCAACAGCCCAGCCTGATAGGCGAGATTGTCGGTTGATTCATCATCAAGAACGAGGTGGAAGAGCCATGGGCGGACTTCTACCAGGTGGGACTCAGTCCTGGCACCGTCTAGATGATTCAAGGTCTGACCACTACAGTCAATTACAACTCAAACGATGTCTTCACGACCGTAATCCTTTACTTTCTCAGATGGAAGATAAGTACGCAGCTCGGGCAATCGTAGAATCGAAGCAGGCATGCAAACTACCCAAGTTGCTTCATTGGTCGACTTCAGTATCTGATATCCCTTGGAATGACTTACCTGATCAGTGCGTGATTAAGACCAACCATTGGTCGGGCGATGTCCTGTTTATCATGGACAATGGAGCGATTCCTCTCAAGGAAGTCAATCGCTCTTTTCGGCTCTTTACGGGGGGAGACAACCGATACAAGGTGATACGCAGCGGACGTGATCAAAACGGTAAGTTCTGGCCAAAATGGCGTATTGAACGTGCTCTTCGCTGGTGCTTGGGCCAAGACTTCCCAACTCAACTTGAATGGGGCGCAGCAACCATCGAGCCACGGGGCGTGATGATTGAGGAACTACTCATTGACGACGGCCGATTACCAGATGATTGGAAAGTCCATGTTTTTCATGGAAAGGCAGGATTTATCCAACATGATATTGGGAGAATGACAACTCACGCCCAGTCGATTTACACCATAGCAGGCAAAAAAATAACACAGTCTAATCCTCGATGGAGTGAACAAGGAACGCCTGATGAAATCATCTCTCTTTTAGGAGAAGAGGGGCTCAATTCGTTAATTCAGGCAGCTGAAAAGTTGGCGGAAGACATCGATTATACTCGCGTTGACTTGTTCCGGGTCGACAATGAATGGGTCTTTGGAGAGTTTACCAATTATCATAATTCTTGCCATCCACAATCGGAGGAATGGGAAGCGCTTGGTGGAGAGTTGTGGCTCGCTAATACAGATACGGAGGGAGTACAATGAAAACAGCGATCCTCCTTCTCGGCTTCAATCGCGTTGACTACTTTCAACAAACATTGAACGCCCTTGAAGCGAACAAAGCTGCACATGAATGCGACCTCCATGTGTACTTGGACGGTGGAGAAAAGGCAAGGCAATCGGAACTGGTTATGTTGGTTGAAGCATCTTCTTTTGAAGATCCAACCTTTGTTTTACGTGATGAGAACTGGGGCATTGGCCGTCACCTAATCGATGCCCGAAGAACGCTTTTCGATGACCTTTCATACGAGCGGATTATTCTCCTTGAGGACGATATGTTGCTCGCTCCAAGTTACATTCAAACGGTTGTCGACCTTTCAGATTGGTCTCAGCAATTTTGCGATGTAGGCACGGTTATGGCATACAACATCAATCATGATTCAGCAGAACTTCAAGCGAATCAAATGTCTCATATCGTCGCAACAAATCGTCATTTTTGGGGTTATGTTATGACGCGAGAGGTTTGGGACATCATTAAGCATATCATCTATGACTTTGAAGCGAAGTATCTGTCGAAAAACACGTACAGAGACCGTTCACATTTCCGAATTCGCTGGATGTTTATGCGTTCAATCATGTCGAGAAAACGCAACCAGCGCTCGGGCAAGAGACTTATTCCAAATGAGTGCCTAACTCCACCCTTTCCAAGAATCCCACGAAAGTCGCCAACCAGCCAAGACGCCATTACTGCACTTGCTCTCTGGCATCATGGATTTGGCCGAATAACCACTCGAGTATCTCGTGCCGAATATATCGGCGTTGAAGGGTTTTCTTTTTCGCCACAATTGTATGCTGATTTCGGCTTTGAAGATCAAAATACACAGGACCTTTCTTCGTTTACAGAAGCGGTTGGGAACTACCAATTTGCAGCACAAGATGAACAAGGCAACACTATCAAGCCCCGACCGTACGAATGAGTCATTACTATGGCATTCAATGTGGGCGTCATAGGCTGCGGTCGCTGGGGTGCACGGCACATTACAACACTCTTCGAATTGAAAAAACAAGGCATTGTCAATAAAATATATGCCTGCGATATCAACCCTTCGCGTCTCGAAAATCTCGCCGATGCTTTGGATGGTGTTTTCTCTGATTGGTCCGAAATGACCCACTCAACAGAACTGGATTTAGTTTCAGTTGTTACCCCAAATGCAACTCATGCACAAATCGGAATTGCACTGTTAGAGCGAGGATTTCATGTTCTTGTGGAGAAGCCGCTGGGGCGCTCTTTGAATGAAGTAGAACAGCTTTGCGAAGCAGCACAAAAACACCCAGGCAATCTTTCTTCAGGCTATCTCTTACGCCATCACCCAGGAATTCTCTCCGCTAAAAAAATCATTCAAAGCCAGGGCATTGGTCGTGTGAAATCCATCCGTTATACCAAATATACATCGCGTAAAAAACCATCAAATGCGAACGTCATTGAAAATCTTGCATCTCACGCCTTCTCCACCATTCCGCTCTTACTCGATACCAGCGACACCCCACTCATCACTGTTGCAACTACGCTTGAAAACAACAAACCTGCGCACTTGGATACGGCAGATGTCGCCAAATTTCACATGACTTATCCCGGCCATGGAGCACTCCAAACTCTCGATGTCGCGATACACGTAGGGTGGAATCATGAAGATTGCAGTCAACTCACTATTGAAGGGACGAGAGAAAACCTCCGTATTGATTTTGCAACACATGACTCAATCGAACAAGGTCACATCCATTCTGGTTATAGGCGGATTGCGACTGAAAATCAAACCCCTCCACTTGAGCAACAATACCTTCAGATTCTATCGAATGTATCCTCTTCGCAAGCCCCCATATCCTTCCATCGTCAAACTGCTACTCTACTTGCTAAAGCCACATTGCTGGCCAAACAATGGAGCGAAGAGAACAGAGTGAACTGAACACCTCTCTTGCGAGTCTTCAAGAATCAAAGGCGCTTCGCTGTTAACATGGGCCTTTCTTTCGCCGCAGTACAACGCCTGTTTTTGGGCAGTTTTCTTGCCGCTGTTTTGACATGGTTTCTCCAAGACAGTTTCATGGACGCTACATGGACGTTCCTCGGACTTTCAGCCTTGACGGGAATCGTTTGGGGCTTGTCTGAGAAAGACATTGCTTTTGATGCACTCGGTCTTAATTCACAAGGCATTTTGGTTGCGTTTAGTTTCCTCGTATCTATTGCTATCTTCGCAGAAATCTGCATTGGAGTCTTTTCTTGGCCAACCACCGGCTCATACGTAACATCCCTCTTCTTTGTCGGCTCTTTCTGGTGGACCGGCGCCCTTATCCAACCAAAGAACAACTAATGTTGGCCCCGTAGTTAATGCGAAGGGTGAAATGCTCGTGTTGTCGACCATGTCCGATTGCAATGGCAAAGTTCGGCGACCACCCCACCCTCCCTCAACCAATTGAGGACTTGTTAATGGAACAAGTTCATACCGTTTTTCTCAAGGCAGATTGCCCACCTCGAATCAAGCAGGGTTCAATCGGAGAACTTAGGTTAATCGAAGTTGAGTCTGAGCAAAATTGGGACACGCTTCGCATGGAGGCATTACAAGAAGAACTGGTTGAATTGATCGAAGAAAATCGTCACCGCAGTGATTGCTTTCTTGAAATTGATAGAAAAGGATGTCAAGTTCTTCAATTAGGTGACCTTCGAATTTCTTGTGCCTGGCCACCTTTTGCTGATGCACGAGAAATTACGATTGTTCGGCCAGTGGCGAAACTCTCATTGGATGATTATGAATTGGATGAGCGACTTATTGCCCGGTTGGCTGACCATCATCGTGGTGTCTTTATCTGCGGTAGACCGGGATCTGGGAAAACGACACTGGCTCAAGCAATTGCAGAATATCTGGACACGGATATCGGGGCTATGGTCAAAACAATGGAAGCTCCACGTGACCTGCAGTTAGCAGACAGAATTACACAATATGCTCCTCTTGAAGGCGACCTTGAAAAAACAGCAGAAATTATTTTTCTGGTTCGCCCCGATTTCGTTATCTTTGACGAAGTACGACGAGCCCGTGATTTCGAAATATTTGCAGACGTTCGTCTTGCCGGCGTTGGCCTTCTGGGGGTTACTCACGCCAATTCCGCTCTTGAAGCCATTCAACGCTTAATTGGTAAGGTCGAATTAGGGCTTGTTAGCCAAGTACTCGACACCATCATTCACGTTGAAGCGGGACAGATACAACAGGTACTCGAATTACGAATGACGGTTAAACCTCCAACCGGGATGCAGGAAGAACTCGCCCGGCCCGTTATCGAAGTTGTCGAATTTCCAAGTGGAAAGATCACTCATGAAATGTTTGCCTTTGGTTCTGAAATAGCAGTTGTGCCGGTTGAAGGGCGAGCCACTACGGGGGTTTCCCCTCTCAAGGCTCTCGCCCGTGACCAGTTGGTTCACATGATTCAACAATGGGTCGGCGTTCAGTGCCAAGTGCAATTCAAGGGAGAAACGAGCGCTACAATCTACGCTCCGCAAAACATGATTCCAACGCTGATTGGCAAAGGTGGAGAAAATGTCCGCCAACTCCAAGACGAACTTGGCGGTATGCACCTTAACATCGAATCTTTTGAAGACATGCCTGAAGGTCTTGCTGCACCAAAAAGAGGCCATTGGCAAGACGAATCTGACCGAAGAAGCAAAGACAGCAGGTCATGGGAGCGGCAAAATCGCGGTTCCAATTCCCGCAAGGGTAAGAAAAACCGGAGATAACGCAATTGAAAACAAGAAAGGGAACAACACCCCCCTTTTATGATTGGTCGCTCATATAGACATGATGAACGAAAACCACGACCTTGTCCGGCAACACTCCTGCGAATGGAATATTATCACGCCTTCAATCCTTGAGCGTCGGGATATTGGCGATTATAGGTGGTGTAACCATCCTTTCCTTTGTCATGTCTTACTTGACGCTGTAAACATTCCGAGGATTTGGTTTTGGAATTTGTAAATCAGACAGAACCAAAGAAAGGGTTCATCTATGCGCTTCACGGCCGGATAAACGATGGCTCAACGTAATGACGGCTCAGGGCGCGCACCTGTTGCGATTGTCCGTCCAACCACTTCAGTCACAAGCGGGCCTGCCGTGACTCAAAAACTGGTCAACGCTTCTGTTGCCTTTGGCAATCTACTCAAGGGCACATTCGGCCCAAACGGGCTTGACAAAATGATGTACAAGACCAGTGGAGAGACCGCAGTTACCAACGATGGAGCAAAAATAGTTGCGGAGCTCTTGGTAAAACATCCTGCAGCCAAAGCCTTTGTCCAGTTAGCAGAATCCCAAGAAAATGCATGCGGTGATGGCGTCACAGGCTGCCTTATTATAGCCAGTGAATTGATGCGTGAGGCCGGTCGTCTTTTAGAAAAAGGTCTTCACCCATTGCTCGTGGTTCAAGGATATCAAGCAGCACTCGAAACCACACTCAACACCCTTGACCAACGCGTGGTTAAAATCTCACCAACGGATATCGAGCGCCTTATTCTGGTTGCCAAAACCGCAATGACGGGGACTTCTGCAGAATCAGGGAGCGAACATCTCGCTCGTTGTATTGTTGAGGCTGCACAAACGGTTGCAGGGGAAAGTAACGGCGTTCTCCACGTTCGAACTGAAGATGTGCGAATGACAAAGCGAGGTGTAGGGACGCTCTCCGACACATCTCTCCTCCGCGGTCTTGTTCTTGAGCGTCGATTTGACCTCGATCGGATGCCTCGGCACCTTCCAAGCGGCAAAATCGCAGTTCTTTCCTGCCCGATAGCGCTTGAACAAAGCAGTCGTGATTCAGAAATTGAAATCTCATCACCTGATGATTGGGTCGCATTTATGGATGCGGAAGAGGCACTTCTCGAGAAGAAGGCCCTTCAAGTTCTTCAGAGTGGCGCGTCCATTGTCATCTCTGCAGAAGAGATTGACTCCCGTATTCTCCACCGCTTTGTTGATGCAGGTCTCTTTGCACTTGGAGGTCTTGAACGCTCAGGTGCGGAGGATGTAGCCAAGGCATCAGGCGCTCAGATGCTCGACCATCTTGATGATCTCACACCTTCTTCATTGGGCAGTTTTGATTCCATGAGCGTTGAAGTGTTTGAGGGTGATGATGCTCGTCGTGAACGACTTCACCTCGATATCGGGGCAAGTGCAGGCCTAGCAACAGTTGACGTTGGTGGCGGCGATGGTGTTGCCACTGAAGAAATCATACGAGGACTCTATGACGCTTTGTGCTCTGTTACAAGCGCTATGGAAACGGGTGAAGTTCTGCTTGGTGGAGGAAGTTTACACATGGCAGCCAGCCTTGCTGTCAAAGATGCTGCAGAGCAACATGGAGGGCGTGAACGCCTTGCTATGGAGGCATTTTCTCGTGCACTTGAGAACATTCCATCGACCTTAGTTTCGAATTCTGGTAATGACCAATTGGACTGCCTTCTCGAACTTCGTTCACAACACCGCCAAGGCAATGACAGTTACGGCGTGTCTCAAACAGGCTCCTGTGAATCAATCGACCAAGCCTGGGCCAGTGCAGAAACGCTTGCACACGCCTTTGAGGCAGCATGCGATACTGCCTGCGGACTCTTACGCGTCGACCAAGTTATCTCGGCACGCGGCGATTGACTGACTTTGTTCTCCAACATTCACAGTCAATATGTTCAATATCATCGGACCAATGCATTCGATAACGGGAATCTCCGATGAGCGCAACCTCACATCCTCAACCCCGTGCCTTGCTCAGCGTTTACGATAAAACAGGAATCGTAGAATTCGCAACTTCTTTGTCACAACATGGATTTGAAATCGTCTCCACAGGAGGCACAGCGCGTACCCTTCGAGCGGCTGGATTGAATGTCATTGGCGTCTCCGATGTAACTGGCCACCCCGAGATATTCGACGGTCGTGTCAAATCTCTTCATCCGGCTATCCACGGACCACTACTCGCCCGCCTTGAATCTGAAGAGGACCAGCAAGGGCTTGCAGAACTTGGATACCCTCCTATCCAGGTTGTTGCGTGTAACCTCTATCCATTTTCAGCTGCAGCAGCCCAACAACCTCCTTTGGAAGATTCGGCATTGCTCGAAATGATTGATATCGGCGGTCCAACAATGGTTCGTGCATCTGCAAAAAACCACCGCAACGTCATTATTGCCTGCAATCCGTCTCGTTATGATGAAATTATTGCAGCACTCCAAGCCGCACATGATGCACAATCGGTCGGAATGGATTTACGGCGCAGCCTTGCACTTGATGCTTATGAACACACGGCTGCTTACGACTCCGCAATTGCAGATGAACTCCATGCCCGTTGGATTGGTCGGCCAGAATGGAGTGATGATACCGCTGAGCAAACCACCCGCCTCCCCGAAACACTCCTCGCTTCAGCAGTCAAAACACACGCTCTCCGCTATGGAGAGAACAGTCATCAAGCCGCTGCATTGTACACCGACCCGCGTGAGTTTGGTAATCACTCTACGCTCGTCACCGCACACGTTGAAGGGGGCAAAGACATGTCGTACAACAATTATTCAGATGCTGACGCAACGCTCCGCCTTTGTCGAGCACTGTCCACAGATGAATGGCCTAATTCACCCCATGCATGCGTCATTGTAAAGCATAACAATCCATGTGGAGCGGCTCTCGGAGCAACGCAGAAAGAAGCCTATGAGGCAGCATTAGCAAGCGATCCAGAATCTGCTTTTGGTTCCATTATTTGTTTTAACGAACCCCTCCAGGCCGAAACCGCCAAAGCGATGGAATCACTTTTCATTGAAGTTTTGATGGCTCCTGCATACAGTAAAGAAGCCAAAGATATCGTGATGCTGAAGAAGAACCGACGTATTCTCACTATCCAATCTCCAAACAATCGTCTTGCTTCACTTGAACGAATACTGGTGCGTAAACCAATCGAGGGGGGATGGCTTGTTCAAACAGAAGAAGCACCAGTTATTGATTGGGATAAAGCAAAGGTCGTTACCAAAAAATCACCAAGCGAAGAAGAAATTGCAAGTATGAAATTCGCAGTTCGAATTTGTGAACAAGTCAAATCAAATGCTATTGTTATGGTCCAAGGGACGGCTACAGTCGGTATCGGTCCCGGCCAAACCAGTCGAGTGGAGGCAGTTCGCATCGCTGCTCGTAGGGCCGGAGAGCGAGCCAAGGGATGTGTCCTTGCCTCAGATGCCTTTTTCCCGTTCAAGGATGGTCTTGAACAAGCTGCAGAATCGGGCGCTTCCTCAATTGTTCAACCCGGCGGTTCGATACGCGACCAAGAAGTGATTGACGCTGCCGATGAACTTGGAGTTTCGATGTTGTTCACGGGTCATCGATTATTCCGCCATTGATGAGAAATAAGGCATATAAATCACTATTGTTTAAGCCGAGAAGCGTGCGGCTTCAATCATGGGCCACCTTCAAGACCTCAATATGACCTATTTCCAACATCTTATTCAGGCCTGGAAAATGGCTTTTTGGTTCGGCCTAGGTAGTATTCGATTGATTATACACGGATTTCTACCAAATGTCGATGTCCAAGCCGGCCATTCAACCGTTCAGAAATACAACGGTACGCCAACCGAAGATTAAGCGGACGTTGGAACTTTCCAGCCAACCCACCAGACGCCGATTATCGCGATAACGGCGATTAGCACCTGTCCAAAGCCCGGGTCTCCGGCTTTGGTAACAGCCCAAATCGAGGCGATTGAAGCAATACAAATGATTCCAGTAATGACGATTTTTGAGTGAAAAGGTAACGATTTTCCAGTTCGGTAGTATTCGAGTAATGCTGACCCAAATATTCGATTCGTGAGCAACCAGTTGAACATTTTACGACTTGAGCGTGCGTAACAATATGCAGAAAGGACAAGCCAAGAAGTTGTTGGCCAGCCCGGCAAGAAGACTCCTATGACGGCAAAAGCCACACCCAAACTCCCGATGACAATCCATATTCCTCTGACAAAGGGATTTCGAGAAGGCTTGTGCTCACTGAGGACATGTTCAATGATTTCTTCTTCACTTAGGGTGAGGAAAGGAGAGGAAACCTCGCCGGTTTTTTCTTCATTGAGTGGAGATTTTGGTGCATCCATCTCGCTCTTGCTCCTAATCCTTCGCATTCGATGGCGCTCAAAAAAGGATGGGCGCGAATTTCCGAAGAACTCAAGTTGTTCATTCAGTAGCATACATCATGACCAGTGTTTCAGGTCCGCTTCGAAAGGGGTCGTCGTCAGACCCAATTCGCTGTGCAATTCTCATTTCAGGGTCTGGCTCGGGGATGAAGGCGATGATTCATCATCAGCAGTCAAATTTGGATTGTGGGCACGAAACCGTCGTTGTAATCAGTGATAAGGAAAGCGCATTAGGGCTTCAGAAAGCTGAATTACTCGGCATTCAATCGCATTGTATACCTTTGCCTCATCAAGAAGACCCCGTTTTACGCAGGCATCAGCATGAACTTCTTCTTCAACAACTCCTGGGAGAATACAATGTTGAATTGATTGTTTTAAGCGGATATATGCGCTTAGTTTCGGCTCAGTTTGTAGAACAATGGGCTCCCCGGATAATCAACATCCACCCGTCACTTTTACCGGCATTCCCTGGCGCACACGCCCATCGAGACGTTTTGTTATCAGGTGTTAAAGTATCAGGATGCACAGTACATTTGGTCGATGCTGGAATGGATTCGGGGCAGATTCTAGGGCAGCGTCGCGTCCCCGTATTCCCGAATGATGACGAGCCATCATTATCCGCCCGAGTTCGGATTGAGGAACATACCCTCTATCCAGAAATAGTAGACAAACTCGTAAAGTAATTTACAAATCAACCATTGAGTTAAAGTTCTTCATTTGTTGAGCGAACGAGCCCATTTCAAGGTCTTGCAGGCTTGAAAACATTGAGCGAACCTCCCCTCGGGTAATTTCGAATTTCCAATCTTTCGGGCAATGAGCCAAGAGAGGTTGCCGGCGACCTTGATCGTCCAATGGTACACCACCTCCACTTGCCAGCAAGAATTCCAAACCATCTTGCTTTAGATTAAAAGAATCACATGAAATCAGTTGAATGCTATCGTTAATCTCACTAAATGCCCACTGGAGAACTTCACTTAGCGATGTACACATTTTTGGGTCTGGCCAAACCTCACCTTCAAACAACGATTCTCGTCCGATAGCCCCGCATAAGGTCACTATGCGGTCTACTCCTGCTTTAATTGCAATAGAATGAAGGTACTCAACGCCTTTCTCCATCAACGCTTTATCTTGCCCCATACGCAAACTTTTACCGCCTGCGAGAAGTAAAACAGTCACCATAAATAAGCCTCAAGTGAGCGTTTCAAGGCCATCAAGTGCCGATTCGAGTTCAGCTAAGAGTCCACGAACGCGGTCAAGAAGAGCTTTCCGCTCCCGACTTGAACGGGCTTCAGGTAACCATTCTAACAATCGTCGAACATCCTGAGCATCTCGTGCAACAGTCCATTGAAGAACCGACTCAAGCACTGGGTCATCAGTCGGTAAGAAACGTTCACTCATACCCACACGGTATCCGAGCAAGGGCTTCAATTCTCCTGTGAAAGAACACGGTTTCGAATCCTTTCAAACAGTTCTCCACCACCGGGAGCAGTTGCTACGAGGACCCGAATATCCCCCAAACCGCCCCTTCTTAGAGAGAGAAATAAAACCGCCACCTGATGCCAAAGTTGACTTTGACTGGCCATGGCAATCAACCACTCATCGTCAGGAACTTCATGACCCCCTCGAATCAATTCTTCTCCAATTTCAAGCAGAGCCCCGAGCGGTTCTTGTTCTTCAAAGAGGTGGATAAAAGCCATCCATGGAGATTCACCCAACGTTTCTTCAGACATATTTGCCAGTAAAAGTCCAGCGAGCACGAGATCTTCTTGCCCGTGTCGTTTCCAAAGCGCAGGAATCAATTTTGCAATCCTTCTCGATTTATCTTGCCCGCTGGTAAGTATCCATGAAGCAATATCCCGCATTTCGGGGTTAGGGCAACCATAATGAAAAGAATAACCGCCCGAATTTGCTAATAAATCAGTTGAGGGTTTAGCCATCATGCCGGGGACTCCGGCTGCATAGGCTCCTTTGAGAAATTTCAACATCTTTCGAGTGGAGCGAAGTAATTTTGGTTGAGGCTCGCCAAGATACTGAGCCACTTTTTCATTCACTGCGGCCACCATCGGTCGCTTTCTTTCGTACCGTTTCAAAAATATCGCCGACAAGACCTACCGAATCACGAAGGGTGTGAAGCATTTTATCGACGACTCCAGGATCTTCGAACTTTTCCTTAACGATTTCGCGCAATTGAGTTTCAATCGCTTCATGTTCATCGTCATCAATTTCAAAAAGAGAGCGGAGGTGGGCAAGCACTCTGAATTCATCTCTTGAAAGAGAGGCATTTACAATCGCCACTTCGAAGACTTTGGTGTAAATTTCACGAGCCTCCTCCATAGTCACAAGTTCTCCAGACTCAGAATCTTCACCATTTTGAATATCCATGTAGATTTGCCCTGGCTGTTCTTCAGTTAATCCGAGGGCACTTGCCAATTTAATGGTCAGGCGTTTTTCCTCTCGGGTGAGCCTACCGTCTGCAAGCATGACCTCTACGGTACTACGAAAAACGTCGAGTTTCCGTGAGTTCGAGGTCGTCACGAGTATATGCACAGTGTTCCTGTTCTTGAAACTCTTGTATAGGAAACAAAGAAATTATTCCGTAAAATCGTAAGAGGATTCAAAAGGAGTCGGCTTGTCCGGTAAACATCCACCTCCCTTTCACGCAGTGTGAATCCGTTCACTCTTGCAGCAATTGAGCGATGGGCTTAGGCTCATCATCCTTGCAATGGGATGTCGATAGAAGGAGAAATTAAAATGGCTCGAAAACACAACTCAGGAGGCCGCTCAGGCGGTCCAAAGCAAGGCAAGGCAATGAAATATCAAATCCGTGCCGATATTAAAGTAAATGGAACCGTTCAACGAAAGGACATCATTGGCGCAATTATGGGCCAAACAGAAGGTCTTCTTGGCGACGAACTCGAACTACGTAAACTGCAACGTACAGCCCGTATCGGCCACGTTGATGTGGAAATTGAATCCAAAGGCGGCAAAGTCCACGGACTCATCTTGATTCCAAGTAGCCTCGACAATGTCGAAACTGCAATCATTGCATCATCGCTTGAAACAATTGACCGAATCGGTCCATGTAGTGCAAAAATTACTGTCGTAGAAATACAAGATATTCGTGCAACAAAGCGAACAGCTGTTGTTGACCGAGCAAAGGAACTCCTGCTCAACCTTGTTAATTCAGGCGAAGCAGCATCCAAGACAATTATTGAAGAAGTCCGCTCGGTCATGACGACCGGAACAGCGACGAACTATCACGGCCTTACATGCGGACCGAATGTTGAAACCTCATCTTCGCTGATTATCGTCGAAGGTCGCAACGATGTTCGAAATCTTTTGAACTGCGGCGTTAAGAACGCTATCAGTGCAGACGGTGCAGGCAACATAAAACAAGAACTCATCGACCTAGCGAACGGCAAAGAAACCGTTGTTCTCGCTATTGATGGAGATCGTGGTGGCGAGATGTTGTTCAGTCAATTGATGGAGACAATGAAAGTTGATTTCGTCGCGCAAGCTCCTGTCGGTCAAGAGTGGGAATTACTTCCACAAAAGACAGTCACAAAATGCCTCTCAATGAAAGTCGAAGCAAAGAAGTTTGCACACGCACTTGGAAAGAAGCAAGCCGAAGATGATGAAAAGGCAGGCGTTCCAGATAAGAACTGGGCTGAAGATATGGAAGAAGTATTCGAAACCGCTGAAGCACCAGCAGAAGTCCAAGAAATGTTCGATCATCTTGACAACCTCGACAAGAACAAAGCAGTTCTCGTGATGGTTGATGGAACAGTATCAGAACCAGTTGGACCGTCTACACTTTCGAAGGTTGCAGGAAGCGCTGATGGCGCAGTTGCTATTGTCTTTAATGGCCCAGTTAGCGAGCGAACACTCGAAATCGCTTCTGAATCAGCTATTGAGACTGTTATCGGCACAAAAGCCGGCAAAGGTTACGCTCAACGTGAAGGCGTCAAGTCCTGGTTAGCTGAAACTCACCGCTGAAGACGACTACCTTCATCTATTGCCTCAACTCTCGTCCATGTATGGGCGAAGGTGAAACAACCGAGTGGCCAGATGATGATGCAGACCCCTTTGCCGATGCAGAGTCCGACCCAAAGTCCTCTGCAGTAGAGGAGGAAATGCCATCCGAACCCCCTCAAGCAGAGGAGAATGAAGAGGTTCTAGCCGATGAGGGCCCAGCAATCATTGGCTCAGAGTTGGCACCTTTTGCCTCTGACTATGATGAGTGGAAACTCCCTATTCGAGCTGCCCCATTGCTTCATCAATTCCATAATGAGGTCGTAACAGAATATCCACTTTTACAAACGATGGACGGGCGTCAAGCAACATCGCTGGTTGTCGATGAAGACTTACTCCGGATAATTGAGTCAAGGCTTGATGACGATGGTCAACGCCGGTTGAAAGTGTCCCTTTCAATGAAGCGAGAAATTACTGGATTTAAGCATCAGCACAATGAATTAATGCACAATCACCAGTTTCTTTGGCTTGGATCCGCAGTCCTTGGAATTTTGTTTTTACTCTCGTCTCTTCCCGTGTTTAATTTTCTCGGCGTACTCTTAGTTGCAGCAGGAGTATGGAACTGGACATCAATGCACCTCGAATCCCACCACCTCGAATTCACGAATTCAGGGGGGACGCTATCGCATACATTGCGAGGGTACGGTACAAACCGTCCCTTTTTTCGTGCAAGTATGGCTTTACTCGGATCTGAAATGGCAGGTCTGTTGAGAAACGGAACGCTGGAAACAGAGGCCCTTGACAAACTGCACAAGGTTCTTGCAACGCCTCCTGTGAAACCCACGCCACCGCCTGTGGCGTTACCAATGCCGGTTCAACCAGTTCCTATTGAGCAAACTCCGGCCATTCCAGTGCCTCAGCAAATACCTGCGCCTCCGCAGGCAGTTCCACAGGAAAAAGTCTCGATGCCTGGCCCTCCAACCGCGGCGCCTCCGCCGAGCACCGCACCACCTCCACCAACTCCTCTTACTGCACCACCTCCACCAACTCCTCTTGCTGCACCACTTCCACCACCGTTAGCAGTTCCCCAAACACCTCTTCCCCCTCCACAGCCTCTTCCTCCACTGAACGGGCCTGGTGGAATGCCTCTACCGCCACTCGGGTTGCCAGTAGACCCGCTGCCACTTGATGCTCCTCTCCCGAATGCTCCGGAAATAGCAGTCAAAGCATCTCCAGTTGAAGATACGCTCAGCGAAAAAGAGCAGAGTGATTTACTCAGTGAGTTGTCTTGATTATGCAATGATTCCTCCCGCAGAGGGGAGGTTCATGAGCGCAATGAGTTGTTTAACTTCATATTGGAGTTGCCCGGTATCGTCTGAGTCTGGCAATTCATATTCATCGATTCCTAGTGGCAGTGGGTGCCCTGGCCCGGGAATCCTTTGCAGCGCTCTTCCAAGCGCAAGAGCGTCTTCCAAGAAGACATCAGATGAGCCTGAATGACGGTTCTCTAACCGTGCACGCATCCATCGTTTCATGGCCTTGGTATTTCCGCCGATACTCGCCAACAATTCAGACTTCAACACATCAGATTCCTTGTTTTGAGGTAACAATCGGAGCGCGATTCGAAGCATACGATCGACACGTGTATCTCGGGGGGAAACACCGACATGTTTCGCTAACTGTCGTCGAATATTCGGCAATGAGTCAGCGCCATTCATCGATACATCGTCTGCCAAAATATCGAGATTGATTGCTTCAAGAAATTGTATGATATTTGAGTAAACAATTCGGTCTGAAGACAGAGCCTCTTTTTCTTCTTCGATCACTTCTTGCTTGAAGGATTGCTTGTGCGTCTCCGTTTTCTTCAGCGGTTCAAGAACAACGGGGACCTCTTCAATTTGTTCAATGATGGAATCGGGTTCTTCCTCCACATTAAGCACCTCCTCTTCAGCAGGTTCCTCCTCTTCGACGATTTCAGATGTCAAAACTTCAGGTTCCATTGCTTCAAGCATCGCTTCATGAGCATCCCCTAGTGCGTCTTTTGGAACCATTGTATGCCGTTCAAATGTTTCAGGCACAGGTATGAGTGTTTGTCGGACTGGCGCAGGCTTCCAAGCCTCAAAGACAAAAGAGTCATCATCACTTTTTTGTGAAGCAAGGTGTTGAGCGAGCATAGGTATTTTTTCGGAAAGAGAGCCTAGTTGTGTTGGATCTTTCAACTGCTCTTGAACTTCGAGAGCTAATTCTACATCTCTGTGCCACGGCAGGGGTACTAGCCTGCGAATGAGTTGGGCATACGATGCTACATGCGGGCGAAAGGCATTGATTTTTTGAGCAGTTGTAATAACATCCATTTCAACTTCTCTTAGCAAGTGTTGAACGCTCCACCCCATCGACTCCATTGATGCGAGTTCTTGTCGAGTTCTCGTTTGCAGACGGTGATGAATGTCTCCCGCAACAATTGATGCTCCACCAGTTGACGTTGAGAGGGAGGCACCAAATCTTCGTAAAAGTCCGATTTCGTCTTCGAATTCACGTAGAGTAAAACTTGCAGTAGGAACCGAATCTTCCGCTTTCCCTTGAGCGATGAGTTCTCGCCAGTCTTGGTTTAACATAACGCGATGTCTCGCCCCCCGCTTGGATACGGTATCAATTAATTCACGCGTGTTTTCTAAGATTTCTGAATCCACATCAATCTCCTTCAAGACCTCTATTCGAGTCTGAATTTCATCTTCTCCTTCGAATGAAGTATCGAGATTTAATAAATCGTCAATACAACCAAGCCGTGCCTCGAAGCTGTGTTCTCTAAGTTTTAATTGCTTGAGGGCGCTTCGTGGATCTCTGAGGATTTCATCACTCCAATCACTCATCACAATTCCTCTGCTTTCATATCGTTCGACAAACTTCATGGATTCTAATTCGAGTTGCTTCCATTGTTGGTCCAGATGATCAACATGGTCGATAAACTGTTCAGTGTGTTCTAGAACTCCAGCATATCGAGCACCTGAATCGATATCATCCACCCAGAGCGAAGTAATCTGGTTCCAACGCTCAAGGGCATTCATATGAATCTGAATTGAAGCCTCTATTTCAGGCAAGTTTGTTTCCCATTCCAAGAGTTCAATTGGTCGAATACTGTCGGCATGGGGGAAATGAATCCCCTTTTCCCTCCAGCGATTGAGTAAATCATTGAGGTTTGCCAAACGCTGGTGTAGGTTATCTGCAATGGCGTCCATTTGTAGCCTAAAGTTTCTCAATTCAGCATGTGATTCATGAATTAACTCCATCCTTCTTTCTTCATGGTGGCTGGCTAATTCAGGGTCAAACACTGCTATTTGCTCTACAATAAGAAGGCGCAACTCTTCGTGCAAGTCATGTAAATCATGCAGTTGAGCGATCCAATCCAGAGCCTCCATGATTGGCATTCGCTCAAAATCTCCAACGTCAAACCCCGCTTCAGCAAGCATAGCGCCAGCATTCGAGATAGCAGCCCTCTGTCTTCGCTCGTCTTCTTCAAGCGTGCTTAGTGCTCGGTCGATTTCATCAACATCTGACGGGTTTGAAAGAAGCGGGGAGATGATTAGTGTCGAGGGTAATGATGAAACATCAAGCGCATCAAATCGGGCGATAAATGAGGCATAGGCTTCTTCTTCACCTGAATCCTGCCAATCTCCTTGAGCAGCGTGAAGAATTAATTCCCACGGCCGCCAATCTTTCGCCCACGTCTTGTATTCTGCAAGAATTCTTTCGGCATTCATCGGGTCTCGTAATTCATCTTCCCATCGTTCACTTTGATTTAACGCTCTTTGATCTGCTGCATCTCCGAGATACCCCGTTCTTTCCAACAATTCTTGGGCTAATTCTACTGCGAAATCGACGTAGACCATTCGTTCACTTGACAAATCCTCATCATCAGCAAGAAAATCTTCGAGTGAAACGATAATCCATCCTTCGTGTTCTAGGTCTAACAAGCGTTCATGGTACCAGGGGCGAATTGAATCGTCTTTGACATCATCCATCCTTCGACCCCAAACGCTCATGAACTCCGAGAGCCTTTCAATGTGAGCGAAGAAACGGACTCTTTAGCCTGTTTTTTAACAATTGAATCGACTCGCCGTTGCTAAAATTACCCGCTCTCGGAAAAAAGAGTAAGGTGTGAAAAACCCCCCCGAAGTACTCAATTCCTCCGCAGACCATAAAGGGGCAAAGTTCGGGTGAGCCTCAATGGACCCTCTAACTGCTGTATTTGGCCTCGCTTGTATTGGTGCTGGAGGAGGGGCTGGATTTTGGCTCAAAAAAGCCGACTCTCGCCTTCAACGTCTTTCCGAAACGGCGGTGGTTTTACAAGAAGGACAAGCCGCTCATTTCTCCCATCTTAACACAGAAGTAAGCAACCTTCAACAACGCCTTTCGAACATGACTGGGATGGTTGAAGCACTTCGAGCAACACACCCTGAAATCGATGGTGCTCTTCTCGTTCATTCCGTCATTGTTCAATATGAAACAGCATCACTTGTTGAACAGAATACGCCTCATACAGAAGCATTAGAGGCATTGGAGGCACTCATTTCACCGATTTCAACAGAATCGGAAGTAGGAAAGGAGTCACTGCTCTCGTCCGCTATTGAAAGTTTACTTTCTCGGCTTTTGGAAGTCTTTCAAGCACGCCAAATCACTGCCGAATCATTAGGTTTGAACCCTGTAGCAGCACATCGCCTCGGTCATGCCTGCTTACACCTTCGCCGGTTCGACTGGGCGGAATCATGCTTTGGTATCGCCTACCGTTCCTCTCCAGGAAATCAAAATATTCTCGAAGCATTGGAACATATCGCGGTGCTACGCGGTGATGAAGAACTTCGACGTCACTGGCTTGAGGCTCGCATGACGTTGGCTCCGGACCAACCGGAATTACTTCGCGCTCACGCCCACTTACTCGCCAAACTCGGTGACGCTGAAGCAGAAAGAGACGTCCGACGTCTTGAAGCTCTGGGCGTCGATACTGCAGCAGACAGATCTCTCCTTTCTGGCCTCAGGGCTCGGGCAGGGTCTCGTTCAGAAGCACTTGAAGCGATTGAAAACGCTTTGGCTGACGACCCTGAACGCTCGGAGGATTGGTATAGTTATGCACAACTCTTGTATGACGATGGAGAGCAAGGAAAATCACAACAAGCCGTCGAACGTTGTCTTGACATCGACCGTCAAAACGGGGAGGCATGGGGCCTTCTCGCTAAACTACTTGCGCCGATGGCCAACCGTCTTGATGAGGCACTCAAAGCAGCAATACACGCTGTCGCACTCGAAGCCGGGGGGACAGAATTGGTCTTTTTGAAATCCGACTTGTTGCTTGCGAGTGGCAAACTCACTGAATCCCAAGAAGCGCTCGATAGGGCATTGCTGGAAAGCCCAGATAATGCTGAATTACGTGCTCGAATGGCGAGCCGTAAATTACTGAATGGTTTCATTTCTGAGGCACAGTTACTTCTCGATGAAACGCCACTCGGTATAGATCATGCACTCCTGCACGTAATCGAGGGCCGACTTCACCTTGCACGCGCAGATCGTGCGCGTGATGGAACAGGAGAGACCGATTCTGCACTCTTAGCTGAAGCAGTTACAGCGTTCAATGATGGTTTGCGCCTTGACCGTGAATGCGGTGTTGCTTGGCTTGGTCTTGCCCGAACTAAACGCCTACTCGGAGATTTACAAGGTGCACAGGAAGACATTGCTCGAGCACTTCGCTTACTTCCAGACGAAGATACCTCATCAGCATCTGAAGCAGCTTTACTCGCGCTTGATATGAATGACATTTCCGCTGCTACAAAATACATCGAAGCAGCAGCAATCCATGGCGATTCCGCTACAATCAGTTATGTCCGTGGCAACATCGCCGCACGCAACGGTATACTCGATAGAGCGTTAATGCAGTTTGATGAAGCACTTTCAATAGACCCTGCGCACATACGCGCTCGACTGAATCGATGCAGTATTTTGATGGCTATGGGAGAGGGAAGGAAAGTCCTCGACGATGCAGAAATATTACTCGACCTCGCCCCATCTCTCATACTCGCCCGTCTTCGGCGCGCAGAAGGATTCATGCTTTTGACAGAATGGGATAACGCAAGAGATGACTTGAAGATGGTGCTGGAGGCAGCCCCTCACCACTATCATGCTCTCACTCAACTGGGCTCCTGTTACCTTTCACTCCAAAGGCCAGAACGTGCAGAAGGCCCATTGAACGAAGCCATTCGACTCAACCAGAACCACGCACCAGCGTGGCATCAAAGAGGTCTACTCTATTTGGAAATGAAAGAACTCGATGCGGCCTTTGATGACTTCCAAGCAGCGATCCGATGCGATGGCAACCATTTGGATTCCCGACTTCATATTGCAGCAACGCTCCACCAGCAAGAACTTCACGAAGAAGCAGCTGCTGCATGGCGCGCCGTTCTCGCGATTGATCCGGACCACACCATTGCCCGCACCCGTCTTGGGGACTGTGAACTTGTTTTGATGTGAAGTAGTTAGATTAATACTTTAGCAGGTTGAGGGCAATTTATGCAAGGCTCACCCCCGCCCCGCACATCAGAACCCCCCCAACCACAAGTAATCCAAGGGGGCGTTTGGGATGCTCAAGTGCCACAAAACCTCTCTCTTCCTGTTTCAGGCACGATGATGGGATATTACCCCGCAACGAGCGCTTCAACAGCACTTGCACTCTCAATCATAGGTTTGGCATCAGGAGTCATGTGTTTTCCACTGTGTGGGTTGCTGGCGGTACCAGGACTCATCATGGGCCATACTGCAGTAGGCGTTACCAAATCTACGCCTGGACATCCTGATACGAGTGCGGCAAAAGCCGCACAAGTGATTGGGTTGATTACTGTTGGATTGCTCCTTCTTTTCTTCTTGGTTATTTCAGCCGTGATTGCTTTAGAGGTTTCAAGTGGCACTTTTTGAAATCTTTAAATGGTATTTTATTTCACGGTGAATTATGCAAGGCTCACCCCCGCGCCGCACATCAGAACAACCCCAACCCCAAGTAATCCAAGGTGGCGTTTGGGATTCTCCCGGCCACCCCGCGAATCAAATCCCTCTTCAGCAAGGCATGGGGATGGGGTATTTTGCGCCTACACAAGCAATGGTGGCTCTCGTTCTCGCAATCCTCGGTGTTGTTGGCTGCTCACTTTGTACTGCCATTCCTGGCGTAATTCTTGCAAATAGTGCGCTGAATATTACAAATACTCAGCCCGGCCATCCCGACGCAGGAATTGCAAAGGCTGCACAAATCGTGTCCTGGATTTCCATTGGATTGGCTGTTCTAGGACTCCTGTTTTACGCTTCTTTGTTCGTGTTTGCTCTTTCCGCCGGAGAAATTTGATTTTAATCCCCATACACGAGATTCCTGTCACCTGAAATTGGTTGCTGTAGATACAACGCTCGGATTTCGAGCGAACAACTCCCTGAACAGATACTGATGTTGTTTTCTTGAAGTGTAATCGTTTCAGACAACCCCCAAACACCGTCACCATCCTCAACAATGGAACACGGCGTAGTTCTGACCATTGATTCATCTACGAGCGCGGGTATCGATGCCTCTTCAAGAGGGGCAGCGAGTAATGTTACATGTCTTGATTCATCGTTTGAATTATAATAGCTCAAGAATTGTATTTTGAAATAAAGACCCTTCTCTTTCACGATATAGACTTCGGTATTTGGTATGATCTGATGTATGGCAAAATCATACTCATACCACTCAAGACGCTTTTCTGACGATTCATCGAAAACGAGGGACTCGGAATATACGACATCGTTGAAATTCCCCTGAACAGCAACACCTGTTGTGTTCTGGCCGAGGAAAATGTCTGTTCGCTTGAACGATATACTCGCTGCTGCTGCTTCTGAGGCCCCCATAGTGAAGAGATCAAAATCGTGGGTATCTTCACTTGTTGAGTCGATATTTATGGTAAAAGTTCGACCGTCAGCATTGAGTTTTGATTGAATGGTTCCGTTTGATTGTTCTCTTGAACTTACACCTCCAACCATGCATGGATACTCTTCACCATCTGAAATTAAACTTAGTTGCACCGAATCGAGAGAAAGGTTTTCTTCGCCCTCTACAAAAGAGACGTTCGCTAAAGCATCTTGAGAACTCTCAGTTGATTGCCCTTTTTCAAGCAGCAGAATATTCTTGGTTCCGAGGCCTTGTTCAATCGAGATAATGTTCTGATAGAACCCCATAGAGAGCACGAAGATAACAAACAGAGAGAGCAACTTGAGTCGTACATCTCCACCGGCCATGAACGCCGATGGAGCAGCACTACTTGAAGGCAAAGTGCTCCACTGGTTCTTATTCCGACCAAGACTTCTTTTGCATCGGCCATATGTCTGTGCCATGGGTGTCGGAAAACACGTGTTGCCGATGACTTTATTCCTGTTCTTTCTTCTCGTAGCGCGAGAGATTTATCCTTACGTGGAACCTTTGAACAGCGAAGTTGCTGAAGGGTATACCCTTGAGAAAATAGCGACTGGGTTTGGTGGTCCTACTTGTCTTGAGTGGGCGGACGAAACCCATTTATTGATGTGCGATCGTGATGGTGGGCGGCTTCTATCGCTCAATTCGTCTGATGACTTTTCCAAAACAACGCTCGTCTCAGGCCTTTCTCACCCACACGGCGTTCATTTTACCCAGCATCATATTTTCATTTCCGAAGAAAGTAAACTCACCCGTTACAATCATTCGAATTTCGTCTTGAGTTCACCAACAGTCCTTGTTGAAGGCATACCGAGTGGTAACCACCAAACCAACGCCATTAACGCTTTTCCGAATGGTACGTTGATTTGGCACAGTGGTTCAACATGCAATGTTTGTGTAGAAGCCGACGACCGTAATGCTGCTTTGCTTTGGGTTAATCCAGATACCGGGGAACATGGTGTTTTGGCCTCAGGAGTAAGGAACTCCTTTGACGGGGTTTGGGTTCCTGGGATGGGGTATTTGTTCTCCGACAATGGGCGAGATTGGGATGGTGACCATCCGGATGAAGAAATCAACCTCTTAGTTACAGGTGAAGCTTATGGCTGGCCAGACGATGACCCCGACCATCCTATTCCAGATGGTACACTCGGCCCAGTCGCTCGTTGGACCCCCCACACTTCGATGAATGGCATGGACGTCCGTCCAAACCACTCTTCACTCCCTGGACTTAACGGCAGTGAGGGTTTCACGGTGTATGCTACTGTCTACGGCTCTTGGAATACTCTCTTGCCGCAAGGTCATGAAATTGTCCGAATAGACTTCACTCCTGCCGATACCAATAGCACGATCCCATCAGAACAATGGGACAGTGAAGTTACTCGATTTGGAACTGATTTAGGAACGCCACTCCCCCTTCGATTTGGCCCAGACGGGAATTTGTATTATGCTACATTTGGCGGTGGCGGGTCACTCTATCGAATCACAACGAGTTAAGCCACACGCTCAATCTTTGAACGCCTTCACGGATATTTTCAGGAGATGTCGCGTATGAGATTCGAACAAAACCCTCTCCACCTTCCATGAGTGATCCAGGAATTAACTGAACTTTTGCTTCTTCAAGAGCGCGATTTGCAAATTCAATATCCGTCATTCCGGTTCCAGTGATGTCGCAAAATGCATAGAAAGCCCCTTCAGGTTCGGGGACGACAAGACCTGGAAGTTCTTTCAGAAGACCATGAATGATGCCTCTACGTTCTTTGAAGGAGGCAGCCATAATTTCAGTTTCTTCATGTAGGGTTAAGGCAACTGCCGCTGCAGGCATGATGAATGTTGCAACATGCGTTGCAGCGCTCACGTTGATTTTCTTTACACCATCCATAACTCGCTTTGGGCCAGTGATCCAACCCATTCTCCAACCTGTCATGGCCCACCCTTTGGACCATCCGCCAATTGTGATGGTTCGCTCTTCCCCACCCGGTAGAGAACTTGGTGAAGTGTAAGGGTAATCAGTCCATGCGAGCGTTGCATAAATCATATCGTCAAGAATCCACAAGTCATGCTTTTTTGCAAATTCAAGAAGTTGTTCAATTTCTTCAGGTGTGTAGACAGCCCCAGTAGGGTTATTTGGAGAATTAAGCATTATTGCTTTGGTTTTGCCCGTCACAGCAGATTCCAGAGCACTGAAGTCGGGGTGGTAATTATCTCTTCGAACCTGAACATGCACGGGGACATAATTGAGGAGTTTGAGCATCCCGTCGTATGAAGGCCATGCTGGAGACAGTACCAGTACTTCATCGCCGGCATCGAGTGTCGCCATCATTGCATACAGAATCGCTTGTTTACACCCAGGTGTGATGACAACATCTTGTGGGTCTGCAGTGATATTGTGGTTGGCCAGGTGCGTGGCTACGGCTTGGCATAATTCAACAGACCCTTGAGTTCGAGTATAGGTCGTTTCACCGCGGTCCAGGGCCGCTTTTACTTCATCGACAATCGGTTGCGGAGTATCAAAATCCGGCTGCCCTACAGAGAATCGGATGACCTCTGGGCTCGGTGGAGAGAGGAATGCTGCGAATCCAGTACCGACGTTATCCAAAGAACGGTTGATTTCAGGCACGACTATTACCTCCAATGAGAACTTCTTTGGATAAAGTAAACCAATCTGTTCTTTGATATCAAGACTGCGCGTCAAACAAAGGTGTCATGCCTATTTATTGAAAAGAGCACAGGCTGGGATTTGAACCCAGGTAAGAGGATTTGCAATCCCCGACGTAGCCGCTCCGACACCCGTGCAGTATTCCATCGGAATAGCCGGTTCTATTTCAACGCGACCGACCCAGAAAGCACAACTACCGAAACTCATTCAGCCGCAATCCGATTGAATCATCTAAAGTCCGGCAAACCCATTAAACGGTAAGACAAGAAGAACCCCCTATGGACTCGGAGTCGCCACCTTCTGCGGATGAGAATGGCGCGACGCCTCAACGCCCCGCTTCAATCCTTCTCAGTGACTCAGTAGAGCCAACAGGTATGCTTGAAGGAACTCCCCTACTGGCTTCACATCACCCTTTTGACCCAGTAACTGTGAAGGAAAAAGACACTGCTTCGAAATCTTTTTTCATGTTCACACTTGGATTCTTCGTTCCGTTTTTGGTTTTGATATCAGTCCTCTCTATTGGCGGTGCTCTTGATCAAGTTCAGAGGGAGGGAGGTCAAGATCAGGACCGATATGCATTCGCCAACCCTGACCCAAATGAGCTAACTTTTTTTTCAAACGAAACCGGTGGATATGCCGTTACACTTGATTTGCCCGAAACGCACGAAGTATCACAATGTTCACTCGATATAAATGGAGAACCGAACAATAGATACGACCTCTCGAACGAATGGATAATGTGCAGTACTTCGAACCCTAGTTTTCCAGACATAGCCGGCGATGAAATGCTGATATGGCAACTTGTACCCTTTTCTCAATCCGGCACACCAGCCGCAGCTAGCAAGACAACAAATCTTGTGTATGCCGAATACAGTTTTCAAACGAAAGAACTCTCAGTCTCATTTGATAATAATTTCTCAGAAAACCCCATGCTTGATGCCTTCATCCTAAACGAACAAAACCAGTTTACCAAGACATCGACTCAAGGAGATACTGTCGATGGTCAAAACTATACCTTTCAAATTCAAACCAATTCAACCGACGAATTCTACATGGAGATGAACCTACTCGAGTCCAGCTATCATTTCTCGGCCGAAGCCTGTGATTCATGTTCCGACGAGCAATTCCAATACCTCGACAACGTACAATTCTACAGAATTACGGAATGGGTTGAAATCGGGCATTATGATTCTGAACTTAACAGTCTCTCTTTTGTTCCGTTATCGGTATTTGACGGCTCGGAATTTCCATCACAATTAGAATTTGACTTCAGTATCGATTGGGCCCCGGTTTCAATAACTGAGGAAACCATCTGGAGTCCAAGGTCTCAGTCATACGGGTATGAAAATTCAATTATCGAAATGAATACATCGGACAATGGTACATACGAATTCGAACTTCTCATCACGGATGAAGTAAATTGGCAACCCCGGTTAGATTGCCTTGTAGATTCTTCTTCATGGCCAGAGTATTATGATTCTTTACAACGATATCCAATCTATTGCGTGGATACTGAAGTTACCGGGGGGTATGATTCACGAATCTATCAAGATTCCACATTTGAAATCGATGAATATGTGTCCATCCTGAACCAATCTTGGGATCCAGAGAATCGTGAGTTTTTTGTAGAATTCAACCGAACTTTGAGAGTTCAAGAGAACGATTTCTCAGGTACTGCATTCAATTCGTATCCCTTCCGAGAGCGTCCAGATAGCGTTGGTGAAAGAAAGAATTTCACTGTAACCTTTGAAGAGTCAGACGGCGAACGAGACTGGGTTAGTTTTGAAATGAATTTTCAAATAATCGATAATACGAGCGTCCGTAGCGGCGGCCATGATTTTACTTGGTTCGTGTGTGAGGGCTGTGAGCACAATCTTAGTGAGCCAACGTATAGAGGCGTTCTCACTCAAACTGATCTCATAGGGGGCTTTAACTCATCGAATGAGACTCTTTGGTTTCAGCCTGTAGGCCCCACTCCTTCAACGGTTGAAATGTCGATTGTACTCGTTCCCAATGACGCTCTGCCAAGAAGTAGCTATTTCGATTACGGTCAATACCTCTACGGGGAAGATTATCTTTGGACGGATTCAGAAAGTTATGACTATTCGAACCCTTCAGACGATTTTTACTTCTATTCTTTCGCCGTGTCCCCATTCGTTTACATTGGGGCAATCATCTACTCATTCGTGAAAGGCAACAAAGCCTTCGGAAAAGGGTTGATTGCTTCGAGCGTCGCTTCGCTCGTCTTATTTGGCGGAATCATGCTTTTGTTCGTACTCTTCCTGTTTGGGTTATGAGCGCGTGATTTTATTTCACCCGATGTACACCGCTACCTATGCAAGAGGAAGATGGCATGGCGGGAACACAGCCAGAAAACCCCTCAATCGCTCCTCCGCCAGCGACCATAACTCTCTCGGGTACAGTAAGTGAATTTGTATCGCCCGGTTATGATTCTGCAGCAGTACCTCAGAAAGGAAAAATGCAGTGGAAGCAATTCTTCTTGGGTCTCTTTCTCCCTTATGCCGTTGGCCTTTTCGTGATTTTACTTTTCTTTTTTGCCGAAGAAGCCTTCGACCCTTATGCCTTTGAAGAAAGAGTGATTGAGGTGAACGAAGATGGCTATTTTGTTCAACAATTCCAAGTTTCAAGTACGATGAATCTTGACTACTGTTACAATAATGGCCCGTATTCTTCGAACTTCTCTCTTTCCTGTGCATATGATAATTATGAGGACTACGAAAACTCATGGATAGTTCGAGAGTATGTCTTCAACCAAAGCACCGGCGAAAATTCTTGGGCGGATATAGGGGCTTACTCTGCTTCGAACTCAACGATTTGGTTCAAACTCACCAACTCCTCGATCGAGGAAGTGCACATTGCTCTTGAATTTCATGACCCCGCTGTAGACGACCATTTCTTCATTAATGCCTTGGAAACCTCAGTTTGTTTTCTCCCATTCATTTACATTGGTGCAGTCATCTTCGCATTTATGAAACAAAAGAAATCTCTTGGAATCGGCCTTCTCTCGGCCCTCGGCGTTTATCTGGCACTTCTCGGGGCGCTGCTTGTTTTCCTTATTTTCGCCTGGATGTGAATATTTTGATACCCCAATGGCACATTTCCAAGCCCCCTGCACCCCCTTCATTGCTGTATTATGATTGCAGATACGCGGTTTTACGTGAACCTATAGGGTTTCCAAGAGGTGCAGAAATTCTCGAAGATGATGAAGAAGCTATACACGCGTGGGTTGAACATGAAAACGAAGTTGTCGCGGTAGGGAGAGCGCATCTTATCGATGCGAACAGTGATGGTTCCGCCGCCGATCATGCAGGGCCTGATGCGACCAAATGCCCCGGCTTTGGCCCATTGACTGAATCTTCAAACAGGCCGGCAATTCAAATCCGCCAAATGGGCACCCGCCTTAATGCTCGCCGCCAAGGACATGCTGCAACTGTCCTCAAGGCACTTGAAGAGGCTTCAAAAGAGCATTTTGAGGCTAAAATCGGCCTTTTACAGGCAAGAGAAATTGCAATTCCGTTCTACCAATCTCAAGGATGGATACTTGTTGACAAGCCGTACTCTATCCAAGGAATCGGCCCCCATCGTTCAATGATGAAGCAATTATAATGAAATTTTGAACATGAATTGTTCATATACGGTTGGAATTTCACATATTCAAGAAAATATGAACCACGGGAGCATTCGCTCCAAAATAAAAAAAAGAATGCTGCGGCGGTTTCCCGCCAATATTTTTGAAAAAGTGCGGAAATCACGCAAATATTGAGGAGATACAATGAAATTAAAGCAAATCAACAAGAAAGAACCTTATTATGCAACTGGGGACAACCAAATTGTAATGCCACCTGAGCAGACCTTGCAAAAGGCACGAAATGAAAAATACTTGAAAGCACTCCAAACCCTTGCAGAAAGGGACCCTGAAGGATTTTCAAATGTTGCTCCGGAACTCATCAAAAGAAGCGTATGGAATTGGAGGGGCGCAGACCCTTTCTTCGCAGAAAGGCTCTCGAATTGGATTGATACGGCACATAAATGGAGCGATTTCAAGGAAATACTTCCCAAAGAGGCGCATTTACCACGTAGAAAGTCTGTTGAAGCACTCTCTTACGATAATTTGCCAAAACAGTATAGTGGCTTTTTGGAACATTTATCACAAAGGTTCGAAGGAGACTATACGAGATGGGATGCTTCTAAACGAGATCAATTCACCATACTTGGCATGCTTGCCCTTGAGGGGAAAGAGGGCGTTCGGCAGGGCCGACTGATTCACCATCTTGGCCTTGACAGCATTGGGAGTGTTGGTTTACCAGGTTCAAATGCGATCCGTGCAGCAAAAATAGCTCTTAGTCGTTCAGCAAAACCTCTCCAACTCTGGGCTCCAGCCTCCGGAAATGGGAGTGAACGCCTGCATGCTTTTGATGATTCCAATCTCGCAGATATCGTCGCACGATTTGTTTTGAATCAACAAGCGGCAATTCTGCTCCCGCCTGTCTACACGCTTGAAGGCTAAATGATACACTGCATCGCGCTCTTCATATAGGGTCGGTTAGTTCCAGTGTGTAGAGGGAACGTTGGGTTCCCTAGAATTAACCCGTGAAATACGATGCATTTGGAGGCACAATACAAGGTACAAAACAAGAGACAAGAAAGCAAGACTGCGTTCCAGTTTATGCTTACCGCAACAGAAGATGTTGTTGGTATAAAGTCCCTTGTTAACTCCTTGAAAACAACACGCATACAGTGCGTAGCATCGTTTGAATCCCAAAACATCTCTCCCATCATGTGGGCTGGGTGTTTGGAAAGAGAGAACAGCGGGTTCTCTATGTAATAACAACTAAAAAAATATAGGAAGTGAAAAAACATGAATAAGAAAATAATGAGCGTGCTAATTGCAATGTTCCTTGCTCTCTCTGCAGTTTCTGCAGTGAGCGGTGACGGATCTGACCCACTCGACCCATCTGATGGTGGCGCCGATTGGGACGGTGACGGTCTCACCAACTCCGAGGAACAGAACCAAGGCACTAATATGAACAATGCAGACAGCGATGGCGACGGTCTCCCAGATGGCTGGGAAGTCTCGAACGGCCTTAACCCAACTAATGGTGGCGACGGTAATGCAGACCCTGACGGCGATGGTTTAACCAACGCCCAAGAGTATGCAGCGGGTACAAACCCGAACAACTCCGACACCGACGGCGACGGTAAGGCTGACAACGTTGACTCGTTCCCGAACGATCCGAACGATGGTGAATATTCCGACTCCGACGGTGACGGTATCCCTGATGCTTACGACCCTGACTTTACCGAGTCAGGCGCAGGCGCAGGCGATGGTGGCACTGAAGGCGGTGGCGAATCTGATGCCGGAGCTCAAAACCCACAACCAGGTCAAGGACAAGGTCAAGGACAAGGTCAAGGACAAGGTCAAGGACAAGGTCAAGGACAAGGTCAAGGACAAGGTCAAGGACAGGGTCAAGGACAAGGTCAAGGACAAGGTCAAGGACAAGGTCAAGGACAAGGTCAAGGACAGGGTCAAGGACAAGGTCAAGGACAAGGTCAAGGACAAGGTCAAGGACAGGGTCAAGGACAAGGTCAAGGACAAGGTCAAGGACAAGGTCAGGGACAACAAGGTCAGCAGGGACAACAAGGTCAACAAGGCCAGCAAGGTCAACAAGGCCAGCAAGGTCAACAAGGCCAGCAAGGTCAACAAGGCCAGCAAGGTCAACAAGGCCAGCAAGGTCAACAAGGTCAGCAAGGTCAACAAGGTGAACAGCAAGACAATGGACAAGGTCAGCAACAACAAGGTGGCGAACAAGGTGGTCAACAAGGCCAGCAAGAAGGTCAAAACCAAAACGGCGAAAACCAAAACGGTCAGAGCCAGCAACAACAAGGTCAAACCCAAAACGGTCAACAAGGCCAACAGGGTCAACAGACCGACCAACAACAACAACAGCAAACCGACAACCAGGGTCCTGCCGACAACGACGGTGACGGAATTCCAGACAACATTGATAATGACAACGACAACGATGGTATCCCCAACGATGTCGATGACAATCCAAACGACCACGACAACGACGGAATTGACGATGCTCTTGACAGTGATGATGACGGCGATGGAATCGACGACTCTGAGGAAACTCAAGACGGCGATCCAAACACCAACATCTACGACCACGACAACGACGGAATCACAGATTCCGTTGACCTCGACATCGACAACGACGGAATTGACAACTACAATGATTGGGAAGATTCGAATGGTAATGGTATAATGGATGCTGGTGAAGACCGCAGCCGTGACCACGACAACGATGGCTCTGATGATGGAGTAGATACTGATGACGACAACGACGATATTCTCGACGTTGACGAAGTTGGTGGAATCTCTGGAAACTACCGCTACGACCACGACAATGATGGAATTTGGGACCTTTCCGACACAGATGACGACAATGACGGCCTTGCCGACTGGTTCGAAGTCAATGACGGCAACCCAATGACCGGTCAATTTGATCACGACAACGATGGTCTCGATGACAACGAAGATGACGACGACGATGACGACGGCATTCTCGATGAACTCGAAGCTTGAACGAAGTGACAAATCTATCGTTAGATAATCACCGGTGCTGAGGCACCGGGGCGCCGGATTTCTAGGGGGTTCGCCCCCTAGAAATCCCTCTTTTCTTTTTTTAAAATCAATCATTCATTGGTGAAACTTTTACCAAATTAGGCTTTCATTCGCAGATGATACGCAACGCCTTCTGTGATACAGAAACACGCAACCGCGCCATGGCCTTCAAATAGGGAATGTCGGTGGAAAGTTGATTCCGAGGTGCCAACATGCTCTCAAAAACACAATTAGAAAACATAAGCCAACGCCAGAAGCTCACAATGTCATTGACAATCGTCGTCTTGATGTTGACCAGCACAATGCTTGCCATTGTTCAAGACGTGAGTTCAGAAGAAACGATGCCTAGTGTCGTATTCAGAGAAGGGGAAAGAATTACACAAACTTCTGCCCAGTCTACTGAACAAGGCGGTCAAGGTTCATGGATAGGCAGTCAAGATGCTTGGCAGCTTGAAGACCACCCCGTTCTTTCAGACATCATGTGGACCGACCCCGGTGTCGCTTCAGGAATCATCGCCGACCGTGCTGCGATTGAAGCAATCATGCCTTATTTCTCAACGCTCCTTGAGGAGTCAAATAAAGACGATCACGACAACGATGGAGTCAGTGACCTTTACGACTTAGACGATGATAACGACGGAATTTACGACCTTCTTGAGCGATTCGACGGCTGTTATGGAACCGATCCGTTTGATCATGACAACGACGGTATCTTGGATGCCGTAGATTGGGACGACGACAATGACGGAATTCTTGAAGGCCCAATTGATGTTCCAGCACTTGAAGCACTCGGACTTGATCCGCTCAATGTGAGTACTGACCGACGACTCGACCCATCAATTATCCACCCTTGGACAGGTCAAGCAGTCGGGGCATTCTACCTCGCAGATCAAAACCCAATGGACCACGACAACGACGGGGTTACTGATGAAGATTCAGATGGCTCAGGTCCTGGAAGTTATGATGAAGACGACGATAACGATGCACGAATCGATCAATTCAAGTGGCCTTGTGATCTAGATAGCGACGGAATCCAAGACTACTTCGATACTGATGACGACGGCGACGGGGTTGTAGATATTGAGGACATTCATCCATATGATGCAACTCAAACAACATCCATGTCCGCTTCGAGCAACCTTTACGATACCGCCGTTTCATGGGATTTCAACTCATACCGAGAATATTCTGGTGGCGTCAATTTCCTCAATGAAGAACTCAACAGAGTAAACGCCCCTGGAAACACATCCAGTGGCTGGATTGGAAACCCGAATGCAATGGGGCCAAACGGAGTTGCCTCCTTCACAACCATTGTTGATGGGGATTTGGACGGAGACCTCATTCCGAACTTCCTTGACCCAGATAACGACAATGACGGCACCCCGGACAGCGCAGATACTGATGATGACAACGATGGAATCCTCGACATGGTCGACCCGGATGATGACAATGATGGTATTCCGGATGTTTGTATGAACCTCGACATGAACGCCGACAACAAAGGCGATTATGACAACACAATTCTCAACGGCGTGGCTTTGAGCCTCGATGCCTCTTCTCTTGCAGGTGGGCAGAACTATGTTGCTGCAAATGGCGTTCAAACCTCCGCAATCAATGGCATGGGTATGACCGTCGACATCACTGTTGATAGTAACGGCGAGATACTCACGGCAACTTTGGTATCAGGTGGCTATGGCTACTCAGTTGGCGACGATGTCGCAATCCTTGGTGGTAACTCTGGCGGTGCGATTATTGTTTCAAGCGTCAGTACAGTCAACTTCCAAATCCCTGGCGGGGATGGCGATAACGACGGCACCCTCGATTGTGAAATGGATTATGACCAAGACCTTGACGACGATAGATTAAGGCCATTTGACCAGAACTACAACGCAGTTTACGATTGGCTCGACCCTGACATGGGTGGCACGCCAACTCCGGACAACCTTGGTGACATCTCTGTGAGCGGTGACGCAAATAACTTTGAATACGATTCCGACGATGACCAAATTTCGAACGAAAACGACTCATTCCCTCTCGACAAGGCATCCGATGTTGCCTCTTGGAATTGCCCAACACTCGCGAATCCAAACCCAGTAAATCCAGACTCTCGATGTAACACTCGCCGAGCATCTTATTCTCAATTCAACGATTGGGATGGCGATGGAATCAACAACTGGATTGACGTTGATGACGACAATGACGGAATCATTGATGCACTCGATATTGACTGGGATTGCGATTTTGATAACGACGGTGACCTCCACGCTATCAATGGTGCACTTTACAGAGACGACGGCCCAAACTCGGTAGACTCCGATATTGATGGCGACGGTCTTGAAAATGACATTGATTGGGACGACGATAACGATGGAATTTCCGACTATTACGATCCAGACGACGGAAATTGCGGCGTTGTAGATTTTGATGCGAATGATAACTTTGCCTCGCCATACTACCCTGTAGCAGATGGCGGCAACCTCGACGGAACCCAAGACAGTACGCCATACTCCGACAACTCTACAGACCATTGGAACCTCGTTTTCTGGCACAATCCGTTTTCCGATGTTGTACTTGATTACAACGGATACGACGCAACCACAACACCAGTAACGCCGGGAACAGTCCCAGAATTTTACTGGTTCATGTTTGCTCGCTGGTCCCCTTACAACGGCGGTAACGATTGGGATATCGATGCGGATGGCGATTCGCTCACCAATGGATTAGACATCGATCAAGACGCTGATGGGATGCCCGATTGGTGGGATCAAGACGAAGGTAACGACGGCGTTCTCGACATTAACGATCTCAAAATGGGAGGCTCGTTCAACCTTACCACATGTGGCTGGACTGCTGGAAACATTGCAAGCGGCTACGTATGTGGTTACAGCTATGCGCTTGCTTATCACATGCCATTGAACGGTGTTAACGCCCAATTTGGCTCACCCTATTCGACTCGCCCGGACGCTTATATTGACCAAGGCCCTACGACTGGTGGACCTTCAGGAAACTGGAGTTGCAATCCAGGAGCTCAAGGTGGATGTTGGCACTATGACTTCGGCGGTGACGGTTCGGTAGAATCTGGCATTACCTTCACACAAATGCAGAACAATCGCGACGCCTTCGTTACTTGGTTTGGCCTTTCAACTGGAATTTGGCAGTGGACTTCTGACAATGGGCCCGTCGCTGACTTCCCTGACGAACTCGGCGCTGACCTCATCAAGAACCACCTTGATGGCGACGTTGATGGAGATTTTACGAACATGACGGTTGATCTTGACAATGATTACGATTCAGTTTACGATTGGTATGATGTCGATGACGACAACAACGGTGTTTGGGACTACTTCGAAATTGATACTGATGATGACCTTGACAACGATGCGAATCAAGAAAACGCGAACTTCTTCAGCGGCCTAAATTGTGCTGATAATGACGACGATGGAAACGATGCAGACGTAGATGAAGACGGTTTCTTCCAAGCAGTTTGGGACCGTGGGATTTTGTCTCAAGGTTTGATACAACCAACGCTTTACGACGTTGACAATGATAACGATGCAGTTCCTGACGCAGAAGACCCTGATGATGATAATAACGGAATCCCTGATTCGGTTCAAGAAACGTTACCAAATTGTTTCTGGGGCGAAGAGCAACATCCATTTGACCACGATAACGACGGAATAGTTGACTGGGCAGACGATGACTGGGACGCTGACGGATTGTCGAACTCAGTCGAATTAGCAATTAGCCTCACAGCAGCCTTCGACCACGATAATGACGGAGAACGCGACGATATCGATACAGATGATGACGAGGATGGTATGCTTGATGATGATGAAGTCATTCTCTGGCCTACCCGCTTCAACCGTAACTCAACAAATCCTTGGGACCACGATGACTTCGGAGATGGAGAAGGGCTTGCAAACCCACTCGAGCCAGGAACAGGGCCTGATGCAATCGACAACGATGATGATAACGACACATTTGTTGATGCTGATTATGATCACCTAGAAGAAGGCGAAACCGGATTTGCCTGCTATGCCGGTGCAGAATCTAGCGACTGGGATCACGACAACGACTGCGTACTTGATGAAGATGACAAGGCACCGACCTTTATCACGCTCAATTTGCCAGATACACTTTGGCTCGATGCTCAATCTCCCTCCATATTCAGCGGCCACGTTGATTGGGTTAACCCCGTTTCAGGACAATTTGAGCCTGCAGTCGGACTCCCAGTTCAAGTTCATATCGAATGGGCAGATAATGGAACACTAGCATTGGAAACAATCAACGTATTGACCTCTGCAGTTGGTAATTTCACTGTTGGACAATTCCTTTACCCTGAAGATTTGACCGTTGGGGACAATACAACGTACAGGGTCTATGCAATCGTTACCGAAATGTTCGCTTTCAACGGCAATGAATCTCAATCGTATTACTTGGGCGCTGAAGCAAACCTCACCGCTGACATATACCTTGATAGCTACTTCCGAAGCGATGAACAACCGTTCTGGGTTGACATGTGGTCATATTATACCGCTGATTTGCAACGTGGTATCTTTGACAACCTTGTCCCAAACGTTCCATTCACTTTCTCCGTTCGCGGAGGAATCTTTGGAAACTATACTGAACCAACGAATTTCACCGGCCTTGGTGGAAACGGCTACCGGTCTGGAAGCAATGGTTTGGTTTCAGTAACCTTCGTACAAGACATTGGCATCAATGGGTTGTGGAAGCAAATTCAATGGAACTCAACTCGAGATAATGGAGTTGGACAAATTCCAGGCGGATACGAAGAAGTTGCTTGGGATCCTCAAGACAAAGAACTCAAGCCACTGCTTGATGGACAGGGTGCAATAATTTCCTATGATTATACGAATACAAGCCTTCCAGCGGGTGATTATGAGGTAACGGCAGTAGCCCAGCCTGATTTGGCATCAGAGTGGCCATTCCCATACCTCCACGGCGATAGTACTGAACCTCAAGCAATTCGTGTCATGCACCGAATGAACATTGAAGCTCAAATGATTGTTGAAGGAACAAATCCAGTGTATTGGTATAACTCTTCGATTAACAATGGCGATGGAACCTTTGGAAACTGGGCAACAATTTACCATTCTGAAGCATTGGATGGAGCAAGTTTGAATTTCGCAGACATATCCAAATCCAAACCATATCCAATGAACTGGGACGGCAACCCTGCCACCCTCCTTGGTGAAGAGGCTCAATTACGCAACTTCATTTCGACCAATGCCACTCACTGGTTCATCACTTTGGTGAACGGTGGAGACAGCAATCTGCCGCCTTGTGGTGCAGTTGATTCGACAGACCCCGACAGTTTGGTTCGATGTGAAATCGTACCGGAGATGAACACTGGCGACACCCTCTACGTTACTGGTTCAGTTACGAACCGAACCAATGTTCCTTGGGACGCAGACCCAATTGCTCTTCAAGTGGACATTGATGGTAACGGACAATTCCTCGGACAACAAGAAACAGCATACACACAGCGACCTACCAAGGCTTGCCCAACCTGTGCTGCTGAGTTTGAATACAACTGGTCTTGGTATAGCCAATACGGTTCTGGAACCTATGGTATGCGTGTTGACTTTACCAATTCAGCATACTACTTCACTGGTAACAGTTCGACGCTTGCTGCAACGGGTGCTTACATCAACGTTACCGTGGTGGGGACAACAGACTTCCAAACGACCTCCGTGCCTCGCCTATATCGTAACACGAGCACGACCATTCAAGCAAAGTTAGTTGACAACTCCTTACAACCGGTTCGTAATGTGCCGGTGAATTATACGTGGTCAGCAGACGGCCGTACTGGTGTCAATTACACAGACGATAACGGATTCTTCGAGATACCATTTAATATCTCAGCTGCAGATTCATTGGGCGACTTTAGTCTCCAATTCGAGTTTGCCGGAACGTCTTTACTCAAAGGCAATACAATGGTTCAGCAAGTTTGGGTTGTATCACGAACGTACCTCTCTGTAGTTTCTACTGATCCAAACCTCCGTCAGTCAGGTGATTTATGGGATTTCACAGCTCAAGTTACTGACGATAATACAACCTCTGTGCGAGATAGTGGAGGCGCTGCATTAGATGGTGCTGAAGCACCGAATGGTGGACTTGTTGATGTTATTTTCGAGGGTGTTGATTTCAACGGCGTGACACATCGCCAAATCGTAGCAACAGTCCGGCCATCTGCAGGCACAATTACACTGCCAGATGTTCAAGCAGACAAAGCCCACATGTGCTATTACGATGGTAACGGTGACGGAATTGCTGACCGAGATATCAATCAAGACGGCATTCTTGACCGTTTGGAAACCAGTGGTATGTTCAATGGCGGAGCAGGATGTCTCAAAGCCGATATCGCCCCATTGAATGCTACAGCCCTCAAAGACGATCCAGAATCTTTCTTACCAGATGGATTTGGACCGGTCAATGTTATTCTCCGATTTGAGGAAACATTGCCAAATGAAGGCTGTGCAGAACTCGACCCAGTCGCTCTTGGAATCCAAGGGGCATGGGACTCTTGTCTCGGCGTTCCTGGAAACGATCACTTTAGATTGAAGATGACAAATAATGCAAACGGGTTCTCTTTCATTGGACGAACTGCTTTGACCGTTGATGACCAAATCGTCTACACGAGCGAAGTAAGCCCAATAACCGGTGAAGTCATTCCTAAACCAATGATTGTCACTGGACAGTTACAAGATGAATTAGGCACCAACTTGACCAACAGAAAGATACGTGTCAATTATGAGATGGTGAACAGCCAATCTAGCCCTACATCTTGTAATTCTGGATTAACTGACCTTGATGGATATTTCTCTATCCAATGTCCTCTATCAGATGTTTCTGCTGGAAAAGCAAAGGTAACAGTTACCTACTCTTCTTATGATAACAACGATGCATATCGATACCAGAACGACACTTATGAAACAGAATTTGACGTCTTCTCTAATTCAACATTAGCTTTGAACGAAGTCGGACCATTCAAGTCCAGTGTCGAGACATGGACAGCACCAAACACTACTGAATACCCGGTGCTTTACCTGAAGGAATCATTCCACGTTGATGCTAAACTGATGCAATCCAACGGCCAATATGTCGGTGGAAAGTGTTTGAACATCTATCTGGACCCAGAACAAAACATTCGACCAATTTCAACAATTCGTACGAGTGAAATTGACGGAACCGTTGAATGGTTTAGTGGCGATCCAAGTCAAAACCCAACACTCCGTGGCGTAGAAACTACTGGTGGAAAACTGGAAGGATTCCGCACACTGCGGGTTGCCTTTGAACCGGATTTGAATGTCCCAGGCGGCTGTGATAAAGATTCGTCCAACGTCTTGAATGGATCTTATGTTGACCAACTTGTCCTCGTTCGTTCACGAATTGATTTGCAAGTGAAGCAAACATGGAGTCACACCGGAGATAATGGATTGGATAATGAAGACCCAGTCATCGGTTCAATAGCCCTTCTTCGAGATCGTCTTGATCTTGCAGTTGAAAACGAAGAAGTCTGGTTTGTCCGCCAATATTGGTCTGATGAACTCAGTGAATGGGTCGTTGAAGGAACCAACAAGTCCCGGACCAACGAGCAAGGAATTGCAGACTTCGAGTGGCCGTTTGCAGGTCAAACCTGCGACGGAGTCGCTTGTACGGGCCAATGGCGAATTATTGCTTATTACCCAGGTTCAACCTACTTTGAAGAATCACTCGACAATGTAACACACGAAGTCATATGGATGAAAGCAACTACAATCAGCGCTGATGCAGGATTCTTTACTCCTGCCAAGACGATGGCTTTCGTACTTGTTGCGATGGCGTTATTGATTGCTGGAGCAATTTACTATCAACGAGCACAAGCCCGTCGACAAGTGCAAGCTCTCAAGGGTATCTTGACTGATGCAATGATGCAACTTGAAGCCAGTAACGAATATATTGCAGCGATTTTCGATTGTTACAAGAATCTGGTCAAGCACTTCAAGCGATACGGCTTCATGAAGAAGGTCTACGAAACCACTCGTGAATTCGAGGCGGCTGTTCGTACTGCTTTCAACATGGTTCCTTCTGACCAACTTGATGCATTCCTCTCCGTCTTTGAAGAAGCACGTTATTCGGATCACAACATCGATGCAAGCCATCGAGACCGAGCGTTGCAAACACTCGATGTTATCGTTCGATCCCTCACCGTCGCTCTTGGCGAAGGGGGCATGGTTGAGCGCAAAGAACTGGTCAACCTGTATGACAAGCAAACGAAGGCCGGTGAATTCGTTGCAGCAGATGGTTCTGTCCGTCAAGCTGGAATCGTCGAAGGCGAAGGCACAGATTTCAAGATTTGAAATCGAGAATCAACCCTGATTCTCCTTAACCTTCAAGGGGCCGGTGTGCTGTGGCTTGTCCATGGAAGACTGGAAGCAACTCATCGACCAAGCAATGCAGACCGAAACAAACGACACGATTGCAGCACACGCAACCTATGGAAAAGCAGTGCGTGCAGCCCTTGCACAATCGCAAATGCTGTTGGGTGATCTTGAAGCCGCTCAAATTATCGAATCCATTTATGGTGCTCTCGTGGCCTATTCTCAGCAAATCATGCTCCGCATGAAGGCCGAAGACCCAGAAATTGGTGGCGTGGACCATGCGTTCCGTGCAGGACAGGCTTACGGCGTTTCATGCGTACTCAACCATCTTATCGATCAACTGACTGATGTTGCAGGAATTACTGCACTCGGGGCTTTGGACGATTTCTCAGATACGCTCCATGAAGAAATAATCATTCAAGGTCGCGCTGCAGGACTCACCGTGGAATTGCTCGATGCGAAGGGCGAGATTCTCTACGAGTGACCTTTTCACTTCTGTTTTTGGCGCATGCATCGCCGACCCACCAATTCGCGGGTTTCGGTGCACTGCGACGCGAATGACACAGCACCCGCGTCGGTGCATTGATAATGGGATGGCCGGTCGGCGAATTGCTTCAAAGCATCGAGGGAGTCAAATGAGCAATCCTACACGTAAGACAAACGCACGATTGGTTGATGTTATCAGCCAATTAAAAGCCCAGTCTCGCGACACCGGAGCCGCTGTTTGGCGAGATGTGGCCATGCGCCTCTCTAAGAGTCGCAAAAATTGGGCGCAGCCGAACTTGAGCCGTGTGAGCCGCTATGCCCCCGAGGGTTCAACGATTCTCGTACCAGGCAAGTTGCTCGGTTCAGGTGAATTGTCTGCCAACCACACCATCGCCGCCTACAGTGTTAGCAACGGTGCACGTGAGAAGATAGAAGCCGCTGGTGGTCGAGTTATGACCTATAGCGAGCTGATGAACGAAAACCCATCTGGAACGGGGGTTGTTATCCTTGGATGAAACAACCTATGTTTTTGACGCTGAAGGTCTTATCCTTGGCCGTCTCGCATCCGCTTCAGCAGATATTCTGTTGAAAGCAGCCCGTGAACACCGTGATGACAAGGTTATCATTGTCAATGCTGAAAAGGCAATTGTCACTGGTCGACCACGATCTGTCCTCAATAATTATCATGCAAAGTATGAGTTGAACCACGCCCGTAAGGGTCCGTTTTTCCCTCGTATGCCTGACATGATTCTCAAGCGAGCAGTTCGTGGAATGCTACCTTACCAAAAGAAAAGCAGCGGTCGACGAGCACTACGCAATCTGCGTGTTGAAATCGGCTGTCCCGCTCACTTGTCTGGAGATCTACCAGAAGGTCACGAGAATGGTGATGACTCGAAGTTCCGCAAGGCACTTCCTGAGCGCTTCATCACTCTTGGTGATATCAGCGCCGACCTCGGCGCACCATCCCACCGTTGGACCGGAGGTGAGCAATGATGGCTCGTAAAAAGCAAAAATCTGTAGAATCATCGGGTAAGAGAAAGACTGCAGTTGCTCGAGCTTCACTCAAAGCCGGAAAAGGCCGAGTTCGTGTTAACAGTGCACCTATTGAAATCCTACAACCATCCCTTGCTCGCCGCAAGTCGATGGAACCACTCATTATTGCTGATGCAATGAACCGATTGAGCAAAGTCGACATCAACATCACCACTCTTGGTGGTGGAATTATGGGTCAAACTGATGCAATCAGAACTGCCATTGCACGTGGGCTTGTCCACTACAACGGCGGTGCAGAAGGCATTGATGAAGAACTCCGAGACGAATACCTTCGCTTCGACCGTAGCCTTTTGGTTAACGATCCACGACGCAAGGAAGCAAAGCACCAACTTGGACGCGGTGCTCGTCGCAAGAAGCAAAAGTCCTACCGATGAGGTGAGAATATGATTATACCAATACGATGTTTTAGTTGCGGGGCTGTGATTGCTCACAAGTGGGAAGAATTCGAACAATTGAAAGCCGCTGGCGTTGAAGTTGCTGATGCACTCGACCAAATCGGCTTGATGCGATACTGTTGCCGCCGTATGTATGTGGGTCACATTGACCTCATCTACGAAACTGCGCCTTTCAGCACATCAATTCAATGAGATACCAACCTGGGCCCGTGGGTTAGCTTGGCCTATACTTGGCGGCTGGGGGCCGTCAGACCCCAGTTCAAATCTGGGCGGGCCCACCAATACCATTTCTGATTCAGTGTCCGAGAAACTGCTTTTTGATAGACGGGTAACCTTTGGTTTGATATGGGGCTTTGAAAAGTAGGCACCATGCGAACTACTCGGGCCCTGTTTTTGGTGACTCTTCTTCTGCTAACTCCGCTTTCCCTTATGGCTGCACCAGCCATGGCTGCTGACACATCTGTTAATGCAGATACAACATGGTCTGGCGACGTCGTGCTTACCGGTAATGTCACAGTAATGAATGGCTCAACACTCACTCTCTCTCCCGGAACGACCGTCGATGGAGGCGATGGGTATTGGATTCGCGTCGACGGAACACTCGATGCATCGAATGCGTATTTTTTCTCTTCCCAAGTGCCTCTAACCAGTGGATCTCATGGAGCTGGTCTTTGGACCGGAATTCATGTTGCGAACAAAGGGCATGCTGTTCTCAATGATGTCACTATTGAAAATGCCAAAACAGCACTCAAGGTAGAAGGGCAACTCTCGGCATTTAAGATAACGATCAAAGATTCGTATATCGGTATCAATGTCATGGGTTCAGCGGATATCAGCACACTTACAGCCGAACATATCGATTATGAAGTAATACGAAACTCCGGCCATCTCAATCTATCCTCAGGATCTTTCACCGATGTCGCTGGAGGGATTTGGTCAACCGGAACAAGTATTGTTGATACAGTCACAATTTCTCAGGCAGGAACAGGCCTCCGTTCAACAAGCGGGACCCTTTCAGCAGTTGGCATTGGTTTCATTGACACAACCGTTGCTATTGCCAGTCAACGAGGTGCATCGACAACTGTTCAAAGTAGTACTGCAGACAATGTGGCTTTGTTTATTGATGCAGCAGATAGTGATGATTTATCCGTCTCTTCAGCCGCAGTTTCAGGGCATCGTCTCTTGCTTGCTAATGGTGCTACAGATTTCACAATAGAAGATATTGCCTTTGAAGGGCATCTTTCTGATTCACTTGCAGTGGTTGACCAAAGATGCGTAGGCACGTGCACCTGGAATGACCTCGACATCTCAAATACGAGCAATGGAATTGTTCTCTCAGGGCAAGGCAATCACTCCTTTTCCAGTTTGAACCTTTCAGTGACTGACCGTGGAATCGAAGGGACAGGTGCTGGACACCTGCATCTGAATCACGTCAACGTTACCGCTGGAACCACAGGTATCGAAATGCGAGACCCAAGCAGTACCTTTGATCATGTATCCGTCGTAATGACATCTGTAACGCCGACAGCTCTTGACATCCTCGACGGCATACACCATTGGTCGTCAGTTTCTGCTTCAAAATCGTATTCTGCTACCGATGTGGATTCAATTGGTTTGACTGCTTGGTATGCTAGTATTGAATCAACCACATTGACATTGCTTCATTTCGGTAACGGAATAGTGGCCGATCATGCTACACTTTCTGGTAATTCATATTCTGTCCAAGACGGGAAAGGAGCGGGCATTGATTTACAACACAGTTCCTTGACTGTTGACTCACTTTCCACTCGTGCCTATCCCGAGGGTGTCTCTCTTACCAAAACCTCTCAACTCCACGTCTCTGATTGGACTGCTGCTACACACACGACTCCACTCTCTATCAGCACGCAATCGACCGCAACAATTCGAAATTTCCAACCCCAAAACACCCAACCTTCCTCTTCGGACGCCTTAGGTGATGGAACGCTCATCTACGGTGGTTCGACAACTGCAAACATTGCAGTCTCCTCCGCATCTTACCTTGAAGAAACACCCGTCACATTCACTGATTTGGCAGGAAATCCAGTAGAAGCATCTATTTCTGTTCACGGCTTTTCTTTACAGAGTGACGCGAACGGAGGTGCTAGCCTCCCTCTTTTGAGCAGTGGCTCCTCAGTCGATGTAACTCTTGCTGGCGCTGGAGTACGCGTTGTTCTTTACGGCGCCCAAATTGGACAATCAGTCCAAGTTCCAGTGATTCCTCAAGGCGACTGGACCATCTCGACGGGACAATTTGTATTCCTTGGTCCACGGCCGGATGGCTCACCCCATTCAATGACTGGCGACCTCACCCTGTCTACAGGTAGTGGCTTGGAATTATCAGAAACATCACTTGTTCTTCCTGCAGGAGGGACAGTTGATGTTCAAGGTTCAGGAGAACTTACTGGCAGCGCCTCTTCACTCATCTCGGACAGCGTGTCAATGGGTATTGATTCCGTATTAACACAATCAGATGGCGGCCAAGGGCTCACAATTGATGCGAACCTTACTTGGGTTTGCCAATCGACTCGTAGCGTCACGAATGTGGATATTCTCGGTTCTCTTCTTCTTCAACCTGGATGCTCCGTCGAGATGCTTGAAGGTGGTGTCGAAGGTTCAGTTACGGCTCTTACCAGTGCAGAATTAACCATTCTTTCTTCTCTCCAACTGGCCGTCCTCGACAAAGGTGAACCCGTTCAAGGCGCCCTCATTTCTATTGATGGATCTGTTACGACAACCGACCTTAACGGCGAGGTTTCTACCACTGCCACAGCACGTTATGTGAACGATAATTCTCAAACCGTTGGAGGTATCAAGAACATCAATCTTCAAATCGGTTCGTTCATGGATTTCGTAACATGGGATTCTTCTACTTCCTTTGAATACACGTTCATGGCTTCAACAATCTCTCCAGGTTCTCTTTCAAGTTGGCTTGTTTTGGAGGCCCAATGGAGTCCGTATTTCCTTGACGGAGATTTATCTGTAGAAGCCCTTGGTACACTCACGATTGATGACGGCGTCTCACTCCGTATCTCTGAAGGAGGTAAAATCAGCGTCGATGGCAGAATCGATATTGGCGCAGCAACACTCTCCTCGACAGGCCTTGGTGCACGGTGGGGCGGTTTTGTGATGGGTGCTACGAGTTCGACCATTGATTTGTCACAGACAACAATTGTCGAAGCTTCACCGGCATTGAACATCGAAAGTGAAGGCACCTTCGTGGGGGATGGAGTCACGATGGCTCGTTCATCCGGAGCAGATCCTTTGATACTCATCAGTTCGAACAGTAATGCAAATATTACGTTGAAAAATTCACAGATGTATGATGCAGGGAACGGTTGTATCAAGGCATTCCCTTCTTCCAGCCAATTGACATTATCGAGTGTTACGCTCAAGTCATGTAATGGAATTGGAGTATGGGCGCGTCAAATTAATCTTGATTTCGACACGATTACTCTTGCCGATAATGTCTCGACAGGGTTTGATTTTACTGCTGTTACCGGTTCAATCACCAATATCGATGCGACAATGTTCAATGGCGATGGAACTGTATTGGCACTGGATTCAATCGATGATGGATTCACAGTATCTCATCTGAACGGTAGTGTTGGCTTGGTGGCCGGTATTACCGGAGTGAACAGCCGAAATATTCAGATGAGCCACATTCAACTTACGGGTTCGCCAGGTCTTGATTTCGACAATTCAGCAGGTTTACTTCACGATGTCATCTTGAACGGCCCTGGTTCTGGCACTGCGTTCATCAACCATCATGGTCGAACATCAGATTCTTTGGTCGTTGAAGACCTCGTCGCCTTCTCTTATTCAGTGGGTGTGGATTTACATTCAGATGAAAACGACGGCACTCTCGCCCCGTTCATTCTTCGAAATCCCGATATTATCGCCTCAACTGTGCTTTCATCTGAAAATTATCCCGCTCGACTTGAAGGTGGAGTGACCTATGGGGGGATTTCTGCATCGGGTGATATCACAATTGATCTTATCGATACGACCAATGAGAACCCATCGATGTATGATGGTGCTGAGTTGCGAACTTGGGCGACCTTTACGCTGAATGCAAAATTGAATGGAGTCTTGACAAATGTTGACTTTTCAATAGATACTTTGGGACTGGAACCAGCCTTTACAGCCTCTGTTTCTGGGATCTCACCTTTGATCGAGGTCCCACTTTCCTATACAGGAAACGGTACCAGCTCCCAACTCTCTTCGATTTCAATTCAAACCCAAGCAACAGGCTTACCCGATGTAATGGAATGGTGGAATGACTCTTCCCTCAGACTCATCGAAATCACATTGGTTGCAAACAACCCACCAACTGTCGAGATTACAAAGCCGTATTCTGGGGAACGCGTTATGGAGTCTGTCCATCTTTTGGCAGCAGCGGATTATTCTGATGATTTGGATGCGGTTGCGGATTTAACTTTAGTTTGGATTATTACTGATTCTTCCGGTGTTGAAGTTATGCGTGGGCCAAATGAGCCCCAATACAACATCACTGATTTACAATATGGATTGTATGTCCTTGAGTTACGAGTGACCGACACACTCGGTGCAACTTCAAGTTCTGCCGTTGATTTCGAAGTTACTGAACTTGATAGTGATGAAGATTGGACCAACACATGCACCTTCACAATAGGCACAGGCGTTTGGTTCGATGGGACTAATGGGTATCCTTGTGGCCCAGATAGCGAAGACACGGATGATGATAACGACGGCCACCCCGATTCCAGGGATGCGTGGCCAGTTGATCCATGCGCTTGGCAAGATACAGACGATGATGGCTTACCAAACACGGTTGTTTGTCCAGAAGGCAAGACCACGTATTTGACAGCAGATCAAGATGATGACGGAAACGGAGTGCTTGATATCTTGGAAGGCGATTCATCTTCTGAAAGTGGTGATTTTTCAACTGGAACTCTTTTACTCATTGTCTTGATAGTTGCCGCAGTCGCCTTGTTCATGACAAGGATGAACCGCGGTGGTGGCGAAATCGGCTCAATTGATGAGCGGCACCTTTGAGGCACTACTATGGCTGAACCATTGCTTTTATCTGCAAACACTGTTGCTGCTTCAGCAGTTTTTGTTTTGGGTCTTATCGTAGCATGGGATGCATATTGGCTCACCCGGCAGAGGACAGATATTCCTGAATTAGGAGAGTTGACAAACGGGGGCTTTGCTTGGAAGAGCGAAGGTCCACAAGAGGTCATCCGGCAGTGGGGCAACCTTGCCTCTATGGCTGCAATGATTGCTCTTCCATGGGCGCTTATTGGTGCATCCAATACCAGTTATTGGTATGCTGTTGTTTGGGATATTTTCTTATCGCTCCACATTATTTCACTTCTTGTTCCTAAGCGGTATGCAATTACTCGCACACATTTGTTTGCGGATGGCCAGCGTTACGATTGGAATCGATTACGCCTTGCTCGACGCCAACCAGGTCGTCGAATTATGTTGCTGCGTAAAGGCTGGGGTATCTTTGGTCCATTGCCAGTAGGCGGGGGTCAAAATGATCTTTCAACCGCCCGTACACGAATCACCCTCATACTTGATTCGGAGAACAATGGCTCGGGCAAAACAGTGAAACAATCCGAAGAAGAATAGCGTTATTCTCAATAAGTGTCTCGTTTAGCGGACATTATGGAATGGACCCGAAGCGGTGAAGATTTGTTTGTACGTATTGATTCAAATGAGGAAATACACTCGACCTTGCAAGCTCTCGCCGATGAAGTAGGATTCAATGCAGCAGCCATTACCAGCGGAATCGGGAGGACTCGCGACAACATATATGGTTACATGAATGAACAAGGTGTCTACCAACGACGCCATCTTGAATCGCCTTCAGAACTGGTGAGTTTATCAGGAAATATTGCTCGAACCCAAGACGGAAAAGCCTTCACTCACATCCATTGCTGCTGGTCGGATGACGACAATAATGTCCACGCTGGGCACATGTTTTCGTCAACAGTACATGTGGTCGGCGAACTTCATATCCGCATTCTATCTCATGCGATTATGACGCGTTGCCCGTTACCTGATGTTGAACTACTCGGGTTACAATTTTCGTGATGTTCATAGCCTGTGGCTGGGGTGCATAAACATGGCCGACGGTGAGCGTATTCAGCAACTGGCCGAAGCGGTACGATATCATCGAGAATTGTACTATAATCAGTCTTCTCCGGAGATAACGGATGCCCAATTCGATGCCCTTTGGGATGAATTGAAAACACTCGATCCGAGCAACGAAATACTGCATCAAGTGGGCCCAGAACCACTTCCAGGAACAGTCAAAGTTGAGCACATGTTCCCTATGCGCTCTCTTGACAAAGGAACAAGCGATGAAGACATCATCCACTTTCTCACACAGTCTACCTCAGGTGGCAAACGATATTTGGCGCAGCCCAAACTCGACGGCTCAGCCTTGTCGTTAGAATACGTCGCAGGTAATCTTCACAGAGCAGCAACCCGAGGAAGTGGTGAGCGTGGTGAAGACGTCACGTTGAATGCAAAACAAGTAGCAAACATCCCAACACGGCTCAATTTGCCTGTGGATTGTCACGTACGCGGAGAAGTAGTTATGCCACTTCGAGTTTTTCAAGAAAAGTACAAAGACATTTCTCCAAATCCGAGAAATCTTTGTTCAGGGGCTTTACGTCAAAAGCACGGGGATGGAAAAGCCGAGGCTTCTGATTTGGTCTTCTGCGCATACGATGTTAAGTTCCTCAAAGAGGCTCCACCGGCCCTTTATGACAGTGAATTACTCGATGTGCTGAAAAATAAAATTGGAATCGAACCGGCGCCTTGGCACGTTTTCGATTCGGAAAATATCTCACAAGAGATGATCGCATATACGAACGAATGGAGTTTGAAGCGTTCGGAATATGAATTTGAGATTGACGGTATTGTCTTCAAACTGGACGACCTTCGACAACGTGAGGTTTTGGGTTCCACAGCACATCATCCAAGATGGGCATTGGCATGGAAATTCCCGCCCGAAGAAGCGACCTCAGTCTTGCTTGAGGTGAATTGGCAAACCGGGCGAACCGGTGTTGTCACTCCAGTTGCCCGAATTGCCCCTCAAATGGTTGGAGGCGTAACAGTTGAGCATACAACGCTGCACAATGTCGGAGAAGTTGAACGCCTGGATATTAAAATCGGAGACAAAGTTCTCATCGTTCGTCGGGGAGACGTCATTCCAAAGATTGAATCAGGCCTTGGTCCAGCAAAGCAAAGTGACCTTGATGGAAGGTACCACGCAGATGGAACTCCGTTTGAAGAGAAAATACCCACTTCCCTCGCAATTGAAACGCCTCCACAATGTCCTGCATGCCAAGGGCCACTCGAGGTCGATGGGGCATTCTTGCGGTGCCATGACTTGATGTGTGATGCTAGGACAAGCCGTTCTATTCTGTATTGGTGCAGAGCATTGGAGATGGACGGCATAGGTGAAAAATTAGTTGAACAACTTCTGGATCAAGAACTCATCACCTCGATTCCTGATTTATTCCGCCTCCAACAGGCGCAATTGGAAAACATGGAACGAATGGGTGAGAGATCTGCATTGAATGTTTTGAATGAACTCAGCAAAGTCAAAACCCTTCGTCTTGGCAAATTTTTACACGCACTCGGGCTTCCAGGTATCGGTCCAGAACTCGCAACATCTGTAGCCCAGCACAGTGGGGATTTCCCTTCACTCTTACAGTGGGTCGAAGATGCATTTGCTTCTCAAGAAGATGAAAATTTCGGGCCCCTTGTTGATGAAAAAGGCAAACAACATTCGGAAAATCAAGCGATACGTTCGTTGTGCGAGGTCGAAGGAATAGGCAGTAAGGTTGCAGTCCAAGTGCGAGACGGACTCTCCAAAAGAAAGGACATGCTTCTCGACCTCGCTACACACATTACCATTCTTGATGAGCCCAAAGCAGCTTCTGGTGGCCCCCTTGAGGGTATGTCCTTCTGCTTAACTGGAACACTTCAACGACCTCGTAAGGAAGTTCAACAGTCAATCAAAGCAGCTGGTGGAAAGGTGGTCGGAAGCGTATCTTCACAACTTAGCGTTCTTCTTGCTGGAGAAAAAGCAGGCTCTAAATTAGCCAAAGCAGAATCACTCGGGGTAGAAGTTTGGTCAGAACAAGAACTCGAACAAGCCATTGAGCAATCGGTTTCGACTTCGCCCCAAGAAGTGCCTCATCAAGCCGAAAAGAAGGGAGGGCAACCCTCTCTTTTCGATTTCAAGTGACTCATTCATTCGCAAAGTACTCTTCATTAACCGTCACCAAATACAAAAAATGGGGGATGAAATTGACAGCAATGACCCCCCAACAATTCATTGACTGTATTCTTGAATTCTCTGAGTTTGGCTCATCAACACACCTTGAACCGTTTGAATGGGAAGTTGACGGCAAAAAAGGAACGACGATGAAGGCGACCAATGAATATTGGACAAGTCGTCAACGTCAAGCACATTCTCTTCATGAAATTTCATATCGTGCTTGTTACAAACCCCAACTACCACGATTTTTCATCGACCGTTTATCCAATCCAGGTGATGCTGTTTATGACCCCTTCATGGGCCGAGGAACAACACAACTTGAGGCGTTCTTGCTTGGAAGAAAACCACTTGGCAACGACATTAACCCACTGAGTAAAGTTCTCCTTTCTCCGCGCCTTTCACCTCCGAGTATTGCAGATGTTGAACAGCGCTTGGATGAAATCGATTTGAGTAAATCCAAAGAAAACAACTCTGAACTTCTCGCATTTTATCATGCTGATACACTGAAAGAAATCATAGCACTGAAAGAATATTTTCTCAAGAGAGAGCGCCAAGGAAAATTAGATTCTGTTGATGCATGGATTCGAATGGTCGCTATCAATCGATTATCTGGCCATTCTCCAGGTTTCTTTTCAGTGTATACTCTTCCTCCCAATCAGGCAGTGAGCGTAAAGCGCCAATTGAAAATAAATGAAACACGAGAACAGATTCCCGAATACAAGGACATACGCCCTCGAATCATCAAGAAATCAAAGAGTCTCCTCAAAGATTGGAACGGTGCACGCCTCAATGAATTCACACACGATCTGACCTCACAACTCACCAATTCGAATGCTGAGAGTAATTCAGAAATAGAATCTTCATCAGCCCAACTTGTCGTAACATCTCCGCCCTTTTTGGATGTCGTGAACTATCAAGCCGACAATTGGTTGCGGTGCTGGTTCATTGGTATTGACTCTTCTAAAATCAATATCAGCCAATTCAAAAAGATTGCAGACTGGGAGAGTACAATGACTGCAGTTCTCCTCGATCTCAAGCGAATAGTCAAGGGGAATGGCTACATTGCGTTTGAAGTGGGGGAAGTGAGAAACGGAACGGTCTTACTCGAAGAGAATGTGATTCAATGCGGCGTTCAAGCAGGTTTAGAACCCGTCATCATTCTCATTAATGCTCAAGAATTTACGAAAACTGCGAATGCTTGGGGCGTCGACAACAAGACAAAAGGTACGAACACAAATCGTATCGTCGTCTTTCGGAACGTTGCCTGAATTAAACATCATCAATGAGGTTCAAGAATTTACTCTTCGAAACTTTACTGGAACTCCCAAGGACCCCTTCATTCCACCAGTTTTCGACAATATTAGATTCAATAATCCAGTAAGGCATTTCGGGAAATTGGGTGACATCCGTAACAAAATACCCATCTATATTTTCGAGTTTATCTAGAAATCCACCTTCTTCGAAACTTCTTCCTGATCCAACCATGTATGAAGGGCAGAAATAGATTCCACCTCGAGTTAGACTTCGTACCTCCCAATAACCTCCTTCACTATCGATAAGGTCGAAACCGGCTCCTTCACTCGGCGCTAATTCAGAACCAGGCATTGCTTCAACAGCTCTTCTTTCAATGAGAAACGACACTCTTCGTCCATCGGTGAAAAATGTTTGAACATCGTCCACCGAGATTTCTAATGCATCTGCAATAGCGTTCACATCAAACGTTAACCATCCTGAAGGTCCCATGCAAAGTCAAACTTTCTTCCCTTATATAACCGTTTTTTGGTAAGAATTGAAGCATTGTCTAATCACTTTACCAAGCCTTTGATAACTACTCGTGCGGTGGTGCAAGTATGAATCGAAAGCCTTTGGTCGTAATCTTGGTTCTCCTCGTGCTGCTTGGCAGTTCACCCTTGACTCAAGGTAACTCATCAGGAGTATACAACCAGAGTTCAGGTTGTGGCTGCCATTCTCAATCCGGCACACCAGCCGCAACGGTCACCATGACAGGCCAGCCCACTCAATACACCGCGGGAGCAACCTCTACTCTCAGCATCTCAGTGAGCAATGGAATTAGTGGAAATAACGGCGGCTTTAGCCTTGAAGTTGACAAAGGCACGCTTTCTTCTGGAATTGGTTTTGCCGTTAATGTGAACAGTGCGCAAAACAGTGCCACCCATTCAATTACTGGTAGCAGTCAACGCTCCTGGAGTGTTGATTGGATCGCACCATCGACGGGGTCTGGTATTGCTACTCTTTCACTTGCAGGTTTGACGGCGAATGGTAACGGTGGAAATACCGGCGACCGTTGGGCCACACTCTCCTATCAGATTCCTGAGGCAGGTGCAGCCCCAAATAACGCCCCTGATGTATCGAATGTATTGCTTGGGCCGACTGGAGCCACGACCACATCAACACTCTCGCTCAGTTACACCTACTCTGATCAAGAAAACGATCCAGAATCAGGAACTCAAATTCAATGGTTCAAAGACAACATCGAACAAACCAGCCTCCAAGGCCTTACCGTTTCTCCATCTGCAACTTCTAAAGGCCAAGAGTGGAAAGCCACAGTTACGCCCTCTGATGGCTCCGATTCTGGCACTCCTATGACGAGTAACATCCTCACCATTGCGAACTCAATTCCCTCCTTAACGACTCCAGAAATACAACCGACTTCGCCAACAGCCGATGATGATTTATCGTTCTCGAGCACAACCAATGATGATGATACAGATCCAGTTCATTTCGATACTCGTTGGTTCTTAGATGGTGTTCTCGTAACGGAATTGAACGATATGGAAACACTTCCATCCTACGTTACCAGAGACGGAGATTCATGGCAAGTCGAAGTCCGAGCAAATGACAGCGAAGATGTCTCGCAGTGGCTCTCTTCCTCCTCAGTTATGCTTGGTGGTGGAGTGACAAACTCCGCACCTACAGCGTCTGCAATTGTCTTGAGTTCAACAACTGCGGTAACTTCCGACGACCTAACATTAACTTACACCTACAACGATGGAGATGGAGATGCTGAAGCGGATATGGAAATTACATGGTATCTCAACAATGCACCTTTTGCATATGCAGAAAACAGCATGACTCTTCCTTCAACTTTCACTGAGAAAAGCCAATCGTGGTCCGCCATGGTCCGAGTCAATGACGGCACTGAATGGTCGACTTGGTATTCGAGTAACACCGTTCAAGTTCAAAACTCCGTGCCAATAACGGAATCAATAGCCTTGAGCCATTCAGAGGCAACAACTACCGAATCCATCTCTGTTGAATTTACGATGACTGACCTTGACGGTGATGCAGAATCAAATTCCGAAATCTCATGGTGGCGCAATGGCATCAAGAAGAGTTCTCTTTCTGGATTAACGACGCTTCCCGCTTCTTCAACCCTCAAGGGAGAGGTATGGACTGTTATGGTCGCAGCTGGCGATGGAACAGACGTCAGTATTGAATCCTTGACGGCCAATGTAACCATCATCAATACCGTTCCTACTGCAACTCTTGAGATATCGTCAAATGTAACTGCAATGGGTCCTTTGAATCTCGTTATCTCCACTCAAGATGCTGATGAAGACGTGGTTGAAACGAACATCACATGGTATCGTAATGGCTTCTTGGAGGGTTCTCTGACTGGAGAACTCACGGTGCCTACACAATTGCTCGGACCTGGACAGGCATGGGCCGCACATATCACTCCAACAGACAGCGAACCGGCAAATGGATTGACCGTCATTGCATCAACTACAATACTCAATATTGAACCAGTTGCTCAAATTGACATTCTCACTGAAACAATCTGGCTTGGAGAATGGACTGTTTTCAGTGCATCACAATCTGAAGACTTGGATGGAAGAATCGTAGAAGCGTCATGGTCATGGATTGATACCGATGGGACGATAGGTTCTGATACAGGTTTTGAAATTCAAATGATTCCACTCGCAAATACGGTGATGACCCTTTTGGTCGTCGATGAGATGGGTGCAACTGCCACAGCAAATGTCCAAGTCGCCACAACTCAAGGACCAGTAATTTCAGACTTTTCTATTGAAATTGACGGTAATTCAGTCGAATTAGAATGGTCATGGAATGGGCCGAATGCCACCTTTTCCATCTTACGCAATGGAGTTTCAGTTGGAGTCACCACTTCTCAAGAGTTTACCGACATCCCTCTGTTTGCAGGTGAAAACTCCTACAGTATCCAGCCTTTGATTGATGAAATGCCCCTTGTTGCAGGAACTTCACCGCCTCAAACAATCTTGCTTGAACCTGCATCAGCAGTAGCGCCAGGGCCCTCTTCTCTCGGTGGACTCGTCTCTGGCATCATCTTCCTGTTGATTGGGCTCGGCGTCTGCGGGTTTGCATTCATGGACCGGAGGGATTGATTTGCAGGTAAAGTCTCGAATTCATACCGTTCTGATTCTCTCGCTGTTGTTGTTCTGCTCTGCCTTTGGTGCAGCAGAGCCCGGAGGTAACGGTGATTCAATCCGAGATATGCAGTGTGGTGGGGCATGCCACGGAGATGCTTCAATCAATGAATCTTCGAGTGCTCTCCTTTCTCTTTCCTCTCCCGATACAATCTACCAAGGAATACCTACGACCATCACGCTCACTGCAACAAACCTTGAGACCAGTTCAACACGATTAATTGGCTTGTTTTTGTTAACCGATATGACGGGTCATTCTGATACTCCTCAAGATGCAGGCTGGGAAATTCTTTCCGATTCAAACGGAGGCACAGCCAACTACATTGAACTCACCCTTTCTCCTGGCCAAAACGAAACCAGCATTTCGTGGGTACTTCGCTCATCCTCACTCGACCCTTCCACGTTCTACGCCGCCATTCACCACGGGGGCGGCTCAACTTCCCCTTTCTTTGGAAGTTCAGCAGACGGATTGGAGGTAACCCCTGAGCCGGTTCCAGAAAATCTACCACGTCTTGCTGCTGATTTCATCCCGCCGACAAAACGCATTCTTGATATGCCTACAGAATTAACCGTTCTTACGGAGTATACTGAATCAATACAATTTGAATGGAAAACGGAAAACGGCCTTGTTCAAACTTCAGAAATCAATTCTTCGGGCGAGGGTAGCTGGGTTGCATCTCTCCCCGCAGCCTTACAACCAACGACCATTCAATGGCGCGTTACTCTTCAGGGCGAAGGGCCCGACCAAACAACGCCGTGGTTCACCTTGGCTGCTGAGCAAGCAGGCTGGGAAATTTCAGAGAATGCAGTTTATCTCCAAGCCTTTGCTTTACTTTTCATGACTGCGGGCCTAGTCATCTTGTTACAAACTCGCTTCTCTTCCTCCCGTACAATTTCCAAGTATGATCAAACTCCGACCGTCATTGAAGCGCTTGAGACAGCATCTTCTCCAGTTGTTCTGCCAGTTGAATCTACAGAATCATCATTGGCACCTCTTCCCGAAGGCGGTTTGCCAAATGGTTGGACTGAACAGCAGTGGGAATGGTATGGCCATGATTACCTTGCAGGGAAATACGGAGGTGGGGCAGAATGACTTCCTCTGAAACATTCCATGTCGTTACGACTGAATTAGTCGTCGGTGCTTTCTCAGTTGCTGGTTTGAGTTTTACCCTTTGTCTTCTTGTTCATTTTGGAGTATTGAAGCAACCTTCGTGGAAGACAATGTTGGACAATGTTGCGCACTTCACGCTTGCTTTCGGTCTCGCAGCAACCCCATTTGCAATTCTGAGTGGTCTTTCTTCATCACCTGGGGAGGGAATGAACAGCCCCATTCTTGTTAACAAAATGTTCCTCTCTATGACAGGGTTTGGTTTTGCTCTTGGCTGTTTAATCGGGCGTTTGCGACTCGGGAACAAGGTTTGGTCCAATACGAAATCGACTGCTGTTCACGCTTCTGCCGGTCTTGCTGCATGTGGGTCGATGCTCCTAACTGCATCAGCAGGTGGTACGTTTACTCGTGGCGAATCTTTGCTTGATCTCTTCAATCTACCTTACGAACACGTCTTGTTATTCCCAGTTTTTGTGAGTCTTACAGCGCTCCTGTTAGGCACAGCAATGTTGGCCATAGGTTGGCGTAGAATGAAATCAATTTCATCCATACATTGAGTTACTCGTTGTGACATCTTGAGCATCTTCTGCTCCTTCCATCATTGATTTGATTTGATTTTCAAGCAACTCAGCCTCTTCAAGTAGAGGTTGATGGGGCAATTCGATAGTTGGTAGCAACTTGTTCAATGCTTCAATCAATGTTGCAGCAGCTCGAGCATCAGGCCAACGAGGGTCAGCTTCGACCATGATGGACATGAGGTCTAGGCCACGTCGCCGTGCTTCGCTCAAAATCGCTGCATTGATTCCTTTGATGACGCCTTGGTTGAGAAGGGTAATATCCATTGATTTGAGCATTTCACGCACCTTCTCGTTTGCTCCGATTCCAACAACATCAATGCCTTCAGTATCTTCATATTCGACGGTCGGTTCTGCACCGTTGAGGTTGCCTTTCATGCCCTGCTTGGCAAAAGCATCGATGACAACGCCGTGAACTATTTTGTTTTCACGAGACCATTCAAACATAGCCCACACAATATCATTGACCAGAGGTTCAGGGATGACCAGTTCACTCATCAAGAGAATTACTTGGTCACAGCCTTCAATGGTGCATTGTGGCTTACCTGCATAAGCTCTGATTACGGGCAAAGGCTCGCCATCTTGAACTAAAGTAATGACCGGTAGGCGTGGGTCAACAACAGCGCCGACAAACTCCAAATCCAGGTGGTCAATCAAAAAATGAGCAACAACACTCGAGACCATTCCAATACTCGGAAAGCATGCAACAACCATTGCATTTTCAGTTTCAATCTTGGTGTTTAAGCGGACACTTGGGCGTTCCATGCTACCGTGCTGTTGCTCTTAGGTTTCAACACTTTGCCTCACATGTAATCATCGGTGGTTTCATGTTTGTTGAATGAAAGCGGCAAGCATGGCGGAGCAGTCAACACCAGCACCTCGCCCCCACATGCTTTCTCCATCGGCTTGGAATCGTTATGAGACCTGTCCGAGAATGTATTGGTTAAGTCGCCAAGGCTTGCCGCGTAAAGCGGGCATGGCTGCTTCCCTTGGTACTGCTGTTCACGCATCGGTTGAAGATCTTCTCCTTCACGATATTTCTCACATTAAAGATGCAGAAAGTGGCTGGTTACCCGCCCATGCCGAACGAGTACTCAAGGCCCGTTGGGAGGAAGAAAAAGCGATTTTCGAAGCAACACCCCGCCGTCCACAATGGAAAGAAGACAAGTGGAAAGATGCAGTGAGGAACCAGCGAGGGGCAGTCATGATGTTACTGGACCACGTCGGTGTTCGAAGTTTGGAACAAGAGAGAATTACCGGCGCTCTTTGGCGCCGAATTCAAAAACTCGCCATAGCGGTTGAAGGCGAACTGAAAACAGCTGATGGACGCCTTATGGGGAGATTGGATTTACTCATGGGTGATGTCAATGACGAAGGCGAGTTGGTTGGCTGGCTCGTTGCAGATCTCAAAACAGGGCGAACGCCAGAAGGAGAATTGAAGACAGATGTCAATCGTCAACTGCGAATGTATCGTGATATTCTTCTGGCCAATAACCCCAATGCACCTACGGTTCGAACGGAAGGGTGGTACACTCAAAACGCTTCAAAGTGGGCAGCACACGGTGAGAGTGTCCTCGAAGATGCCTATGCTGCATGGCAGAAGACAGTACCATCGCCCTTGCCAATGGAGCCAACTATTGGCGAGTCATCATGTGGCGGATTTTGCGATTGGAAAGCATGGTGTCCTCACTGGTGGAACTGGAGGAACGACAACGGGACTCTTCACAAAGGAGATTTCTCTGATGCCGTTGTTTTATTGCAAGATTACGATTCAAACACCGGTTCAGCAGTGCTTGAACTCTGTGAGCCCGCAGATGCAAACGGTCGAGCCATGCCAACAGGTTCGCGTCAATCCGCACGTTTTGATAATCGAGGAAAAGAGGCGCTGGACGAGGTATTGGCTACAGGTCATCAAGGGCCGATTTATCTGGGTTCAATTATGACGCAGGCGCGTTCTTGGAGAATTGGACATTGGTGTGATGTCTTACCGTGGAACCCCCTCCCAGACGGTGTCGAGTATCATAGGGAATATTGAGCGTGGTAAAATGCTAGAATTCTTGATTAATTTATTCCTGGTGTTATTTATAATTGCAGTCTTCGTAGGAATAATGGTCTTTCTTCTCCATTATTCGCGAAAAAAGCACATGGCATTTTTGAAAAGGTGGGAAGCCCTTGCCCCTCAAGTCGAATTTCAATTCGAAATGAGAAACCAAAACCCTTGTTTGGTAGGGAAGATTAAACAGTATAACTGCCGAATTTACCTTAATTTTGTTGGCTCAGGAGAACATTCCACTGCAGTGATAAATTTTGAAGTCGACCTCCCCGAATCTCTCCAGTTAGGCTTGAGTATAGGGCCTCAAGAAAAACACATTCCTTTTATGAAATTTTTAAGCAGGGAAGAACTCGAACTTGATGATGAAGTATTTGATCAGCATTTCTTTGTCCAAGGCCAAGATGCAGTAGCAGTCAATCAGTTCTTGACTTTAGAGCGCAAAACAGCAATCTATCAAGCAAAACACTACATCGCTCCAGTTAATCTCTCTATCACCGATACATTGGTCCAAGCTCGCGCCACTCAGAGTATTACTAGCGCTCATCAAATCATCTTGGTAATGAAGCAACTTGTTGCCATTGCAAATACATTTTATGGTGAAGAGCCTGAAGAAGAACCCAATTTTTGGGAATCTGAACGGGAGCCTCAGGATTAGATAGTACTGGGGCCGATATTGACGAGTGCGAAAAGATTTGCAAGCATCCAAGATGATGCTGCGCCCACTAGCCTGCCATGCTGCTCAATACAGGTTTCGCTGTATTTGTGTTATTCATCAAGTCCAATATAGGTGCGAATAATCTCGCGTGCAGCATCGTCTTCGATACCTTTTGCAGATAAAAGCCAGTGGATGTATCGTGGGTCTTCGAAATGTATTTCCTTGAGATCTCGGCCTTTATGGCGTCCAAAGGCGAGGATAATCTGCTCCCCATCTTTACGAATTTTACCTAACTTGTCAACCAGTTCCAGGTCACCTAGACCCCTTCCTAAATCGGAAGCGTCCGTAGCTACATTTCCGTGAACTGCCCATCGTTCTAATTCTTCAAGAGAGCGCCTGAATGCGGGGGCATGGTCTACCGAGAGACGCCAAAAGAGCAGTAACGATGCAGCAGCATCAGCAGCAGCAGTGTGCGCGTTTTCCAAAGCGATACCGTGGCGCGAACACAAAGCACCGAGTTTATGTGGCCGAGGGACATTGAGTCTGCGGACCAGTTCATATGTATCCATGACCGCTTTTGGTCGAGGCATTCTCTTCCCTAATCGGAGGAACTCATTCTCGAGCATTTCTAAATCAAACCGACGCACATTGTGGCCGACGATAACCGAGCCTTCGATGAGCTGAGTCACTTCCTCGGCAATGGTTGAAAAATCCCCTTTTCCACGAACATCAGCATCGAAGATACCGTGGACATTGCTTGCTCCATACGGAATAGGACGACGTGGATTCACGATTTGCTCATAGTGTACAGGAGTTCCATCTGCTTCAGCTCCAACCAAGGCAATCTGCACGACGCGGTCCGAGGAAGTGGAGATGCCCGTTGTCTCTAAATCAAACGAGAGAACCCGTTCACCGTCGAGGACATTCGGGGCCATAGACGAACAACACCGCTGACCCCCTTTGAACATCACCCTCTGCATGCAAGCAATCGCAAACGCCATACTTGGCTAATTGATGGGCTTGGTTATGGGCTTCATCAATCGGATAAAGAAAGCATTTTCTTCAAAGTCTGAAGAAGAAGAAGTCGGAGAAGAAGAATTCCATGACCCTTACCAAGAGACAATGGCCGAGGCTTTTGTTGAGAGGCAACAGAGTGTTATTGATGATGCAATGAACGAATTGGAGTCAAGCGTGCAGAAAGCAAAATCCGAAATCGCCCCTAAAGCAGCCTCAGAATACGATGTTGGTGAGGTCGAAGTATTGGAATTACTCTCAGAAGATGAGGATAGAGAAGACCATTCTGAAATGAACGTCATTGAACATCTTTCGGTTGAGGAAATCGGCGGCCATCTTGATTCTGCTCGTATTGAAGGAGATCTTCCCAAGGAAATCAAGTTCTAATTATTCTGGCCAACATCCTTCCATGTTTGAATAAGCGACCAAGCCAAAATATCGCCCGAACCATTAGATAGGGTAGGGCTTTAGGGAATCCTATGTGGCATATTTTGAGTAGGCGAACGATTCGTTCCTTGCTCATGGTCGGCCTTCTTATTTGTTCAAGTTTTGCTGCAGGATGCACAGGTGGTTTGAATTTCACCATCGACCCAAGAGCAAATCTAACTGCATACCCCATTGTGATTCAAGAAGGGGAAACGGTCACCTTTGATGCTCGAGAGTCCGAGCCAGTTGAAGGCGTGATTACGCAATATATCTGGGACTTTGGCGATGGTCAAAGTGCAGAAACAACGACAGGTTTCACCTCACACCGATACGAAGTTTTCGGTATTTTCACCGCTGAACTTACGGTCGTCAACGATCAAGGTGGACAAGATGTTGCTACAACAATCATCAACGTAAATGGCGCCCCTATCCTCAATCTGACCTATCCTGATTCAATTCGTTCCGGAGACTCCGTTCGCTTGGATGCGAGTAACAGTGCAGACCCTGAAGGCGATGAATTAAGCTTTGAATGGGATTTGAATTGGGCATCAGATTCTGATGGCGATGGTGATATGAGAAACGATGTTGATGCTACAGAATCCACTGTATTACTTCCTACGAACCGCTCAGGAACAATCCAAGGCAGCCTCACCGCTACAGATTCTGCTGATGCTTCAGTGAAGCAATTATTCACTCTGATTATCAGCTCTCGACGTTATGAAGTTACGTGGGAGTCCAAGGAAATTGAATTCTCTTGGGATGAATACCTCGACCAAGGTCAGGAATGGGAGGGGAATATTACTCCAGGAGAGGATGGCAGAGTTACAGCCTTTTTGGGGGTCTTAGAACTCCAACAAGATGTCCTCGCGCCTCAAGATAACTTTACACTCTCCGTGTTGATTGTTGATGAAGGATATGAGGAATCCGCTCAAACAGGTGAAGGTAACTTTACTTCGAACGAATCGTCTTCAGCTTCCATGTCTGCAGAGAACATGAATCCGGCAGGCGATGACGGGATTTACGATTCCGATTCTGAAGAAGAACTCCTTCAGCGTCTGCTTGATTCTTCTGGAAACCGCTCCGGTCAAGGCACATGGATCTGGTCTGTAACTGCTCAACAAGCAGACCCGGACCCACTGTTTGAAGGCACCCCAGACCCCGACCCTGGGAACGATTGGACGCTAACTGTAACCGTCACTCTCTTGATACCGAAATTGACCGAAATTGCGTATGAGTGACCACTTTGACCAATGGGAAGGTGTATGAAGCGGGAGCACTTCGGATGAGTTGATTGCCATGGTCGATACAGTAGAAATTAACCGCGTCAACATTCGAGACTCACTGTCCGTTGACGTTTCAGTTTGGATGAACCATCCAGATGATATGGATTTCAGACCAACTCTTTCCGTCTCTGGTTCGACGTTTACAATTACAAGCCTCTCTGACGGCTCTGCACTTGCATCCATTGAACTTGATGAAGTCCAAATGGAAACAGTTGTTCGAGATCAAGCAGCTGAACTCCGCGTCAAATTTCATGTCCAAGGTATGCACGGACGTTTGAAAGACATTCACCCAATTATCGCAGATGGAAAGGCTAAGAAATTGGCAACGGCGAACTGGAAAACAACTCAAGATGTCACCTTTGAGTGAAAATTACCTCTTTTTTATGATGGGACCCCCATCGTTTCTTTGATATGGGTTAACAGTGATTCTCAATATATGCCACCACGTAGAGAAGGAAAAGGTTCTCAAAAGCAAGCACGATTTGAACGATTGAAAAGAGAAATTCTCAACTTTGTTGGAGCCAATCCCGGCTGCTCTGCACAATCCATCGTTGCGAACCTTTCCAACGACCGTTCAATGCGGAATCATGGACTAACGCCTCGGAAAGTTGGCTTCTTTATACCTCGCCACCTTGCACAATCTCTTATCTGGTGGCAAGACCATACTGCTGGCCGGCGAGTGTATGGAGAGGCTGGTTGTTCAGAAGCCCCTAAAAAACGTTGAATTCTTTCCGGCAAAGAGGGAGCAACTCATGTATATTGAGAGGCGAGGAGAATCCATGCGGGGTAGTATCGCGGCTTACTTCGACCTTGACGGCACTCTTTTGGATGCTTCAAGCGAAAAGACACTTACCGCAGTTCTCGGCATGAAACGGCCTTGGAGAATCCCCTATGGCGCAGCGGCATGGAGCGTTGGTTTTCTCTTCAACATTCTACGGCTAAGAGCTCCTTATGATGCCGCTCGAAACCGAGGTCATTTCTCACTTGCATCTTGGCAGGTGTTGGACAATCTCTCTCAGAAAATTGCAAAAGAAAAACTAGCCTCGAACATCACTCAACAAGCGCGTGATAAATTGGAATGGCATCGCGCTCAGGGTCACCGTCTTGTTTTGGTTACCGCAACGATTGCTCCGATGGCAGAAGCAATGGCGAAAGTTCTGGATATGGATGCTGTGTATGGTTGTGGGCCCGAGATACGAACAGGAATACTCAGTGGTTCAGAACGTGGATGGTCAGTGCCTAGGCGAAAAGGAAAAGTCCCCATCGTTCAACAGGATGCTGAAGAAAACGGACATGATCTTGAGCAATGTTATGGATATGGAAATACGATGGCTGACTCTTGGTTTATGCGTATTACTGGTAACCCGATTGCCATTAATTCGAAAGGTGCTTTCAAGGAACTGGCTAAAGAAAAAGGCTGGGAAATGCATGATTGGAAGATGAAGGCTTGAGGCAGCAGTCGCACTCAAACAGAACAAGAGCGGCCCCACCGCGATTCGAACACGGGTTGCTGGCTCCGCAAGCCGGCGTGATATCCAAGCTACACTATAGGGCCTTGTAGTTCGGCCACTAACCGATTGGATATAAGCGCAACGGGTTGCTTTTTGAGGGTAATTAGCGGCGTGAATACAAGCCTTCATGATGCAAAGCCCCTTGGTGGCAACATGGCGGTTCAACTCACGAGGCGCGTTGACTTTCCAATGATTGATAGTGCCCAGATTGCATACTTCCCGCGTATTTACGATTTAGCGCATCGGTTTTTTGAAGAGTGTTGGGAGCCAATCTGCGGTATATCTTACCCAACAATGTTACTCGAGCGGAAAATAGGATTCCCAATCGTTCACATTGAAACAGATTTCCTTACGCCTTTGCGATATGGAGACACCGTACATGCCACAATTTGGCTTTCGAAAGTTGGTTCTAAGTCATGCACATGGGCCTACACTTTCCGCAATCAAAATCAAGAAGTTGTATGGGAGTCATCTCACGTTACGGTTTGCGTCGATATGGACACAATACAGCCGATGGAAATTCCAGAAGATATTCGAGCAGGATTGCTCAATCACGCATCGGAGGAGTCAGCATGAACGATTCACAGGCAGATGCCATGCCGGGGAAAGGCGACGAGGAAGTCTCTCTTGGGTTTTCGATGCGGATGGATGATAATCAGCCAGAATCAGAAATACCTCTCGACTTATTCGCAGTTCGACCTGATACAAAAGGCCCGAGAACAATCGGAATACTGCTTATTCTCGGAGCATTGGTTTTGTTAGGCCAAGCATATGGGGACATAGGGCTGCACAGTGCCACAGATCTTTCCAATGACGAGGTTCAATTGATTTTGGACGTCCCAAACAGTCAAGGTGATGGAAGCAATGATATCTCAACAGAACAGTATCAAACCTTTCATGATGCTGCGAGAGAATCTGGCGGTTACGCTTTGCGTGGTTATGGGTTGGTTTTAGCCAGTCTCTTATTGATTACTGGCGGAATTATGCTAATGTTCCTCAATGGCCTTGGCGCTAAATTGGCGGTCTCTGGGGCAAGTATTGGCCTCATTACTGGAATTGCGGGTAGCCTCATGGTGAAGGGTGCAGCGGACACCCACCTCGAGGGTGTTTTGTTGATGACGTATGAAATTACGACTTATCTTTGCGGCGTATGCATGGTGATGTGCTTGGGCATTGCAGCACTCCCAATGATCAATGCTCGGGCACGACTGGCACTCTATCCAGAAAAGAAGGTAATTTTGAAAAACGACGCAGAAGAATAAGTCATTCTCAACTCGGCTGAGGCCACTTTTTAGAAAGTGCCTTTCTTAAATCATCATCAAGAGTAGCGTTCCACCAATCGCTGCCTTGCCAAATAGCGTATCTTCCGCGAATCCCTCGAAGGTCAGCCCCTTCAAACTGGCAATTTCGGAAATTGGAGAGGTTCAAGCGAGCTTTCCTTAGGTCTGCATTTCGAAAATCCGATCCGTCAAATGCAGATTTCATTAAGTCAACTTGAAACATCGATGCGCGTCGAAAATCACAGTTTGCAAAGTCGCCCTCGGTAAAATCGGCGTTGTCAAGAATTGCTCTACGGAAGTTTGAACCGGCGTGCCTTCCTTTGCGAAGAATAGCTTCTGCATGATTCTGAAAGGACCAATCCAACGGTACTGAATTCTCTCCGCTTGACTCTCGTGGGTCGTCTTCACCTCCCCCGGACATGACCATTTTGAACCCTCATTTGGTCGAACGCTTGTCGAGATGGGCTCTGCCTTCGTCGCTCAAGACTGCAAATCGATTTTTATCTTCACTTCCATCCGGTATTATCAAAAAACTTCTCTCTCGTAATCTGTTAAGGTAAAGCGAAAGGTTTCCTGGGGACTCCATCCCTGCATCTTGGAACAGTTGATTGATGGCTCGAGGGGGGCTGTCGATGACCTTTTCAATTTCTCGAAGGTAGTGAATGGCACCTAAAACTTGGTCGGGTTTACGCTTCAATGAACAACTTTCAATCAAGACATTAAACGCTGAGCCACGTTTTGAGAGGCCCGCTTGTTTTGCAGTATCATTGGTTGCTTGCAAGGTAGCCGCCTTTGCTACTTTCAGCCGTTCTATCATGATGCTCCACGAATCGTCTTGACGCAGCAGCGCCAACATCTCTTCGATTTCGGCAGCCGAGCCATCATAATCGATGTCGGCATCTCCTGCAGTTACAGAAATCTTGACCATTCTGTCCAATGAATCACCCCAACTTATCCTTCCCTTTGGCCCACTGGTCTTAATCCTTTAGCGACTTTGTATGGCTGTAACGGGTTGGAATCGAACAAAGGCTTGAAAACCCGACCTCGTCACATGTATTGTAAGGGGCTTGCTCCTTGTGCCTGTGGGGATGAACCGAATGAATCAAAATCGAGTTTCAACGCTTCTTGTATTAGCAGTACTTGTTTTTTCTCAATCAAGCGCCCTTTTCCATGCAAGTGCGAGCGGCCAAGCAGGAACTATCAATGTATTTTCTAACGGTCAAGCCTCAATTGACATCTCACTCACTGCGAATAATATCGATACGAATTATTCAATTGAAGTTCCCCGTAATGTGACTTTTGAATCAGGTCAATTCATCATCAACGCAAATGATGAAGCTCCGACTCCGGGTCAAGTTTCACTTGATATTGGCCAAGATGGTATCCCTGAATGGGCATTTGATGGCACCGGTTTCGGAGATCTTGGTCATCAGAACCTTTTCATGAACAATGCTTCATACCATTCTTTTTTATCAAATGGAACTGCACAATCTATGCCCTTCTACCTCCCTTATAACTCCGCAGTTGAGAGTGCGACATTGGATGTTTCGTTCACATCACAACTACCTGCTGGACTGACCCAAATCGATAACATATCGACATACGAGGCTGGAGATTTAGATAACGACACTCTCGAGGAGGTCGTCGTGAGAGCCAATGTATTGGCCCCAGGTTCAAGCGTTGGCCCCGCAATCACTTCACTCGATTGGAATACATCAACAGGTACATCTCTTTCTACATGGGTCGCTACATGTGGCGCCGGCGAACTCATCGTTAGCGATATTGATGGAGATGATTACGACGATGTCCTCTCAGTAGCGCCGAGTGATGACCAAGTCTGCCTTCATCAAACAAACTCATCGACCGGAATTCTCGGTAATGCAACCCCGGTTTCTCTTTCAGCAGATTTGATTTCTGCCCAAGTAGGTGATTTGGATGGAGATGGGTATGGTGACATACTTTCAATCCATGAAGGAGGAGTTGTCTCATTGCGAACTTATGATTCTAAAAATAGTAATTTCAAAGAAAATTCCACCATAACGGTGACGGGAAATGGAACGGTTGTACCAGCTCAACTCACATCGATGTATGCAGATTATTTCAACGGAACACAGGGAGACTTTACCGCTCTTGTCACAGATAGTTTGGGGCATATAAGTCACGTTCAATGGTTGAATGGAGCAATGGGGCTAGGGTTCTATTCTTTTGATGGCATTGACTCAGAAATGATTGGCGGTGATTTTGACCAAGACGGCGATATTGATCTTTTCTCTCCAACACTCCAAGGTTATATTCTTGCTGAAAATAATGGAACAACTTGGTCAACGACAAGCGTTCTATCATCATTAACATTCATCAATTCTACCATTGCCGACCATGATGGGGATGGAGCAGTTTCGCTTCTCGTACCACAATTGACCTCTAGTGATAGCAACCAGCAAACACTTGAAGGAAACATCAGCGTTTTTGATATTTCAACTACTTCACTCAACGCAACTCAAACCGTTCTCGAACCATGGTCGTGTCCAACCGATTCAAGATTTATCGACATGGATGGTGATGGTCTACTGGAACATATCGTCTCGGCTGGTGAAGGAACCGCCTTTGGTTTGTTTATTGGTTCTTGGAATTCCATCGCCATGGACATTGATGCAAATGGGCAAAATGACCTGACGGCGGCTGGTTATGCAGGCGACGGTCAAAGCGGCACTTCGGTGCTTGAGTTTGAAGACCCACTTGGGCTTTTGACAATCATCCTCTCCCCATTAACCAGCGGTCAAGTATTCACAACCCATGATTATGACATCAAAATGAGTCTGTTATTCTTTGAATTTGAGAATTCTGGAACGGGCACTTTCAATCTCAGCAACATGGATATTGGCTATGACGTTGACTTTATCGTAGAAAACAACCCTGCTGCAGTGGGTAACCTTACCAATATTATCAACCAACAGCAAACTGGAGGAACGGGCGATATAACCATTGATTTGCCGTTCCTTTCAACAAAGTCAGGTACCCTTTCTATCTCAAGTTTACATGCAGACTATATCCCCGGAGCCCCGAACTTGGCATTACCTCCAACCCCGGAACTTGTCATCGAAGAACTCTCACCGCTACGAATAACAATCGCATGGCAAGATGTTGCCGACTTTGGAAGCGATTTGATTGAATTTGAATTGTTTAAGGTTTCTCAAGGTGCTCCATTTGATCTCAATAATCCCATCGCTTCAACAACGTTGAATTCGTCTGTTGATTCAGATTTTTTCGCAGGCCAATCTTATGATTATGCAGTTCGCTCATTGCACGCATACGGCGTGACAAGCAATCTATCATCTCGCCTTTCTGTCACAATTCCTTTCCCCGCTCCACCTACCGCGATTCAAGGACTAACGGTTGTTGATACACCCGGAGATAATGGTGGATCGCTGGATTTGGCATGGGATGCACTTTTGAATACACCTTCCGATTACAGGGTCTTTGTTGAGTCAACTGAAATCTTATCATTGGAAAACCTAACAGAATTAGTGACCACCAATACGCCCTCTGGTTCAGCTTCTTATTCCTTGAATATCACGACCACAAGCGACGGCAGCCCGCTTGTCGATCATGTCGATTATTGGGTTGCAGTCGTGGCTTATGACGAATACGGCAATACCTCGGAACAGTTTTCTTCTGTTGGCCCAGTCAATACGCTGAATAACTCATTACGGGCTTCGAATATAACTCTCAGCGTTACTTCATCAGGCTCGACGACTGCTTCCTCTTTTGAGATGAGCGCACTTGATTCATTGAACATCACAGCGACTCTGACCAGCGAAGGAGAGGCTCTGCCATTGCAAAACATGTCTCTGCGAATTGGAGCTGGAGATTTCGTACATTCAATGCAAGGGACAACAGACGAAAACGGTGTTTGGCATGCTGTGTCTGTCGATGACTTAACAGAACTTTCAGCATCGTTTTCAGAGTTCCTTGGAGATGCTTTCATCTCTATTGAATACGAAGGGACGGATGACTCAGCAACCATCCAGCCTGCTGACGAATCTGAATTCTCGTATTCTGGAGTGGCCGTACTTAGAGCCTCCCTCTCCCACTCAACTGAGCCTGTAGTTTTGAATGAGACAGGCCACTATTCTGTCGAGGCATTAATTACTCCAGAATTACCTTCACAATCCCCAGTGCTCGCAAACGTGCTTTACGATTGGAGTCTCAATAATGAAGATGGCAATGTCACCGATTCAGGTTCTGTAGAGGTTAAAGGTGGAAAAGTTTCACTTTCAGGATATTCCACAGGACATGATACGCTCAGTTTTTCTTTATCTGAAGGCCAAGGCTGGTTTTCAGTAACTCCGGAAAGTTTCTCGTTTTCGTTTGCTGCTCATGGCGTAAACGATACGGGGAATGAGGCAGATAACCAAACCGGCAACGAAACCAATCAACCAACATTCCCAGATGTGACGCTTGCTGGTTCCCTTTCTTGCCAAGTAATAACGTATGCATGGGAGCAAAACTCTTCCGACGCACCGTTGACATGCACCATCACCAATCCGAACCCATTTGAAGTTCAACTCGGTTTTAGCTGGGCAGTCATTCCGGCTACACCTCCGCCACTTTCTTTTGAGCACCCTTCTTTGACCGGGCCGGGACCAATCCTTACAATGAGCGTCAATGAAACTCTTGAAGTCACTTTCACTCCAATACGAAACGGCCCATCCGATGGATTGTTCCCAGGTCTACAAGGAGTCGGTTATGTGTTCACACTCACTTGCATGGATGACGGCACAGACCGCTGCTCAGCCATGTCTTCGCCTTCCGCCACAACCGAGGGAGAACTCCAGTGGACACTTGCTACCCAGTTAGAAGTAGATGAGGCAATTGATACCGAACCTACGGATACGAAAGGAGGCTCAGGGGCTCTAATTGGTGGAATCATCGCACTGCTTGTTCTTGGTGGTGCTGGAGCCGCCTTTGTTCTGCTGCGTTCACGCCCAGAAGAAGACGATTGGTACATCGAGGCTGAAGATGAAGATGAACCAGCAACTCCAGTTACGAAACCAAGCCGCAGCCTTGGTGAAATTAAAGTTGAAGGTGCAGATGAGATTATCGATGATACCCCGAGCGAACGCCGCCCGTCACTTTTCGATGAAGTTGACGGCCGAGGGGAGATTGAAGACTACTCTGACCCACAGGATGATTGGAGTCCGGAATCTGAAGAAGAACCCGAAGAATCTTCGGAAGCCGATGGAATTACCGTTGATGAAGAAGGAACTGAATGGTGGGAAGACGAAGAAGGCGTTTGGTGGTATCGTGAAGACGGCTGGGAAGATTGGGCGGTATGGGAAGATTAGTCTCACCGTATGACTTTTCATTGAACGTCTTCACGCCAACTCAAGGGGGCATCACATGGAACATGAATTCAAAGGATATGCACTCGTTCTTCAAGATGGTGCTGACCCACTGACTACAGGTGGTGTGGCTGTTGCTGGTTTTACGACTGCAGGAATGGTAGGAGTCATCGCTGCATCTCACATTATCCAAACACTCAAACTCAAGCAACTGGGGACCGTTTTGAATGCCGAGTTTCCCGCAGTGGCTTTGATTCACAACGAAGTTCCAAAACATCCAGTCCGCGTCTATCAGGGTGATGGAATTGGGGTATTCACCTCGGAAATTCAATTCAAGGATGAGCAAGATATCATGTTTGCTTCAACGGTTTTGGAATGGTTCACCCGTGGCGGTTTTGACCGCTTGATTATCATTGATGGTTTGGTTCAATCCAGTAAAGATGTAGCAACAGGAGATTTGTTTGGCGTAGGCTCTTCCAAAATTGCACGTGACCGCCTCCGCCGAGCGGGAATTGAGCCCATTCAGCAAGGCATTGTTGCTGGAATCACAGGTTTCCTGCTTGGCGAAGGAGACCGCCTTGGAATTGATGTGACGGCCCTTCTAGCAGAAGCAAGCCCCATGTATCCCGATGCTCGAGCTGCAGCCTTAGCAGTCGAAGCAGTAGCTGAATTAACCGGTATTGAAATCCCACTTAGTGAATTGCTTGAGAACGCGCAAAACATCGAAGATAGCGTTCGAGAAGTTCTTGAAAATTCTCGAACCCTCTTGCCAGGCCCGGAATCAGATGTTATTGATGCAGACCTCGATCTTGACCCGTCATTTGGTTGAAGGAGACGTTTTGCGGACGTGCTTCAATACAGTTTCAAAAGGCGCGTCTGTAACAAGTAACGGTTCCAAGTCAGGGAGCCGTGCAGCACTGAAACCCTCTTGAAGAATACTGGCAATTAATTTCTCAATCTTCGGTGCCCCTCCAATGCCGGCCCATCGCGGCAATGAATCAAGGTTGAGTAACAGGTGTTCACGACTCATCAAATCAGCAGCGTCAGAAATATATCGCACACTTCGCCTCAATTCTCGAGCAGAGTATTCAACGTCATCTTCGCTCCATTCCAAGCCTTGAAGTTTCATCTCTTCGAGTTCTTCGGCAGAAGGTTGGCACATCTCAAGTACTTTTTCTTCTGTCATACGCCCCGCTATTTCCTTATCCCAAAGAGGCCCTACCCACATTGGACCACTCGCTCGCTCGACTTGCTCAGGAGTAGGGTGTTGAACAAACCGGTAGGGCACATCTCCTTCTCGAACCCTCCACCCAATCATGTTGCCAATTCCACTCGCCTTTTCGCGACTTGTCTTGATTAAACAAGAAATACGAACATGGTGTCCATCAAATAAAGCCATCAACGGAGTTACTGATTTATCGAGGCGTGCAGCAGTCGTGGCAACCGTTGCCAAGAGCAAACGAACAGCATCATCATGAGCATAGACGTCAACAATTCCTTTTGCACCGTATCTTCGGGCTTGGCTGGAAGCAGAGGAGCCCGTAAGAGCGGCTGTATCTGTTGCGGTGATTTCCAATACGCCAGTTCTTGATAGCCCTTGAAGAGCAGCATCAAGGAATTGAACCGGAGAGCCAAACGGATCAAGGTCAATCCACTGATAGCCCGATTCAATCATGGCTATTCGAGCGTCTTTGTTTCGAAAGTCTAACCCGTTGTTAAAGGCCTGTTCAGACACACTTCCATACCGGTCATCTTCGGGTTCATGTTCGATGGATTGAGCGGGCGGGTGCATAGAATGCGAGGCTCTAGCCCAATCCAAGGCGAATTGGTCCAAGTCATTTGCAGTAATTCTCAACCGTTGCTGGAGTGGTGCTGAAACTTCGTTTCGCCATCTTCGAATACGAACACCTGTTGCGCACAATGCGTCTAAGACTCGGATTGATTGGTCTGTTCGAACCAGCCAGTTGTGTTCCAGTGCATCGTTGAGCAACAGTACACTGCGTGTTCGTGCAGGTGCCATTGCAGGGTTGAGAAAACCTGGACCGGTCCTCTTGGCTGGACCACGTGGCATGTGGGTAGGTCGGGTTTGTTCATCCAAAAGATGTACGAGTGTGCGACCTTCAAGCCAGAGTTGTCCAGGCCATCCTTCTGGGTGATTGCCCTCTGCACCCTCATCGCCCATGACATGGCGTAGAACTTCCCCTTGAAGACCGCACCGCTTGTTTTTCGGCGAAAAGCCATCCTTTGCGATATCCACAGAAACACTTAGTTTACGCACCAACTGTTATGTGCTATAAGTTGGCGTTGGACATTTATGTCAATGATGACAATGAAAACGATGCTTGCTACAGGACTTGTATGCTTACTGCTAAGTGGAGGGCTTTCTGTCCTTTCTACCGGTGGCGTAGAAGACGCAGTTCTTGAAGCGACAGAGACCAAACCTTTGGATGATATTTGTGATAACTCCGATTGTACAGATATCAATCCGGATTGGTCTACCTCAACAACCGACCGAGACTTCTATGGGTGGAATTTGACAAATCCAACCGAAGTTGCAGCTGGTGCTGCACCTATTCACCAAAAGATTGGTCCAGTAACCTACACCATCACTTCTGACCGAACCTTCATCTCTCATGATTCGGATGCAGGAACAATCACCTATCACGAGAACACATCCTATGCGTGCTCAGTTGATACCAAAACACGTTGCGACGTTCAAATCACACAATTGAACATCGGTTTCACCCCACAAGTCATCGGTGCAACCGGAATGGCAATTAATGGAATCATGGACTTGACCAAGGTTGGATTCGCTGCACAAATGATCAACCAAGACATGAACACTACACAAGCAGGAACTGCAACTGTCTCTGACCTTTGTGCAGCTGGTGGAATTTCTATCCCTTGCGATGGTGCAATGGGAATGAACTGGGCAATGGGCGCTTACGCAGCTTGGGCAGGCTCTCCAACTGGCCAAGGTATCATTGGACTGAATGCAGCTAGTGGCGACACCTTGCCAACTGCAGACTTCCCTGATGGCACCCTTGACATGGCAATGTCCAGCACAATGCATCCTGCCGACCCTGCATTCAACATCTCTCTTGAAAACCCACTTGGTGTTGTTGCCTTTATGGGCCTCGGCGCTCCAGAAACCATGCTTTCTGATGTAACAGCAGACCCAGCGAACTCCACAGTTATGGCTCGAGCAACAACATACGGTTATGTTGCTATGATGATGGTTGACCACGATATGAATGGCTCAACCGCAGATATTGCAGTGCCTGATATGGCTCAAACCTTTGTTCGAGACTGGGCTCTGTATGCGGCAATTGGAACAAGTTTCGCCGGCTACGGCGGCGGTTCCGACTTTAACGCAAGCAACAACGACGACATCACAAGCCGACTTCACAACCTCTTGGGCGTTGACTTTGATGGTGCAAACGGCATTGCTCTCATGGTTGCAGGACACCTCACAGACACTCCAACTGGTTTGATTGCTACCAACGCTGACGGAACTGGCTTCGGTCTTGCAGCTTTCCTTACAATGGAAGTTCCTGACGCTATGGCTGCATTCAACCTCACTGTTGACCAATACACTGCAGTTGCTACTTGGGCTGGCGGATGGGCAACCTCTGCTTCCTCTGCTCAACTCGGTCTTCTTGGCGGCGTAGGCACAATGAACGCTGAGCAATTTGTCAACCAAACCTTTGGTGGCATGAGTCCAGTCGGCGACCCTTACCTCACCAACTCCCTCAACATGGGTGGCGCATGGGGCGGTGGAATGATTCCAGGTCACGCTGATGCAGTACCAGTTTCAATCAACCAATCCCAAGCAGCGAACATCCTGTATGGCCCTCTTGGAATTACGACTCAAGCAGGTGCGACCCTCTTCATGTATGGAGAATTGAGCGGCATGACCCCTCCAGTGAACCTGATGACCATGGAGGCTGCTGAGCCAATGCCATGGAATAACGTAACGATTGGAGCAATGTATGGGATTGACGCAAATGCTGCAGACGCATTGAGTTACTTTGTAGCCTCACCAATCTTCGCTGATTTCGTCCCAGGCTTCTTGATGAGTTCCTTTGGAACCACACCTTATCTTACTCAAGAGTTCAACAACTGGTTGCTCGGATGGCACGACCCTGTGGTTGCTTTCCTCGCAACTGGAAACCCAATGGATATGACCGTTGGATGGACCAGTCTTGAATCCAATTCAACCTACTACGGATCTGGCGGAATTGTCAGTGATACTGGAACTGATTACATGATTTGCACTGGAGAAAACTCCGATTGCGATAAAGGTGAGATGCTTGCAGTAGATGGAAGTTCATTCTTCTCTTGGAAGGACCCAGCAAAGACTGCCAACACATTCGGTCTTATCACTGCAGAATCTCGAATTGAAACCACTGGTGGTTTCTTGACCGGCTCAGGTGACCTCGTCGATCTCTCTGGATACGCTACTGCTGCAATCACATGCGATGGAACTTCAACTTTGAAGGACATTGCAGTTGATGATTGTTCAGCATCTCTTGACCCATTGACTCGCCCAATCCAAGCAAAACTCTTGGACACCGATACATTGCTTGATGCAATTCCTGGTGCTCTTCCTGTTTACTTTGGAAGCGAAGTGACTCTGCAAGCAGAACAACTCAGTGGCGCAATTATTGCAGGTTCTTCAGAATCAACCTTCTGGCTTGACATGCGACCTATTACTGACCAACACACTGCTCCAAATGCAAGCAACTTGCAAGCAGTGTTCTCGATTGAATCCAGTTCAGTTATTGGCGATGATGATGCAGAAACACTTGCATCCAGTGTCACGACCAACCAAAAGGCATTGACTTACTGGACAAACTTCGACGTCCCAACTGACTTCCTTGCTCCACTGCTCTTGGCTTGGTGCGATTTTCGGATTGGGAATGGCAGCTGTAAAGTCAAAAGACGAATAATCGTCTCCATTGATTTTGATGCTGAACGGTAGCATCTGAGTTTCAGATGTTGCAGTTTGACTGATGAGTTCACACTTTAGTAGTGTGAGAACTCGACGCCTTCAAGAGCGTGGCTGACCTTATGGCCTTGATTATGGACGTAACCAATGATTTGAGTACCAATCATTCGTTCGTTAATCCAAGCACAGATTGTATCAGCATGCTTCTTTGAAACAGCGAGAATCATTCCGGTTCCCATGTTGAAGGTGCGATACATCTCCCGAGTTTCAATTCCGCCTACTTCTTGCAACCAGTCGAACTCAGGGTGAGGCGTGAGTGGTGAATCAATATGCCAGCCTAAGGAGTCATGAAGCCGAAGAAGATTCGAGAGTCCTCCGCCAGTGACGTGGCATATGGCGCGAATGTCAGACAGTGCGAATTCAGATTCTGAGGATTCTGCATGCCGGAGCAAGTCAACGATTGGATCGCAATAAATCCGAGTTGGGTTGAGGAAGACTTCTCCAAGCGTGAATATCGAGTCATCATTGCCTCTGAAATGCATGACACTACGCCCGACACTGGCAACATTGAACGGTGCGTCATCAGTGTACTCGTGGCCAGTATGCTCCATGACACGACGAACCAGAGAGTAGCCATTTGAATGCACTCCAGATGAAGGCAGACCAATGAGAACATCACCATCTTCCAAGTGCTCTCCAGTGATTGCATTTCCTTTCTTGACATATCCAAGAGCGGTTCCTGAAAGGTCGAGTTCCGTTACGATGCCTGGCAAGGATGCCGTTTCCCCACCTGCTAAGGTAACTCTTGCAAGTCTGCAAGCCTCGGCTAATGATGCTCCAAGGGCTGCATGAGTTTCAGGGTCTGGTTTCGGCACAGCAACGTAATCGACAAACGCAATTGGTTCAGCACCTACGCACAATAAATCATTGACGTTCATGGCCATGCAGTCAATCCCGACTCCGCCCCATTGTTTGAGTAAAGATGCGATTTGTAACTTACTTCCAACCCCGTCGGTGGCAAGAGCGAGTAAAGAATCACCGAACTCGATAAGTCCACCAAATCCACCGGGTAAGTCGACAGGTGCACCGGGCGTCCCTGCAGGTCTGCTTGAAGCGCTCAGTGAGGCGATAAGGGAAGCGACAGCAGAGCCTTCCAGGTCAATATCGACGCCTGCACTCGCATAGTCCATTGGCTCGGCCATACCACCTTCAAAAGAAGGCGTTTCAAGAACTAACCGCCTCCTCTCTTTGTAAAAATTATGACAATGACTTTGATAATTGAGCAAAACTTGTATCCAATCTGAAGTCAATTCCGGAATGCGTACCGTCAAACTCTTCCCATGTATGGTTGACATTCAATGCTTCAAGACGTTCGATGAATTGACGACTTCCATACTGGATGTGATATTGATCTCGACTACCACAATCAATGAAGAAGTATTTCAATTTAGAAAGCCCCTCATGACCTGTTTCAACCATTGTCAAGGGGTCAAAAGCCATCCAGCGAGACCATGCATCATTTTCAAGAACAGCAGTTTTTTCATTGAGAGGTAAAACAATTCCAAGCGGATTCCCATCAGATGGAGGTCTTGGGTCATAAGAAGCGGCCATTGCACAAATCATCAATGAATGGAAATCAGGACCTGAAAGAGATTTACAATTCCGAATATGTTCGACATACGAAGCGACACCGCCATATCGAGAAACATGCGTTATTGTTTCCGCAAAAGTAGGCATGAACATCGTCTCAAAGCCAACATCGCCGGAGTGGCAAGCCACCCCATCCCAAACATGAGGCTGTAACATGGCATTCATCACTGCTCCGTACCCACCTGAAGATTTTCCAACTAACCCGAAGTTTCCGTTGGTTGAATATCGAGATTGAATGGCAGGTTTCAATGCCTCAGCCATCCAAGTTGACCACTTACCTAGAACGGGTGAATCAACGAATTGGTTTCCTCCAAGAGAGGTGAATGTATCTGGCATGACCAGTATAACAGGGGACATTTCTCCAGTCGCTACCAAACGCTCATGACGCTGAGGCAGTGTTTCAGCGAATGCTTTCCACCCTGCTCGGGCATGACCTGAAGAAGTAAACGGAGCTAAGTAAATCAAGACAGGTAAAGCTCCTCCTTGTAGCATAATCTCAACGCCTTCAGGCGAGATGTGAGTGAGTATCTCTCGTTCAGTAGGGTCGCCTAATCGATTATCGAGGAGGGAGGAATCAATCACCCATCGTTCTATTTGTCCGCGAACCGGCGAAAATGCATGCTTCGGCATACTTCAAGCGAAGGCCTTCCTCCTCATCTTATCTGCGGTCATGGCACATTGGCAGTGGACATCAATTTTCGTTGAAACCGATGACTGACAGCCCCGCGTTTCTCCAATGGAAATAGGGGGGTAGGATTTTCGCGAGGTTATGGCTAAATACCGTAGCCAATATTGTTTGGAAGTCGGGAACCTTTCCCGCGTTTCACAGGTGCTCAAAATGCTTCAAGAATTCGACCTCCCTGCTCGATGGACTTCTTTAATCCAAGACCACTTTGCAGAGTCGGTTCACAACCTTGCTCAAATGTGGCCTGATGAGCAATCGCTTGAAGTTTCATATCGAGTCATTGAAGGCTTTGATCACGAGTTCGCACATGACATTGTTCAGCATCCTGAACTGCATTTCCATGCCTCAAATCAAGCATTGCGCCAATTCCTTATGGACGCTGGACACACGACGATGTATCCTTTTGTGCGGATTGCTCACCTCCCTGTGGACCAAGTCCGAACCGTCTCTCAATTACGTGCTGATGACATAGGAATGATGTTGGCTATCGATGCGGTTACAACCAAAATTTCGGGCGTACGTCCACGAATTTATGCGGCTACCTTTGAGTGCGTGGCTTGCGGTCACTCGATGGTTGTCAACCAACCAAATGAGCAAGAATTGATCGAACCAATTGAATGCCAACAACTGGATGGAGGATGCGGCCGAGCCAAACGCCAAACACGATTTGAACTCAATCAGAAAGATTCGATTCTCATTAATTCACAATTCATCGAATTACAAGAATTACCTGAACAGATGAAGGGTGGAATTCAGCCAGAACGCATTATCTGTATTGCTGAACATGACTTAGCAGGTAAACTCAATCCGGGCGACCGAGTGAAAGGTAACGGTGTTTTGTTCATACGCTCTCAGAGAAAGGGCGGAAAAGACACTCCAGTTTTCGATATTTTCCTGCGCATACATTCACTTGAAAGACAAAACATCCCTCTGGAAGAAATTGTAATCACTGAAGATGAAGAATTAGAAATTAAAGAATTGGCAAGACGCCCAGATATTTACGAACTGTTTACCAAGAGTATAGCCCCCTCCATTTTCGGAATGAACCCAGTCAAACAATCACTGATGTTACAATTATTCGGAGGTGTAGCGCGACTTAATTCAGATGGAACGCGTAATCGTGGTGACATTCACATTTTGCTGATGGGAGACCCTGGGGTTGCAAAATCTCAACTCCTGAGCTACATGTCAACCATCTCCCCTCGTGGTCGTTTTACATCGGGGCAATCAGCATCTGCGGCAGGTTTGACTGCAGCAGCGGTTCAAGATGCAGCAGCTGACGGGCGATGGACGCTTGAAGCAGGAGCTTTGGTTTTGGCTGACCTTGGATTAGCCGCTATTGACGAATTCGACAAAATGAATGAAGGCGATCGTTCCAGTATGCACGAAGCGATGGAGCAACAGAAAATCTCGATTTCTAAAGCAGGAATTAATGCGAGTTTGAGAACGCGATGTGCTGTTTTGGCCGCAGCGAATCCAAAGAACGGTCGCTTCGAGCCAGTTTCAGAAGTTCCTTTTACTGCCCAAATCAATCTTGCACCACCGCTCGTTTCCCGTTTTGATATCATTTGGCTCTTGACCGATGACCCAGAAGTGGAAAAAGATGCGAAAATCGCTCAACACATTATCAGTAACCGTTTGCAAGGCGTAAGCGAGTTACTTGTTAGCGAAGGCAGCGCACCAGATCCAACAAAATCGACCTCACTCTCGGGCGTTGAAAAATCAGATGAAGGCGAATTTCTCTCACGTGACCTCATTCGCAAATATATCGCATACTCGAAACGTACAGTCCACCCACATTTGGAGCAGGCTGCACGTGATACAATCGTCAAATTTTATGTCGAAACCCGTAAACAAACGGGCGATTCAAACGATAGCGTAGCTATCACAGCTCGTTCGCTTGAGGCTCTTGCCCGATTGGCAGAAGCCAGCGCTCGTATTCGTTTGTCACAAGTGGCTACCCTTGACGACGCTGAACGGGCTGTTCGAATGACTCGACTTTGGCGAGAAGACCTCATGGGCGGCAATTTCGATGAGACGACACTCGTAACAGGGAAGAAAGGAAGCGTTCGCAATCGTGAGAAGGCTATTATGGAAATTGTCGCATCTTTGGCTGCAAACAACGGCGGTGTAGCCCAACTTCTCGATGTCTTCAACGAAGCAGAACGCTATGAAATTGACCGTTCAACTGCGGAAGACGTCATTGAAAAACTCTGTCAACACGGTCGAATGCTTCGACCGTCAGGTTACGACACTTTACAAATTGCTTGATGATTCAGCGAATTCAAACCCTCCGTTTATGAGCTGTATCGAGGATTCCGCATCAAGTGTGTGAGTGCAGTGAATAAAGATATATACCCGCATAGCGAGTATGAGCCATGCGGAATACGGTATGTTGGATGATTGTGGCTTTACTTGCTTTACAAGTCTCTCTTTCAGGAATTGATACATTTGAAGAAAAGGACAATGATTTTGAAGAGAATAATGAACAAGAAGTGGTCTTTGCAGGACGACAAAGTTCAGGGATGAATGGAAATACTACAGAAGAGTCAACTTGTTTTTTCACAAAATGGCATAACCCAGCAGACGGCCTCGGCGGTCCTGTTTGGGAGAGTAATGGCAATTATACAATGTATTCAATTGTCGAGTGGCCTGCAAACTCAGGCGAATTTTATCAAACTCAAATTAATTCATCCGGTGGTTCTGTAGAAGAAGGCCATTGGGAAGGCCCATGCACATGTGCCGAAATCGCCGAATTTAGTGGTATTTCTTGGGATGCTACCGCGAATTATGATGAATGGCAAATCGTCCTTCACAACGGCAGTGCTTGGATTGCACAGGATGCCGGAATCGTTGCAGGTGAACCACAAGCAGAACCAGTTGTAGGCAATGACCTTTGGGTTCAGTGTTTAGACAATGACTCAGGTCCTTGTGAACAATTGATTGGAATGCAAAACGTCGGCGTGTGGTCTTCGGCGGTGTTGGTCACTGAAGGAGAAATTTACGAATATCCTGCAAACTCGGGAGAATTTTACATGGTTGCTCCACTCATCAATAACCAAACAGTTAGTGCCCCAGGGGTTGATTTGGATGCTTGGAAGGAAGAGTATTGTGATTGTAAAGACATCTGGAATGACAGCGGAC
>CASIAW010000012.1 GCA_949372875.1 Candidatus Poseidoniaceae archaeon
GCAGTGGGTGCTATTCTTCGCTACCGCTGTGAACAAAATGTATCAGGTTAGGACTTCGAGTAAACGATCTTGCTCTGCAGCCATACGCAACTCCATTGCAATACGGCGTCCACTCGACATTGGCTTTCTCCAGGTTGCATTACCATATGGGTGACCAACGCTCACGTGAACGTTTGTGCCACCGCCTAAACGAGGTGCTACGTCATAGATGTAGTAGTTCATATCCTTGTCAATACAGGTTTGTAAGCAGAACGGTCCAATGATTCCAGGGTCGTAATGTTCCTTACTTGCAGTGATAAAACGCTCTCCCAGTTCAAACGCCTTCTCTAACAATGATTCACGAATTGTTGCCGTATTGTGACCAACGACGGTCATTTCAGGGATTTGCTGGTGTGCTGGCATCGTCATTTGTTGAGGTGCCGGCAGTCGAACATGACCATCGAGTGATGATTCAAATCTCCAGTCGACACCGAGCAGTTCCAGTTTTTCTCCTTCTTCAGCAAGTGGGCTGTAGAAGAAGTTCAAATTGAAAACAGGTCCAATGACATAGCGTTCAATGCGGGCGCCAGCAAGTGATTCTTCATCAATAACGCCTTCAGCAAGGAGGGTCTGGGATTTTTCTTGGTATTCGGCATACGAGGCACAAGTGAAGAATCCACGTTCGAGTTTCTTTTGTGCGTGATGGAGTTTGACAATCACCAAGCAATCAATATCTTGAGGGTCTGCGATGGCCTCAGGGTATGGCAATCCTGCCTTGTCGAGAATCCAATAGTAATCTTGCTCTTCTGTTCGCTCTTCCATACGGAGCATGTTTCGAGAACCAAACAGAGGAACCTTGAACGTGTCTTCAACATCGGAAATCGCTGAGTAAGAAGTAAAAGAACGGTTCGGAATATATACAACATTTCGCTTACGCATTTCATCCTGCATTTCTGGCTTCATGACGTCGTTGAATGAAGGCATGACAATAGCCTTGTCGACCATTCCACGTACAACTCGACCTGATTGTGAACGATGAGCTTTGAAGTAATTTGCATACGTCTTATGTCGACCTTCTTTGCAGTATGCAACGGTAGGGAATCCTTCCTCTATGGCTCCATCACAGATATCGAGGGCGGAATGAGATGCAGTCATTCCGATACGCAGTTTCATTCTGTCGTAATCTTCGACGATGGCCGCAATTTCCTCTTTTGCCAGCATTGGATTCCCTCAGTAATGGGTGTGTAGAAGGGGGGGTCTTTCATCTCATCGGAGTGACAAGCATCAGTCATAGCGCTGAAGTTGCATCAATTCTTCTGTAGAAAGTGTGTCACCAGACATCAACTTGCTCATCAAATCTTGGACTTCAACACGTGCGGATGGTCGTTGACCTTCTCCAGCATTTGCTCCACGCATTGCACGAAGCATGTCTTGAATTGAATGCAAGCATCGGAGTGAAACAATGTAAGCACGGTGATTTTTATCAGCGTCTTTCTTCGAAGCACGAAGTTTTCTGTGAGCAGACTCAGCCTTTTCGCGTTGGTTGTCAACTTCCTTGTTCCATTGGAGCATCAAATCGTGCGCTTCTTGAGCAGCTTCTGCTGCTTGTTCAACAGCGCTGTGAGCAGTTTCTTGTGCTTCCATGGCAATACGCAAGGCTTCTCGAGACTCTTTGAGATCTGTGTTTGAATCCTCTGAGATTTTCATCTTCTTGATTTTTGCACTGATTTCCTTCATCCTCTTCATAACTTTCGTTTCATTTTTACCAGTGTGTCGCCCCATCTCAAACTCATTTTCAAGTCGGATGAGTTCACGGCGGAGTGAGTGAATTGTATCGGGACGGTCTCGACGCCCACGGCGTCCTTCCTCTCGCTTTTCTGGGACTGCATCAGGCCCTTTTGCAAGGTTCAGAGCATCTTTCGAATCTCGGACCATTTGATTAGCTTCTTGTCGAACAGCTTTTTTGTCTCGAACAATTTCGTTCATCTGTTCTCGAATTTCACGTTGTTCACGAACTTGAACAATCAATTCACGGACTTCACCGTTCATTTCGTTTCGAGTAATGGTAAATTTCTTGGAGTTATCATTACACTCATCTCGTAGCGTTCGGTATTTTGTGGCCTTTTCATCAACCATCTTTCGTCGCTCTTCGAGTTGAGTTTTTAATTCATCCATTCGTATCTAACCTGGTCTGTGGAAGATTCCCATCTTCTCACGAGCCTTGCGACCGACCCTTCCCATTTAATCTCTTCACTGAACGGCTTAGATTGATAATGAGAAAAGACGACACTTCTCAAGTGTTACAAATTACTCTTTAGGGCTGGAGTGCATTCAATTGAGAAGTGACCGAATCAAGGACTTGACGAATTTTTCCAAGATTCGATGAAACTTCACATCGCAATACCAAAACCTTCTGGCCGCGTAATTCTTGAACGATGACAGTGCCGTTTTCTCCATTGAGGGTTACTCTCCCGGTCGAAAACTTTGGATCGAGTAATGCCACAGCTTTAGCGAGGTTTGGAACAGAGTCATCATGGTGCGGCTCGGTGAACAGAACAAAGCCCTCTTGGTCGAGCAATGCAGCTCCAGTCACACCGCGTAGTGCCACGATTTCACTAAGCAAGCGTTGTTCCACATACTCTCCTAGAGATGGGGGAGCATAACCTTTGACCTTTCCATCAAGTAAAATTGTTGTTGATTCTATTCCTTGATTGAACCTTTCATTTCATATCCATGACCAGATTTATAGTAGTTCTCAAGATGACGAACTATCTCAAGACCCCTCATTCTATAGAATCCTTGGGCGCGAGTATTTTCTGCTTTCACTTCAAGTTGAATAGAGATTTTCTCTTTGGAACGAGAAATTTCGACTAAGTGGTCCCATGCTTTTCCCCCCCAGCCACATGACTGATGTTCCGCATCGAGAACAAATGCTGCGATTCGAACACCGTCAAGACCATGTGGAAGTGCCCAAAGCAGCCCATGAAGGGAATCTGCAGCGGGATAATTGTCTTGGTCTATGAGTAGCATATTTCCACTCCACTCTGGAATCAGTAACTGGTCTATGGAGTCGTAAGTGTATTCTTCTCCTGTTTCATTGAAGAACATTGTTCGAATTTTCTCCTTCCATTCATCTGGGAGGGACTTCGGTTCATGTCCATACATCCATTGGATGTTACTCATACAATCACCTCATTCCTTACGGCCCTTTTTCGATTGGGAGCGGTCACCACGTTGTGCAGAAAGGTGACGGCCGGAATTTTGCTTCTTTTTGCGTTCTGCGCGACGTGTTGATTTTGGACTGGGTTTAGACTTGGTAACAGATGCTAATCCACCGCTGTTCAACAAAACATCGAGGTCGGAAAGAGAAAGTGTAGCGCCTGTTGCAGCCCGTTGTTGAACTTCTTCGGGCTTCGGACCATTGTATCGTGGTTTCCACTCTCCTTGGCCGGATTTTGGTTTTCGGTCTTTTCTGTTGCCTCGGGAATTCGAACTCTTGTGAGGTGTCTTACGGCTCGATACTCGAATCCATGCTTCAAGTCTACCCTTTTCTCGTCGAAGACTGCGAAGTTCCTTTCTGCGCTCTTTGATGACTTTATTCAATTTGTGAGCGTTTTGATCAAATTGTCTGGCTTCGCTGAAATCAGTATTGATGTTCGCAAGAATTGGTTCTGAGCGAATTAACTCTGCTCGAACTTCCGTCTGCTTGTTTTCTGTTATTTTCATATCCTTAACAGCAGTCTTCTGTTCACGGACCAAAGTGATGAATTCTTTGTGGGCAGTATCAGCTTTGAGTGCTACTGCATGCATTGCTTGTAGTTCAAAGAACCAAGAAAATTGCTCTTCTTCTCTCTGAAGAGATGGAACTTGGAAGAAGTCGATGTCACCTGTCAAATTCTTATACACTTCAACTAACATTTCTCGAATACGGTAAAGTGGAATGCCAATTTGTTGATTATATTCGTCACGCTGCTTCTGTAACTGGTCCATTTTTTGACTTCGTGGACGCAGGCTACGTACCAATGTTTTGTGCTCCTTTCTCAGTCCGCTTGTTTCCTCAAAATGACCTCGTAGCGCTTGAGAAATCTGAATGTTATTTTGACGCTCAATGTGAAGTGCTTCAATTCGTTCTTCGAGATTGGAATGCTGCGTTGTGTTTTCCTCCAACATCTTATCGATGTCGGTTTTCGGAAGTGTTCTTAAGTCTTCAAACAGGTCTTTTTCTTCAACCACTTGGATACGATCAGGATTCTTTAACTCACAAAGGTGTTGCAATGATTTCCCTTCATTCAGGCCAATCCAAAAGCGGAACAATTCTTCTTGGATATCCAATGCTCCATCTGGCCGTAAGACGCGACTCAAATCATGTTCATGGTTGAAGGGGTCTTCAACAGGGAATGAGTGTAAGCCTAAACGAGTTTTTCCACCTTTCACCACTGCCTTTGAGGCATGCGGGTTAGCGTACTTCCATTTCTTGGCCTTTCTAGACATTGGTTTTCCATTTCGAATCGAAAGAACATGGTTGTCCCATGGTCGTTCAAGGACCAATTGTCGAAAGAAATGAACGACAAGTTCTCCTAATGACTGTGTATTGGAATCTTTGAGTAGGGCTTTTGCATCGTCTGCCATGGTAAGGTCATACTCTACGCCGTCGACTTTCAGTAATGTTCGACTCTCACCTGCCTGAATGTTTGGAGCTACACTTGGTTTTGTCGTCTGAAGGGCTTGTATCATGATTAGTGTCCAAGCATATGAAGAGAAGGTACCTTTGGCAGCATCGCAGACATCACGTTGCGAAGCCCAATATTTGATGGCCAGTATGGAATTCCGAATGCGCTCATCAGCCTCTCCATAGCGCTTGAGTAGTGTAGTGTTGTGGAGTGCCAATGTATTGTTAATCGAAATATCGACGGGTATTTTTGTTCGTTCATCGGTGAATTTGATGATCGGGACCTTGGCAGAAGAAATCACCTGAATGTCTTCCATCTCTTGGAATCGCAAAGTACTGGAGAGAGACTTCAACACCTTCTTTGACTTTTGAGCATCGTATAACAAACAGAGATCTAAGTCTCCGGTGGAAAGAGAAAGGCCGGATTCAGTCGAACCAAATTTCTTGAGTGAACTGCCCTTGAATCTCTTTTCTACGGTCCTCTTCAGATGTTCATACAGCCCGTCCCTTTTCTTGATGAATGATTTATTCGGAGTTTTTAATTTTAATATCTCTTCAAAATCCTGTGAAAGTTGCTCGATGGATTCGGAATCGAGATCATCACCGTTTGGCAACTCAAGTTGATCACACAAATACTGATGGACAAGAGGCCAGCGGTGCTGCTGCTCATGGTTGAATCCAGTGATGTCACATTCATCGCTCATTCTTCCTCACCCCTTGCTTTGACTTGCGGAGGTGACTGTTTCGAGTTTTGTTCAGGTGCATTCCTGTTTCTTCTTCGGGCGTGACTTGAAGGCTCCCCACTTTCAACACGTTTCGAATTTTCTAAAAGTGCATCGAAACCATTGTCAATATGTTTTTGCCAATGCTCAATTCCTCTTTGGCTGCTGTCGAGTGCTTGCGCAAGACGTTTCGTTCGTGCATCTGCTCGTCGACGGTGTGATTCTTGCTCAAGGTAAGTGTTGTGAAAATATTCGTTTTCCGAGGCATGATCAAGCAATGCTTGATGTGCTTTCTCCGCGATATCAAGATGTTTTCGGGCGTCGGAATATTTTGATTTCATCAGATTGTTCTCTTCCTGGTTGTCGGTTCTCTTCTCGACCCATTCCTCATGCTTCCGAATTAATGCCTTCATTTCAGCAATGTATTTTTGTTCGGTCTTATGATTTCCAGAATTTGTTTCCAATTCATGTTCCAATGCTTTTAATTTATCATCGAGCTTGTTTTTTGCCCATTCCGGATTGGCTTTCTGGACTCCGCCTGATGATGAGATGTTATCCCGAAGTTCGCCAGCTTCTTGGAACAAATTCTTTGCTGTTTTACGGGCATCATTCCGCTCCTTTTTCAAGTTGGCAACTTTAGCGTTCAAGCCATCTCGTTGCTCTTTGGCACTTCGCGCTAATGGCTCAGCAGCCCTCAACTCATCTTGTCGAGCGTCCAGTTGCTCAGGAATGGTTTCTGCAAGACGTTCGCGACGATGCAGAATCGACTTCGCCAAAAGGGCGGGAGTCATTTCAAGCAACTCTTCGGGACGCATACAAGGTGCGCCACCCTGCAACCTTGAATAAACATGGCGTAGTGACTTCTTTCGGAGTGAAAGTGAAGAACCCCCGTCGCGAGGGGTTTACATGGGCAGGGGTGAGTCAGCCAATTCGAAACGCTGTGCGTTCTTCTTGTCAGCCTTGTTGGCAACCTTTCTTCTGCCGTTGGTAAGCGCTACTGGCGGTGGAGCAGTCATTGATGTAAGCACATTCTCACTTGAGGATTTCGCGACAACTGAGGAATCGACTTACGAGTTGGAGTTCACCGTTGTCGAACTCCTTTCAAGCAGTGCAGAAGTTGAGGTCCAAGTTGAACTCTCATCTCTTGACGGTACAGTTTTTGATACTCAAAGCCAAAATGTCACACTCTCTGCAGACTCAAGCCAACTCGTTCAGTTCAGTTTAACAGACATTCCTTACGGCTATACTGTTGTTCATGTCGAACTGCTCGGAGAACTTGGTTCGCCGAACGCAACACAAGCTCTTACCTTGAATCGTACCTTGCAACGTTTGCAACCGATTGATATTTCACTCGCATCAGAGGGTCAAATACTCTTGAACGGTATGACTTCTGCTGGTCAGCCTACTGGAAATGTAACGATACATGATGGAGACTATTTGCAAACCGAAGTCGCCGTCATCAATGATGGTGATTTCTCATGGTCAGGATATCTTTCCTCATCCCTTTTTTCGAATGGTTCCTACGAGAATCAAACCACACCTCTCCTCGAAGTGGAACCGCTTTCAAGCACAATTGTCTTGATTAACAGCACACTTGCTCTTCGAGAAGGATTGGCGAATCTAATGCTTGAATTGAATGACTCAGGTGACGGTAATTCTGCTGATGAATCTCGCCAGGTTATGTTCCAGGTGTCTCCTCCACCTCTCCCACTTGTCACACTCTCGATAGAATTCCTCTCTCTTGATGCTGTAGCTGGCGATTCCATCTCTTGGAACCTAAGCATCGCGAATACTGGAGCCAAAGCATTTGATGGAACTCTCACGTGTACATTTGGCAGTAGCATCCTCTTTGATGGAATGATTGAGGTGTTGGTTCAAGAGTCGGTAACAGAAGTTCTGACCTCAACATCAAGACCAGATGTGTTAACATGCTTCGTGAACGGTATGCGAATAGACAATGCATCCGTCTCTCTTGTTTCGCTTTCCTATGATGTAGAATCTGCAGCATTTGAATCCGCAGGTTCCAGTTCTCCTGCTCTGCTCAACGGACCATGGCATAAAGGTGACATGGCCGTCTTCTCAATGTTGGTTCGTAACCATGGCGAATTACCAGGGAGTGTTGCGCTTGTATGCGAATCCAATGGTCAATCGTATGTCAGCGAAGATCTTCTTCTTGATATTGATGCTGCGGGTGAAATTACCGTTCAAGTCCCGTTATCTCTCGAAGGTGAACAACCAGTCAACTGGTCGCTACGTTCACCCGATGGCTCAATTGATGCGGGATTAAATGGAACACTTCTCGTTCCTGTTGGCGTTCAACAAACTTTGGCCCCAATGATTACCTCAGTGACTTGGGATGCGGAAAAGGGTGTGGAGTTTGGATGGTCAATTGAGATGAGTGAGGGTATTGACCGGCCCGTTCGTATTCGGCTTGGGTATAGTGCATCGGGGCTTGAAGTGTATCCTCTTGATTACCAAGTTCTTTTGCCCGCTGGAATTTCTACAGGGACACAAACTCTCGGTTTCATTGGAGCAGAAAAAGTCTCAATACGAGCGACTGCGGTAAATTGGACAACCGGTTTTGGATTTTCAAGTTACACTCTCAGCGTTCCTGATGAGCGTCCTTTACACTCCATACAGTTCAATCCAATATCTGTCCCTAACCGACCCCTTCCCGGAGAGACGAGTATCGTCAGTATACTTGTCAGCAATACTGGTGACGCTGATAGTGGGGCTGGATACCTCGTCATATCAACTGCGGAAGGTTCCTTCTTGGGTGAGCAATCGACACTTTCTGTCGCTTCAAATTCCGAGGTAAGTTATCCATTCTCTGTTTCTTGGCCAGATGGCCAAAGTGTTTCACTGAAAGCTACTTGGATTGTCGGTGAAGAGCGTTTTGATGCTTCAAATACCTTTCAATCTGGAGAAGTGGTCGTTGATGAAACCTCTTTCTCTCCACCTTGGTTTGGACTTCTTGGCGGTCTTTTTGGTGCCATAGCCATCGGTGCCTGCATTCGAATCTACCAAAACCGGCAAGTTGGCTCATCGAAGCCAAAACCGGTTAAAGAGAAGTCGAATCGTTCAAAGACAGCGCAAACTCGTTCTGCAGATGTAGAAAAAATCCAAATTGGCTGCCCAGAGTGCGGTCGTCAGCTTCGTGTGCCATCCGACTATGGAGGACAAGTACGATGTCCGGATTGTGAAAACCGGTTTGAAGTCGAGCCACGGGTTGAGCATGCTGATGAGGTAGAGGAAGAAGTTGAAGAAGTTGAAGAAAGAACGACCGATGAAAAGGTAGAAGTTCACTGTCCTGAATGCCAACAATCATTGCGAATACCTCAAGGCTATGCAGGCTCTATTCGATGCCCGGCATGTGAGGAAGTTTTTTCAGCAGAACAGTAGAGTAGAGACTGATACGGAGAGAATATCATGAACGGCCATTTCCAAGAATTCGAAGATGAGTATCTTGAAACGATGTATGAGTTTCATGAAAAACAACCATCTCAGCCTGTCCGTAACGGAGATTTGGCCAGTGCACTCGGTGTTTCTCCTGCCTCAGCGACAGAGATGGTACAGCGCTTGGCTGGAAAAGGGATGCTCGATTATGTTCCTTACAAAGGCGCAACTCTTACTGTCAAAGGAATGGTTCACGGTCAAAAGATGAAGCGACGTCATCGGTTAGCTGAAGTGTTTCTCGCTAAACTTTCTTTTCAAGGAGATATTCACGCTACTGCATGTCGCTTAGAACATGCTTTCGATGATGATTTGGAAGTTGCCATGAGCCTTCTTCTCGGACAGCCAGATTTCGATCCAAGTGGTCGAGATATTCCTCTTGCGACTCCGGACATTTCGAAGCGAATTCAGTCGACTCAATCTCAAGTTCGTTCACTAGACAGTATTGAGGTAGGGGCTTCAGGACAAATAGAGGCGCTCTTCTTCAGCGCATCAGATAGTGCTGTATTCAGCCAACAGGGTGTTTCTATCGGTACAGAAATTTCCCGAACTGCTGATGGTTATTCCTTCTCAGGAACACCTGCCGCACAGATTTCAACGGATTTCGCTTCCAAGATACTGGTTCGAGTTTCTCGAGAATAAAGGTTAATGGTTTAGTGTGATTGAATCCTGGTGATTTACATGACAGAGACCGAGAAGGAGACCCTGCCCGATTCGGATACCGATTCCAAACAGGATGAAGGAATTCTGAACTCAGAAAGGTTCTGGTTTGCGATTGATCGACAACTCCTCGGTTCTGGACTTCGGTTGATTCTCATCCTTCCTGCCTTTTCCATCCTCACCTCATTTGGAGCCCTTGCTTTTTCTTCAAGCTCCCCACAATGGTGGGGGAAGATAGAACCAACGGTTGGAATGAGTTTTGCCATGGCTCTCACCGCTCTTACTTTCATTATTTTACTCGGTTCTATTTTGGTTCAAATTTTTCATCGGCATCGAGTGGAATTGTCTATTCGAAACTTTGAGAACGAAGTTGAACGACTGAATCAAAAACACCTGTCTGTTCAGTCCTTACACGGATATGAGAGTCTTGCTGATTTGCTTAACAGTGCACGCTCGAAGCACTCTTGGGCTCTCTCTTTTGGAATCATGTCAAGTTTATTGATTGGTGGCATATTCGTTTATGACATCAGTTCATTGAATGGAAGAATCCTTCTTCTTCTTTCCTTTTCTACCCTCGCTCTTTCACTCGGACAACACATACCGACTCGGTCCCGACCGTTCAACATGGATGAGCGAACTGGTCTGTTGAATGCATACACGCCCCCTATTCATCCATCGACTCTCGAAATGGTCTTCGATGACTTAGTCAAAACTCACATGGATCCTCTTCTTCGCTCTGAATATGAAGTCTATTCAAAGGAAATCGAAGCATGTTTCGAAAAGGATACTGACCCGCAATTTGCTCGTGAAAAAATACTGATGACCCTTTACCGCCATTCGAAGGGTTTGGACTTCAAAACAATGGAATCGGAATTGTCCGAAGTGCTCACTGAAAAGGGAATGAAACTTGTTCAAAACCATCCTGTTTTTACTATGGAAGAATGGCTTACTATCATTCACCACATCGAGGGTTCATGCCCAGCATTTTTCCGAATGATTGGTCGGATCGAAGAAGATCTTGGTGCTGGTCGTTCGAGTACGACTTCTGGTATCGTGTTTGAAGTAGACATGGAAAATGTCGTACACGAGCGTGCCAATCTCTTCACACTTATACACAATTTATCAGAAACACCTCGGAGCATTGTTGTTCGCGTTCAATCCCCTGATTTCCGACCTCACGATTTAGCGATGACCTATCGCTTGAATCCAGGTGAGCGGCATTGGTGGTCATCCAAACCTCTTCCGTTGGCGGCATCAGGTGATGACGATGTTCTTGGATTGATGTCTGGATTACTTCGAGATGGGACAGTGGCGTGGCAGTCTCTTTTACCAGAACGATTTGGCGAGGCTACAGTTTCTGTTCGTTTGGAAGAGTTGAGTGGGGATTTGATTATCGGGCGTCAAATCAATGTTCGAGTTCGAACCAAATACCTTGAACGTATTCGAAACTTCAGTTCAGTGACTGCAAATCTTATCGGAATTATCGGAATCTCGCTTGGTATTTTTATTAAAATCAATAATATCTTCGGAAATATCGGGGCTTAACTCCCTTTATCCCAATGGGTAGATTTGAAATGGGTAACTCTGTGCACAGTGCATGCGCGGAAGACCTGATGAAGCGACCCCGAGTCCAGACTCTGACCTTCAAGAAGAATTGCAGGGTATGGAAGCACGTGTTCGAAAGATGCGTAACACCCGTAATTCTTTCAGTGACCAAGCTCGAACAATTGCAGATAAACGCAATGCTATTCAAGGTCAATACAAAGAACACCGAGAAAAGATTGACCTCGTGTTAACTGAAATGAAGGCTATTCGAGCGGAAATTAAAATGTTCAAGGAAAAGCGCAATGCACTCCAACAACAACTTCGAGACATCATTGGCCAAGCGAGAGGGCGACGTGATGAGAAGGGTGAAAAGAAATCGGCTACAGCAGAATATGCGAAACTCAAGCATGAAGTCCATTCCCTTGAAACCACTTTTGAAACTTCATCTGTAGGACAAAAGAAGGAAAAAGAAATGATTAAGCGAATTAAGGAAATGAAGATTCGAATTGAAGAACTCGCTCCTGAAGTTACTCATTTTGAGATGATTAAAGTTGACTTGAGCGATTTGGACTCTGCTATCAAAACCTTGCGTGCTGAAGCCGATGCTGCCCACCAAGACATGCTTGGAGCCGTTTCTCGGGCAGATGTTTTGTCCCCTGATGTGGACGAGGCATTTGCACACCGGGACTTCTTGAAGGCTGAAGGCGACCGACTGCACAACGAATTCCTTGAACTACGACAAAAATCTGATGAGATGCACAATAAAATCACTGAACTTATGGTTGACGTCAACAAGGTTCGTGACAAACTCAACATGGCCCGAGATGAGCGAAAGTCATGGATGACCGATCATAATGCTTCTGTGAATGCAGAAATGAAAACAGGTGCTGAATCTGCTGAAGTTGCTGATGAACTCGTTTCAACACTCCTCAACTCTGGCGGAATCACTTTTGGTGGAATTGGAGAAGGCGACGGCGCATCTTCATCCAAAAGAAAGGCCAAGTCAGGTAAGAAAAAGTCGATGCGTAAAATCGACATGAATGCTACACGACGACGCTGAGGTGTTTTCTTGTTCGGTGTCATCATGGCTGGCGGCCAGGGTTCTCGTCTTCGACCTCTTACGCTTACTCGTCCAAAACCAATGGTAGAAGTTTTAGGGCGACCCGTTATTGATTTTGTTAAAGATGCAATGCATGATGCTTCAATCGATACTGTTGTTGTGACCACTGGCTACCGTGGTGAGCAGTTGGAACAGCATGTCCAGTCGTGGAACTCTGGCGAGCGCCCAATTCAAGCATGGGTGAACCAGGAATCTACACCAATGGGGACCGCAGGTAGCGTACGACTTTTAGCAGAACATTTGACTGAGACTTTTGTTGTTGGTTCCGGCGATTCAGTTGCTTCTTTTGATATACGTGCTTTACTCAAATCTCATCGAGAGAGTGGAGCAAAAGTCACCATGGCGCTTTGGGAAGTTGAAGACCCAACAGAGTTTGGAATCGTCGGACTTTCAGAATCTCACTTGGGGAATCTTGATGGTCAATTACGCCAAGGATATATCTGTCGTTTCAAGGAAAAGCCAACTGCTGAAGAGGCTTTTAGCAATGTAATCAATGCAGGTCTGTACATTATTGAACCAGAAGTTCTTGAACTCGTTCCAGAAGGAGAGAAATTTGACTTTAGCAAACAACTGTTCCCAATGGTGCTGGAAAAAGGATGGCCAATGTATGCGAAAACGATTGATGGTGTCTGGTTTGATGTCGGACATCCCTCTGAGTTAATTCGTGCCCAACACACACTCATAGCTCAACGTAATACACTCCCATTTCCGCTTCCTAATGGGGATTTTGAAGACGGGAATTTTGTTGCTCAAAGTGCGCAAATGAGAGGTTCGATGAAAGGTTCCGTCGTTTCAGCAAACAGTCAAATTGGTTCAGGTGCTCATCTCGAAGATGTCCTCATAATGTCTGATTGCTTGGTCGGGGAAAATTGTCACCTTACGCATACCGTCATAGGACGTAGTGTCACGATTGGAAAGGGGTCGCGTTTGAAAAATGTCATCGTTGGCGATGGTGTGGAATTGAAAGAAAACAGTGTTTTTGAGGACTGTCGTATCCCGATAACAGACTAATCAATTTTCCGTTTGAATAAAATACCTCGGCATTTCGCATCAAAATGAAGCCCATGTCCTCCGACTCTACTCCTCATCGAAGTTACGACCGATCCTGGGAAGAAATCGAACAAATGTTAAATCGTGCTGAACTCAAACGTATAGAGTGGAAGTCTTGGTTTGAAGAGTGCCGTAAGAATGAAGACAGAGATGGCATGAAGGAAGCTGCTCGTAATCACAAAGCACTCGATGGTGTTGTAAAGACGCTCAAATGGACGCTTGGCGAAGTTGGTATCTCCAATCCCTTGGACTGATTACCAACCACGTTGGGCGTATTGAACATCCAATGTTTCGAGTTCATCACCTTTCATTGCCTTACCAACAGTCATTGCCATTGCTTCAGTGACTTTTTCAGCATTGTCAAAGTGTGCAGTTGCCAGAACAATGGCGTCTGCCATTGTCTTAGGGTCAGATGACTTGAAGATTCCAGATCCAACAAAGATTCCGTCCATACCGAGGCGCATCATGTGTGATGCATCAGCAGGAGTAGCGATTCCACCTGCAGAGAATGTCACAACGGGTAGCCGTCCCATTTCCTTTACTTCATGGAGAATGGCTTGTAGTCCCTCACTCATCGTATCGTCAATTGGCCCGAAGGGAGTCATTGGGTGAAGACCGGGTAATTCAGAGGCATCTGCGAGAACTTGATAGCGTCCTGCAATCATGTGTGCTACTTTTTCGATTCCATCATCATCAAGCGATTGAATTTGTCGAATCTCTTGGTCGATGAGTCGAGCATGGGTTACAGCAGCGACAAGATTTCCAGTTCCAGCTTCGCCTTTGGTTCGGATCATCGAGGCGCCTTCGTAAATACGACGGACTGCTTCTCCAAGTCCAGTGGCTCCACAAACAAAAGGAATGGTGTAATCCTTTTTGTTGATGTGGAAGTATGGGTCTGCTGGTGTGAGAACTTCAGATTCATCAACCATGTCGACGCCCATTGATTCGAGGATTCTTGCTTCACCTTCGTGGCCGATACGTGCTTTTGCCATGACAGGTATTGAAGTGCAATCGAGGATGCCTTGTATCATGTCTGGGTGGCTCATTCGGGCAACTCCACCGTCTCGGCGAATGTCGGCAGGAACTCGCTCGAGTGCCATGACTGCGACTGCACCAGAGTCTTCGGCTACTGCCGCTTGCTCTGGGTCTACGACATCCATGATAACGCCGCCTTGTTGCATTCGAGCAAAGCCACGCTTGATCAAATCACTGCCGTTTCTAAGTTGAGTAAAGTCGGTTCGAACCATTCCAATCAATCCCTCCTAGGATGCGCCCTTCATGAACATTGGTTCTTGTTTTCGATACAATCTCAGTTGATTCTCGAACAACTTTCAATCATCTGCAAGGACGGGTGTGTCACCTTCAGCGATGTCTGCATCAATTGCTTCTTCAGCATTTCGGTCAATCCAATGTTCTTCATCATCTGGGACGTCCGTATCAGCAAAGATAGCATCAACAGGACACTCTGGAATACATGCACCACAGTCAATACATTCGTCGGGGTCGATAATCAAATATCGGTCTGCTTCTCGAAATGCTTCTACAGGGCAAACTGCTACGCATTCTTGGTATTTGTGGTCAACGCAAGCGGTAGTTACAACGTGAGTCATGGTAAATCCTCAATCACCCCCAAGCGCTTGTGCTACATGAAGCCTTTGAGAAAATCTGTCGACTATTGAGCATCTAACCATTTCTGGCCATAATGCGTCCATTGTTCCATTGTCCATCCTTGAGGTAATCCCTCTATCGGTATCGGTGGTGGATTGAGGCCCTCGTTTTGGGCGGGAGGTTCAATCGGTGCTGGTGGTTCAAGAGACGGTAATTCAACCATAGGACTGACATGGGCGAATTCAGCAGTTGAATCTTGAATGCCATATTCGAGGAAGAATACCTCACTCTTCATATTGTCTTCATTTTTCTTAGAGCCAAAGAATTGTGATGCGATTACGTAGAATAGTATCCACGTTCCTGAAACAATCAGAAGAAATGAAGAGATGATTTTTGGAGACATTTCCAGTCCATCTGAATCTTTTTGCATCTCCGTCAATGCGTCCGTATCATCATTGTCCATGTTAACAGTTTGATTTTTAGTTTCGTTATTCCCTTGTGGTGTTGAAGTATTGCTTGAGTTACCGAGACCGTCTCCAGAACTTTGTTCGGAATTGTTTGAGGAATTATCAGATTCTGGTTCAATTGCGTCACAGCCATCTGGAGTTCCATCGCCATCTATGTCCGACGTATCATCAAAACCTTCGCAGAGATCCAACTCATTCGATATGCCATCAGAATCATTGTCGAGAAGGTCATCACAATCATCTGGAATTGAATCATTATCCACATCCACGAGATCATCATAGCCTGGGCACAAATCTATACTATCTGCAACTCCGTCGCCATCTGCGTCAACTAAAGAGTCGCAACCATCTGGAATTGAGTCATTGTCTCGGTCGAGTAAATCATCGAATCCATTACATATATCCTCGGGGTCAAGAACAGAATCGGCATCTGAATCATCGATGCATCCATCGCCATCTGAATCCCATGGTAGTGATTCTTCATTTGGACAGAGATCAGTCCAAGTTTCAAGATAATCTCCTGGTGACATATCTTTATCCGAAAAAGCGACAAAGTCTCCGGCATAACGTCGAACTTTGAAAATAGCATTTGCAGTTGTCCCAGCATTGTTGCCATCAGGAATCACCTCTCCTTGAGTGAGTGTACCTTGATTCGTAATTGGGCTGATGTATTCCCAAACAATCTCTCCATCCAAATCTACTTCATACAGCGTTCCTTTGGTGCCAAAAGTAACCAGTGTGTTTCCGTTTGGTAAGCGTTCAGCACCTGAAATGGATTGCGCATACATGTTTTGACCCAAACCCCAAGACCAACTCGAGACATTCGGTCCCCAGGTTCCGTTGGCTTGTAGGGGATAGTTTTCGTCCACATAGGTGGTTGGAATGATATCAACAGAAGAGAAACTGGATGGACGACCGTTACCGTTGTTGAAGACCAAAAAGTCACCAGCTCCCTCCCTTCCTTGTTCAATCCATTGAACATCGTGTTGTCCAAACAACTGCTGGTCACTTGACAGTCCAGCATCGTAAGCTTGCGGGTTCCCCCAACGATACAAGAAATCGCCACCTTTGCCGGAATTCCCTCCAGTGTGGCCTGCTGCTTCCGCAGTCGTTGTGCTGTGGTCGATAATGTAGAACTCGTTAGTGTTCTTACACGAGAGAGCAATCTGGTCGAGTAGGGCGTTGTAATCGATTCCGTTACAATGCATCCAATCAGCACGCCCTGCTTGGTTTCCGGTGGCGCCGATAAAATTGATATCCAGCAATTCTGGATGGTCTGCTACCACTCCAAAGTTATCGACAGAGGCATCGTAATCTTGAATCAAATGATCCCATGCATGCCATTCCCACACGATGTTGGCTTGGTTATTGGCGAGCGGTTCTATCTCGATGATATGGTCTGGCCAGACATTGGCGTTACCTCCGGGTGCATCACTTGCAATAGCGGGGTTTCGACCGGCCTGCAATGCTTCAGCCTCTGTTTTATCTTCCCACGCAATTGCGAGAATATTGCCATTCGGCATTGGTTCAATATCGTGATGGGTAATGTACTCCATGGAAGAGTATTCCCACGACCATTCATTGCTCCCATCCCAGGCTATTCGTTCAATTTTTCCTGCGGTTCCTCCACCGCTAAAATCTCCCACTGCCTGTTGAGCAATGTTCGCCGTACGCAGAAGGTCTCCATCTTCCAGTAAATACGATGCAAGAGCGGGGCGGTGAGCTCCTGGTGATTCCCATGAATGTACTTCTCTACCTTGATAATCAATCAAATAACTTGTAGTCGAAGGCATCGGTGAAAAGAGCGTATACCCTTCGCTTACGTTGTTCGAACACGAGATGAGCCCCATGGTCCAGGTACCATTCCGGTCTGCATTGCAATGTGGTGGTTCATTGACCGTCTCTGCATCTGATGTCGACCCTTGTGGAAGGATGGTTAAGCAGAGCATCAACATCAGAGAGAGTATGATGGCGCGAACCTTCACATCCATATCGAATGCTCATTGCACTAGGTTTTCAACTTAGTGCAGTGGTGACTTTCGTTAAGAATTATTCAGATGTAACGGCCTTTACCATGGCTGCTTGTAGTACTTTCTTGCATTCATCAAGAGCAACTTGGCCAGGGTATACCTCTACTTTCGTATGGCATTTGATGGTGATGACTTCACCCGGTGCAGCGAGAACGACTTGGCCATCAATGAATTCATTGAGGTCTAATCGGAAATGTAGAGTATTGTTTTCATCAAAGCGGATTTCCAAGTCTTCGAGAAGCGCTTGAAGATTCTCTGTTCCAATTCGAGACAAGGAGTTGAGTGAGTTGGCCTTCTTTTTCGAGACACCTGACACCATGTGTAATCCAGAGCCATGATATGACGTAGTTTGTTCAATGTTAACCATTTCAGGGTCGCCAACAAGCCACGCTATTGCATCAGCAACAACCGTCTCGTCTGCTACTGCACTGGCAGTTGCTCGCCATGTGATATGATGGAGGCCCACAACCTTGGGGTAGACTTCATGCTCATGAGTTTACCGAATCAGCGCGCTGAAAAAGAATCCTTCCTCGGAAAATATTGGTTGAGACGAAGAGGCTTCTTCAAATAGGGGAGGTTGGTGGCCAAGTTGCAAGTGGGGTAGCCCCCGCAAGACAACACCCCGAGATGATACAATGGCAAAAAAAATCAGTGTAAAGGCACGTGCAGCAGCACGTAAGCAACGAGACAAGTGGAAGAACAAGATTTGGTACACAATTCGTGCGCCTCGAACACCATGGGATTTTAAGAAAATTGGAGAAACTCTGGGGGAGTCTGATGAACATATCCTCGGCCGTATCTATGAAATGACACAACAAGAATTCAACGGCGATTTCACGAAGATGCACGTCATCCTTCGTTTCCGTGTCCATGAGTGCGTTGGTCAAGATGCACTTACGACATTTATCGGCCACCACCACCAAACCGATCATATCCGCCGTCAAATCCGCCGCTACCGTGGCAAGGTTGACGATGTCGTGGATGTTGTTTCAACTGACGGATACCTTATCCGCCTCAAGCCGCTCATAATAACGCAAAAGCGTGTTCAGACTTCGGTCAAGCAAGCAATGCGTTCAAAGGCTCGAGACTTGATCATCTCTTTTGCTTCCAAAGCAACCTATTCGAAGATTCAAACACAAATCCTCGACGGAACATTGGAAGAAGAAATCCGCAAGGCAGTCAAGCCAATCTATCCAGTAAAGTCTGTAGCTATTCGTAAGAGTCAACTGCTCCAAGCAGGTGTTGTTGCAGAAAACGGAAAAACACTTGATGAAATCCACGCCGAAGAGGCTCGTAGCGATGCTGAACTCAAAGCCAAGAAGGCTGCAGCACTTGCTGCTGCTATGGAAGGCGAAGAGGCGAAGAAGGCGAGGAAGAAGACTCCACTCCTTCAATTATTGACGCTGCTGAGGCAATGGAACCAGCATCTGAAAAAGCACCTGCTGAAAAAGCACCTGCTGAAGAAGCACCTGCTGAAGAAGCGCCTGCTGAAGAAGCAGCACCGAGTGCTGATTACGATTCAATGAAGGTTGCAGAACTCAAGGAACTCTTGAAGGCTGCAGGAAAACCTGTCTCTGGAAAGAAGGCAGATTTGATTGCTCGTTTGAACGAGTGACGCTCTTGGACGACCGTCCCCCATAAGAACCAGCGAAAGCAAGGTTCCAACCCCGCATTCGCCGTAGGTTTGACATGCAAGAGACGCGAGGCAGTGACATGAAACGACTTGGGGTGATTGGAGGAACAGGCCTCATCAACATGACTGTTGGTGATGAGATGAAGCAATCGGGGCTTACTCTACTTCGGCGTGATGACGTAACTGTCGAAACGCCTTGGGGAGATGTCCCGTTGACGTGTATGCGCTTACAAGCAGGTGATGAGGAGAAAGAACTGTTCTTTCTTCAACGACACCACAATCAGGGAGAAGCAAGTAAACCACCTCACATGATTGAACATCGAGCGAACATGCGCGCATTGGCTGATGCGGGGTGTGAAGCGGTCATGGCGGTGTGCTCCGTCGGTGCGATACCTCGTGATTTCCCTCCAGGTAAAGTCGGTTTAGCCGATCAATACATTGATTTTAGTGGAATTGCAACTACATTTCACGATGATTCAGCCGTGTTTACTTCAGTTACAGAACCCTTTGACACAGCTCTTAATCATCGACTCAGCGAAAAATTGCGCACAGTTCAAGAATTCTCGATGAAAGAGAGACTGTTCTACACCTATTGGCTAGCCCAAGGACCACATTTTGAAACCAAGGCCGAAATCGATGCGATTGATACACTTGGTGGACACATGGTTGGAATGACCATGCCTCGAGAAGCCAAACTTGCCCGAGAACTCGACCTCCCGTATACTGCCGTATGTATTTCCTCAAACTGGGCAGCAGGTCGAGAGCCCGGAGACGCTGGAGCAGACTTAGACCATCATTCCGTTTCTTCTCAAGCGAATCGCCGACTTAAACCAGTTTGGGCGTGCTTGATTGAGCTGCTTTCCTAATTGCCGTTGATTGCTGCACAATGGCTTCGCAGTAAGCGTTTTTACAGGTGTCATGGAAAAACACAGCGTCATATACCCCCCTTACTATCTTAGTTACATGAACGGAGTTTTATCTGACACAAAGAAAGTAGTATCCACCACAAACGTGGTCGGTTATGTATTGGGCCTATTGGGAATATCAATGATTGCAGTTACGCAAGTCGTAACTGTCCTCTTGCCCTTGTTATTCGCACCACTCGTGTGCGCAACATTTGGCTTCTTGCTATACAAGACGCAGCCATTCAACGAACCGACCGTGGTTCGTGTTGGTCCATCACCACAAGGTAACCAAGAGTGAATTACATTCATCATTGGCAAAGTTGCCGTATGAAGAATTCTTTCCCACGTAGCATAGCATCAGAGCGTGCGGCAGGATTGCCTTCCACATGAGCGCCTCTGATACGAAGTATGCGGATGACCCATCGACGCTGCCAACGCTGATTCAATGGCAAACGGATGCCGAGGAACAGCTCTCCTGACATGTTACCCTTCGTGTCAATTCGAGCAGTTCGTTTTTTCAGATGTACAGCCTTTGGCAGGTGAGTGTAGTCTAATTCGCTATCGAAAGAGTGCTGCCCACCTTGATAGACATGCAAAGTAGCATTTGGAAGCTGCGGGAGGAGGCTCTCTACGAAATGTAGAGGCGTCCAGTCATCAGCGTCACCGTGGAGAATCAAAATAGGTGAGTTCGACCATTCTTGAATCTCAGGACGCAGATGGGCTGCTGGGTAAAACGGCAGATGGGCATCAAATGGAGTGCCGAGAATATCTGTTATCGGAGACCATGCCGAATACAACGCTACTGTACCACCAAGGCTCCACCCCGAGATTCCAATCTTCCCAATTCGAGGGTCTTGTTCGAGCAACGAACGGATTCTAAATGCGTCAACGAGCATCATTGCATGGGTGACTGAAAGTTGGTCATCAACCGTAGAATCAATAGATCGTGAGAGGAATGAATTGACCTTACAAACAGCTAAACCCGCATCGAGCCAACCATTGACATGGTCTTGGTGGTGAGATGCCCACCCCATGCTTCCATGAAGAGCAATGACGCATCCGAAAGGTCCTGTACCCTCTGGCAGATACAGTTCTGCATCTACAGTTATTTCTGGAGTTTTTTCCAAACCTGTGAGTATGTGATGAATCTCAAATGGGGAACGCGATTGGACTTGAAGCAGTTCGACCATGTCATTAGCATAACATACCTCACTTAAGTTGGTTCTTTCAAGACCCGTTTGATTCATACTGACGGCACCCATTGATTCATCCTGCACACATGGGCTCCCACGCGTTCCAATTTGTAATGTATCTTTGGAAATATTTTTCCGATTCATGCCAGTTCGAGAATATTATGATTTTTTAAAAAACCGAGGGATAAGAGCAGGAGTATTCTCTCTATATTTTTGATATTCTTGATTCTCGCCCCATTTTTCGAGAGATCGTTTGTCGAGTATGGGGGTTCCACTGATTTTGGTTAACAGAAGATAAATGAATATGGGCGAAACCCAAGCAACTCTTTCTAGGCCTGTAAAGCAAGATATCCCAAAAAAGGCAATTCCAGTCCACAGAAGAATTTCTCCTAAGTAGTTCGGATGCCTTGAGTAAGACCACAAACCACTGTCTATCCATTTGCCATGGTTCTCTGGTTCGGCATTGAATACAGTTTTTTGGTGATCTGCGACGGCTTCAATACCGAATCCGAGTGACCATATTGAAAGTCCTATACCATCCCATATCCCTAACGCAGATGTTGAATTTGCTTGACTATTGATTACAATCACAACTATCATTGTTAGGAAAACCCACAAGCCTTGAATGGTCCATGGTACGAGAAATCGGATTGGCGAGGTTTTGAGTTGATCGAAGCGTCCATCTTTTCCTGTTCGATGAATACGGATGTAAAGGAAGAAGGAAAGACGTAAAGACCAGATGACAACAAGTATACTTACGATTAATTCCCTTAAACTTGGAGGTTCGGATTGTGATCCTGCCCAAAGGCTGAATATTACGACGGTGACATATGTTAACCCGCCCGTTAAATCATAGAAGCGTTCCGATTTCATGATTGATGCGGGTATCCATGCAATCCATTGTATGCCGATACAAATCACAGCGCAATAGAGTACAGCAGAGTATTCATTCAAAACGACTGAATTTTTTCCAACAGCACGAACCATCAAAAATAAAATGATAAACACGGATGATACGACTATCGATGTTAGTCGCAAATCTTGGCGAGTAAAATCCATTGCTCTCGACATTTCCACTATCAGCATATTGTTAATGATTCTGCTTATAACGCTCCATGAAAAATGCTTACAGAGTGCCCTTCGATTGGCTATCCCGGCAGGCATTACTTGGAATTACCAACTTATCTCGACACAGCTTGTCAAGATGGAATAAAGTCATATGAGGACGGAAATAAAGAGAGATGAGTCCAGCGTAATAACTGAATTCTTCACAAATGACGTATCAAGAAATGAACCTTCACTTTGATATACTGTCAATTTGTGGGTCAAACAAGTGTTTTGGAAAAAAAGGAACCGGCAAGCCGCCCCCGAATTGGGCGACTCCCCGGTATTGGTTTTCCTCGATGCAGAAAATGCCCAAGCCTCACCCGATGAGATAAGAGACAAGATAACCACCCATTCCGGAAAGGCGCCGACCAAAATGGTCGCGTATTCCAAATGGAGTGCAAACAGTCCGAATCTCAAAAAGGTTAGAGACGCAGGCTTTCGATGCATCCAGGCCGATACTGGAGAAAATAACGCAGACATCATGATGTGTTTAGACGCATATGAGGAAGTAAGAGACCGCCTTGAAAAAGGAGAAAGTGGAACAGTATATGTTTGCTTTCATGGTGATAAGGGATTTACCCACTTACTTGAGAAAATTAAGGCTCTACAAGGTTGGAAGTCAGTATGGGTGACATCGAATACGCGAACGGTCAAGATGATTGAAAATTCAGCATCTGAGCGTTTGCTCATCACTCGAGTTCAGCCAGCAAAGAAACAGCCAGCAAAGAAACAGCCAGCAAAGAAACAGGCAGCAAAGAAACAGCCTGCAAAGCAACAGCCTGCAAAGCAACAACCTGTAAAGAAACAGCCTGAGCCGAAGCAGCCTGCAAAGAAACAGTCTGAGCCGAAGCAGCCAGTAACCATTCATTCCGCCAAAGAAGCAAAGCCGAATTGGTTGGAAAAGAAGGATTATGAACTCTTGAAATCGGAAATAATTTCTGTAGCAACAGAACCCATGTCAATTGGTCAGCTAGGCTCGCGACTTACACTTTCTTTGAAAGAGAAGTATGGGAAAGGGATGACTGCGAAGAAGTTTACACACGAACGTGGTATCCCTAAAAGCTGGAGTCTCGCAAAAATATTCCGACGGTATTTGGCAGGCGATTATTCTATAGAAGAAAAGCAGAGTAATCCTCTCGTATCTCCGTTGAATCCTGTGAAGGCCGTAAGGGAAAAATCGAATATTCTAACTTCGGAAAAAGTTGGACTCACCCAGGAACCAGATAATCTCATGAGGATTCCAGGCTTTTCAAAGGCAGGCCGAGGTGGAAGCGAATTCAGTATTCGAATGCCGTTTGACCCCGAGAAAGTTCAAGGGTTACTGCAATTCATTGAACAGAATCGTAATACTTGTATGACGTGGACTGAACTTAAGAAATTGGTATTGGAAAGTCAAATCGATTCCAAGAGTAGAACTGAACCAGTGTACCGCTTTTATCGAAGAAGCTTAGACCAAATGGGGAGGGACATCGACTGGACACAGATCGGTACGCCGATTAAGATGGCTGGCTTAATCGAGGAATGCATATTGGAATTGTATACTCAAAAAGAAGGATTACAAAAGTTCAACACGGCCGAAATACGAACGGCTATTGGGACTTACTTTACTTCAGTCAAACAAAACATGTGATTCACTCACTCCTTTGCGAAGTTTGCCAAGGAGGTGGATATTCCAACAGAATCTAAGGCTGGCTTGGTTAGTATTCCTTTATGGAAGGAAAGTCTGTTGATCAGTGGATGGCTCATGAGGCTGAAAATGAATGGGAAGTCATGATGAAGAAAATCGCTGTTTTTCATGAGAAGCACAAGTTCGAAGAAAACAACGGTCACGACATGGGTTACCGTATCGCACTTACTGTCGAAGAATTGGGAGAGTTCGCTGCTGCAGTTACCAAGGGTAAACCTCTTGCTGACTGTGCCGAAGAAATGGCGGATATTCTTCTGTTATTAATGGGTCATTCTCTGGCAATGGAAATTGATTTGAAAGCGGCTTTTGAAGAAAAATATACGAAGATTATGCAACGCCCATCCCGTCAGGGGCGTTTGGGATTACGAGTCACTGAATACAATCCTGGGGATGAATAACTACCGTATCCAGTGTTGGAATATCATGTTGTGCTCGTCTCGTGGACCAGCATCTACAAATCGTTCACCAATCATGTGAAATCCTTCACCTTCCATTGAAGGAGCAAAGGCATCTGCGTCTTCAACTTCAGTATCGATAATGGTCTTGTGAATTTCTTTGGTATGCTCCAAGAATAATGTGTAAATCTCTCCACCACCAATAATTAGAACTTCTTCTGATGCACCCATCTCGAGAATTTCTTCATAAGACATGACTTCAATATCGTCACGAGGAGATCTTGAGAGTACAATGTGTCGCCGACCTGGTAATTTCCCTGGCAGGCTTTCCCACGTTTTGCGGCCCATGACCATCGTTTTTGACATCGTGATGCGCTTGAAGTGTTGTAAATCTGAAGATTGACGCCATGGCAAGTCTCCATCTTTGCCGATGGCTCCGTTCAAATCACATGCAAAAATCATTGTGAACATCGAATCAACCTCACACTGCTATTGGTGCCGAAATATGTGGATGATGCTCATATCCAATAACTTCAATGTCCTCAAAAGTGAACGAATCTATCGTCGTGCAGTTCGGATTGAGTTTAAGCGTTGGTAGTTGCAACGGCTCACGTGAAATCTGTAATTTCGATTGTTCGAGGTGATTCGTATACAGGTGTGCATCACCAAGGGTGTGGACAAACGTTCCCGCTTTGAGGTCGCAGATTTGTGCCATCATATGAGTTAGCAGAGCGTATGATGCAATATTGAAAGGTACTCCAAGAAAAACATCTGCACTGCGCTGATAAAGTTGGCAGTTGAGTTTCCCGTTGGCAACATGGAATTGGAAAAAGGCGTGACAAGGCATTAACGCCATCTCATCAAGTTCGCCAACGTTCCATGCAGATACAATGATTCGGCGGCTGTTCGGGTTGTTCTTAATCATGTCAATTGCCTGTTCGACTTGGTCGATAATCCGCCCATCATTCGCCTCCCACTTGCGCCATTGTTTTCCATAAACCGGTCCCAAATCGCCGTGTTCATCAGCCCACTCATTCCATATTCGTACGCCGTTTTCTTGCAAATATTTGACGTTCGTATCACCTTTGAGGAACCAAAGTAATTCGTGGACAATGGAACGTAGATGGAGTTTTTTGGTTGTGACCATTGGGAATCCGTCTGCAAGGTCAAAACGCATCTGGTGGCCAAATACCGACAGTGTTCCTGTTCCGGTTCTGTCACCCTTTTCTTCACCTTCGTCAAGAATACGCTGAATGAGTTCGTGGTAGACTTTCATTGAGGCACCAACTGCTTGTCGCAACCGACAGCACTTGAGCATTCTTGATTGATTTTTTCTCAAGCAGTGATGAAAAGGGAATCACATGCTTCATCAGGATCTGCAAGGTATCGTTCTATTTCGTTCGCTGTATAAGTTGAAAGTAAGGGTGCAAGAGTTTCTCGAACTTTCTCAACAGTCCAGGACCGACACACATACCATCTTCTTGCCATTTGAGTAAGAACTGAGATTGAGGCATGCGTTATTCCGGCTGAATTGAGTTGCTCAGCATTCTGTATTTCCTCAAAGTCGTGCGGCAGCAGTTGAGAACAATCCTCCATAGTATAGGTCCCGGATTGCAATGCTTTTTCGCAAAGGGTTGCAGGGGTTGCATTAATTGGCCAACCTGCGATTCCGAGTAGTGCAAGCGATACAATAGAATCTGTTGCTGGCGTTTCAATACCTTTCTCGTCTTTGAGCACACACACACGGACTTGGGACATGTAAATTGAAAGGTGAGGGTCGTCATCGATTAATTGACTTTGAATACATTGGAATATGTCGATGAGAATTGTCGGACCATCATCATTGGAGCAGAGAAATGGTTTTTCTGAACTTAGGTTGAAACTCCACACGGGGGTGGCGTTGACAATTGAACAAAGTAACTCAAGGCCCCGAAGTTCAGCTTTGAGTTTATCATGGCGATACAATCCATCCAAAAGCAAGGTGCCAAGTTGAGTCTCTATACGCTCCACGTAGGGTTGAGTCTTCTACACTACATCAACTATGGAGCGCCGAGTGCAGAAAGACTCCCCATTAATTGGTCTGTAAACTTTCTATAGAGTGTGGAAAGTGAGGCGCGAATTTCGTGTTCCTCTTTCTTGGAAAGCAACAGGAGTGACGCTGCATCCATGTTGCCACCGTTGACATGTTCAAGCCATTCCATCCACGTAATGCCTTGCCCTGCGCAAAGCGTAATCCGCCTCCAGATTCGTGGGACTTTGTGGTCTTGGGGCGTCATCATCTTACGAGTGCCAAGCAGGGCAATCGGCACAACGACTGCATCCGGATAAGATGCGGCAAGACGTGCAGTGCCGGTTTTACCTGGTAAGAGAAACGGTTTTTCAGTGCGCTTGGAACGGGTACCTTCGGGGAAAATTCCGAGCGCTTGTCCAGAACTGAGTACGTCTGCTGCACTCGAAAGTGCTCCTTGTCCCCCTTTGTCACGCTTTGTTTCAATTTGTCCGGTAGCACGCATAGCGGCCCCCATGACGGCGTTCTTGAAGTGTCCATCTTTTGCTAAATAGTGCGTAGTTCTTCGCGCTGATGCTATCACGAAGATGGGGTCGACATGTGAAAGGTGATTAGCGGCAAGAATTACAGAACCCTTCCGTGGGATGTTATGGATTCCGAGCATCTTGGCATTCATTATTGGCCGTAAAAACGGTGATAAAAACATGCGAAGAAAACTGTAACTCGGAGTTTTCGGTAAGGGTTGTCCAGTCGTTGGAATAAGCCAATGCTCTTCCAGAGATTGCCATGCTTCAACAAGCGACGTTGCCTTAGACATAAAAAAATCCAACGCCACTCTTGTTTTGAGTGTTACCATCTCTTTCATTCGAGGAGGCTACTTTTCAGACCCTAAGTCCTCATCCATAGGAACTTGTCCAAAGTATCAAAAAACCCCGCAGGTAGCCACAGCCATGGCACCTGCGCGAAACTCGGCTTTCGTTCGGAGCCTCACTCTCGCAATACTTGTTTGTCTTCTCTCTTCGACCTTTAGCCATGCTGCAGTTGCGGATATTGATTGGGAGGAAGATGGTTGGTTGAGGACCGCTCTTGCACAAGAGCGTCTTGATTCTGGTGATGAATTTGGCTGCTATGGTATGCCAAACATCGCTTGGAGTGCAGATCCTGGTGCCGTCGCTCTTGAATGCAGGGAATACCTCTCGCAACGAGTGAAAGCCAGTCAGTGGGGTGACAATGCACTTTCCACGTTTACACCTGATGGGCTCACGATGCGTCAACACAACTCAATCGCCTCTCAAGGCTTTACTGTTCACGGGGATGTGAATGGCCTGACTACATCCGCTTGGCATAATGCGACAGATGTTCCTCAAGACGACTGGGATTGGTATAATCTCGGAAGACGTGGAGGAAGTCTTGAACAAATAATCGGTTCGAAAGAGCAGGTTCAGACGGCTGTTGAAGAAGGTGGTCTTGTTAATTTGTATTGGGTTGGCCGGATGAATGACGCCACGATTCGCCACGAACGTGATATCACTGGTTACCTCAATGATGAGGCTCAGGCATGGATGACGACATGGGGTGAGGCTTGGTCTTACTGGACAGTTCATGATTGCCATGATACTTCCTTCTCAACTGAAACTGTCGATAATCAAACCATCATCCAATTTGTTTCCCTGATTACAGAGGGCTGTTCAGCAGTAACCCCACTGGCTTGGAATGTTCCAGTCACCTATATTCTTGATGTTCAAGGAATGGAGGTTGTTGAAGTTCGCGATTCTAATTCAACATTCAATAATCTTGAAGGAGTGAAAAAGACCGCAGAAGGATACACGCAGAATGGCTCTGGAAATCTCCACCTCTCGGTAACACGGGGCCATGAAGTTACGATTACAGTAAATGGGACAATTGATTTCGATGTTCTTGGTCGTTCCCAATTTTGGAATAACTATTCTGCTGCTGTTACGATTGCAGCTCACGATACAACGGATTTGTTCAAGTGGTCAAAGCGGTTTAGTGAGGACACTCAACTCGTGTTCACATGGTTGGTCCAACCACGTGACGGTATTGGAGAATCAGGATGGTTGGCGGTCTTAGCTCTTGTCGTAGCAGTTTCAACGATTACTGGTATGATGTATATACTGAAAAAAGAGGGCTTAGGACCGTTTGCTGAAAAGACTCCTCGCCGACCAAACCCCTCTTCTGAATCGAAGTTTGAAGTCGAATAAGGGCGAAGACTTGATGGCATAAGCATCTCACCCATGAGATGGAGATAGCCAAATGGAAGATGAAGATGTTGTCATTGACCCATGGGGAAGTGCTCAATCTACGGATTATTCCCGCATTGTGGACCAATTCGGTCTTTCGTCAATGGACTCCATGACATTACCATCTCCGTCGCGCCTCCATCGACGAGGCATCGTCTTTGCTCACCGAGATTTAGGACAAGTTCTCGATGCTCAAAAGCAAGGGGACTCCTTTGGGGTCCTCACAGGTCTCATGCCAAGTGGTCAAATGCATATGGGGCATTCCATGGTTATCGATCAAGTCAAGTGGTTTCAAGAACTTGGAGGCGATGTTACAATTGCAGTTGCAGACTTGGAAAGTCAAGCAACTCGTGGTGTTTCGCTTGAAAAAGGCAGAAAAGTAGCTTTGGAAGAATATATTTCTCACTATGCTGCTTTGGGTGTTGATCCCGAAAAAACCAACGTCTATTTCCAGTCATCTCGGCCTATTGTTCAACGACTTGGGTTCCAGTTGGGAAAGCGTACGAACTTGAATGAGTTTGAATCGATTTACGGTTTTGGTGGAGAAACCAATCTTGCCCATGTTCAGGCACCTCTGGTCCAGGTCGGTGACATATTGCACCCCCAAACTGATGAATATGGCGGACTTCGACCTATTGTTGTCCCTGTTGGCGTGGACCAAGACCCTCATCTTCGCCTTACTCGTGGTCTTGCTTCTAAAACCAATTGGTTCAATGTCAATGATGGAAAATCATCGGGGGTCATTATTGGTCTTTCAGTTCAGGACGATAATGCTGAAGTGCTTGGGCGACTCCCGAACGGGCGACTTGACAAAGAACGGTTGAAGAATGTCTTTTCCGGTATGGTCGCAGCATTGGAGCATCTTGGATTCTCTGACATACTGTCGAATCCAAAACAAGGAACCATCAATGTGCCAAGTGCAACTTCAAAGGATAAGTCTCGAATACGAATGAAGTTGCTCGAATATGAACGCTCTCTTGGTGGTATGGGACTTCTTGCGCCTTCATCCACATATCACCACTTCGCAGTTGGCCTTACCGGTGAGAAGATGAGCAGTAGTAAGCCCAAAACCACTCTTTTCTTGCGTGATGATTTGGCTACGGTTGAAAAGAAAATCAAGCGCGCTTTTTCTGGAGGCCAAGCCACAGTTGAAGAGCATCGGCGTAACGGGGGCAACCCTGATATTGACGTAGCATATCGCTACATGATGTATTTCTTTGAAGATGACGATGCATTCCTTGCTGAAATTAATGCCGACTACCGGGCCGGTAAGATTCTTGCAGGTGAGATGAAACAATTGTGCATCGATCGTGCAACGATTTGGCTCAGCCAGTTACATGAAATGCGAGACCAAACAGCCCATGTTGTCAAGGATTTCCTTGCTGAAGACGCTCGTTAAGCATTCACATCATCCGATGAAAAGACGGCTGGGTCGGGTCCGACAGGTAACTCCACAAGTTCTTCTTCGGTCAGTTCCCTTTCAACTGCATCTTCATCAAGAATCATGGAATGGCCGTGTGGGTCCAAAAATTCGAGCGTGAATGTGCTTCCATCGCCTGCGTTCTCAATCGAGGAGAGCAGTGAATCAAGCGTTGCACGTGCTTTCAAAAGTTCTTCATTTTCTTCGGTATCTGTCTCCAGATCTCTTTCAACATCACGTCGAACCATATTGATAATGTCGACAAATCGGTTCAATACCCCTTCAACATTACTTACATAGCCGGTCGAATTGGTTCCAGGCATGACTTCAAGGTCCAACTCTTTGATTCGAACCGTACAGGAAGAGGACCGAACCACTCGAGAACGGAGTTTCTTCGTATCATCCAATACCAGTTTCCAAGCACCGGCCTTCTTCCCCTCTGCAGGGATGAAGTCTGTCTGTCTCCAACCACATGCATGGCAGAGGACAGTAACTTGAGTGTGCTCGCCGAAATAAGGAATTTCATCGACATTTGCTACCATGCCCAGTTGTCCCTCGGTAGAACAGATCGGACAGGGGATGTTAACCGGCTGTTCTTCCATCACAGCTGTCGCCTTCCTAGTTCCTTGGCATCAACAGCAAATGCTTCCATTTCTACGCCTCGAACTCCGCGACAACCCGGTGGTAAGAGCATCAATCGAGTTTCAGTCATCTGAATAATTTGTCCGCCAAGGTCAGCATCGATGAAGGTATTGAGTTGCGCTAAAGCAGCATTGAATTCCACCGTTTTCTTCATCAAACGATTCATTTCCACGATGACTGCATGGTCGTCTGCCACCCAGTTCATCAATTGTCCACAACCTGTAATGTCGTTGAGTACGGCCCTGTGCAAGACCATGCCGTTATCTGAGTCAAGAAGAGGTGGATTTGGATACAATTCGCCGAGGTCATGGTAAATGACATCACTTGACGGGGTCACTTGAGGTTGTGAATGTTCCATGCTTGGCATGGAAAAGGTCTGAAGCGGTTTCACTTCATCCTTCATCTCTTGTTGATACACCGACTCCTCCTCTGCTTGTCGGATTTGTTCATCGGCTCTTGCCAATGCGTCAAGGTCCGGCATTGCGGGGACAACCGGTTCAGGCACAGAGTTGACTTCTGCCTCCGCCGCCGCATTGGTGAAGGCATCGAGTGAAGACTGTGCTTCGTCTCGTTTTCCTTTCTTACCTCTGCGCATATTGCCATGTGAAGCCGGCCACCTCAAGAACACTCGCATGAAAGTTAAATTAAACGCCCGATTTGTGAATGCTTTTTTTTTTGCCGACTGTTCGTTGGGTTGATAAGGGTCCATTGGAACCAAGTCATGTCGCCTCAAGGTTCAAAAGGTGTCGACTAAAAGCAGGGATTGATGACAATGGATGCGCAGCAGAATGTATTGAAAACCGGAACAAGTACGATTGGAATCACTTTCAACGGCGGTGTCGTTGTAGGAGCGGACCACCGAGCCACAATGGGCCACTTTATTGCAAACAAAAGTGTTCAGAAACTCTTCAAGATTGGAGATAACCTCGCACTCACAACTGCTGGATTGGTTGGCCACGCTCAATCACTCTCCCGCACCCTCTCCGCTGAAGTTGCTTTATTCCAACTTCGTCGGCAACAGCCAATGACCGTTCGAGGTGCTGCAACCTTGACAGCAAACATTCTTTCTGGCCGTCCACATTGGGTTCAACTCTTGATTGTCGGGGTCGATGACGAAGGCGGTCACGTCTATTCCATTGATTCAGCAGGTGGTTCGATTCCAGACACATATTGTGCAACTGGTTCCGGGTCTCCTTACATGTATGGTGTCCTTGAAGATGGCTTCAGCGAGGGAATGTCTCGAACCGATGCATTGAAACTCGCGGCGCGTGCCCTTCACGCATCGGGGCAGCGTGACGCCGCTTCCGGAAACGGCATGGATTTGGCAGTAATCACTGCCAAAGATGGCTTTGTGTCCCTCACTCAAGATGAAGTTTCAAAACTTCTTTCTTGAGTATTTTTATTCCCGCAGCTCAACACTGCACTCCTTTGGGAGAGTATGTGCACAGTTAATGTGCGAGCGCGGGGCATGGTGAAATTATGCGTCTATCGTTTAAAGAATTGAAAGATCAAGTGCAAAAAATAGTCCCCCGGGATATTCCTTACACTGTTGAATTAGAAGCAGGCAACATTGCTTTAGTAACTCCCGAACCGAACCGAATTCTTTCGACCGATGGCTTACTTGCTAAAATCGCTCACAAAGTGAAGCGAAAGATTGTTCTTCGTCCTGATATATCCATTATGAAATCAGAAGAAGACGCTACAAAGATTGTCAAAGAAATCATCCCCGAATCAGCAGCCATCACAAATATTTACTTTGATGGATGCTACAGAGAAATCATTGTTCAATGTGAGAACCCAGGTGAAGCGGTCGGACGACGTGGTATTAATTTGCAAGAAATTAGAGACCAGTGCGGTTGGCTCATAAAAGTCGAGCGAACCCCGCCATTGGTTTCGAAAACCGTTCATGACATTCGCGGCTATCGCCATGTTCATGCTGAAGAACGTAGAAAACTTTTGAAAGACTTTGGCCTTAACATTCACCGACCTCAACGTCCTGGCGCAACTTGGGCTCGAGTCACTGCTCTTGGTTCATACCGAGAAGTGGGTCGCGCATGCCACTTTGTTACGACTAATGAATCAAGAGTCATGATTGACGTTGGTGTGAACATCGCTTCTGATACCGACCCAATGCCATATTTCACCGCTCCAGAAGCCTTGCCTTTGGAAAAGTTAGATGCAGTTGTCTTGACGCACGCTCACCTCGACCATGCAGGAATGCTTCCAGTTCTGTTCAAGTATGGATACAGAGGTCCAGTTTACTGCACACCTCCCACCCGTGACTTGATGCTTCTTTTACAAACCGACTACCTCAAGGTTGGCGGTGCAGAAGGAAAGCGAGCTCCTTACGACATGGAAGACATTCGTACCTGTATGAAGCACGTCGTGGATGTTGATTGGGATGAAACAACAGATGTTGCTCCCGACATTAAACTGACGTTTTCCAATGCAGGCCACATTCTTGGTTCTTCTGCTGTCCATCTTCACATCGGTGATGGAAAGCACAACATTGTTTTCAGTGGTGACCAAAAGTATGAGAAATCATGGCTCTTTGATGCAGCAAATACTCGTTTCCCTCGTGTTGAAACTCTGGTTATTGAATCAACATACGGTGCTTCTGGGGACTACCAACCTTCTCGGCAAGAGGCGAATCAAGAGTTGCAAGACATTGTTTCGAGAACGATTGCAAGAGGAGGCAAAGTAATTTGTCCCGTGTTTGCAGTTGGCCGTAGCCAAGAAGTCATGATTGCTATTGACGAATTATTCCGCTCTGGAAATGTCAAACCGGTTCCTGTCTGGCTCGACGGAATGATCCAAGAAGCAACAGCCATTCACGCAGGACACCCTGATTACCTCACCAGCAGTCTTCGAAAGTCTCTACTCAAAGACGATGGAGAAAACCCGTTTACCAGTGAGTGGTTCCGACCAGTCAAAGGACGAGAATTACGTGAGAGCATCATTATGGATAATTCACCATGTATTGTTTTGGCAACCTCTGGAATGCTCAATGGTGGTCCAGTCATGGAATATTTCAAAAACTGGGCTCATGAAGACCGTAATTCCTTGTGTTTCGTAGGATATCAAGCAGAAGGTACGCTTGGTCGGCGCCTGCAGAAAGGGTTTGGAGAAGTTCCTATGATTATTAATGGAAAGACAGAAATCGTCAAGATTGGATGTGAAATGGTTACAATCGACGGATTCTCTGGACATTCAGACCGTCGTCAGTTACTCGATTTCGTCGACCAAATCTCTCCCACGCCGAAGAATATCATCTGCCATCATGGTGACTATCACAAGTGCAATGAACTCGGAAAGACGCTGCGTGAGCGTTACAAGTGCAGAACATATGCACCTCAAAACCTCGAAACCGTTCGCTTAATGTAATCACATTAACGGTATGTCAAAACCAGATTCAAGAGGATCCGGTAACGATTGTTCTTGGTTTTCCCTGTGATTATCCAAAGAGGATTTCCCCATTGAATATTGTGATTTAATTGGCGTTGAACCTCTTGAGACTGTTGGCTTTGAAGGTGCGTCAAAGAGCGTCCAAGCCAAGGTGACAAAGATTAACCCAAGTCCTAAGGCCACAATCAAAAGAGTGCTCCCACCACTCGTCACATTTATTCCAATAGAAGTGACAAGAAGGAGAACGGCTGCGATGAAGAGGAGTCTCCGTGAAACCGTCGCCATAATACCCACACGACCATGTTCTTCATGAACCCGTTGCATCTGTACCAACACCATGTACCCCTCCGGAGACGAACGCTCGTCAAACGTTGCATGCCCAGGTTGGCTCATGACTGCTGTTGCTCCCTGGGGCGAAAATGCAGAGGATGCTTATGATCAAGGTCTCGTAGAATTGGGGCTCGGTGATTCACGTTTAATCGAAATGCGAGGAGCTATGTTACCTCTCGGCTTCGGTGCAACGCCACCAAAATCGCTCCCGATGGGCTCCCTCGTTGAATGCCATATCGCAACTGCTTATGCATGGAATGGCTCCTCCGCATGCGCAGGTGTGGCTTGGGCTGCTTGTGTAACGCCAGAAGGCGATGAATGTGCAATTGTGGCAACCGTCTCCACTGAAATGGATTACGAAGAAACCACACTTCTGCTACGTCGTCACTTGCAAAGAAAACTGGCGAGCCGGGATCTCGAAGTACTCTCTTTTGATGTGGCTGTTGATGAAGTGACGGCAGCAGCAGATCATCACGGTGTTGCCATGGCTGCACTGATTTTACCGAATTCACTTTCACTCGGAGCTCGGACTGGTACGGGTCCAGTTCGAGGTGCGCTGACGCGCAAGGCAACAGAGCCGGCTCCAAAACGGGTTGATGTCAAAGCACCAGCAGCACCAGCACTTCGGCCAGGCTCACGCCGCACGAACACTGATTTTTCACTGTGAGAAGTCTTGAAGTACCCTCGCCGTGAAGCCAAACTATGTCTGGTGGAGGATGGAATGTCATCCGGTGCAGTGCTTGCTCCACCTGTCATGGTCACCGTAGCATTGGGCGAATCTGCCCGCATTGTGGACAAAAGTTGCCATCTGATGCAGAAATTGTCACTTCGGTAGCAACTGCTTCTGAATTGCGAATCGAAGTGGCTCTAGCGAATACTCCAGAAGAATTACGAGAAACCTTACGTAAGCGTCTTTATGAAAACAACAAACTCTTCCACCAAGAAGAACCGATATCGTTCCAAAGTTTGCCAAAAATACTCCATGATGCCACAGACGAAAGCGGTATCCTGAGTCTGAAGACACTTCAGCCTGTTCTTGAAAAAAGCAACAACGGTATGGAGCTTGAGAACCTTATTGACCTGGCCGAATCACAAGGCCTCTTGGTTCGCCTCAACCAGGATTGCTGGCAACTCCTTGAGTGAACTTCATAGGTAAGACGCCGTGGCGAGGACTGCAAGGGGCGATTGGGTTAGCTTGGCCTATACTCGGGCGTTTGGGACGCTTGGACCCAGGTTCAAATCCTGGATCGCCCACCATTTGTAGACTTTAGAGTAGTTCACTCTGGTAGAATTATTTCGTGAACCCAAATGAGATGGTATCCAAATTGTGTCTTGACGTAAGTCTCTGGGACCGTTTCAGGGTCCATAGCCCACACAGCCTCCTCAAACTTTTGCACCATTTGCCCCTCCACAAATTCACCAAGATCACCTTTCTTACTCGCACTGGAGCAATTTGAGTATTTCTTCGCCAATTTTTTGAAAACTTTCAAAGGTTTACGTGATTCTTGAATTTGCTGAAGTATCTCTCGGGCATCTGGTTTTGAAGCAACCAAAATATGCCGGACATGCGCTTTTCTCGGCTTACGTCTTTTGTCGAGCCTTCGCATTCATTCTCAGCTCCTGTACCGTACGAGTCGCTCCCTTGTCAAAAACATGCGCTATTGACCAAGCAATAACGGTGATGAATACGGGTAGAACTCCACGGCTAACCAGTTCTCTTTCAAGGTCAGTACTTACTTCTGGTAAGAGGGCTATCCAGCCAATCGCATAAGCGATTCCAGCGAAAAGCGTGTGCGGTGTGACTCGACTGCTGAAGACCCATGAGAGGTTTCTGTGATGATGCCGATACGCCATCATGAGGCTAACTTTGGCAAAAAAGGTGAGTCGGCGTATACCCGATTTTTCCTCGCCATAAATTGATTCAACAGGGACGTGTGCAATTCGACAACCGAGAGTAGAAAGCCGAATAAGCCAAAAGTTTGGATAGCCATAACCTTTCCAGGAGTCGGTCCATTTCCATTCGCGTAGAACCTCGCAATGGGTTGCAGTGTATCCGCACTGTGGGTCGGGTGTATCCTGCCCAGCGGCTAAACCCGTAAAAAAAGAGAGAATTTTACTCGCTCGTCTACGTATTTTTGGCATTGTTTCCAATCCTTTCTGATGAGTGAAACGGTTACCTTTTGAGTATTCAGCCCTGTTTTGCACTACAGGTTCAAGGAGGCGTTCCATGTCATCTGGATTCATTTGACCGTCTCCTGCCATTACAACGCTGATAAATTGCGTATCAGGCCAACGGTCCATTAAAAATCGATGTCCTGCATCAATCGCAGCCCCCACGCCTTCTCCATTCAATGAGATGCAGTGCAGTTCGACCAATGAGTCCATGTTTTCAACAAGAGAGAGGGTTCTGTCTGTGGAGCCATCATTCACGACAATGGCGACATCTACAAAATCGGGGAGTGTCTCTACAACTTTCTGAATGAAACGCTCTTCATTCTTAGCAGGGATGACAACACCAATACTGTATTCACCCTTCACAATTTTTCCACTCTGTCATAGGACATGAACATGTGGCAACATTCGTTTGAAACCAAAAAGCGACAGAATGCGATTAAATCAACGAGGGTTTGATATGAAGTCGCTCGAGACACAGCATGTGGCTCGTCAAACCTTGCGGATTATCTTCATGGGTCGGGACATCGAGCTTCGTCTCGTTTCCTTGGTTGTTCGTGCCCGCGAAGCTGCTGATGAAGTGGTCCTCTTGGATCTCGGCTCAAATGATTCTACCGTGGAATATGCGGAAGAAGTGGACTGCGAAGTCCTTCATTTTAGCAACGAGGTGAATGTGCAGAATGTCGCTTCTTTCCTTCTTGATTCTAATCTCGAGAGAATGGACTCAACACTTGTCATATCAATTACTGACCAGTGGAAATTACGTGACCTTCCACTTTCTATAAATCGAGCAAGGGAGAACTGGGATTTTCATTTATCACATCAAGTCGGGGACGCTCAAGGTGAATCCTTTGATGAATTGACTTTGAGTTCTGCTCAGATTCAACACGTGGTTCTCACCCATCAAGGGATGGAGGCGATTGCGTACCTTGGACCGTTGGCACGTACTTCCGAGTTAGATGAGTCGCTCCGTGTTCGAATTGTTGAAGCAAGATCAAATGTCAATATCCCACAGCGTGAATCCTTAGCAACCGCTTCGCGTTTTGCTCAACTCTTCTATTGGATGCTTGAAACGAAACATCCACTGCTTCTCTTCGGAATACCTGGCATCGTTTTGTTCATTCTCGGGTACAGACTCTCTGGGAACCTTGTTGGTGCATTGGAAGAGCTTAATTCAACATCTATTGGAGTGACACTAGCAACCATTGCTATGACGCTTATTGGATTGTTTGGAATCATGGTTGCTTTAATTCTCTACATTATGGGTAAACAAGTTGAACAAATTCAATCACAGTATAACTGGCCCTCACGAGAGTAATGAAAAACAATCAAAGGAGAACTGGAACTATGTCAAAGCCTTCAGTCGAACGTTTGGTTTGTCTCGATATGGACCGTGTCTTGGTCGACCATCTTTCTACATGGCAATTTGTTTATGACAATTTAGGTATTTCAAATGACGAATCTTTTGAACTGTATAATCAGGGTTTACTTGATGAATGGGACTGGATTAAACTGGACATTGCCCTCATCAAGGAAAGTCAATCCCCAGACCTTCCGCCTCTTTCCGATTCTGATTTACGGGCCTGCATGGAAGGGATGCCAATGATGAAAAATTGGAAGCCATTTATTCAAGGGCTCATCGATAAAGGCTATCATGTGGCCATTGTAAGTGGTGGCTTACAACAAACCGCTCGAGACATTGCAGCCCAATTCCCAAGCCAGAACCCATGGTCTCGACGTTGGGGGGGTATCGACCCATACACTGCACAACGTTTTGCTGACGGAATGGATACCCAACTTCATGTTTTCACGAATGGGTGGCTCTTAGGTAAGCAGTTTCCGAACGGTGAATATGATTTAGATGATTTTGGTCGTTACCAAGTTCAGATGGATGGAAAAGGCTCGGTTGTTAAGATGCTTCAACGGCGATTGGGTATTGCTAAGCAGAACACTGCTTCAGTTGGAGATTCAGCTGGCGACATTTCAATGTTTCAAGAATCGGGATACCCTATTTGCTTCAATCCATGGGATGACCGTCCAAAAAAGCACGCTGCGGTTGTGATTGAAGAAAAAGACCTGTTGCCAGTTGGTGAACTGATTTCTGCCTATTTTGATTCAGTTGAAGCGTCATCTTATGAACAGTAACTGTGAGTGGCCGATATGATCGTTGACGATTTCATGACGTCGCTTTGCCCGAATTGTGGATTTCTGCTCGGAGAATTTATCCCAGGATTACCCTGTCCAAATTGTGGTGAGCCATTACTCTAAACTTCTGTAAATTGAACGCCATGTTGCTTCATCAGGTCGATAATGGAATCAATGGCTTGTTCATTCAATGCTTCGGGAGGGTGTATTCCCGGGTTCAAACCACATCCTTCCAGCGGCCCCTTGTTGAGGAATTGTAGTGCACAAGCAGCGGTTACTAAACCAGTTGTTCGTGCCATCGAACCATCACCATTCAAACCACTGTCTTGAACAATCCACTTCTTTAGTCCCTGTTCAGATTTGGCAATGACTTCCAGCCATGTGAATTCTTCACGCGAGGGGTCAAATTCCCATGCTTTGAGAAGTTCCAGTTCATCGAGTGATTCAGATTCATTGAGCCATTTGTCGATATGACCTGGCCATCGCACCGTGAATTCCTTCATGTTCGATGCCGGAATTGTCGTGAGGACACTTCTCAATCCATCTGTTAAAAATGCCTCCATCTGTCCATAACCATCGACTTCAATCATGTGTCTGTCCGTAATTGCTGGGACTTCACAGATTTCATTTTCCACTTTAATTCTCGCTGGCCGAGTATATTCTTCAATAACATCGGATGGCGAAAAAGGTGCCATGTAGGACCATTCAGAGTCTGGTTGAGTCGGGTTTCCACCAACTTTGATGGTCACCGTATCCAAGTGCCCTAGCATTTGAGAGGCTTTTTTAGCAAGCATGTTTGACATTCCAGGTGCAATACCCACATCCCAGAGTAATACCGATTCATTTTTGACAGCCAGGTCTTGGTATTGGTGGGGGTCTTCAGCAGTGAATGCAAGGTCAACCACTTGGTGCCCTGCCTCGAGTAAAATTGGCCTTACACGGTTACCAATCCTTCCTGGCAGCATATTGATGACGACAGATTTTGAAGGTATATTTCCGAGGTTTTGGAACACATCACCTTGCCGAGCATCTACATTTGGCCGTTCTGCCAGATGCTTTGGAATGTTTAAATCAAGAACAATTACTTCATGTCCGTGCTCAAGCAGTCGTTCGATGACGAATTGACCGACAAGTCCACAACCGAGTGCGATTGCAACAGCCATGAAATCACCTAAGGTGTTACACGCCGAGACGTTCTTGGGAATGGAATGACTTCACGAATGTGAGTTGCTCCAGCGAGCCAACTAACGACCCGATCTACACCGAGGCCAAATCCACCGTGTGGCACTCCTCCATAGGAACGAGTGTCGATATAGAATTGATACGGCTCACGTGGTGTGCCTTCTTCATCAATTCGTGCTAAGATTTCCTCTTCGGACCATGTCCTCTCACCGCCGCCAATGATTTCGCCATAGCCTTCGGGTGCTAACAAATCATGGCAAAGGACATACTTGTCTTCATCTGGGTCCACGCGATGATAGAATGGTTTGGCAATTTTTGGGTAATGAGTAAGGAAGTGAGGAACGTCAAAATCTTGGGTGAGTATCTTTTCCTTTGAATAGTCAAGGTCCTGTCCCCATTCCACATCGACTCCTTTTCCTTGAAGGATCTCGACTGCTTCGTCGTAGCGCATTCGTGGATACGGGCTGTCCGCATACCGAGCGATTAAGTCCAAATCACGGTCAAGCGATACCAGTTCCTGCTCTTGCTCTTCAAGCATAGTTCGTGCAACATGACGAACAACGCCTTCTCCATGAATCATAATTTCATCATTTGTAGCCCAAGCCATTTCCATCTCTGCATGCCAGAATTCAGTGAGATGGCGACGAGTTCGGGATTTTTCAGCTCGGAACGATGGTGCGATTGTGTAGAGGCGTTCCAGTGCTGGCATTGCTGCTTCAGCATAGAGTTGCCATGATTGAGTAAGGTAAGCAGTTCGGCCAAAATAGGGAACCTCAAACAATGTTGAGCCACCTTCAACAGCACCGGTGACGAAGTTTGGTGCTTGGTATTCAATGAAATCTTCATTTCGGAAGTAATTGTGAATTGCTCCAAAAGCAGAACTACGCAACTTTAGCATCGACGTCATGCGACTTGTGCGTAGATAGAGGTGACGATTGTCCAAAAGGAACTCTGAGCCACCGGGCATAATTTCTCCGTCTTCATCTTCAGCTTCTAGAGATTCTTTGTTAATTGGGAAAGGGCGCTCAGGATTGACTGGTCCGATGATTTCGAAGGCTGTAGCAATGAGTTCATGGCCGCCATCTGCACGTTCATCAGCATTGACAACACCAGTGATGATGACTGAGGTTTCAATGAGCACATTTTTCACTTCTTGAAACAATTCTTCTCCAAGAGCATCTTTTTTGACGACGCATTGGATGTTTCCTGTTGAATCACGCAAAACGATGAAGCGCATTTTGTTGCTTCCACGTTCGCGTTTTATCCAACCTTTCAGTTCGACTTCTTGGTCGTCATACTTTCCTGCCTGAACATCTCCAATCCAAATGGTCTTTACCATGCTCGCACCTGTCTATGGGTGGCACCCTCTCTAATTCAATGTCACCCTAATGGAGGCATGGTAGAGTCTGCCAAACTGGCTCCCTTTTGACGGTAGAGAGGCAAAGGGTCAAACCCTTTCAACACTGCAAGTGATTTATGTCACGAATCGCCGTTTACGCTATAGGCGGAAATGCTCTTTCATCTCCAGTTCCAAAAGAAGGCGATACGAGTGCGGAAATTCTGGCTCATGTGATGTCGGATGTCATCGACTTGCTCGAGGCTGGTTGGGGGGTTGTGCTCACTCACGGAAACGGCCCTCAAGTAGGCCATCTCATGGAATTAGATGCAGAGCAAACACAAACAATGGATGCTTGGGTTGCGGCGACTCAAGGCATGATTGGACATTCCTTAGCCCTGAACCTGGATTCTATTTTACACCGGCGTAGACGTCCTGAACGAACAGCATGCGTCATTACTCGAGTCCTGGTCGATGGAGATGATAGCGGGTTCAAACAACCAAGCAAACCTGTTGGCCCAGTTTTGCAACCCGAAGTGGTCATGTCGGCTGATTGGGATATTGCTGAGACCATTCAAGGTCCGCGGCGAGTCGTAGCCAGCCCATTACCGATGAAAGTCATTGATTTACCCGTTATTCAAAAGTTGGTTGAACTGCATGCTGTTGTTGTCTGTGGAGGAGGAGGTGGCATCCCTATTATCCAAAAAGGAGAACACTTTATTGGTGTTCCAGCAGTCATTGATAAAGATCGACTTTCCGCACTCTTGGCCATTCAATTAGAAGCAGATGCGCTCATCATCTCGACTGCTGTTGATGCTGTGCGAACAGACTTCGGTGGCGCGAATGAAAAAATTCATCATCGCCTCTCTTTGGATGAATGTGAACGTTACATGGAACAAGGAGAATTCCCTGCAGGTTCAATGGCGCCGAAGATTGGTAGTTTAATGGAAGCAGCCCTCCATCGTCCGGGATTATCTGCTATTCTCTGCCAGCCAGGAGAGGCTCTTCTTGCGCTGCGTGGTGAAGCCGGCACCACTATTGAAGTTTGAATTTGCAAGCGCATGTTGATATGCCTGTTCTCAATCCCCGTTGTATGGAAGACACACCATACACACTGATTGAAGCCTCTGCCCACTGCGATGGACCTTGCGGAGTATATGACCCAGCAAGCGCTCGAGTTGCAGGTGAAGCAGTTCAATCAATGACAAAGAAAATGCTCGCTCTTGAATACCCACAAATCTTCAGTTCCGAATCAATGGCAACCTACATGAACACCATGAGCCGTTACGCAGCAATCAAGGAAGAAGAAGCACAAAAGTGCAAGAAAGAACTATTGGTTCTTTGGACTGATTTCTTCAAGCCAATGCACCTTGAGGCTCACCCAGAACTCCACACGACTTTTTGGAACGCAGCAAAACTTTGCAGTGCATGTAAAGTGGAAGTTTCTGCTCAACACGCTCAAGAACTTATGGACGCAATCGAAGCAATCCACAATATGTTCTGGTCAATCAAGGGCCGTGAAGTCCCTTGGATCCGTGCAAGTTGAGGTCAGAACATGACCCTTGTCCGAGTTCGAATTTCGGGCGACAGCATGTGGCCTACGTTTCCCGACGGTACAGAACTGGAATTCCTTTCTATCGATGTGAAAACTCCACTGGTTGGCGATGTTGTCTTAGCGACTCATCCTTTCCATTCTGAAACTCGAATCGTCAAAAGAATTGCTTCTCTTGAAGAGGAAATGGTCTTCTTAGTAGGAGATAACCCAGACCCTACGGCCAGTGAAGACTCCCACAATTTTGGGAGAATACACCGAAAGCAACTCATTGGATTTTGCATTGCAATAAAATGAATCATTGCTTGAGTGGCGGGCCTGACGGGGTTCGAACCCGCGACCGATGGATTAAGAGTCCATCGCTCTACCTGACTAAGCTACAGGCCCATCCAACGGTCTCATACACCCGTATTTAACAATTGAGAAACGGATGTTCACTTCAAGCGCCCATTTGGATTGACAAATGTTTCAACTCCATTTGCACCAGCGAGAACGACAACATCGCACATATCGTTGAAGAGCCCTACTTGAACAACACCAGCGATGTTAAGAATCTCTTTCTCCATAGCCACTGGGTCCTGGATTGTCGGTCCGCAGTGTGCATCAGCAATCATGTTTCCATTATCGGTAATAACCGGATTATCACCGGACATTCTACAATTCACGCGACAATCCAAAACTCGGCCGAGAACTCGGATAGTTGCTTGATGGGCAAAAGGCGTTATTTCGATCGGAAGTGGGAAGGCTCCAAGTTTTTCAACACGCTTTCTATCATCCGCAACAACGACCATTCCTGCAGATTCTTGTGCCACTATTTTTTCTCGCAATAGCGCTGCACCCCCACCTTTGATGAGTTGAAAGTCCGGATCGTATTCATCTGCTCCATCTATCACAACATCGAGACCATCAATATCCGATAGTTCAACCAGAGGTATTCCTACCTCCAGAGCGATTTTCTCTGTCGCCAGTGATGTGGGTACACCTACAATTTCAAGCCCCTCTTCAGCAATCATTCTTCCGAGTTCAATGACCGTGTGCTTGACGGTTGAGCCAGTGCCTAGGCCAACTTTCATTCCACTGCGAACATAGGAACAGGCAGCGATTCCCGCCTCTTTTTTCAACATCTCAACATCGGTCATGTGTGTCGTTCTCCCTCTAAAGCCCTTGAGCATTGTGTCATGATTTTTCTAAATTCTCCATCCCTACGGGATGAAATTTACTTGCGAAGACTTTTGACCTATCAAGGTGCGTAGGGAATACTATGGGGACAGTGCGGGCCATGCCACTTCGCTGCCTTGCAGTCGTCACACTGTTCTTGCTGTCTACGCTCATGCAGGGCTACAGCATATCTCCCGAAGACAGCCTCAATGGTTTTGAGTCTCCTTTGAACAGTCCGACACCAATTGGTCAAAGCAACATGTTATCGATCGGTTCCTTCCCAGACGGTGCAAACACTAACACAGTTTTGGGAGTGGTTGACGGGGATGCTCTTCAATCACTTGATGTGAATATTGAATCAGCCTCTCTTGCCTCTTCAACTGGCTATTCACTGACCGAATCTCTCGATTTTTCAACAAATACGCTCTACGATGGTGTTGATGTAAATGGCTCATCACTGACAATTTTACCTCAAGGATGGGAATGGGACTTTGAAAATTCAAACCATGGTTGGACTCTTGGCACTCCAGCATGGTTTTGGGGATATGACTCTGTTTTAGGACCAACAAACGGTGTCAGTAGCGGGGCGAAGGCGATTTATACGTATAATGGAAATTACCCGAACGGACTGAGTTCCACGATTTGGGCCACATCTCCGGTGATGAATTGTTCATCTTGTTCTGGTTCTTGGGATTTGAGTTTCATGAAACGTCTCAGTATTGAAAGTGCAACTTGGGATCATGCATATGTGGCTGTAAAGGGAACCAATGGTGCGTGGACAAACGTTTATTCTTCAGTTTACACATCGGATTCTGCGTTTTATCAGCAAACAATCAGCATTACGAATTATGTGATAAATAACCCTTCTTTCCAAGTTCGATTTGGTATAGGCACAACGGATTCTTCTGTGAACTATGATGGCTGGAATGTCGATGATGTTTCAGTCATGCCCAGTGGTACTGGTGTCTCATCGGGTGAAGGGAACTGGACTTCTGCCCCGTTTAGTCCTTCGACACTGGGTCAAGGAGAAATGAGGACGTTTGGCTACCTGCATCTTGATGCGGAAGTTCCCGCCGGAGAAATACTCGAATGGCAACTCATTGATGCCGCCACATCACAACCAGTCCCCGGATTTGAACACTCAACTGCTAAATCTATTGACCTTGGAATGATTGATTGGGAATCTCACCCGAGCGTCCGTCTCTCCATTCATATGAAAAGTCAATCTGGAGGTGTCCCCGCCGTTCATGGAATCCATTTTGAGGGTAAAGTGATAGAAGACTTTGAAGAAAACCCTACTGCAATGGGTTGGCAATTACAGGCAAATTCATGGTCTACAGGTCAAATCTCGGGAACAGGTACCTTACTTTCTAAGGACTTCAACATTCGTTCAGGGTTTGCTGGTTTCAATTCCAACTGTTCACTCTCAGGTAACGGTGAAATGCAATATTCTCTCGACGGAGGAACGACTTGGTCGACCCTCATTGATGGTATTCAATGGCTTTCAAACCCTCACTTCACCGTTCAGTTCCGAACGATTTCAACTGGAGGTAGCTGGACACTGGACACGTTTGATGTTGAGATGATTCGGACAAGTGTAGCAGATGGACTCCGAATCGATATTGGAATGGATGGCGTGAGTGATTGGTCGCTTGAAGGAAACGGAATAGGGCGGCTTGGAATTCAAGACCGACTCTCTGACGGTTCAATGTGGCAAACGCTCACATCGACTTCTTCGAACGCAGCATCTTTCAATTTCCTCCTTCCGGCAGACGGTGTTGAGGGATTTGAGTTTGGCATCGCCTCTCCTCTTCAACAAATGATTTCTCCGTTTATTACAATGTCCATTGATGGTCAAGACTTCATGTCTTCTTCCTTACCGAACCTCCAAGACATTCAAGTCATACAACTTACATCGACAGAACTTGCCTCGATGAATAATGCATTGTCTCAGGCTACAGTCTCCCATGGTGTAGAAGGTCTTCCTATGGTTGAGGTGACGCTTCGTCTTGGTTCTTCATCCACCAATGGTGAAGTTATGTTTGGTGGTATTTTTGCCCCTTATGATACATCACTATCCCTCCAATTTGATTCCTCGGACGCCGTTGTTATTGCTCTTAATGATGCGTTGCAATCTGAGACTTCAGTAGGCGGTGCCAAAGAACTCCTTCTTCCCATTCGTATGACCTCAACAGGTGCTGTGCACCTCACAGTTGTTCAGCAATCAACTCAAAGTTCAATCGAGCCAGTCTCGATTCAAGTATCCAATGTAACGGATTCTTTCACGCCCTCAACAGATTGGATTGAAGTTACGAGCACTTTTGATTTCTCCAACTTGGGTGTTAGTGACGCAGAAGCATACGTCAAAGCAAACGGTTGGGCTGTTGAAATGCACCTTCAGGGTCAAACTACTGAGTCACACACCCGTTGCCAAACAATGTCATTGCCAGTCTTTGGATCAGCAGTCAACGGTTGTTTGACTCAGGGAACTTCGATGATTTGGCTTCAGAATGGAGCCAATGGCGAAATCAGAATGCTCGGTAGCGAGGCATTTTTACAAATAGACCACAGATTCAAGTTTACTGAACAATGGGACGATGAAGAATCACTGAGCCTCTCTGTAAACCTCATCGCTCCAACTGGACCAATGCTGCCAGTGAGTATGAATTTCGGCCTTGGTTCATCCCATGGTGTCGAAAACGATGTAGCTGTCAAGAATTGGGGTATTTTGAATGGCAATCAAGTTCAGTCTATGCTTTCATCTCCATATCTTAATCCGGGTGATGACGTTATGGTGGAAGTTGAACTTGGCTTTGAAAACATTTCAATGAGTCCATCACCCCGTTCTGGCTCCACATTGGTCCGATTCTTGGCAGATGGGATCGAAATTCAGTCCACTTCAATCATTTCGAATGGTTTAGTCTCGTTCCCATGGACCGTTCCAGTCAACAAGGAGAGCATCACGTTATCACTGGATGTAACGCCTTTAAATGGTCAAGACATCGTTTTTGATGTCCCGAACAGCGTCGTTTTTGGATTTGATACCGTTGATCCGGAGCTCCTTTCAGTGAGCGTTTCAGAATTTGACCACATCGATGCACGCCCACTGACTGAAATCGAATTTGTAATTGCAGATAGGCCAATTTTACCATCTCATGCAAAGGCTCACTTGTGGAGATCTTGGATTGATGATGTTAACTCTGATGGAGCAATGCAAGAGAGTGAGATACAAGCCCATCCACTCCTCCTTCCCGTGGATTTGAGTCTTGTTCAAGGCACTTACACACTGGGACTTGATACTTCAAACGCTTTTAGTGGCTCCTTTTTCAGCGGCTGGTTAGAAGTTGCTGACCCGGCAGGAAACATGATGTTAGCATCAGGAAGTATCGATGAGCCATTGTTCAATGTCCAAATCAACAACGATGGTTCTCCTCAACTCGGTTCAGCACCTGCCAGTTGGAACATCGGCGAATCGAACTGGATTCATCCTGGTGAATCGAATGTATTGTATCTGCCACTGTGGGACTTGAATGGAATTTCAGACATCTCCAACATCGAATTCGATTTAGCTGGAAACCAAAATGAACCAGTTCTCCTGAAATGGAATGCTACCAACAACCAATGTACGAGTTTCGATATCTATCTTGACATCGAATCATGTGATTTTATTCCAAATCAGTCCAATGACTTGTTTTCTTCAGAAGGTACTTTCATCGTCAACTTTTCGCTTGAATGGGGCTTTGACCCCGACGTAAGTTTGACTCGAGTACCTACCGTCTTTATCCAAGATTACCTAGGGCAATCAAACACTCTTGCAGTGCCTGAACTCAGTTGGAAGTTTTCCGGAGAGATGTTTGTTGAACCAAGCAGTCTTGCTTACTCCATTCAAGGCGATGATGTCAATACGCTCGGTACATGGGTTCAACCTCGTGAAGATATTCAGATATCTGGCGAACTGAGTTGGTATCGTTCCTCTCGATTTGTCATGCAACCGATTCAACTCGAAATGAGCCTTGGTTCGAGTGATACAGAACTCGGCTCACTGAATGGTTCCTTTTCTGGAAGTCTAGCGGCGCCACTCTCACCAGGTTCTTACGGTCTTTCCACTTCGTTGTATCAACCTCCGAACGGAGCAATTGATCGAACCCCTTCGACGCCTCCTGCATGGTTTATTGTCGATAACCAAGTCCCCTCAGTTGTTGGCGTCCCATCTCCTTCGAATGGAATTGTTCTCTTCGAATCGTCATGGTCTTCCATAGATTTAGAAATCTTGATTTCGGAGTCTGATCGCCTCAAAGAAGATACGTTAATGCTTCATTGGGCTGTTCACCCTGAAGGATTCGGAATCACGAGCGTGTCAGTCCTCAACGGTAGTCAGCCACTTTCGATTATTGGAGGGCGAGCCTTTGGCGATGCAATTCCTTGTTCAACTGTTTTAGATTTAGAGGAAATGTTGACATCTTCTATGCGAAATGAAGCTTTGGAATTACGAGTTTGGGCTACGGGTCAGGACTTTGCAGGGTATGAAATCAATCCCGTATTCAATGACGTAGACGCTCCATTAGCAGTTTGGGTTCTCGAGCAACGTATCGCAGAGTATTCTTTTACCATACCTGAAATGAAACCCAACAAAAACTTTGCAGCGGGTGATTCGGTCAGTCTTGGACTTTCGATAACCAACTCTGGATTAGCAGACGGTGATGCACAAATATTTGTTGAATTAGTAGAAAGTAACGGTGCTCGAACTCGGATTGACGCTCGCGGTATCCAAATTGAGGCTGGAAGCACCTATGTCTACTCCAAAGAATGGATTCCGGATCGGGCAGGCACCATGTGGATTGAGTTCCAAATCATTAACGGACCAATGGCGCAGTCGGAAACAGTCTATGTCGATGAAGCACGTTCTGAAGGTCTTCTTGGTGGAATTTCTTCGGTGAATCCTGTTCTCTTAATCGTAATATTTTTGCTCACTGTATCATTGGTTGCTCTCCTTCTCTTTGGATTGAAGACCACTCCGCAGGCAAGACCGATGGCAATGGAACAACGGCATATGGTCATTCAGGCAGCAGCACCTGTGGCACCACCAGTTACTCCTCAACCTGCGGCGCAAGGGCCTTATGGTACTCCACAGCAAGATGCATCTCCAGGCGAAAACCCGTATCAGTGACTTCACCTCTTCACCCGAAGGTTTTGAATCGGTGATGTTTACCGCAGACTGGAGGGAGTAGGAGGATCGCTGACAGAGTTCGACTCTGAGGAAAGTCCCCTCTCCCTAGTGCAAACGGCTTACACAAGTAAGAGAACAGAAATGGTCAGGTCAATGCTGCAGAAACGAACGATACAAGGTGTGTACAATGAAGTTGAAAAACCGAGATTGCCTTGTGGTCGATGAGACGAGCAACCCCGTTGGAGCAAGTCCAAACAGCCCCGTTGACGCTGCACGTCGAGGGGCAGGTAGGATGCTAAGTTGAATGCGGTCACCGAAAGGTAACAGAAAGGGGCTTACTCCCTACTCCCTCCACCCCGAACTAATCTTCCAAAAGTACTGCCTCAAGTGGCTTCATTGAGATGGCGGATGCTAAAGCAATTCCATCGCCATAATCTGCCCATGATTCCTCACCTTGGATTTTAGCGCGAATTGTATGTTCAGCAGAAATGATTGCTGGAAGCAAAAAAGTGCTGGTGATGAAGGCAAAGAAAATGAGTAAACACATGACGACGAAAAAGTTCACCAAACCTGGGAAAGCCGCAAAACATCCTGCAGCAATACCTGACATTGTCGTAGCGGTGGTTTCAAAAATTGTCTGACCAGTCTCCTTGACTGAATTCGAAATACCAGTTGGTGTTTCCCCCTCTTCCCGAATCCTGTGCATGACGTGTATCGCATCATCAACACCAATTCCGAAGACAATTGTACCAATCATTGCAGTGAATATGTTGACATTGACATCTCCACTTTTCATGAGGAGTGGCTGCCAGAGAATGACTACAGCAACAGGAATCATTGTGTAGATTCCTAATCGTGGCGAACGGAACACAATGGATAAGAGCACTGTTAGAACAATCATTGTGATCACTGTTGTGGAGGTCTGAGAGTCGTGTATTCCTTCGTTAATGTCGAGAGAAACTGGAAGTCCACCGGTGAGAAGAGAGGTGCGTGTTTGTCCGTCAACTTCTGGCTCATTCACCAAGAGGTCGTCGATTTGATCCCTTAAATCACCAGCAATGTTGAGATTCATGTATGGTTGAGTCACATAGACAATTGCTTTGGTGCCTTCTTCATTGAGTAACATTGAACGAACTTCATCAGAGAGGGTATCGAAAACCACATTGACCATATCTTTTCGTAGACCCTGACGGCCATCTTCTCCCGTTAATTCAAGGGTGAGCCAAACATTACACTCGATTGGGTCGTTGCTGTCCCAACAGGGGTCGTGAAGCAAATCCCACAGACTTCCTTCATACAGAGTGACGCCATCGGCTAAGGTGATTGTTGCGGGTATTGTTTTGAGGAAGGTGATGATGCTTGTTGTATTTGTTTCATCAACTTGGTCAATTTTATTTTCGATGGCATCAATGGCATCAAGAACAGGAAGATCTCGAATATTGTCCGTCTTATTCTGCTGAGCCTGCAATGTTCGCTCTTCGGCATCAAAGATGAACAAAGACGTTTGTCCTCCGCTGAATGCTCGAGAATACTCTGCCAGCACATTCAATGAATCGATTCCGTCAGGAGCTTCTGATGATCCCGTGATAGGTTCATTCATCGTGTCCCAATTCGAAACACCGAGCGATGTGACTGCAATCGCTCCGAAGATAATCACGAGTATTCCAAGAGCGGATACCGGGAAAGTACCAACATGCTTCAACCCATTCTTTAGCCACTGAGGATTACTCCTTTTGTTAAACCGCAGCATCCAAGCCAAGGTTGGGACGAGGATAATACTGAATATGAGGGTCGAAAAGATTCCCAAACACAACGTTACTCCAACAGAGCGAATCGGTGCAATTGAAACAATTTGTGGGGCAATGAGGACCGAGAAACCTACGATGGTTGTCATGGCAGACAAAAAGACAGCAACACCCGTTGAACGGGTCATTTCAAGAACACACTCCCGGTAGAATTCAAGGTCCCAAAGTTCGGGGACTTCTTCAGGTGGTTTCCCTTGCTTCCGTCGACGTTCATTTTCATCATGCGCTTTGTCGATTTCCTTACGCCGAACTTCTTCAATACGATTGACCATATGCAGAGCATAGTCCACTCCAAGGCCTATCAGAATAGGGAATGTCGCAATAATCATTGGTGTTAACGTTATATCTAAGAGAACAGAAGTCCCAAATGTAACTGCGAGAGCCATTACAATCGGCGTTCCTGTAATCACAACGACCTTGATTGAACGGTGAAGTAAGGTGATGACGAGGATAGTAATAATCACTGAAATCGGTAAAATCTTTAGTAAATCTTCGTAAATAGAATCGGAAATATCTTCGAGAACTTTGGTTAATCCTGTAACGGTCATTTCGGTATTTTGCATGTCAGTTGAGCGGTCATCGATAACATTTTGGAAATGTTCATGCAGGTGACTGAAGTCACGGAAATCAGCCACACTCGGATCGTGATGCATACCGATTACTATTGCTGCAGTATCCCAAATACCGTCTCCGTCAAGGTCGTTGGTTGTGTTCCCATCATTGTCACTATCGACATTTGGATCCATGTCATTTGTATCTTTGAACAGTGCATCAAATCCTCCATCAGACTCTTCAATGATTTGGTCTATAGTTTGTTGATCCGGAATTGCATAGGCGCCTCCACCCGGTAAAAGATCACAATCGAGGTCCAATGGAATGCGGTTGTTGAGTCCGTGAAGGCACAGTGAATTGTTGAATCGTCCATCTGCAGAATTGATTTCTTTGATGACTTGTGCAGGTGATATGATCCAAAGCACACCATCGTCACGTCCGTGATCATCTTTACTGTAATCGATTCCTCTACCGGTACTACCTGCGCCATTGGCATTCATGTCATCGCCTTCAACCCAGCTTATTTCCTGCAAAAAAGCCTCATTGGTGATATTCAGGGTGTTCGCGGTGTCAAATGCATTTGGGGTTTGAACATAGATAATGGCTATGTCCGTCGACCATTCCGTTCGGACTTCTTTCAGGAGGTCTGTTGAAGCAGCGCCATCAGGGAGAAAAATTTCGACATCGTCATCGATTTGCTCTTGGAACGATAGCCCTTGCTGTGCAAAAAAGGCAGCAACAATTACCAATAAAATGACGACTGTTGCCGGTGATGCGAGAATGCTGCTATACATTTGGTCGACTCGACGAGCGGTCAAGTCGTTTGCTTGATTGCGAAATGAGGAAAGCCGGTTACGGATTTTATCCCATTCCCCTCCCTTCTCCATAGCCATGCGACGAAGTGGAGGGCTTTGAATGATACTCAAATACGAGCATCGAATTGAGGGAAATGGATGTTCTCAATCGAGTCCAAACTCACGTACAAGTAAGTGTCGTAAAAATCCGCGAGCACTTTGCAGAACTAAACCAGTGGCCATGAGAGAAAGTCCCAATACTCCAATCCAGATTGCAGAAAGCCCAGGTCCTACGAAACTATCGATGTGGTTCGTAACTCCTTGAGCGGTGTTCATGCCCATTGCTGCACCAGTTGCGAGAAGTCCGAACCCTGGAACGCCTAATACCAACAACGGTTTCTTTTGTGATAGCGAAAGCATTGCCCAAGTGAGGACGGTAAACCCATGAGATACGGCAGTGAAATTCGAGCCTTTTGGTACATCGTAACGAATCAGGGTTGGGACTTCCACAATCTCAAGTTGTTTTTCACGAGCATCTTCGAGCATTTCTAGCGAAAGTTCCATGCCCTCTGAATCAAATCGCAGTCGTTCAAGAGCTGTTCGTGAAAATGCACGGAATCCTGATTGCGTGTCTTTAATCCCAAGATCACTTGAAAGATTGCTTGCTGCGGTGATGACTTTGATACCTAGCCGGCGGTATGCTGGCATATCGGTGCCACCTCCACCTTCTACGAATCGAGACCCTATTGTAAAATCCGCTTTTCCAGAGAGAATTGGTTTCAGAAGTTTAGGAATGTCCGATGAAAGGTGTTGTCCATCGCTGTCAAGGACTACTAAAGCATCGACATCAAGGTCTTTGGCTTTGACGAAGAGTGTTTTGAGGGCACCTCCATAGCCTCTGTTGACGCGATGGCGTATGACAGTTGCACCGCATGCTTCCGCTATTCGTGCACTCGAATCAGAGGAGCCATCATCGATGCAAATAACTGCATCAACATGCCGTAAAGCAGTGGTGACAACAGTCCCTATTGTTTCCTCTTCGTTGTACATTGGCATGCCTGCGACGATGAAACGTTTTACCGAATCGATGGACTTTTCCATTGTACTCACCCATGCTTTCGCGGTTTCCAGTCGTATATAGTAATATAGTCCTCGCAAGAATTAATCTTTGGAATTGTGGAGGGGCTTCTTCAAGGGTCGAAACCCCTGAAGAAGCGGCATCGTATTTCGAGGAAATACGTAAGACGATGTAGATACAGGAACTTCAATCTTGAAGTTGAGTAACTGTTGTGACTGCACGTTCTCCAGAGAGTACTTTCTCAAGGGCGTTCAGTGACATGACCAGAGGGACATAGGCTTGTCCATCGCTGGTGACATAGGTTGAGCAATCAGAAAAAGCTGCTGTGTTAATGGAGATTTTAAGGGCTCCTCCAGCGTTACTCTTTCGGACATATCCGACCAGTATGTTTGTCATTTCGTCTTCGGTTATAGGCATCGTTTTTTCATTTGTTTTTGGCATTTTTTCAACTCCATCGCCGGAATTACTCACGGCGGTAACTTTCTAGCACCTGATTAATGGTTATCAAAGACATGGCTGCATTTCTTAATCCGATGAAGTTGACTTGGTAGCCACAAAATTACCAAAGACTCTTACATGGGTGTTTCTTGATTGAACCATGCGAGCATTGGTGACCGGTGGTGCGGGGTTCATTGGTTCCCATTTGATTGACCAATTGGTGGCCCGCGGTGATACGGTCACTGTTTTGGATAATCTCTCGAGTGGAAAACTTGACTTCATTCAAGAGCACATTGACTCTGGCGCCGTAACGCACATTCATGGAGATCTTACTGATTTCGAGACTGTCCTGTCGTCAATGGAAGGTATCGATTGTGTCTTTCATCTTGCCGCTAACCCAGACATTCGTCTCGGAACACGCATCACAGACACTGATTTGAAACAAGGAACACTAGCAACCTACAATGTTGTTGAATCCATGCGTCGTTGCGAGGTAAAGAAAATTGCCTTTGCCTCCTCTTCGGTAGTCTATGGAGAAGATGCACCACTTCCAACACCTGAAACTCACGGGCCCTGTATGCCCATTTCGTTGTATGGGGCAAGTAAGCAAGCTGGTGAAGGATTAATCAGCAGTTGGGTCGGGACTTTTGGACTACAAGCATGGATTTTTCGCTTTGCCAATATTATTGGAACTCGTGGAACTCATGGCGTAATTTTTGATTTCATTCACAAACTCAAAGCTGACCCCTCACGGCTCGAAGTGCTCGGAAATGGTCTTCAAGAAAAGTCATACATGGAGGTTGAAGATTGCGTAAACGGAATTCTTCACGTCATGGAGCATTCGAACGATTCACTCAATTTGTTCAATCTCGGCTCTCATGACACTGCATCTGTTCGCCGCATCGCTGAAATTGTCGTTGAAGAAACGGGTTGTCACGATGCATCAATCGAATACACCGGCGGTGAACGAGGCTGGGCAGGAGATATTCCAAGAGCAATGCTGGGTATTGATAAGATGATGTCCACAGGCTATGATGTCCGGTTTAACAGCGAGGCTGCAATCCGCCACACCGCCAAAGCACTTATTCAAGAAATTGGAATTCATGAGGAGATGGAAAAATGAAGCATATGTATGATGAAGAAGCAGATGTACGAACTACAGCATTGATTCGAGTAATGGCTCTTTTCTTTGTCGGTATCATGATTATTGCTGCAACTACAAGCCCAATTGCAACAGGTACGAAAGAAGGAGAACGTGCTCCAGCACTTGAAGGCAAATTTTACAATGGAAGTGGCTGGTCCGATTTTAATCTCGAATCATACTGGGACCCGACATGGGAGGAAGGCGATATCACCGGTCAATGGGTCGTCGTTGAATTCATGGACACAGATTGTCCTTATTGTGTCCAATCCGCCGAAGAAATAGCCATTAACGCAAATGACTTCGCAAACAGCGATAATGGCTGGGATGGAGCGACCGTTAATTTCATTGCCAGTGTTGCCGAACTCAACATCCAAGGTCACGACTCTAGTCGGGCTGAAATGATTGCGTTCCGTAATAAAATTGCAGATTCCGGTGAATCGTGTGCTGGTAGTGACTGTGGTTCTCGCCCTGGTGCAGCACATAATTTCCCTTACATCGACGACTTGGACCTCGACAACATGCAGAAATGGAAAGTTTCCGGCACTCCGAGTTATTACCTCATTCAACCTGATGGCATTATTGCTTGGAGTTCTGCAGAACACCAAGGTGAAGAACTTCGTGATGCAATCCTTTCATTGGTTCCCCGGGAGAGTGCTTGAATGGATCCAAACCTTCAACTGATGCTCTACCTCATCCCAACGATTGTTGGTTTGCTCTTGGTTCTCCCATTTGGGCGTTCACTTGTCACGCCATTTGCCGAAAGTTATCCTTCACTCGGTACTGAAAGAGGCCGAGTGTTTTTCGGACTCATCTTGACTTGTATTGCAGGTGCCGCTGTCTCTTTTCAGACGCTTTGGATTTCTTCGAAAATAAGCGAAGGAGGGAATTTCTGTTCCGCCGATACCGTCTTTTCTTGTGATGATGTCATTGGAAATGCCGAGTACAATGTTGACCCAATATTTGGTCTGCCATGGGGCGGAATTGGAGCAGCAACGTTTTGCATACTCCTGTATCTCGTTTATTCCTCATCCAAAGAGCCAAATGCAAGTTGGGTGCCTCTTCACTTGAGACTTGGCGTTTTGATTACTTTTTCTGGTTTCTTTGTCATTGCATTACTGGTGTATTACGAATTTCAAATGGAAAAGATTTGTCAATACTGCACAACAGCCCACCTTGCGAACATAGGGGCGTTCATTGGTTTCCTTCGCTTAATGCGTATGGATGATACCAAAGAGTGGAACGACGCTTAAAGGTGATTAAATGGAACGAGAATCGAGTCTATGGAAGATCATTCTTGCATTAGGGATAGCAGCCTTGCTGGTATTGTATGCGCAAGACAGAGGCTTTTTTGAGGATGAAGAGCAAGTCTCTCCCTCTGATGAAGATTCAGCAAACCCCTCTGACCTCAACCCATCAGATGATTTAGAAAACAATGATTCCAATGCCGCGGAGGCTCCGCCATCAACTGCAGATTCTCCAGACCCTCTCGCTCTTGAATGTCTTGATCACGATGGTCTTGCCCGACATGACCACGTTACTTTACAGATTTTCATCGATGGCAATCCACACACTGTTGAATCGGCAATTGGCATTCAAACCGATGTGTGTAACGGAAATGAAAATTATATGCACACCATTCACACTCACGATGATACAGGGAAGCTTCATGTCGAACTTAACGAAGCTGGTGACATCTCACTGGGCGTATTTTTCGATATATGGGGCTATCACTTCAACGAAACCGGAATCTTCGACCACAGAGTCAATGAAACTCATGAAATGGTCATGCATGTCCACGCAACAAATGAAGATGCTACGGAAGAAAACCGTGTGACTACATTTGACAATTACCTGATTCAAAACGGTGAAGTCATCGAAGTTCATTACCGGCTAAAGGCTAACTAAGGGCTAAAGCACCCTTCAAAAGAGGGTGTATCGGATGTGTCCTGCACTTCTTCCATTCTGAGGACTGTAACTTCGATGCGCTCACTTTCAACGTATGATTTTCGAAGTTCATGTAACAAACTCCTTTGGACGTCGGAGAGATCTTCACCATACAATATGTTGAGGTGATGGTTTTCTTTTCCGTCTACGGATACTGTGTATTCAACGACCCACTCTTTGAGTGGAAGCCTCTCATCCCAGGTTACGTCTTCCCATGATTCTGCCATTGCTATAATATTGACGGGGTGGCTTATGAAGGCTACGCTCGTTTGCATCACTATTCTTCCGGAATGCGGCAGAATGATTCCATTTCATGAACCTTAGGGGTGAATAAAGTCAATTACGGTCTTTTCTCGGCAATACTGCTATGAGTCCTGCACCTGCTGCCACGAGGAGTACAATACCCGTGAAAGACCAAGATTGTGGTGAATCACGCGAACGATAAGCAAATTCCACAGCACCATATGTTCCGAGCGTTGCTTCAAGGTGTTCGATTGCATGTTCGCTACTTTCGTGGACGAGCAGAATGCTAAATTCTTGCAGGTCTGTAAAGGTGACTTCAAAGTCGTCACTGCATCCTTGAGAAACTTCGGCACTCAATAATCCGATACTCACTTCAATATTTGATGTGTTAAAGTGGCATTCAGCAGTAGCAACTAAGACTCGATCACGGTGCTCTTCTCCAGGGTTTGCAACATCATTTGGAACCATTTTCTTATGTTCGATAATGAGGAATGTAAGTTGTGAATTATTCCTGTTCGATTCCAATACATCGGCATAAATTATTTTTGCAGTAATTCCCTCGTCGTTTCGAGTGACTTGGAACTGAAGTGTTGAGGTCTCTTGCCGTGTCAATTCTGAATCCAATATATCACGTTGAACATCACTCCATGCTTCTGTTCCTGAGCGAGGGTTCATCCCTTCGACAAAAAACGTCGGCGAAGGTATTGCGTTTCCGTGGACTATTCCGAGTCGTTCGATGCGATGTTGAGCAGCGGGTGGTTGGAATCCATCCACTCCATCAGATGGGTGGTACGACACCATTGCTATTCGAGAACCATGAGAGTCAGCGACACCCATGAGATATGGGTCGATTTCTGCACAAGTAGGGCACCACGTCGTCGTGACTTCCTCTACAAGGAGGCTGCGCCCTCTTGCTTCAGTCATCATCGGTTCGGATAAATCAACGGAGGGGTCGAGGATTTTGGCTTGTACGATGGCATTACTCGACGTCAATACCAACAGGCAAAGTGTAGAAAATACAAGCATCTTCGCAATTTTCAACTTGAATCCCCCCTCATCATGCTGTGCGAAGATGCCGACCCCCTTCATCCCTTTGTTCAGGGCTGGAATAGAAGCGAGGTTTCTTCAATGCGAGCGTGGCGAGGTGTAACGAGAGGATTGTTCATGGCAGACCACTGGATTGAAAATCACAAACGTGATTCTTGGCGCCGTCAAGCCAAGGCCAGCGGCTACAGGGCTCGTTCAGCGTTCAAACTCAAGCAGATTCAGGAGCGTTTTAATTTGCTTCGCGAAGGTGACATCATTCTGGATGTCGGTTGCCACCCTGGAGGATGGGCCCAAGTGGCTACTGAGCTGGTTGGAGCATCAGGTTGGGTCATTGGCGTTGATTTAGAAGCATGTCAACCAGTAGAAGGTTCTATTCTTCTTGTAGGCGACATTACTGAGCCTCATACCCAAGAAAGAGTTCTTGAGGAATTAAAAGAGCGCCCGCTCAATTCGATTATATCGGACATTTCTCCAAATATCACTGGTAAATGGGATATGGATCAAGCAGTGGCAATGACATTAGTTGCTCTTGTGTTTGATTTCTCTCTGCCTTTACTCTGCAAAGGTGGTTCATTTGTATCCAAACTGTTTCAGGGCGTAGGTGTTGAAGAATTAATTCAAGTGATCAAGCCTTATTTTTCAGACGTCCGACGATTTTCTCCACACGCTTCGAGGAACTCCTCCTCTGAAGTCTATCTCATTTGTAGGAACTTCATGCCTTGGAAGTTTAGAAAACCATGCGTTCTTGAAGATTATGAAACTGCTCTGAACATCAAATTAAGTGGTGATGATATTGCAGAAGCACCAGACATCATCACTTCGTCTTTTTCAGTTCGAAAAAAGAAAACCGAATAGTTTGATGTGCATTGAGGTTAATCTCACCGCATGGAACAACCTCCTTCGACCCAGAATGCACGAATAAATGTCAGTAAAACCAGGCAGAAAATATCGGAACTGCAAGCAAATCAACCAGTTCAAAGACTCGAAGTAGTTCTTCTTCGAATCTATCCTCGTAGAATGGTCTACTCCGAACACTATGTCGGGCCGGTTGCAGCTGCATGTGGGCGCGATGAGACTGGTCTGGTAGGTATTGTATTGTGGGGTGAGCAAATCCAACGAGTGCAAGTTGGTGATATTGTTTCGTTCGAATCCGGTTGGTGCCGCGAGAGAAACGGGGAATTGGTCGTGAGTACTGGTCGTAACGGACGACTAAATGTTCGTGGCCGGTAGTCACTCAATACGGTTATTGGCGAAGACAAATGAGTACTTTGTAGCGTAAATGAGAGGTGATTCAGCACGCAACCATAAAGAAGGGGAGGGCGTGGGCCATTTGTTCCTGAGGACCTATTATGACTGAAAGAGCAAAAAATTGCACATCTTCTGGCGTACCGCTTGAAGAAACCGGTTCCACATCATTCCCTTGCCCGGGTTGCGACAATGCTATTGGACGCAGTCCACGTTGCCGAAATCAAGGTGTTCTCTACATCTGTCCGAATCCAGACTGCAAATATCAGGGGCCCTGAGGTGATTGTATGGGTATGGTAGCAATGACATACAAAATCAATCCTGATGCTGACGTAGAAGTTGTCGATGCAGAAGCAATCGCAACCGCAGTCCAAGGTCTCACTAACGAAGTTTACAACGTTCAATCCGTCGAAGTCAAGCCTTTGGCTTTCGGTCTTAAATTTGTTCAAATCCACGTTGTCATGAATGATGGCGAAGGTCTCGCAGATGCTTTGGAATCCAAGATTTCGGAAATTCCTGGTGTCGGCGAAATTGAAGTCCTTTCGATGGGCCTTCTTTGATTCCACTCACAATTGGTGCAGTGGGCAACGCATGAATTCTCTTAGTAATGTAGTAGCGTAGCTACCTGAAGATAAAGTGAATCTGAATCGAATACATGCTCCTTCTGGATGCCACCGGCTGTTCTTCACCGGTCCGGCTTTCCATCGTTCGCCCATAGATTCATCATCCGCAATTGGAACACTGTCAACGCTCATGTCGTTGAAACTCGTGACCAATGATCTACGGGTTCCTCGTGTTGAGAGTCGAGGTATTGCTTCGACTTGCCAACTTACTTCTTGGAGGCCCATTTGCTCAATGACTTGCTTTTCAATGTCTCCGGACAAGCCACTGCATGTTTGAATTTCACTACCCGGTAACGGTCCAGTAGGCGCTAAACGCCCAAGTTGACAGTTTCGAATAATCCTCGGGAGAGTTCTTTCTTCCACTAACACACAACTTGATGCATCCAATTGGCCTTTCTCATCAATACGTCCGACATAATCTCCAGCAATTGGTGTGCTGATTGGATGATTCTCAGAGAGTCGAGCATGGAGCGATTTATTGAATACAACAGACTGTAAAGCGTGAATCGTCATCAACTGAAGATTACCAGGCAACTTACGAAATGCACCGATGTAATCATCAGGGCGATTGAGTAAATGCTCGACCATCTTCCGTTCAAATCCGAGCCATCTTGGTGCCAACTCCAATCCCTCTTGAGTAGGACCGTTGTTCCGTACGTGTTCTCTAAAGGCAGCGACGTCGGCATTTTCTGATTCACCAGCCATTGCGATGTAGGTGAGTGCGGCTTGCTTCCAATCTTCAGCAGTGACGTGTTTTCCAACTTCCGCAGTGACGGGTCGACCAGCACCAAACCGTTGAGGGCCAATCCAATTGGGAAAGGTGTTCTCTCCAAGTTTAAGGGCCATTTCTGTTTCAATTGCTTGAACTTCTTTCAGAGCTTCGTCAACGGTCATTGGCGTTCCGTCTTCATGGGCACAGCCTCGAATTACAATGGTAAATCGGTTTCCGCGATGATTCCCAAAGCCAATTTTTTGATGGGTTCGTCCGAGAACTTCAATTTCGACATCGGGAATCTCAACGCTAGCCACTTTGCCTTGTGGAGCATCGATCACAAACAATTGCTTTGTCACAGCACGCTTGTCTTTGGTACCTGCGAAAAATATCCGATTCCGAGGTATTGAGAGCGCTTTGGCTAAGGTATTGCAAAATCGGTTTGTTTCCCAATTCGTCAGCATAATTTTTGCTACCGTAAATCGTCCACGGTTATCTAAATGAACTGGCGTTGAGATTTCTTCGACACGAAAGTCGGCAACTCTCGCTTTGAGAACGCCACCAATACCAAGTGTTTCGGTGGCATAGCCATCAAGTCCGATGGATTCTGCAAGAGAATCCGTCCATGTAGTCATCGCAATACCCCATTCAGAGGCTGATGCTAGAGAATTCTTTAGAGAGTCCAGAAACAATTTCCTTCAAGACTTTGTCCGAGTTGTTCTTTCCGGATGTTCGGATGTAAAATTCTGGGTCATCCAACTCAGGATGGCCTGGGAAATAGTTTGCATATTCCACCTTGGAACTGTTGTTAAGGCGTTCACGAAGCATTTGCAAAGCGGTATGGCTTTCACCGATGACTCGCAAGCGAAGTTCATTCTTTTCATTGAGGAGGACTTTAACAGGCATTGCAATCGTTCTTGGGACCTACCACCTTGTTTTGAACCTTCTCCCTCGTTACTCCTTAGAATCCAGTAGAACTTCTCTCAAGTGACTCGTTAAAAAAGCCTAGAAAGCCACTTCTGCAGTACAATAGACCCCGTTTCTTTTTTAGTGTCTTTGCGTCGCGAGAACAATGGATACTTCTGCATTGGAGGAACGGATGGCCGGATGGGCCCCTGTGTTCCAAAGAATGGCTCCGGTAATCCTCATCGTAGTTGCCTTACTGACCGTGGCTTTAAGTGTCAATTTGGTCGTCTCTCCTCCAACGTTTAATACTGATTTAGGGGATTTTGCTCCTGAATCAGAATCCAGAGATGCTCACGATGAAATTCACGAGTTCTTCCCAAACGAGGCCCGACCATTATTCATTCACGTTACTGCTGATGACGACTCAAACATCCTTTCTATAGAAAACCTTCATGTGATGGACGCCCACCTTTCTCATATCGAAAATGAATCTGAGAAACGCCAAGATGCGGTCGCAGTTTGGACCACTGCACCAGGAATTGTTCAGTTGGCACTTGACGAAGAGGCCAATGGTACTTCTCTCAGTGCAGTGCAAAACTGGGGTGTAATTCTCGACCTTTTGTTTGAAGAGGACACTGTTTGTTCTTTGACTTCAGATGACCAACTTCTCTCTGCCGCCCGTTATGCATCATCAGCCCTGCTCCACACAGACTTGAATGTTGATGCAAGTTGCCAGTATCTCAAGAACGGAACGGGAAATGCTGCTCCTACCGCCAGTTCAACACTGTGGGTTTTGGAGATTGATCCAGACATGGATGAAGACGAAAGAAAAGTCATTCAAGACCAATTGCGAACAGAATTCGCTGGACTTTCAGAATCTTCGGGACTCACATACGGAGTCGCTTCACTCGACCTTATCTCCTACGATATCGATCAAGGTACTTTTGATAATCTCGCTTTGCTGGTTGTACTTGCTTTACTTGTGGTCATTGTGCTGCTCGCAATTGCTTTCCGTTCACTCAATGATGTCGCATTCCCTCTTATCGGTCTGTCTTTTGCCTTGATTTGGACCTATGGAGTATTGAATTATCTCGGTGTACGTTTTACAGCCCTCGAAGTTGCAGTGGCGCCACTTGTACTCGGTCTCGGCATCGATTATGCAATACACTTGCAACGTGCTTTTTCTGCTATACGTAAGGAGAAAGAAGACCCTGCTGAAGCTTGGTTACGTGCCTGCGCCAGACTTTCAATCCCACTCTCTCTCGCAGTTGTAACGACAGTCGCAGCGTTTTTGGCGAACGTTATTTCTCCACTACCACCTTTGGCCACTTTCGGCTATGCACTGGCTTTCGGCGTTCTTTGTGCATTCCTTTCATCAACTGTCGTTGTCGGCGCCCTTCACGTCGTTCGGAACAAAGTTTCCTCTGCTCAAATGGCCCAACCGATTACGATGTCTGGACTTGTCAACGCTATTGTAGGCGTTCAACAAAAACAACAGGTCTCGGTTATACTCGTTACGATTCTCATTTCGGGAATCTCCATCTTCGGTGCTCTTTCGCTTGAGACAGACTTCGACTTGGCAGACTTTGTCGACCCAGACATGGAAATTATGGGGGTACGAGGTGACATAGAGGAGAGTTACGACAGTGCTGGATGGAAACTAATCTACATTTTGTTTGAACCAATTGAGGAGTCTTCGAGTATTCCAGGAGATTCGAAATTACTGAATGAATTGGTTGGTTTACACAATTATTTAGAAACCAATCACGATGTGGTTGGAACAGATTATGCTCCTGCATCTCCTTCGTATGAAGGTCCATATGTCGTTTTGCGAGATGCCATTTTACGAAACTCCACCTTTGGAGAAGTACACAACCTTGAAGTCTTTGCTGGAGAAGTTTTCTTGAAAGATACAGGTGCAGGAGCCGACTTAGCACCTGCCTTTTTGCAACTCTCTACCAACCAATCAGTGGCTGATGTTCTTACCGGTGAGACGTGGGCACAGCGAATTGAACAGACGGTTTACTTGACGAACGGAGAAATCAATTATTTACGTACCGAGGTTCGTGTTGAAGCATCAACTTCTACACAATCTCAAATTGTCATTGAAAATATCGAAGAACAACTCGGCAGCACCTCGAATCCGGGTACGCTCCGCTACAATCTCGATTCACACGCAAATCTCTACGTTACCGGTGACTTGGTTATTCTGCAAACAGTTCTCGATGGATTAAACGCTTCTCAAATCAAGTCGACGGCTATTTCGCTCTTTGTTTCAATGCTTGTTCTCTTGGCTTTAACTCGCCGTATGGTTCCAGCACTTGTCGTTCTCCTACCCGTTGCACTTGCTTCACTCTGGGTTGCTGGCTCGATGTTCGTTCTCGGATTGAAGTGGAATGTTTTGACCGTTATGGTGACTGCTTTAACCATTGGAATTGGAATAGATTACTCCATACACATGTGGCGCAGAATTGAGGTTGAATTGGCACGCAGAGATACGCATTGGGAAGCACTGCGTGCTGCACTTTCTACGACAGGTGTTGCGTTGATTATGAGCGCACTCACCACTGCTTTCGGTTTCCTTGTTCTGTTGTTTTCTCCTATGCCAGTCATCCAAGACTTCGGACTGATTACAGCCGTCACCGTCTTCTTCTCTTTGCTGCTCGCACTCCTTCTGTTACCGGTCTTAGTTGAACTCTCAGCACGTAATCAAGAAGAGATTATTGATACGCCTGATTCGCCAATTATTGAAGGCTAATCAACGGGTTGCGAGTGCATCACTAATCTCTTTCATCGAAAGGTTTTGTTCCCTTGCGACCAGAGCCAAGCACATCCATGTACTTGCATACTGCAATGCTTGATGCTTACGTTTCGCACGCCGTTCGACTTCTTCGAGGGAAATCTCTGAAGATTTTGCTATGTATTTTGATAGCCTTTGGGTAAGTTTAGCTCGAGGATCGCTGGATTGAGGGACTGGATGCTGCACATCGGGTTTTGTTTTTTGAACAGCTTGAGCCACAGGCACTTCTACACTTTCTCCTTGTTGTGGAGGATTGTCTCTTGGGTGGACGGGATGAAGTAAGCGTGATGGTCGCGGAAACCAACCAAGAGGGGACTGAACATTGTCAAGAGATACCGCCGGCTTTAGTGCGTTTTCTTCACCGGTGAGCCAACCTTTCCTAATCAGTGCTTGAACGGCTTTCTCAGCCTCATCAGGACTGACCCATTCCATGTCGAAAGAAAGAATTCGCTCGATATCCAAGGCATCCAGTGATTCACCATCGCGAAAACAAATAGCGAGTACGCGTCGAATATCTTCAACATCCTCACTCGCCATGGAGGAAACACCGACTCACACTTCAAGAAGTTAAGCATTGGCTTCAGTGGGTTCGAGTAAAGGATTGGTCGGGGTTTTGCTTCCAACTCCCAATCGATGAACCGGAGTAGAATGTTTGACTTCCTTCATACCTATATTCTCCTCCTCCTGGGAGTTTTGAATAATCAGAGACCGTCGTTCCAGTGTTAGGAATTTGAAGAGATTGAGGTTCTGTCTGAACCTCTTGAGGCTCCTGCATCGCTTTAGGAGGAGGGCCTTTGAGATTCGACGGTGCTTTTTTGGCTCCATCAGTTCGTTGTGGTGGACCAGAGATCGGTTTTTCATCGAGTTGCCTTCTTCCGAATCCTTCCTCATCGACGCTCCTCTTTCGGATGATGAGGGCTATAACTCCGAACACTGCGAGTATTCCTCCACCTGCGGAGAGGGCGATGGTCAGGCTTGAGATTCCGTCATCTTGACTGGTATAGTTTTGTGACCACACATTGTTCATTTCACTGAGTTCCCAAATCTTCTGTTCAGGGTCCACTTGGATGAGTAGTGTCCAATCTCCTTGAGGGACGGTCAGAACACTTCGCAGATTTATGGCGGTGTTTTCAGAAATACTCGATACTAATTCTCGACCTACGACAGTAGATACATCTCCTTGTACAACGCTAATGGATATGTTGAATGGCACCTCAATCTGTTCTCCAAGACTCAGAATGTTCATTTCCATTCTCAATTTTGATCCGGGTGTTTCATCCCCTTCAAAAGAAACGGAATTAATCGCCAGGTCTGGTCCGATATTGTTGAGCGAAGACACCAGCCAGGGGTTGTTTTCTGAATTACCATTTTGTGCAGTAAGCCCCCACCCTGCATCATCGCTACCACTTGCCCAACATGCGATATTGGATTGTGTGGAGAGAGTTGATGGGTCACCTTGTTCAGCGAAATTATAGATGAAACTGAACATTGTTTTCCCGTCGAATACTGTTGAATATTCGCGGCTGAGGGTGATTGCAGGCCAATTAAACTCTAATGAACGAATTTGGCACGTAAGGGTGAGGTTTTGACTCCAAGAATTCGATTCAGCGATGTTGACGCCAATTTCGACATTATCCAAATGATAACGTGATACGCCACTTGTTAACGTTGAGGCGAGTAATTCCGGTGGATTTCCGTCGAGTTTCATGTTTGGCAACTCTGTTGTAAAGAGTTTCTCCGAATCATAAGGGTCCCAAATTTCAAGAATGGTTTGATGCCAAAGACCCGATTCTAAAGGTGTTTGGAGTTGAACCGATAAGTTACCGTCAACAACTTCGGCGGAAAATCCGCTGGAAAAGAAGTCATTCTGAATTTTTCCTCTCCAGAATACAGAGACGTAACCGTTGTAGGAGGTGTTGCTGAGAAGATGAGTTATTGTGGCATTGAGTTGAACATATTCGCCAGAAACCATATTCCATCCGGTAGAAAGTTCTCCCTGGACAGGACCTCCAACATCACGAAGTGGTTCTAATTCAACAGTCATTTGGCGTTGCAATACCCATTGGCTTTCAAAACTGAATTCCACCGTTCCATCATAGTCATCGACTTGAACTTCTAAGTGTCCAACATCAAGAGCAGAATTCACAAAAGTCCAGTCAACTTTACCGATAAAGTGTATGACAAACTGATTGTTTTCTCTTACCGCAAAACACGACGAGTCGACTTGTATTCGAGCATCCATTTGCTCACAGGTGTCGAGGTTTGTATTGTATCGCATTCCAAGGGTCTCATCATTTCCGAGTTCAATTCGAACTTGAGCAATATCTGAAAGGTTGTTACTGTCGCTCACAATGACTTTCCAACCAACTTGTCCTGTAGGCTCGAGTCGCTGAGTTCCTTCAGGGTTTGTTTCATAGAGGGGTTCAACCAAGGTTACATTTGCATTTTCCGGAGTGCGGCTCATCCAAGAGATGATACCATTGTCCGATGGTTGCAACTCACCACGAATCTCCTTTCCTGCAAGGTTTGTTCCTTCAAGCGAGACATGAACCATTTGATGGTCAGCATTGGCTGTATCATTCACCGTGATACTCAGAACCCAAGTATTTCCAAGATTGGTGAATTCGAGGTCTGCAGGAATTGCTTCTTCATCTGAAAATTGACTGTCGGAATCATCATCATGGAGTGCTTCAATCCAAACTTTTGCTTGGACTGTATCGTTTGTAAAACCGCCTACATCATAAAATTCAAATTGAACATTTCGTTGTTCGTTTTCGTTAATGTAGGTTCCACTTAAGGGATGAGTCATGGTTTGGACCGGTGCATCTACATTCAATACAAATTGCTTTGATGAAGGGTTGACATTCAACACAAAGTCATCCTGAGTCCGTGCTTCTAACCAAATTCGAGCTTCACCCGAACTAGCATTCGGTAGGGTGTAACTGGTCAACGTTTCTAAGCCAGTTTGCAGAGTAAACCATTCTTCAGTTGAATTGAACCAGCCAAAGTTTGGACTTTCTACATCAACATGTAACCTCGCCTCAATACTTCCATCAAGAAGTCGAGTGCCAGTCGAATTGAAACTGTGATCGATTTTGACATTGAATTGGGTACCATCAGGGAATACTTCTCCAGTATTCACTTCTAATCCACCCGCACTGGAGAAGATTGATGAATATTCAGTGACATGAACATCAAGAATATTCTCGACCTGTATCACTTCTGGACTTCGATATACCGTATCATAGAGTCCGTGTGTTTGGACTTCCATGGAGAGATAATTACTCGGCAATCCTTCATCAACTGCCAAGTTCCAAAGGATTTCATCACCATCTGGTGATGAGTGAATAACAGTGGCTGTGATATCAGCTACTCTCAATATGCCGTCGGGGTCTAGAATATTCAAGGAGCCACTTTCAACATTCCAAGTTATTTCTGCAGATTGACTGGTGGATAAAATTAATCCGTCGCTGTTTGTAGAATGCAGCAACAGGGAATATGTGGAGTTTTGTGAATAGGACGAGTGGAATGTCGTGAAGTTCACAGGTGCTGCATTCGGATGCAGTGATACTGGAGGTTGGTTGAGCATGGATGCTTCTTCGGAATATATTTTGACAAAATCAAGGCTCGGAACTTTCCAGTTAATCAGTTCACTTGTGTTGAATTGAATTCGGTATTGGAAGAACGAATTACCTTCTCCTACCATCATGAGTGAATGATTTCCTTGATTGTAAAATTGGGATAAGTTTTGAGCTCCGAGTGGAAGCCAATTTGAGGTGCTGAGCAAGTTTGCATCGGGTCCTATTTTGTATTGCAACTTCAGTTCAGTATCGGTTGGAACTTGTCCGGAAAATTCCATCCAAGCAACAGATGAAGTGCCGAATAGTGTCTCTCGCAAGTCGAACACCTCTGAAGTAAGCCATCCATCGTGACTTTGAGGGTTTTCAAAATACTCAGAAATATCTTGGTAATTCGTACTCCAAGACGAAAAGCGGTAGTATGAGGCGTCTCCAGTTGCGTAGACGATGGTATCTCCAGTACTCGTGATGGTAGAGTCATACATGTCGGTTGGAAGTTGCGTGTGTGTTGTCATTTCTCCAGTGAGAGGGTTGTATCCACGAACCTCACTTCTTGCAGCATTGAACCCTGTTGAGATTCCACCAGACAGAATCACCTCATCGTTGTGAACGGTCGAAGCATATGCTGCAATTTCAAACGGTAACACCGTATGGTTTGACCAGGTATCCGTCAAAACATCATACACTTCTGTATGGTTTGTTGGCGAGGTGTTGTTCTGGTTGAGGACAGGGTCAAAGGTGGTCAGAATCCCACCAAGTGCGTAGAGTTTGCCATGGTATTCAACAAGCGAAAAGGAATGTCGTGCAACACTCATATTTGCCATTTCATCCCATGTGTCGGTGTTGGTGTTGTAGCGCATAAGTCGGTCTGTAGAGTCCGAGCGATCTTTACGACTCACGCCACCTGCGACATAGATGAAATCTCCAACGTTGTCGACACCAGCTAAACCAACTGCCGTTCCACTTGGCATCGATGTCCCCTCTATCCAAGTATTGTTACTGGAATTGAAAACTTGAACCATCCCTTCTGAAATGATCTCCGGAGTTTCGAATGGATGGTAATCGCCCACCGTGTATACTCTATCTCCAATAACACTGCAGCCAAAATACATTTGACTCAGTGGCATATTCCCTTCACTCGGACTCCAACTTGAGTTGGCTACGTCATACGTTTCCACAAAATTGGTTTCGGATTCATCACCGGATTGCATCGGGTTCGGGTCTCCACGACCGCCCATGAGTAGCACCTCGTTGGAAGAGGGGAGGTGAACGGCGCATGCACCCGTACGCGCAAGGAGAAGTCCTGGGCTACTCACGCCCTGCCAACTGATGATTGGATGGTCAAGAACTGCTTCACCCGTCGATGTGTTTATCGAGATATTACTGGGTGTAAATCCATCGGAGACATTGAATTCACTGTTCATTTGGAGGCTCTCCGAGACCTCTTTTTCGTGCAACGATGTTGCGTCTTGAACAGGGATTACCGATTGCAACGGAGTAAGAAACATGAGAACCACAATGGCAATCGCAGGTATGAATCTACGAGAACCAGTGTTGCCCATGTGTCTTGGTAATGCTCTCGATTGAATACATTTACCCCTCGGTGGTTGAGGGGCGATGAGAGTTCAATAAGGGTGAATGTAAGTTCATTGTGTATGAAGCATAGATTCATTGGTTCAGGCGGTATGCGCCTTACGGAGGAGAATGGTTTGTCACGTGAATATGTTGCCCGAGATCCACGTACTGGACTCCCCATTGCAGTAGCAAAACGGCAAAAAACGGCTAAAAAAGTCAAAGTCGAAACGGGGCCTTGGTCTTCTCTTACTGACGAGGAAGTACTTGGTCTGGCTCGCGGTGAACTCTCAACTGCCTCGGTACGTTGGATGGATAAAACGGTTCATCTTGGACGAACGGATGCCATCAAAGCCTTGGGTCGATTTCACGGAATGCGGGTACATCAAGCTCATTCACTCCTGCTTTCAGGACTTGAATCTGACGACCCGGAAATCCGTTCTGCCTCGTTGGAGGTACTTCCGGAAGTGGCTGTTTTAAAATCCGATGAATTATTCGATTGGCTTTCCGTATTGTTGGATGATGAAGATTTGAATGTTCGAAAGGCTGCGAGTCAATGCTTAGCCATCACCTCTCCCGTATTCCCGTCAGGAGTTGCTTCGATTTTGGCAAACGAACTTCGATCATCCATACGACACCGAAGTGATGCGGCTTGGAAAGGTTTGTCAGGACTTTGCGAAACGTGGCCGGAAGTCGTCGTTGATCACGTCGATTCCCTTCTTTTGGAAGAGGATATGCAGTTGCGAAAGAAAGCAACAGGTTTACTCCGCAAAATCATCAAAAAAGGAGATTCGGCTGTTTGGGATTTAATTTCCTGGTCTCTGAATGACACAGAGGTCGAAGTGCGCCGAGCTGCTGCTAAAAATTTACCAACTCTTGCTCGAAGAGAATCACGAATTGCTACACTGTTCGCCGAAAGGGCTCTCGTAGACTCCGATTCTGAAGTTCGTTTGAGTGCTATAAAAGCAGTCCAGGTGCTGGATACAGACCACGGACGTGCTCGGGAACTTGTTGTTCGAGGAACGACTTCGAAGGACCTCAAAGTTCGCTCTGCTTGCGTTGAATTACTTCCCCGATTGTTCGGAGAAGAAGTACTTCGCACTATGGCTGAAGAACTCCTCAATACCGAAACGGACACGAAGATTATCGCTTCTCTAAAGGAGATGGTTTTCGATGCCTCACTTGACGGAACTGAAGCCCAAAAGAATGCGCAACTTGCACCGGCTGCTCCAGTTCCTGCCTTGGATAGAGAAGTGGCCGAATCTCAAGGGAAGCGTGTGGGTTTGGAACCGCTTCGTTCGACCGATGATGCGTCCCAGTCTCAAGCAGCACCGAAGTTGCCCGGTGCGGTGATTCGCCAGAATGCCGAAACTGGTCCTGAGTCGCCTGTCAAGGAACCTGTTTACAGGGCTGTGAGTCAAGATGAAATGATGGGCTATGAGGACGATTTTGAAGACGAAGACCCCGATGACGACGCAGATTATTTCTAGATTCGGATTTTGTTTCGTAGATTTCTTTCCCTCCACCCATGTCGGTATGGTTAAGAAGGGTGTGTCGGTGGACCGATTGCTTAAGGTGAATATGATGGATGAAGCATTCAATGATAAGGCTGAGCAATTCGAACGCTTGTGGGATGGAATCACCCCCAAAGGCATTAACCGAAACAAATCTTTGAAGTTCCGACAATACATTTTGGAACATGTTCGACAGACGCGTCGCCCTCTTACCCGAGACAATGCACGTAAGTATTGGATGGGTATTCTCCAAGCAGAAATCGCCGAGCGCGAAAACTACTGATTCCACTCGAATGGGTTGCCACCGTCTCGGCGACCCACTCGAAACACCGAGACGGAGCTGATGAAATGTTCACTAATACCCGATTCGATTCTTGGGACCTTCCCCAAAACCTCCTCGATAGCCTTGAAAAAATTGGATGGGATTGCGCCACCCAAGTTCAGAAAGACACTATTCCACTTGCACGAGCTGGCCGTGATGTTATCGGTCAAGCCCGCACTGGGTCTGGTAAAACCGCTGCTTTTGGTCTTCCAATTCTTGAGCGATGTCAACCAACCGGTAAACTCCAAGCATTGGTTCTCACACCAACTCGTGAACTGGCAAATCAAGTTGCAGAAGAATTTCAAACTCTTCAAGGTGATATTGGATTACAGATTCAAACGGTCTACGGTGGAACTGATTTGGAAAAGCAAGCCAAAACGCTCAGCGGTGGTGTCGACATTATCGTTGGAACTCCAGGGCGAGTCATGGATATGACTGAACGAGGTCACATTGACCTTGAATCACCTTCCTTGTTCTGTCTCGATGAGGCAGATCGAATGCTCGATATGGGATTCTTTCCAGACATCATGTGGGTTCTTGAGCGTATGAAAAACCGAGAACAGACTCTTTTGTTCTCTGCAACTTTCCCACAAGAAATAATCGATGCTGCCCATGAGTTCATGAATGAACCTGAGTTTGTTCTTACCAATACTGAAGAATTGGACATTCCACCAATCGACATGTATAGTGTAAAAATCGGCCGTTCAAACAAATTATGGGCTCTTGGACGACTTATGTGCCGCATGAGTGATACTGATCAAACAATTATCTTCTGCAACACAAAGCGGATGGTAGACTTAGCAGTTCAGCGTTTGAACAAGCATCGCTTTGTTGTCGAGGGGTTGCATGGAGACTTGAACCAAAACCAACGTGAAAAGATTCTCAACCGTTTCAAAGAAGGGGAAGTCAAAACAATTGTAGCAACTGATGTTGCTGCACGTGGTATTGACGTTGATGGAATCACACTTGTCGTCAATTACGATTTACCAGTGGATTTAGATTCGTTCATCCACCGTGTTGGAAGAACCGGCCGTATTGGTCGTAAGGGAGAGGCTTGGAGCCTTGTCTCTCGTGACGACGCTCCCCAACTTTCGAAAATCATGGCAACGTATGGCTTGGAGATTATTGAAACAGAAGCCCCTGAACTCCCAGATGGGCTTGAACGAGACCCTGTAGCACGGCAAGATGACTTTGGAGAAACTGCAGACGTGTTTGGATTTGTTACCCTTCAACTCGATATTAACCAGTCATCCGCAGGCTCCTCCCGCACAGTTGCACAATGGTTCCAAAGTTCACTGCGTTGCGATGAGATGGCGATTGGTGATGTTCATTTTGATGCAGACTCTACATTCGTTAGTATTCACACAAGCAAGGTCGGACTTGCCATCAAGGCTCTTGAAAAACATGACATGTCAGGACAAAGAGTCACTGGAACTGTTTTTGAGTGACTACTCTTCTTCACTGTTCTTTTTCCAAGAACCGGGCCTTTTCTTATGTCGATGCGAGGTTCTTTTTTCTTTTTCTGGGAGTTCACTTACTTCAATTTCGTTCGATTTCTTAACTGGCCATTTCCCATCTTCATCGGGACGCTCAATCACAAATGAGGTTGCTCCAAGTGTCAATAGACTCAGTGCAGATAAGGACCATGCATATCCAATTGCATCATCCCAACGATTCTGTGCTTGACCACATTCAGAAGAGATGAGTTCAGAGAAATAGCAGAAGTCAAGGGTTTCTTTAGCAGCCATCGCCTCTTCATTTGATGTGACATTTTGAACTGCAAATGCCAGTAGCATAACGGCGCCAGCAAGGAGATAGAAGTGTTTGGATTGCCATTGGCTTCGAAATTTCAATCGCCACTTCTCCTCACCAGCTACACTCGCATCAAGCGTACGTGCTGGTCCGCCGACTTTCCAAAACCAGAGCACCCACATTGTCACAAGCACCAACAGAAAGCCCCACTCATAGACTGCTGTGTGAAAGTCCCACATACCTGAAAGGCACGCAGGTTGATTCGGATTGAGATGGCAATCGCTGACTGCGATCGGATAGAACATCACCAATCGCATAATGTTGAGGACATAGATGATGCTGCACATGACGATAATCGAACGTATCTTCAAGCGTTGTGGTACTCCTTCAGTCATGGCAACTAAAGTTGATAGGAAAATCATCTCATGAACTCCAGCGCATTCATCGGATACATACAATCCGACAGTGTCATAACTTCCAGGAAAGTTTGGATGAATCAAATCAATTCGGGTCATCCAACCATTGTGCGTGGATAATGTCGATGCGACATATTCTCCATCGCTATACAAAAAATTCGTCATAGCGTTCCACAACCATGCTTCAGTCACTTGCAGTGGAGCAAGGGTGTCAGACGGTTGAGTCAAAAACCAATAAAAGGCCTCAACACAGAGCAATGCAAGCGGTATTCGTGCATATCGAAGCCCCAACTGGCCAACTTCTGACCATTCTAAATCCTCTTTAGAAGAGGTGGACTTAGAACTGTTGCTCATGGCTTTGCGTAGGTGTTCATCTTCATCAAGTTGCGGTTGAGTTTCTCGAGATAAGTGGAACAATCATGAATTCTCAATTCGGAGCCTTTGAAAGGGGAGAGCGATTAGCCATTTCATGGTCGAAGTCGTCTCATTCGGTGACGGTGCATCAGTATCACCGACTCACCGACTTGATGTCATCGGTTTTTTTTGTCCAATACCTGTTGCTGAAGCCAAAAAGGCCCTTTCAAAGATGGATACCGGAGAGATTCTGGAAGTTTGGGCTGACGATCCTGAAACGCTTCACGACATGCCACTGCTAACAAACCGTGGCGAAAATATCATACTTTCGATTGAAGAAAAAGCGGGTGAATTGCGTTTTTTAATTGAGGTGATTGAATGATTGAAAAGAAACCGGCCATAGAATTAGTGGAAAAAGATTCCATTCCCAGTGAAGCCAAATTACCGACTGTTCATGGAGACTTCCAAATTCGAGTTTTCCACGAATCAACGACCGGTTTTGACCACGTAGCACTCACGCTTGGGGACATGGCGGGGCCAGACCCTGTATTGATTCGAGTACATTCTGAATGTTTGACAGGTGATGCTCTTGGAAGCCTACGATGCGATTGCGGCCCTCAACTTGATTCCGCCTTGAAGACTATAGTCGAGCGAGGTTGGGGCTGTTTGCTTTATTTGCGTCAAGAAGGGAGAGGAATAGGCTTACATGCAAAAATCCAAGCTTACCATCTTCAAGACCAGGGAGCAGATACGCTCGATGCCAATTTGATGTTGGGTCTCCCGGCAGATGGGCGCGATTACAGTATTGCAGCGAGTATGCTTTTAGCACTCAATATCCCGAGCGTCAATCTTCTCTCGAACAATCCAAACAAAAAAGAGCAATTAGAACAATACGGCATTCACGTTGCAGGACTTATTCCGTTAGTCGTTGGAGTTGGTGACCAAAACCGTTCGTATTTAGAAACCAAGGTTGAGCGAATGGGCCATCAAATTGAACAAAGCCAACTGGATGAAAATTAAAGGGGCCGTGACCGAGAATCGAACTCGGGCTGGCAGAACCACAATCTGCCGTGCTAACCCCTACACCATCACAGCCATGAGAGGTAGTTCGGGGTTATGGGCTTGGTATTTCAACAATCCGCATTGTAAGTCCTGTATTCAAAACGAGAGTGGGTCAAACGATTGACCCTCTCATTCAAGTGTATTCGCCAGCCTCGTCTCTACATGCGAAGAATCAACGGCAAGAATTCGGCCGCCCTTTTTCTGCTTTTTTTGTTGCTTTTAGCACCTTATGGTAGTGTTACTGCCCGTTCTGTGCATCAAACGAATATCGTAGATCTATTCCCTGAAGGGGATTTCAACCAGCCTGCAAATTGGACGCTCGGTGCTTTCACATCTTTTTCAGAAGATCAAGCCCTCTATACCGATGTGATGGTTGCTGACCAACGTTTGACGATGGTTCATCATCGTCCAATGAATCAAGATACCATGACTTTTTGGGCACAAAGTACGCCCACCGATTCAAATAATTCACTCGGGACACCAGATGGTGCTACATCTTGGTCGACTGGTCCGGAGATTCAGTTGACTTCATTTAACGCAATTGGCTCCACAGGTTACGAGATTCTGGCAGTGAATGTGGTTGTCGCCTTTTCAGTTCCTGACAACTTGTATCAAGACTCTGTTCGCTTTTCGATGAATTATGATGGACAATATGAATCATTAACCACATTTTCCAATACGCAGAGCTCTTTGGACTATCTCTCAAATCCGTGGACATACAATGTTTCGAGTTTAGCAACTTGGGACTGGAGTATGATTCAAAACGCAGTTCTAACATTGGACTATGTTTCAGTTGGCTCTACTGATGATTCTCAATTGAATGTAGACGCAGTCGGCATGCAAGTGGTCATGAAAACGCCATGGTATGGTGGAGAGTATGGCTCTGCTCAAGCCCAATTTTCAGGTCATGAAATGCCAGTTATCGGTCTTGACATGATGCTTGGTACTTCGAATAATATGGCCTTGAGTGATTGCGGACTTCAATCCAGCACACTCGGTAGCTCTGGAGTTTGGACCAGTGAAATCATCCCAACTCCACCAGAACAGCGTATTGGGAGAGCACACTTTACACTCGCAAATGAATCTCTTGATGATGTCATTCTCGAATATTCTTTCTCTGATGACGGTGTCTCGTTTTCGGAATTTGCGACGATGAATGAGCACATGCTTCTACCTGACCATGCCTTCACACAATTGAGAGTCACCACGACTGATGCTTGCATCTCTTCAGTGACTGTCGATATTAACGACCCAACGCTAACATTACAAGGTCGTATTTTCGGTGATATAGATGGCCTTGATTCTGAATATTCACGCTGGCTTCTTTTTGTCAATGATCAACTGGTTACCAACCAACCTGTCGTTCTCTCTCCTTCTCTCGCCCTCTCTTTCCCAGTTGGAAAGCACATGTCCGAGGATGATTCTTCAATGAAAGTAGAACTGAAATCTTGGTTCACTTGGGATTCTCTTGGTAACGAAAGCACAACTGCGTTTGAAGTAACCTCGGTGTCAATGACGGGTGGCTATGAAATCGAATGGGACGAAGATCCCGTTTGCCTTCCAGTCGGTGAACAGTCACTTACCGAAGACGGCGGCGGACGAATCTTGCCATTCTTATATCGCTGCACGGATGACCGTACTGCGTATGAAAACCTCCAAGTCTCTTTTTCCAATTCGAACCCAGAACTGGTTACTGTCGATTTAACTGAGGGTGATATCCGTCTTTCTCTTCAACCCGAATCATCAGGACAAGCAACGATTCAAACAACCGTTACAGATGAAGCTGGAAATACCTGGGTCGAGAATTTCGTAGTCAATGTTCAAACAGTCGACGATTCTCCAATACTCCAAGAGTTTCAATCCTTGGTTCCCGTTGAGTTGTCAATCCCAACGGTTCTTTCGTTTGACTACTCTGATGTCGATTCTTCCGGTCTTACTGCTTCCTCAAACCGTTCTTGGGTGAGTATTGACGTTTTCAACAAAACCATGACCGTCACTGCACCAAATCCGGGCTTTACCTCGGTTTTGATTTCGCTTTGTGACCAAACATCATGTCATGAGAGGATTTTAGACCTTGAAGTTCTTGCACTACCTGATTTGATTGTGGAAGAGATTGACATTGGAGATGAAACTATTCGTGCTGGCGACATTGTCTCAGTTCGTGTCTTGGTGCGAAACATCGGTCAGGCTGAGGCTTCGCTCATTTCCGTTCGGTGTGAATCAAATTCTGAACTCATAGATTTCGAAACACTTCCTATGCTCCAACCAGGTACGGTAGCCTATGTGACCTGTGATTGGCAAGTACCAGCGGACAAAGAACAAGTTCAGATTCGCGCCGTCATCGATAGGGGATTGGAAATCAAAGAAGGTCAAGAAGACAACAATGAGGGTGTTCTTGCTGTAGCAATTGAACCCGCTCTCTCCTCGTCAGATATTGCTTCAAATTCAGACCAATTATCCGATGGAATGTTTTGGGGTCTCACCGTTCTTGCTTTGATTGGAGTTGGATGTATTTTTGTGTTTTTAACACCAGCCAAAATCAAAAAAATCGAATGATTGTTTTCTCTTCGAGATGAGGTAGGAATACAATCTCTCATGACGGATAACGCGAAAAACACCCTCAAACTTGATAGGGGGACCGTCTCACAAAAACTTGCTTTGAGGCCGTGGGGGCCGTTCAACACTGTTGACAAAGTGGATGTGGGAATCATATGTCAGTATTGAAAATACGAATAGAAACAGAAGAATACATTTACGAAGAATATGTTGAAGCTTGAGAACCAATATTGGTTCACTCTGGAGATTTCCAGCGTCGAGGGTATAATCCTTCATCGAGCAAGACCATACTTGGTCGTGCAACTTCACCTTGGTCAATTGTAGCTATTTCATTAGTACTGAGCGTGAGCGTTACAATTCCTACAGCTTCCCCTTTGAGTGTCTGGATGACGACTTGTTTTCCAGCCTTTACGTCTGCTTCTATGCTCACAAGTCCAGGTCGCAATAACGGAGCTCCATGGGCAAGAGCCGCAGCAGCACTGTCTTTGACTGTAGCAGAAGGCAAATCGAGCAATAACTTCTCTATCGGGTGAATCACTCGAAGAAGCGCTTCAGGTTGATTTCGTTCTTTCCAGAGCCAAACAGCATCTGCTAATTCTTGCATTGTAATGCAATCCTCGAGTTTGAACACACCTGTCGTTTCTCTACGTAATTCCTTCAACTGAACTTTCATGTCCAAAAGCAATCCCATGTCACGGGCGATTGTTCGAATGTATGTCCCTGCTTCACAATAGACGCGTGCAATCATATCCCTTCCTTTCATTTCTAATTTCTCAAAGACGAATATTTTCCGAGTTCGCACTTGTACTTTGACTGCTGAAACTTCTGGCGGTACGTTGTAGACTCGTCCAGTGAGTTGCTTCATCACCTTTCCAAGTTGTTCCTCATCAGGATCCTCAGCAAATCGGAATACACAGATGTAGGTTTTCTTGTGCGTCAGAATCTTCTTTGTCAACTTCATCGACTTTCCAGCCATCAATGGTAGAACGCCAGTTGCAAAGGGGTCAAGTGTACCTCCGTGACCGAGCCTCTCGAGGCCAAACAAGTCACGAGCCCACGAAGCGAGTTGATGTGAAGTTGGTCCAGCAGGTTTGTCAAGAAGAATAAAACCAGAGGCGAGACGTTCTTCGACATTACGTTCATCAGGGTTACCGCCAATGGATGGATTGGTCGAGGCTTCGGCTTCAAGAATGTGTTGCGTCATATTGATTCCTCCAAAATTGAGATGATTGCAGCAAGCACTTCTTCGCTGGCTAGGTTTGTCGCGTCAAGTACTGTGGTATAGGGTTCGCGCTGTTCGGGGAGTAATTGGTACAGTTCCATAAAACGTTCAGCATCAACCGAAGAGCGCTTTTTATTCTGCTCTAATGCCTCTTCTATAGAAACGCCTTCCCGGTAGGTCACACGTTTTGCTCGTTCGTGTTCATCAACATCCAGCCAAAGCCGGACGCATGGAATCTCTAACCGATACGCCCACCATCCTGCTAATCGAGATTCAACAATTTCAGCTGACTTTTCAAGCATTTTTTCCTGTAGAAGTTTGTCGAGTGCTCGGTCGACGTCCAGATCCTCTTTGCATAACTCTCCAAATTCGTGTAGGCCCATATTCCTTCGAGCTGCTTCATTCCGAAACACATCTCCACCATTGAGTGAATTCCACCCAAAGTGTTTGACGAGTCCTTTCACCAGTGTGCTGGTTCCGCTTCCAGGATGTCCTGAAACGGTAATACGGGCCATTTCTAGGCCACCCATTCGTGTCGGCAAACGTCGCATCGTCTACTTCGAGCACCGAGTCGGGTCACCATTGTGAGGCCACATTCTGGGCATTCATTTGAGTTGGTTTCATTGTTTGAAACCTTTTCATCTGTGTCTTCCTTAGCAGAATGCTTCGCTTTTTTACGTGCGCCTTGGTTGTTTCTTTGACCACGTTGTTGACGACGTCGAGTATCATTGTCACGGGAGTTGGTAGAGGTGACAACCAAGTGCAGGAGCGGTTCTTTGAGTGTTTCACCTGCAGTGACCAGGGGGTGCTTCCTGTATCGGAACAGTTTGATATGACGGTCAATAACCCGGCCGAGTGGAGCACTCATGCAGATGTATGCACAAATCCAGGCAGGGAAAAAGAGGAACTTATCTTCGAGAAGGTTCCACTCTGATGCCCATGGGAGCGATACATAGTCGACTCTGAAGTTTTCCACTGCCATTGTTAGCCAAGCAAAGATGGCGATAATGAATATCATTGTGAACATCATTGGCTTCATGGCCCCCATCTGAACCTTGAGTTGTTCAGGCATCATTTGTTGTTGAAGCGTTGTTGCCTTCTCTTGCAAGATGGGGTCACGGGACATACGTGCATCATTCAACATCTTTCGAACTTGTCCTTGTCGGTGGCCAATGTGTGCTTGTGCCATTGGGTCAGTGAAAAAGTTTCGAAGAACAGTGTTCATCGTCATTGAGAAACTTCCGAGAATGAGTACTGTAAATACGAAGTATGCTTCTTCGGGAAGGATTGGTGATAACACGGGGTCAGCAATATCTCCGAGAGAATTACGGATATCTGGGTTCATGATGAGCAGCGTCATCATCACCATAATTCCGAGCATCATCAGCATTGACCCACCGGGCGGCTGGGGTGGAGGGGGTGAATTGCCGCTTGCCATAGACAAAGGGCTGCGCATAGAGGGCATGAAGGTTCGCTTGTATTTTTACCAAGATGCTCGCATTATGCACCTTGAGGCGAGGGTTTGAAACGATGTGCCCACATCCGATTGACATGCGCAGACGGGACCCGTTAGATTTGGACCGCACTTGGCGGCATTCAGTACCAATGCCGATGCCGAACCGCCCTGTTTGTGCCACAATGGATGAAGCCGTTGAACAATTAGCTCGTTTGCCGAGCAACCCTCGTATGTTTCTCTGGACAGATTCGGAGCGTCGCTGTCCTCCGGGATGGGGTTTCATTGCCAGTGTTCGCCAAGGTATACCTCCACAAGGAATTGAAGCAGAACTCAAAGCATGGATGGGGCAATATCCTGATTCATGGTTATCAGTTGATATGCGAGATGGCGTAATCACTCCGTCGACTTATCGGTCGTTGGAGGATGTTCTTTCTACCGTAGACCGTCCAATTCTCATTCTTGTAAGTCAGTCTTCAGACAATGAGAACTGGCCACAATGGGAATTGCCAGAATAACTGCCTTCGCAGTCTCTTCAATCCTTCTTATCTAGAAGGTGTAGAAACAAACTGAGCAAGATGCAGCATCAGCAGGACACTTGGCAGAGCAGGTTGGGCATTCTTTTTCTTCAGCCTCTCCTACTTCAACGGTCTCTTCTGTTGCTTCATCAGCATGTGGCTCTTCGGCAACGACTTCTTCAGCAGTTTCTTCGGCAACGACTTCTTCAGCAGTTTCTTCGGCAACGACTTCTTCAGCAGTTTCTTCGGCAACGACTTCTTCAGAAACATCGGATGCTTCAGCATTCCATGCATCAGCAGCAGCCTGAAGTTCAGCCTTCTTGAGATATCCATTATCATCGAGATCAAAGTTCACCGCATGTGCCACGAATTCATCACGTTGGCTCTCATCAATTTCTGCTGCGGCCATGACTCGGAGAAGAACATCTTCTCTCCATGAGACATTGGTTTCCACTTCTTCTTCAGTTGATTCTTCAACGGAATCTTCTTCTGTTGTTTCCTCTCCGGATTCTTCTTCAGATTCTTCTTCAACAGGAGACGCAATATCTTCGGATTCAACTTCATCGCCAAAGTGGACTCCGTGGAATCTGTTTCCAGCTTCACCATCAATGACGCCAGGTCCAATGATTTCAAAAGAGACCTCAAGGCGTTCACCCTTCTCGACAATTGGTATTGTCCAAGTGATGTGTGTTCCACCTTCGCCAATTTCTGTCTTCATTTCACAGTCGTCTCGCTTGTCAGAGTTACCTCGAATCAACCAATCTTTAATTTCGAATTTCTCAGGAATAATATCGCTAAGAATGACGTCTTGTAGTGCAGTGTCCCCATCGTTGGAAAAGAGAATCAAGACTTCGTGACGACCTTTGCCACCAATCTTTTGTGTCGTTTTTCCGAATGAGAAATCACGGCGGTTGTGAATGACGCTGATTGCAGGTGCTTCACTTGTGTCTCGAGTGCAAACAGGACCGTATCGCTCTGCACTGAATTCGGTTCGGGCAGGTGCGGTTATGTTTGAATTGTCAGGGGATGGGTCTGGAGCAATCAATTCATATTCAATGGTCATACTCTTTCCTGGCTTGAGACCAACAGGACCTCGCGCACCTACAGTGATGGTGAGTGTATGTCCGTCTCCATCAGGTGAACGATTTGTCTTTTCAAGTGTGATTCCGCTGTTGATTTCTGTCTTGATTTGATCAGCATCGAGCACTTTGCCATTGACTTTGATGGTCATTGCAGTTGCATCAGGTGCATCGAATAATCCAGGGACATCGTCGGTGATTCTCATCAAGTTAATGTCTGCTGAACCCTCGTTGGTAAGCTTTAGTGTTGCTGTGACCTTTTGTGAGCGGTACGAGCGTAGTCCTGATGTCGAGAATGTTTTCTCAAGGTTTGCTTCAACGACTTGGAGCGTCTTTGACTCTAGGGTGATTGACCCCTCTGTGCTTCGGCTTGCACGTGGGAGGATTGTGTAAGCAAGTTCAGTAGAGAAATCAGGTTTTGACTGAGCCATAACCGTTTGTTCTTCACTTTCCCACTTTCCATGAGGTTTGACATCTTGTCGAACATCACTGATGTCGAACAGCAGGTCATCGCTTCCCTTCATTCGAACTTGGAGTTTCACCAAATCGACAGCGAAAGAAGAACGGTTCTCAAAGGTTGTACGGCAAATCCAGTTGTCTGGTCGCTCATCTTCTCGGACTCTCATGTAAGAGAAGCCACGGCAGAATGCATCGAGTTCTCTAAAGTTCAAGTTTGAAAGTGTAGAGTTCGATGCATAGGTTGCTGATGCAACTCCTGCTTTGATTGACTTTGTTCCGGAGACCATGATGGTTCCTTCAATGCTCAAAATCTTCTTTTCGCCAGCAGCCATTGTGCCAACATCCCAGTTGAGAGTGTTGTCCTCAAGAGTTGCCGCACCAGTGCTTGCAAAACTGAATTCCTTTGGAAGAGGGCGTGTAACGACGACATCGTGTATTCCAACACTTGCTGTATTTTCAACTTCAATCTCCAAGGCAATTGGTCCACCATCTTCGCTCGGTGCTACCGAGAGCGAATGTTCCTGTGAACGAGCAGGGTTTGTGTCAAGGCGCTCTCGTAGAATCAACATTCTCTTGCCGCTTACCTTGTATTTCATACTGTAGTTTGCGCCGGCTTCGAGTTCATCAACAGAGACATTGTCGCCACCGATGTCCGTAGCATCAGCATGGTCGAGCATAACATCAATGTCATAGATTCGGTCTTCAGCAGATGGATTGTTCACTCGAAGTGTTCCTTTGACCGTTTGCTTGATGATTTCACCATCAGCACTGAGTTTTGCAGTTTCAACTTCATGAAGTGTGCCTTCGAGCTTGTCCCCAAGAACTTCGTCAACTTCAGCACTGGTTCGAATAACAGCGCCTGCTTGCTCACCCATGAGGTTGTCAGGTAATCCAAGAACTGGATCTGGTGTCAAGGTGGTAGGGAGCAATGGAATCTCCTTTGATTCGGTAGGTGCTTCCGGAGGTGCTGGAGGCGCCGGTGCTCCAAGAAGAGCGGCAGAATCGAGCATTGAAGATTCTTCAGCAGGTGCTTCCGGAGGTGCTGGAGGCGCCGGTGCTCCAAGAAGAGCGGCAGAATCGAGCATTGAAGATTCTTCAGCAGGTGCTTCAGCAGGAGCAGGTGGTGCAGGCGCTCCAAGAAGAGCAGCACTGTCGGCCATAAGCGAAGAAGCATCAGGTGCTGATTCTTCAGGCATTGGAGGCATAGGTGGCATAGCAGGAGGCGCAGGTGGAGCGTCCATTTCCGGCATAGGTGGCATAGCAGGCATACCAGGAGGTGCAGGTGGAGCATCCATTTCTGGCATAGGTGGCATAGCAGGCATGCCCGGTGGAGCAGGAGGAGCGTCCATTTCTGGCATAGCAGGTGGAGCAGGTGGTGCGTCCATTTCTGGCATTGGTGGCATAGCCGGCATACCTGGTGGTGCAGGAGGTGCGTCCATTTCTGGCATTGGTGGCATAGCCGGCATACCTGGTGGTGCAGGAGGTGCGTCCATTTCTGGCATTGGTGGCATAGCAGGCATAGCAGGTGGAGCAGGAGGTGCATCCATTTCTGGCATTGGTGGCATAGCCGGCATACCTGGTGGTGCAGGAGGTGCATCCATTTCTGGCATTGGTGGCATAGCAGGCATACCTGGTGGAGCTGGAGGTGCGTCCATTTCTGGCATTGGTGGCATAGCAGGCATACCAGGTGGAGCAGGAGGTGCATCCATTTCTGGCATTGGTGGCATAGCAGGCATACCCGGTGGAGCAGGTGGAGCGTCCATAGGAGGCATTGGTGGCATAGCAGGCATACCCGGTGGAGCAGGTGGAGCGTCCATAGGAGGCATTGGTGGCATTGCTGGTAATCCGGGCGGCATAGGTGGTTTTTCGTCGGTCATTTTGAATTCCTCCATGTTCACCGCTTAAGCGGCAACACCTCCATATCCAAAGAGCACATAACCGTTCTCCCCTTTAGTTTTCAAAAATCCGGGCGTTTGTGGACTCACCTCATGGTTTTGCCACCATGTTGATGTAGGGTGGTTCGGAGGAGTGTGCATGGTCGGAATGGATAGTGGCACCCCGCCGGTGCTCTTCGTGGTAGGAACTGCAGGTGCAGGTAAGTCTTCTTTGGTAACTTCGTTTCAACGTTGGTCTCGGTTTTTAGAGACTGATGCCATTGCAGTTAACCTTGACCCAGGGGCAGAGCGAGTCCACTATGACGCAGAATTTGATGTTCGAGATTTGATATCTCTTACCGAAGTTATGTCTGAATATGATCTCGGTCCGAACGGCGCACAGATCTTGGCTGCGGACCTTCTTGCTGCCCAAGCCGGTGATGTTGCTGCGCAGTTGCATGCACTGTCTGGAGAAGTCATGATTGTTGATACGCCTGGGCAAGTTGAATTGTTTGCTTTCCGTGAAGCGAGCAACCACTTAATCGAAGTTATCGGCCGTGAACAATCTGCTATCATCTATTTGTTTGACCCAATGCTCTCACGTTCACCTTCAGGCTTTGTTTCGCAAATGCTCCTTTCAAGTATCGTAGAATTCAGACTCGGATTACCGACCAAGAACTTTTTGTCAAAATCCGATTTACTTGAACCGGAAGAACTCGAGAAGATTCTTGAATGGTCTGAACGACTTGAGATTCTCGAACTTGCACTCTATGAGGAAGCTGGCGGACAGCGAACAGAGTTTGCAATTAATCAGTTGAGATTGATGCAAGAGTTCGCTCAAGCACCAGGTTTGACGCCACTTTCTTCCGAGTTGGAAGAAGGTCTCGCAGACATTCTTACTTTCGCTCAAGCATTGTTTGGCGGCATGAGTGATGCACGTGATGGTTTCGCCAGTGACATCGAGCATGAAAAGAATTGATTGCCAATTCTCACCTCATAACACTTAGAAGCCGTCTTTCTGTGGAAAGGTGCATGGCACAACACCTCCTAGCAATCGACGATGTCGAAGAAGACTTTGAAAAAATCTTGAAATGGGCAATTGAATTTAAGCGACTTTGGAAGCGTAGCGATGAAGTTGCACAGAATTTTCTCCCCCTTGATACGCTTGCAATAGGCTCGATTTACGAGAAGCCTTCGACTCGGACTCGTGTCTCATTTGAAGTTGGAATCAATCGGTTAGGTGGCTATCCACTGACTCTGCTCAAAAATGATATTCAACTTGGTAAATCTGAAACAGTTGGAGATACTTCACAAGTTCTTTCGAGATTCTTAGGCGGAATGACCTATCGATGCTTTTCTCATGCTGATGTTGAAGAATTAGCAAAGCATGCAGATGTCCCCGTTCTCAATGCGCTTTCAGACAAACACCACCCTTGTCAAGCGGCTGCTGATTTGATGACCATCATGGAACATTTTGATGACCGTGAACATCTGAAGGTAGCTTGGGTTGGAGACGGAAACAATGTTCTGCATGACCTGATGCTTGGTTGTGCAATGCTTGGAATCGATATTTACTACGCTATACCTAAGGGATATGAGCCTGATGAAGAAGTTGTAGAACGAACACAAAAAATTGCTGAAAAGAACGGTAGTAAAGTGGTTGAAACCAATGACCCTGTTGAAGCAGTAACAGATGCGAATGTTGTTTACACGGATGTCTTCATCTCCATGGGTGAAGAACACCTCACGGACAAGGTTGAATCATTTGCAGGATTCCAAGTCAATGAAGAACTTGTTTCGAACATGGATGATGATTGGAAATTCATGCATTGTCTTCCAGCACACCGAGGCGATGAAGTGACCAATTGGGTCATGGATCACAAGAACTCGATTGCCTTTGATCAAGCAGAAAACCGCATGTGGGCTCAAATGTCATTACTTGCTTACTTCATCAATGAAGGCGCTTGGGATGCAATGGGCGAATTTATGACGCTCGATTAATTTACAAGCAGATTGTAAGAATAAAACCGAGCAAACCAAGAAGCATTGATGCTCGGATACGAGCCGAGACTTGGACATCTTCACCCTTGTAGAGCGGTCCATTGAGACTGATGAGTAAAAGGATTGCAGGAGTCTGAAGCACGAGTTGTCCAAATACAAATGGGCCCCTCCAGTAAGGGATGTACAGGCATACAAGTCCGGCAATGATAAGCACATAAGCAACCATACGGGTATTTTCCAAACCGATTTTCATTGGTAAAGTTGTGCGTAGTCCTTCATCTGCAAGCATATCTTGGCAATCTTTCACCATCTCCCGAGCGAGATTCGTAAAGAAAACCACTCCCGCAACAGAGAACACGAGCCATGAAAGTGAATCGACAGTTGCTGCACCGTAAAGAATGACGGCAGCAACCATCAAAGAGATCGAAACATTACCCAGCAAACCTTTGGTTTTTGTTTTCGGGCCCAAATCATACGTGAGCATCATTGTTGCAGCTGTAAGGTAAATCACAACCAATGGCCACCAAGTAGCACCATTTTGTGCGAGTTCGTAAGCTCCATAGGCCATGGCTGAAAGGCTGAGCGTCCATAGTCCAATGACAAACGTTTGTGCAGCCTCAGCAGTCACCCGTTGAGATGGTATTGGTCGGTTCGGATGTGCCTGAGCATCGATGAGTGCATCTTGAATATCGTTCATGGCATTTCCAGCACCCATGAAGGTCACGACTGCAAAGATTTGAATTGCAACCGCAGTGGTTTGTTCTGGACTAAGTGAGGCGTTCAGCCCGAACAAAGCACCAAGCGGTATGGTTATCGATGCCAGGATCATGTTCTTTGGCCGCATCAATTCGATGAAGGCTCGAACATCAACCGCCATGCTTCTGCGTAGAGGTTCAGGTTTTCATTGCTTTGCTTCAAGCAGAAGCGATGGACCAGACACAAACACGCATTCTGAAGCCGCCAACATCGGTTCCTTCATCGAAGCCGACTTTGACAAATCGCCGATCACGAGCGAGAACGTTACCGAGTTGGTTCATTGTCGCACCCCAACGAAAGCGCTTGTTCACGTGTTCCAAGATGTCGGTTGTGTTTGCTTCACCAACCGATGTGAGATACGTAGAAATCTCTTGACGTAGGCGTTGTGTTCTTCCCATCAAGCCTCACCCCGAATTGCAATTTGGCTGCGACGTGTAAGGCTTGCAACCGTTGTGCTAATGATGGCTGTTCCTGAACCGCCAGGTCGATGCCAAGGTTGCCACCCAGCAGCGGCAAACCGAGATGGGAGCTTGCCGCTGGGGTGAGCATAGAGTGTCGTAGACTTCTCTGCCCATACGGGTTGTTCGTCTGTTTCCGTTGAACGATTGAGTTCAGCGAAAGATATGTTTTCTAGTGTGTCAGCATTGTTGTGCATGGACCAAACTCTTGGGCACCAGTATATCAAGCGATGAAACACCCCTTGCGTGAAACTAAATCCTCGTCAGCCTCACAGTGGCCTTTTTTTCACTTTCACTAGAAACTTAAAGTGAAGCGATATCTGAAGATTTGAACAATCAGCAGGTTGATTGAATGATTGAATGGGTGATGGCTAAATACGGGGTGGCGGTGGCCAAACCATCCACGCTCGTATAGTGTAGTGGCCCATCATGAAGGACTCTCATTCCTTCGACCCGGGTTCAAATCCCGGTACGAGCACTTTTCTATAGAAATTAAAACACTCTGCTGGCACCCATCATCTAACAAACTCTATTTGCTGGACCCACTGGTGTGCGGGCATGAAGAAAGCGTATGTTGTCTTTTTTTCCCTTATGATGGTCACCATTTCCCTGTCAGGTTGCTTAGGCGGAGGTGAGAACGACACCTCTGAATTGGAACAACAGATCACTGATTTGGAGAACTCAAAAGAGGAAATCAATCAGAACCTTTCTGGTCAAAACTTGGCATACGCAGAACTTCAACGAGAACTCGAAGAATTGCGGTTGGTATTTGAACAAACAGAATTAAACCTTGAACTTGAATCCAGATTGCAGGATGAAAACTTGGCGGAAATAGAACAAATGGAATCTGAAATTTTAACGCTCTATGCGTTGATTTCAGCAGCAGATGCTAATGTCTTCATGTACCAATCATCACTCGCCGATGCAGAGGCATACAGGGACTTACTTCTCGATCTGCTGCAAGACACAAACATCACGGTTGATGAACTTCATTCTATGCTTGAGGATACGAACGAGACACTGCTCAATCTTCAATCTTCGATCGAATTCCAACAAAGTTTAGTCGTTGAATGGCAACGAATTGCGGATGAGAATCGTGCCCGCCTCAGTGGTGTAAATCTCTCTGGTGTCTTTCTTGTTGATGCTGAACTCGTACGTGCTGACTTGAGCGGAGCAAACCTCACTGGAACTAACTTGAGTGGGGCGAACCTTTCTGGCGCCAACCTGGCTTTTGCTGATTTGACGGGTGCTGACCTCACGGGTGTTGGACTAAGTGATGTAACCCTTACTTACGTTCATGCAATTAGCTTGCGTGCATGTCCAGATTCGTTGCCTGCTGACTGGCAGTGTGTGAAGAATCACCTCGTTGGACCCTATGCAGATCTACGATATGCTGACCTCACTGGTGTCAACCTGAGTGGTGCTGATCTGAGAGGAGCCAATCTGTATGGTGCTAATTTGAGTGATGCGGACTTAAGTCACGCTGATCTGGGCAGTCATAATGCCTACAGTACGGACTTGAGGAATACTGACTTCAGTAGGGCCGATCTCAGTTTTGCTGATTTAACAAAATCAGAGCTTATTTCCTCTCTCTTCATCGATGCAGACATGGAGAATGCCAACCTCAGGTACACCGATTTGACCAATGCGAAGTTGACCGGTGCCACCCTCATTAGCGCTAACTTTCGGGGTGCATACATGGAGAATGCCAACCTCAGGTATACCGATTTAACAAATGCTTTCTTCGTCGGTGCATTTCTTCGAAATGCAGACCTGAGTAATGCAGACCTCACAGGTGTAGATTTCACAAATACCTCACATCTCGAAGTTCGAGGTGTGGATTTGCAGACTTGCCCAACACTCCTTCCTTCAGAGTGGTACTGTATTGCCCACCATCTCGTGGGCCCAAATGCAAACTTAGCGTTTGCTGATCTATCTGGTGCAAACCTCAGTGGCTTCAACCTGCGAGGAGTGAACATGGAGAATGCAACCTTGATTGGGACTGATTTATCCAATTCAACGCTCGCTTATGCCAACTTAAAATATTCAACGCTTAGCAATGCGAACCTCACCGATGCAGACATCTCTTATGCCATCTTGAATCATGCTACTCTAGTTGATGCTATTTTGGTCGATGCATCGCTTGCCCTTAGCGAACTCAAAAATGCGGTTTTGACTGGTGCAGATTTGACTGGCGCCAATTTGGCATTTGCTGATTTGACAGACGCTACACTGGTTGCTGCGGACTTAACCAATGTGACTTGGGCGAACACAATTTGTCCTGATGGAACATACTCGGATAACAATGGAGATACCTGTGAGAATAATACCTGATACCATGGTATTTGCAGATAGTATCCCGGTACGAGCACTCTTCTATAGATTTTAAGATTGGTAGTTTGTGGCTTGCCTTTGAAACCAGTTACTTCGAGTATGTTTAGGCCCGGGAAACCGTTTGGCATGTCAGAAAAGAAATCAATCGAAGTCAGCGGAGTAACCATCTTCACTCACCTGGAGAGTCAGAC
>CASIAW010000013.1 GCA_949372875.1 Candidatus Poseidoniaceae archaeon
CATGGCCTGGCTATGTTGGCTTGCCAACCGCCATCGGGTTCCATGACGCTGGATTCAATGTCTGGGGCGTTGATGTGTCGCAGCGAACCGTCGACATGGTCAAGGCTGGAAAGAACCCAACCGGGGATCCTGATGTCGATGACATCGTTCCTGCTCCAGGACCGAACGTTGGAACATCACCACTTCAACTGCCGAAGCTGTTCCGCATTGCGACGTTGTTCTTGTGACCGTTCCTACCCCCATCACACACGATCTCAAACCCGATCTTTCCTACGTCGAAGCAGCAGGAAGAGCTGTCTTTGAAGCGATTCCAAAGGGTTCCAACACCATTGTGGTTCTAGAATCAACGGTCTATCCGGGCGTCACCGCGCAGACATGGCTGCCAATCGTTGAAGAATTGGGTCTTGTTATTGGTGAAGACGTCGAAATTGCCTATTGTCCTGAACGATTCAATCCAGGCGATGCCGCACACGGTGTTCGTCAAGTGGCTCGAGTCATTGGTTGCTCAAACCCTGATGTTGGCAAGGCATTGGTTGCACTCTATCAGAAGTTGACCACTGAAGACGTTCGCTACGTCGGCAAACTCGAAGTTGCCGAGGCTGCCAAGGTCATCGAAAACGTGCAGCGCGACATTAACATCGCTCTGGTCAACGAATTGGCTCGTATCTTCCCTGCTTTGGACGTCGATGTCGAAGACGTACTTTCCGCAGCAGCCACCAAGTGGAACTTCCATCGCTACACCCCCGGTGTTGGCGTAGGAGGCCACTGCATCCCCGTTGATCCCTACTACATGATTCAGCGAGCAGCCGATGTCGGCGTTCCGGCCGGCCTCATCACCGCTGCCCGAGCGGTTAACCGCTCGATGCCAAGCCACGTTGCTGGCGTGCTCACCGACATCATGTGGAACGCAAAGGTCTCAGCAGACGACGCCAGAGTGCTTTTGCTCGGCTGGTCCTACAAGGCTGAAGTGGGCGATCCTCGAGAGACACCTGCCGAACCCCTTGCTGAAACGCTCATGGCGAAAGGCATCACCGTTGGTGCGTGGGATCCTCATTTGGACATCAAAAGTTTCCCAGACGGCGTCGAATCCGTCACAGACCTTTCCACCGCACAAGACTACGACATGGTCGTGCTTGTCACCGCTCACAAGGCATGCCTCGAACTTGATTGGGAGGCATTACTCGCTCACATGCGTACGCCGTTGTTGTATGACGGGCGCAGGGTCTTGGACCTTGAGAGCCTGAAAGCAATGGGTTGGAAGACCCACGCTGTTGGCCGTCCACTCGATTCTTGAGGTTGGCACTTCAGCCTCTCGATTGAGAGCAAATGATTAAACAAGCCTCACTTTTGGGATGGCTTGTTGGTTCCCCCTCAAGGTGTAATGAATGAAATATCTGCTCAAATGCCTCGGAACAGGAGACCTCATCGAAGACGCTTACACCCTCAAATACACCGAAAACGCTCTTCTCCGGGCACAATTCGACGGTCCAATGGAAGTCAAACCCCTCGAAGGCGTGTGGAAGTACCTCGATTGGATCCCCACCTCCACCTCAAACGAGTATGTGGCAGGCACCACGACGTACAAGGCAGATGCCCTCGGCGATGCATTGGGTATGAACAACCTCTGGGTCACCTTCCACGGCTATTGGCCCGAAAAAGGCGCTATGTGCCCCACTGGCAGCTTCAAGGACATGGAAGCGGTTCCAACCATCCAAAGATTGCACGATCACGGATGTAAAGGCTTGATTTGTGCAAGTGCGGGCAACACGGCGCGTGGCTTCACTCATTTCTGTGGGCTCGACGACATGCCACTGATTGTCGTGGTTGGCAAAGATCACGGCCATCGCATCTGGACAACAAAAGGCCACCCAACGGATTCGGTCAAGGTCGTTGTCGTTGAAGACGGCGATTATTATGATGCGAAAACAGTCGCTAAAGGCATCGCTAAGGAACTCACTGGTTGGCAAATGGAAGGCAGCGTGCACAACGTTGCCCGGCGAGACGGCATTGGTTCTCTGATCCTTGATGCGGCGTTTACCATCGGTGCCATGCCTGAACATTACTTCCAAGGCATTGGCGGCGGACCTGGTCCAATCGGTGTGCATGAAATGGCAGAACGCCTGATTGAATCCGGTCAGTTCCAAGGCCCAGCGCCTCGACAGCACTTGTCACAAAATGTCGAACATTGCCCCATTCACAACGCTTGGCAAGCCAAGCGCGACCACTTGGTACCGGAAGATTATCCCCCGCAGGACGTCGAAGTGTATTCTGATTACTTGATGAACAAAGGCCCTGCTTATGCACAAGTGGGCGCGGTCCACGACATCCTCAAAGCCTCAAACGGACAGACCTATGTCGTCGAACGCCACGATGCAGTCGCTGCAAAAACCCTCTATGAATCCATTGAGGGCATCGACATCATGACACCGGGTGCTGTCGCTCTGGCAAGCCTTCAGCAAGCCTTGTCTTCAGGCGAAGTCGGGCCAAATGACTGCACCGTGCTCAACATCAGCGGCGGAGGGGTCGAGCGACTCAAGCAAGAACACGCAACTGCAGTTGTCGAGCCATGGCTCCGCGTGACAAAGGCAAACGGCGCTCAGATGATCATCGACGCTCTTGCCCGAGATTGAACAGACCGTGGCAGTGGGTAGCGTTCAACATGACCCACCCAGAGCCCTTCTGAATAAGCGTTTTGTTTAGAAGGGCGTTTAGCATAACCCTCGTAAACATAAGCAAACCACTTGTTCACTTGTGATTCGAAACATATGCGGCCAATCACTGTTGGCAATAAACCATAAACGCCTCCGGAGGAGCGTAATGCCATGGACACTCAGCGCGCACTCCTAATTACACTGGTTTTACTTCTTTCAAGCATAGCCGGTTGCTTTGGTAGTGAACAAGAACTGGAAGAAGAATTTGATCTCAACACGGAAGAACGAACCCTGTTGGGAATGGGTGACTCTGTCATGGAATGGAACAGGGAAGACGCCTCGACCATCCCGGAGGTCGTGGGAGAGGAAGCAGGGTTCGCAGTGCTGAACAACGCCGAAAGTGGTGCCAAAGTCATCGAAGAGAGTTACGCTATTCCTTCTCAGTTCGTCGAACACAATTGGGATTGGGTCATCATCAACGGTGGGGCAAACGATGTGGATGGCTACTGCGATGAAGATGGGGGGGCCGTTCTTGATGCAATCATATCTGATGATGTTTCACAAGGTGACATGGTGGATTTGGTCAATAAGGTCTCAACCTTCGCAAAGCACGTGATGCTTGCATCCTACTATGACATTCCGTCTGATTCAGAGAGCATGGTTGGCTGTGAAGCGGTCATGGAAGAGATGGAGCTTCGCTATGAAGCCCTTGCCAACACCCTTCCTAACGTTCACTTTTTCGACATGGGAGACGCTATTACACCCAGCAACCGTGAATATTACGACGAAGACTTACTTCACCCGTCCCCCGATGGATGCGTTGCTATTGGCATGATGATGGCAGAACGCATTCTGGAAATTGAAAGTACAGCCCGTCAGTCCGATTCTCCCGTGACGCTTGATCCACTCGAAACGGTCTTCAACGGCATGAATTACGATGGCAATTACTACTATGCGGAAGCAGAATGGGTTGTACACGATCCTTCTGAAATCGTGGAAATTGATGGTATGTTGATGATTGCCAACACGGGAAAGGGGCAAGAAGATGGCTATAATTGCGGTCTAGAAACATGGTACATATTCCCCAATGAGACCTCCTTTAGCCCAGGTCAATGCCTGTTGAGCGAAAAGCCAGCATGGGTGTCCCAATCTGTTTCAAGCAACGATGGTGCCTATTGGGCTCCAGGATTCTTGGATGCCAGAACCATGTATTACACCGTTCCAGTTGGCAATGCAATGGGCAATCCAGACTCAACTGAATCGTGTATTGGAATGATCAAAGCCACTGGAACTGCTCCAAATTTGGTTTGGACAGATCACGGATCGCCGATTCTTTGCCAGCCGCTTGGTGAAGCGAATACCGACGAACCTGAACCACCGGCTTTGGACCCTGCAACAATTACTGATGATGACGGCCGAACCTATCTCATCTACGGTGGTGCCCACATATGGATGACTGAAGTCAATTCGACAACTGGTGAGCACCTCACCGGTGAAGATTGGGATAACGGTGCTTCGGGCACCTTTGTTCATCTGGCAAATGGCCCCCTCGATCCAGAAGCCGAAGAGGATACATGGACAGAAGCCGCCTACATTCACAAACAAGGCGACTTCTACTATCTCTTTGTCAACTGGTTCAGATGTTGTGGAGGTCCAGAATCAACCTATGAGATCTATGTTGGTCGTTCTACAACCATCGACGGGCCCTATGTTGATGCAAACGGAGTTTCGATGCTTGAGGGTGGAGGCACATTGGTCATGGATCGAACATCAGGGTACATCGGTCCCGGCCACCCTTCAATTTTCATACACGGGGACACTCAGGTCTTTACTCATCACTTCTACCCAGATGGTGGCGATGAAGAAGAACCTTGGACTGACGGAATTGCTTGGGCTTTCATTCAAGCGAACACACTGACTTGGAGTGAGGAAGGCTGGCCAGTGGTCGGTGAGACTTGGAATCCAATGTCCTATTGGAACACAGCAAACTGAGCAGCACATCTGAACTGGTATCTGACCAGCAGGAAGGAGTGTGCGCATGTGTAGTGTTGGACATCAAAGGGCTTGCAGTGGGTCCGTGCTAACGCTAGCGACGAATAGCACCCACTGCGAACCCTTGTGAATGGAATGATTGTTTACTAGGGTGTTTTGGATAAACCCATATGTACACTTTGGGTTCAATTCAACGATGCTATATTCTAGAGATTGAAAGTGGATGAGATTAACCCTCAAAAACGGAAATATATGAAATCCGCAGTTTCTGCCGGCCTCAAGGTAAGGGATAATCCAATCATCGTTCCGATCAAAACACCCCACACCAAAGGATTCTGCCTTGAGATCCAATGTTTAAACCCTCCAATCTTTGAACTTAACAAATGCCCGCATATGAACAAAATCGCTATCCCAAAGGTTAGGAATTTTATTTCAGGTAGGTGTTCTAACATTTCCTGAGTATCCCAGTGAGAGCCAATGCCGATGTAACTTTTCAGGGCCGGAATTAATATCGAACTATCTTCTAATCTGAAAATTAGCCATGTCATGAAGATGAAGTATTGAGTGACAATCCATCCCATCATTGTAAAAATACGCGGTTTAGACGCGTAAAGGGATGTGACGGTGTTATTTTGTTTTACAACACGGTGAATGATCAATAATAATCCATGAATAAGTCCCCAGAGAACAAAGTTCCAAGATGCACCATGCCACAATCCTCCAAGTAACATCGTAGTCATAAGTGCGAAAAACATCACTCGCGGACCGTTTCTACTTCCTCCCAACGGGATATACAGATAATCGCGAAGCCATGTAGATAAGGAAATATGCCACTTCCTCCAGAAGTCTTGAGGAGAGGTTGCAGTGTATGGGGAATCGAAGTTCTCAGGCAAAGTGATTCCCAACAGATGAGCGGACCCGATTGCAATATCAGTATATGCAGAAAAATCACAATAAATTTGGATTCCAAATGCCAATGCACCCCACCACACAAGGCCTATGTTTGTTAGACCTTCAACGTCGTCAAAAATAGTGTTAACATGCACTGCCATGTTGTCGGCAATAATCAGTTTCTTCGCTAACCCATACACAATGAGCGTTAGTCCCAAACGAATGCGCATTGTTGAAGGAGAAAGCACTTTTTCGATTTCCTTTTCAAAATGATCTGCGCGAACAATTGGTCCAGCAACAAGTTGTGGGAAAAAGGCGGCATAACAAGAAAAAGAAAGGAAATCTTCGTAGGGTTTGTTTTTACCTTTGTAGATATCGATGGTGTACGACATTGTCTGGAATGTGTAAAATGAAATGCCAACTGGTAGAAGTAAACCAAACGTGTCAATTTCGGGACTGTTTGCTAATTTCAAAGTCACCCAATTGAGTGATTGGATAAGGAAATCAAGGTATTTGAATAGGCCTAGAAGTCCGAGATTGATGATGAGAGAGCCCCGAAGCCACCGCTTTCTATACCTTGAGTCATCTGAGTTGTGAATCTTTTTCGATGCTGTCCAATCTGTAATGGTCGACACAAGAAGAAGGAGAATATGCCATCCTGAAGCTAACCAAAAAAAGACATAAGAACTTACCAGCAGGATTAGGATCTGTTTTCTTCGTTTCTTATGACCTATCGTAAAAGTCGCTAAAAAAACGATTGGTAAAAACCAAAAATAATAATCAGTGGTGATAAAATCCATTATCAATCACCCACTAATATCGAATCAATAAGTGGAGAGATAAAGGAAGTAAACTTGACTTCTCCTTCACGTGAAGCATGAGTGAAATCATTGAAATCTTCCTCCACCCAATTGTCATTCCAAATTAGATCATGAACAGTAATACCATCAATTTCTGCGTATGTACTTGTTGTCAAATTGTAATAGTCCCATTGACCTACGTCAAGCCGATCAATCAAGACAGGATTGTAAGGCAGTCCAACCAGCAATACGGGTATATTCGCATTGGTTAGTGATTCCAACATGAACTCAAAAGCGATTTGATTTCTATTTTCAACCCCTTCTGAGTTATGGTACGGGCCATCTAGGTAATTGTCCAATCTCTCCCCATAAAATTCTTCGATCGTAAGAGTCGATTTACCCTCCTTGATGAATTTTAGACTATTCCTAAACTGCGTAGGATATTGTATATATGCCTCATAATTGTAATTTTCATCACTTTGCAAAGGTACGCAATGAACTCTTCCAGTAATTGGGTCACAGGAGTATGGCTTTTCCTCTATTTCAAATTCATACAGAAATGTTTTTTCTAATGATTCTGGGGTGAGTGAAGCAGTGTACAAAATCTGTTCCGATTTTTCCATCGGTAAAAATTTAACATCTTCTTCGAAAAGGATATTTTCCCAACTTTGCTTGCCCCATTCAGTATTCAGTGCCATCAACTGAGACATACGTTGAATTGAACCCTCATCTAATGTTTGAGGGATTGATGAAAAAGTGTTGGCCCCGATCTCAATAATGATTAATTCTGGATTTAATTCAATTATTGCATCAATTTCTATCATACGTATATACGGTTTATCTCCTGCATATGCTAAGTTATAGAAATCTCCATCAAAAGTCGTATTTTCGCCTATTGTGATACCGTTGAAAATCTCTCTCATTTTTGAACTACCTATTGCAATGACTGGGTTTTCACTGTTGTCTTCAATATACTCATAGGCATCAAAGGTGAAAGCATATCTTCCCAACTCATTGACCGATCCATCGTACAGGCGGGGCTTAACAACGGAATCTTGAATCAAAGGGAAAAAGAGAAGAAGAGTTACTACTGCAATTGTGATTGAAGATGCAAGGCCAGCTCTTGTAACCTCATCGTCCATGTGTGTGTCGTCAAGGTATGAGGCTAAAGTATTTCTAAATTGATAGCAATGATTCTGATGAATGCTGTTTATTCATGGAGATTCCAGATTGGAGAAGGTGAAATGAGCATTTAGTGAACACAAGGGGCCCCCTCGTGTACATATACATACACAACGGTACCGTTGTGGTCGCCCGCATACACAAGGGGTTCCCTTGTACATACTCGTGTTTGAGTCTACCGTTAACAAGCCTATTGCAAACCTTTGAAACAGATTTTCTAAACCGCATGGAAATTCCGATATACCCTCTGAATCCGTCCGACTTGGATTCTACAAGGGAATGGTTTATTCCTGCATAGTTTGACCATAACTCATGCGAACTGACCGAATATTTGTTTTGCTGATTGTGATTTTATTGCCGATGTCTGGGTGTTTCGACTTTTATGAGGACCCTGGTGAATCTCTGCATGAGCACGCAGTTCAACATTCCGAACCGGAAAACAACGAAGGTTCCGAAGAGGAGGAGGAGGTTGAGTACGAATCCGATGAACCAAATATCCAACTCGAAGTTGATTCAAATGGTACGGAACCATCATCCGAATATGTCTACGTCAATGGAACCGTCCTTTCTGGAGCCGGTGAGGAAAATGACGTAATCGTTGAGATTGCATTTGAAGAAGAATACTTCAACGCCTCAGCAGTTGGAAAATATGACCTTATGCAGAATAATACCTTAGACAGGGAACAAGAAATTAGCGATGGCGACACTTTTGTGCTTACTCTCTCTATTGAATCTCTGGTGTGTAATACCGCATTTAACCAGACCATCTACATCAAAATCGAAGAATTACATGAGAACGGAACGGTCCAACACAGTACAATTCTCGAGAATTATTCAGTCGTTGTACCAGCCGGTGACTCCGACGAAGATTGTAACAATCCTAACGATAATAATACGGTAAATTCAAACACTGCTCCGGTCGTAACTGATGTCACTATTTCACCTTTGGAAGCCTTACAAAATGATGAACTAACATGCAATTACAACGTTTATGACGCCGATGGCGATACATTAGTTGTAAATTTCACATGGCTAGTAAATGGCGAGGTAGTAGGAATTGAAGGTTGGGTGCCGGGTCCACAAATCTCTAGCCAATTTAATTGGGAAGATGAAGTAGAATGTTCAGTAACTGCCAGTGATGGTCAGCTAACCAGTAATGCCGGAAATTACACAATTACAATCTTGCCCGAATCTAGTTTTGAATCTAATGATGATGATGAGTTGCCAGCACTAGGAGCATTTGGAACCATGGCCGCAATTGTTGCAGGCATTTTCGCTTCTGGTCGTAAAGACGAATGAGAGATTAGACGTTCATCTGTACCTGCTTGTGAAATCAGTAGTGATCTCAATAATTGCTGCAAATGCGATGAGAGCGGTTGTATATATTCAGCCACAACGCTAGCGTTGGTATGCCCATTCGAGCAATGGGTCCTCGCGATTCAGGTGCTGAGACTATTCAATAACAAGGTGCTTTTGGGATTGGATGTGGAACGAACTCATACTCTTCTTGCAAAATCGTTTCATTGGAGTTTTATTCTCCTGTATGTATATGGAATTTTCAAACAAGTCAACAATTTAGAGGATCTTGAGGACACAAATCTCCTTTTGTTTGAGATTGTTTTCGCCACTGTTTTCCTCGTTATTGTCATTCTACGCTATTCATACATGAGTCGTTTTAAGACGTTCTTGGGGTCTCAAGAACCAGTTCACATCGTTCATTATTACTTTGCACGAACAGTTCACAAAGCCATGTATGCCTGCTTTATTCTTTTGCCGCTGACAGGCCTGGTGATCGCCGGATTGTACAATCAAGGATACACGGTAAACGCAACGCCTGATGAAGAGCAAACTGTTATCGATTTGGTATTAGATTTACATGGGGCTGTAGCAAATCTCAGCTACATGCTTATTCTCCTTCACATCGCAGCAGCCATTTACTCTCGAATTAAGGGCGAAGGAGTCTGGTCCTCTATGGTACCAATCTTGAAAGAGGACAAGCCAACAAAGAACAAGATAGTCAATAAAATGGCATTACTAGAAGGACAATTCTACGATAAAGTTCAGGCACTTTTAACTCGGAAAAAGAAGTAATTGTATCCCTTTTGATATCAAGAATAAGCACAGAATATATCAACGGTAAAGGTGGCCCACTGCCCACCCATCATACGAAGGGGATACAAGGAGGAAGAGATACAATAGAGAAGTTCTAACGTTCATTTTGTGGGGTTCAAACACTACTCTCGTTATACCGATCAATACTGAAGGGCTTTGCTCATAATTTTCAATCATGACTGGGATACACACGGCGGATGAACGGAAGTTCAACTATGCCGTAGAACAAATAGATGCTCCCTTGGAAAAGAATAGCGACCAGCAAACCCTCCAGCGAACCTGCTTCTATGGCTGCCCCATATACCGAAAGATTGCCCACCCCATACATTGGGTTCGAGAAAATGGAATAGGGTCCAGTCGTCACTAGCCCTCCATCACCGGCTTCATCCAGGAACAAATCTCGATAGTAGTATACATCCATGCCGACAAGAAGTGTTGCCCAGACTTTGGCCACGGTGCTGATAAGAAAGGTAATTGCTCCAACGAGGAATATTAAGAGGTGAGGTATTGGTAAGTCAAGACTATTTGTGTAGTGTTCCAAGAAAATTACTACACACCAACCCTGGTTAAAGTAAACAACACCGAGAACCGATTCGTAAACAGTCCACGCTCTGTTTCTTCCCAAGCGATGATGCATGCGATGATGTAATCTTACTCTGTAGAAGATGATGTGGCCTGCATAGTAGATACACCACACCACAACAACGTAGATTAGCGCCTCCTCAGAGTTCGCAATCAAACTTAGTGAGAGAAAGAAGGAGAGCACAATGAGCAACAATGTGGCTCCGATTTGTAGAGCGCTCCGATCGAGTCGAAGTCCAGACATTCCGACAACAGTGGTTACAATGTCAAAAACGGTTCTGGTGGCCTTCGACATATGTGATTGAAAGCGCCTCAATCTAATAATCAAGCGCGTAGGACAGTTGCAAGGATTCACCCGAAACCCCATCCAACACGAAGAAGCCGTTGGAAGGGCTTGCAGTGGGCTTTGTCATAGCCTACCGACGCGTGAGACGCTTGTCACAAGGGTATACAGAGGGGTATCACAATTCGTTTAGACCATGCTTAGGATGAAATTTGCACAACGCATTTCCCCTTTGCTCGACCTGAAAAAGAGCGATTGAACGCCCCCTGCCAACCATCTTCGAGATCTTCTGAATGGAAGTCCCAAACACCGTCAAGTACAGGCTTAATCGCACCGCTTTCGAGATGATTTCCAAGCGTTGAGAGATCTTCATTACTTGGTGAAAGGAAAAGGTAGGTCCAGTTAGCGTTCTTAGATTGAGCAGCTTTGTACTCCTTACGCTTCTCTCTCCTCTTCAAAAACAATTTGAGAATCCAAGCTGTTCCACCAATACGACGTATTTCCTCGAGTGTGGGCATTCCTGCAATGGTCACAATTTGCCCGCCCTTTTTGACAATCTTTGCCATTTTGAGACTCTCTGCCGTTGTATCGAAACACACGTCAAATTTTTCTGCATTACTTTTTCCATAAACATCGTCAAACTTGATGTTCTTGTAGTCTAACACTACATCTGCGCCGAGGCTCTTGCACAACTCTTCTTTCTCACCTTTGGAAGCAGTCGTGACAACGAGGTTGGCCTTGAATACGTGCTTTGCTAATTGAATCGCCATTGTGCCAACGCCTCCTGCACCTCCTGATATGAAGATGGAACCACCTTGTTTGAGCCCCGATGATTTGAGTACCTGAAGTGCAGTCATGCCAACAAGTGGAATTGATGCAGCTTCTTCAAAAGTAAGATTATCGGGTTTTGCCACTACGTTCGCGGTATCTGCAACGCAGTATTCTGCCATTGCGCCTCTGTACCAGGGGGTTTTCTTTCCATCTTTTGCATTCCCAAAAAGGCGAGCAAATACGGGTTGGCCTACAGTGAATTTTCCTTCAAGGTCTGCTTCTTCAACAACACCAGCAACATCGTAACAAATGACGTGAGGAAAGGCTGCAACGGGTCGTACCATTTTCAAGTCGCCTGAGAGTAGTGCTTTGTCAACAGGATTGATGGCCGATGCGTGAACCTTGATCACGATATTGTGCGATGCATCAAAACCATGGGGATAAGCCACACTTGTTTTCTTCAATTGGGTCGGTTTGCCGTACCTTGAGAAACCAATAATATTCATTTTTTTGCCGTTTGGATGTGCCATCATAGCCCGGCCTATGGGCTTCTGTATGTAAACCAAAAAGTGGCAGAGGTGTTCTTTTGTAACAAGGTTGTAACCTGTCTCCTAATAACAAAATGCTACTTGTGCGGTATATGTCCCAAGAACAATCACAGCGCATGCAATCAATGTGTGAATCTGCGAAAGCTCATGTTGATGATTTACTCGTCCTGCTTTCAAAATCAAAGATGCTCAGCACTCTCTACGTGATGAATTGTGATCCCGATCCAATGCGTTTTTCTGAAATCAAAAAGAGGGTTGACTCTTCTTCAACAACAGTTGCAAGACGATTAGGAGAGCTTGAAGACCATGGACTCGTCACTCGCACTGCTTATGCAACCGTACCTGCCACAGTTGAATATGCCCTTACGAAAGATGCCATAGCACTTCAGCCCAGTCTTGAATCAATGTTTGAGTGGGTGCTGAATCGAGCAGATAGTTCTCTTTGAATTCCAGCCAAAATACAAAGAAACGACATATCATTTCCATGAAATCGCAAGGGTTCTTCCAAACCCCTCAAGACATTATGGGAGAGTACGATGGGTGTTCAGTGGCCCAGTACACTGCCTAGTGTCTATACTGGCCCACCGCGAGCCCATTTTACTGTTGAAAACCAGTACAGAAGGGGTTCGGATGAACCCACTTGATGTATCCGAATCCGTTGATGCATGGATGTGATAAATGCCTGTGAAAAAACCTTCTTCCCGATATCAACATTACACCATTTCTATTTTATACGTCCAGCGTTTGGTCACTCTATGCAAACTTCCCGTAGTCAAGAGACTCTAGGTGATACAAGAAATAAATTTGTCATTCTGCTTTGTCTGTTGTTTTTGGTGATACTCAATAGAAATATTATCGTTTCATTGATTCGATCTGGGCCTACAATGTGGGTCGGTATTGAAATCATTAGAATGCTTATCCTCGTTTCGATAGGCATACTTTTAGGAACCTCAGGATTTGGAACGAAATCGAAGAAACAATTTGATATTCCTTTGAATTTAAATGTTGACGAATCACAGGATTCGTTAAAAGATAATCCTAGCCTTGACCACTATAATGCATCTGAACAATTTATCATTGAATTTCTTCTTGAAAAGGAAAACAAATGCTGGCAATCAGACATTGTGAAAAATTCCGACATGACGAAGTCAAAAATCAGCCGTACATTGTCGAGCCTCGAGTCGAAGGGATTGATTTCACGAGTAAGGGATGGTATGGGGAATCGGGTCATTCTTGATGATAGTGAATTGTTCTAGTCGATGAGGGGTTGCGTTCTCAGCAATTGAATCACTCTCTTTCAAACCTCCTCGAAAACGAAGTCAGAACAGAGAATGCTCGCTGTTGCAGCGAGTTTCATGTAATCCCAATCAATTTCGCCGTGATTACATATGGTGTTGCAACATACATAATCTTGATGAACAAGAAAATCACGATTTTAATGATGGCTCTACTGCTCACAGGATCTCTATCAGGATGCTTAGGCAATGGCGACAAAGGAGACGACGATGAAACAGATACGGTGCCAGTGTATGAACCAACACCTGACCCAGATTCCGATCATCTCGTCAACGCTAATGATTACAACGTCCTCTACATAGGTCACAGCTTTGGACGAGTTTTTGCTGAAACACTTCAAGATTATGCACACACCGCAGGGTTCACCGATCACGCACAGTACATCGAAATGAGTGGAGGTGCTTCAGGTGCCCCCGATGCATTATGGGAAGACGACGGCCATCGTGAGAACATTAAGGCTTACTTGGACACAGGCCAAATTGATGTTTTGATTATGATTTGTTGTTCGGTTGAATTCGTGGAAACAGGAGCGCAGTCTGACGAAGCAATTTGGAACTTTACTGATTATGCTCTGGACAAAAATCCAGATACTCGTATTGGACTCTCGATGCTTTGGAAAGATTTTCCTGGACAGTATGAAAACGCAAGTGATTATAATAACGGAAGCGAATTGTTACATGACTCTTGGGTTCGATTAGCCTCAAACTTAAGCGGTGATTATCCTGGTGCAGATATTTTCACCTTCAATCACGGCGCTGTTGCATATGAATTATGGGATATGTTTGAAGCGGGTCAACTTGATGATGACCTCGACCAAGTCACAGGTCCAAGAGCAACCTCTATATTTACTGATGAAAAAGGACACGCAGGACTAATGATGATCGATACCGGAACTTTGATTTGGCTTCATGCAGTACATGGTGTCGAGCCGTTGGATATGCCAGAATTTACCCAATGGAACACCGACATACGAGTCATCGCAGACTCTCTTCTAGATGAGGAAGATCAAGAGTAGCGACATATCCTTTCCATGAAATCGTAAGGGTTCTCTCAAACCCCTCAAGACATTATGGAGGAGTACAATGGGTGTTCAGTCCCCCAGTACACTGCCTACCCTTTGCACTTTACGTTCAAAATCTCAAGGGTGGTACCCACTTCTGGTTTTTACGGGCATGGTCCAATAAATGCCAGTACAGAGTCGTCACGACAGTTTTAGAGGAAGTCAACTTTTTTTGCAATTCTTCTCTCGTAAATGGCCGAGGGCTCTTCTTCCACCCTCTTTTAGCAATCAGTGAAAGTGGAAATAAGGACAGTGCGGGGCCATTTATTGGAAGGCTGTAATAGGTTTTCCAAGGACGCGAAACTATTCCGCTTTGAGCCAATGCAGTTTCGACATCCGCCCAAGAATTTCCTTTTCCTGCTTTCCTTTGAACCAGCCATGAAGGATTCACAGAAGAATCGAGGACATAGCCTTGTTCAGCCAAAACTGGTGCCATCCAAGGAGACATGTATCCGCCTGGGGCGCGAAACCAAGGTCGAAACAAATCTCCAGCATGTTTGGAAATGATTTCAGTTGCTTTTGCGAGATCTGTTGAAAATCCATCTTTATCTTCACTCCAAGCAGACCAAGACTTGTGTCTCCACCCATGGCATCCAACGGTAAGTCTCTCTCGATATCTCTCAATTAGTTGAGAAAACCATTGAGTAAATTTCTCACTTAAAAACAAATCACCGATGACAAATAACGTCACTGGATACTCATTCGTGTCCAGCCATGAAGTGAATCCATGCATTCCTTGAAGAAATTGTTCAGAAAGCTTTTCTTGTATTCCAGTTTCCATGACTTCCTCATAGGAATGTTTGCTGCGTGTAGGATGGCCTGCAAAACTTGGGACATGCCGGATGTCGTCAAAGTCAACAGTCAGCCAAGTAGAGCTCAAGCCCCTTCACCACGAGGTAAATCGAGGATGTGCATTCGATGAGGAACGGTGCGTTGGCCAATTTCAATGCCGATAAATTCGTCAATAATTTCTCCATTCCATTCTTCACATATACGGTTCGCCGTCGCGAGTCCGGCTTCGTTGTGAGGATGAACCGTTATTTCGATACGAGAGAAACCCTCTTCATCAATCGTTTTCTTTTCCAACCATTGAAGCACGGTTCTGGTTGCTTCCAACGCCACGCCTTGTCGTTGATACGAAGAACGAACCCAATACCCAAGATTGTAATTTGACTGCAGCAATTGTAATTCATCTCCGAATCCAATTAATCCTACAAATGTGCCCTTTTCTTCAGCACGAATCCACCAAAAATGTAAGCGGTCAACCTCTGCTTGATTTTCGACATCAAACAGCATGTCGCTAAGTTGGCCTTGCACATTGAACGTAGCATCGAGCCAAGGCAATGCAGTTTGTGCAGCCGCAGGGTCTTCATGATACGCTTCAAGAAGTTGAGGGAGAATGGCCTTGCTGACAGGAATAAGCCTCATATCAGGGCGAAACTCAAGTTCAGGAGTCATGGCAATTCCTCTAGGACAATTGAGCGACCGCCGCCGCAACCTGTTCATTGTTGGGATGGACATGTCTTGCCATTGCAAGTGTCCATTGCAAGTGTTCTTCTCGTCCAAGTTGTCGCATGGATGCACCAATGTGAAGCAACATGTCGAGGTTGTGTTCTAAATGTGGGCCAAGAACATCGAGGGTTTCAGCGGCTTTAGGGAGTTGGCCTGATTTGATTGCTTCTAAAACAGCCACCACTTCTCGATAGACTTGGCGCGGGTCCCATGGCTCTTGGGCAGGCCATGGCCAGATGCGAACGCTGTGCTGAGGTTCAGGCACAGGTGTGATTGGGGCTTCATTCGGCACGTCCGGTGTAACAGTCTCGGATTCAGAGGTGTCTGGAAGTTCAGGTTTTACTTCAGGCAGATCGGGGATTTGAGGGGTCTGCATATACCCAAGAGTGACAGAATCCATGGCGTCGGGCAACTCTGGTGTGGAGGTGGGGGCAGGTTCAGGGGCAGTGGCAATGGCCTGTGTGATAGGTAAAGTCACAACATCGATAGGCGATTCGCCAGGTAGGTCTGGGAGTTCTGGAGTGGACTGCGGAGCTCCGAGTGCAGGCCCAACGCTGCCCATTAAATCTTCATCAGTTTCAGTCTTCACGGATGGAGAATACAATTTGCCTAATCCGGTATGGACTGGTTCCAGTTCTTCGCCCAGAGGATCTTCCTCCCCCATATCAAAAACAACGAGTTCAGCAGGAGCATCAGAGACTTCCAATTCGACTTCTTCGGGTGCTTCAAATTCTACGGTTTGCGAGAGAGTAGGGCTGCTTCCGCTGATAAATTGGAAGGAGTCATCTTGCTCTTGCTTACCTTCTTCATATTGGTCGATTTCAACAGAAACCTCGTCAAGAGAGATAACCGCTTCAACCGCAATCTCCTCATCTTCAACCTCAGCCTGCGACATCAGTGTATCCAACAATTCAGAACCGGTTGTGGTCGGCGTTGCCATAGGTTGGTCCCGAGCCGCTAAATTCAGCGAATAATAGCACTGAGCACATGTTTCAACGCCTTCTTCGTTAACAAATTCGCAGTAAGGGCAAACATTTTCTTCGTCTGCATTTCCATCTTTACGACGTCGAAACATACTGCTCACCATGCCTTCGTCCAATAATTTGGGTTTAAGTCATGGGGTTTCTCGTCCAGTGAATACTTCATTCGAGAAGGAATATGCTGATGGGGTACAGCGTCGTGCCACCTCTATGGAGGAGCGGGGCAAAGTGCATCGGATGAACAACAGCGCTGCTCAAAAAAAAGCCGATAAAGAACTGGCAGAGGAAATGCCACTCAAGTGGCAAAGAGGTCAAGACCACCTTTCACGCTTTACGAAACTCATCCGCAGAGAACTCGATGATGAAACGGCAATGGTTGAAGAACGCTGGAAAAAGTGGAGCAAACAGCGTTTACTAGCCGCAGGCCTAACGTTGTTTGATTTGACAGGGAGAGTACAAGGCCGATTTTTTGGAGAACCAATTCTTGTCTTTGAATCGAAAACCCGTACTCGCTTACCCATCCACCGGTTTGGCCATGGGGATATCGTCTTGATTTCTCGTGCTCGACCTTGGGGGGAAAAAGTGGTTGAAGGAATCGTTTTGGATAGAGGGCCGACCCGTATCCGGGTGGTTGTCGCTGAGAAACCCAGTGATTTGAAAAAAGGTATGTGGCGGCTTGACCGAGGTGCTAATCGAGTCGCACACGACCGGATGCATGAGGCGCTCACCACATTCCATTCCACCGAAGGAGACAGTGGAACAGTTCTACGCGATGTTTTGCTTGGTGCTTTACACGATATGTCAGCCTCCGCTCAGCGTCCACCTGAAATCCGGGGTCAGAAGCGACATGGGCCGTTGGGTATCGGGAAAATGGAGTTGAATGAATCTCAGGAAGCAGCTATTGAAGCGGCTTTAGCCCAACGCCTCACTTTGATTCAAGGGCCACCTGGAACTGGTAAAACCCATACTGCCATCCGTCTACTCACCGCCTTTGTACGAATGGGTCGCGGGCCAATTCTAGCAACGGCTGAATCCAATGTGGCAGTGGATAATTTACTCGAAGGCTTGCTGGAGATGAACATTAAAGCCGTTCGTATAGGTCGACCAGTCAAAGTGAGAGAACATCTGCGTGAAGCAACACTTGACGCTCGAATTGAACAGCACCCAATGCAAGAAGAGTTACGCTTTATACGAGACCAAAATGATGAACTTCGCAGTAATCTCTCTGGTCTAAAGGGGAAAGAAAAAGGCTTAGCCCATCGCGAAGTCAATCGTAACTTCAAGGAGATTCGACAGATAGAAGGCAACATGATTTCAGCGGTTCTCGATGAGGCGGAAGTGATTTGCGCTACTACAATTGGTGTCGGGCATAATTTGCTAGGAGACCGTAAATTTCCTGTCGTTTTGATGGACGAAGCAACCCAAGCAAGTGAGCCAAGTGCACTTGTCCCAATTACTCGCGGATGTCGGCAGTTGATTCTTGTTGGCGACCATAAGCAACTTCCACCGACCGTGATTAGCAAAGTAGCTGAGGACGGCGGACTTGGGCGTTCATTGTTTGAACGATTGATTGAATGCGGGCTCGAAGCTCACATGCTTACCACCCAATATCGGATGCACCCTACAATACGCGAATATCCAAGCACGAAATTTTACGATGGGCGATTGGAAGACGGCTGCAGTTCAGCAGATAGACCGCCTGCAGCCGGTTTTTTATGGCCTGATTGGGATCATCCCGTCGCCTTTGTCCCAATCGATGGTTCTGAAATTGTAGATGAAGAAAGCAGCAGTAAATCCAATCTTGATGAGGCTGCAAAAGTGCTCTCAATTGTCAATGATTTACTCAGTGCAGGAGATTTAACGCCCTCCGATATTGGAGTTATTACGCCTTACAATGGTCAGGTGCGGTTATTGGCCGACTTATTTGATCAAGCAGGCGGACGAGAAGAAAATGAGCCTTATGCAGGCCTTGAGATAAAGAGCGTCGATGGATACCAAGGAAGAGAGAAAGAAATCATTGTCTTTTCAGCAGTTCGGGCCAATGAGGACGGTATTGTTGGGTTTTTGAAAGACCGGCGACGCCTCAATGTGGCATTAACGCGAGCGAAACGAGGACTAATTGTCATCGGGAACCTGAAAACACTCCGTCACGATGGAACTTGGCGTGCTTGGCTGGATTGGGCCGAAGAGAGAAATCTCATGGCTTGGCATGTTTCCCATGGCTAAGGATTTCAGCCAACACTTGACAAAGGGCAGACTCTACCCTGCACTATGGCAGACAGTCCAGTTGGCATCTACCAAGGTGGAGGAGGCACGCTTGCCCAAGCAGTCCTTTCCTCAGCTCCCGAAGGTATGCTCATTGCGCCGATGTGGAAACGGGTTGCAGCATTTATGCTTGATGTCGTTGTATTGACGTTACTTTTACACTTCTTAACTGGTCAAATCTTGTTGTATTATCTTATGAATTATTCCTTATTGACTGAAGGGCTAAGATATACTGCGGCTTTTGCCATAAATTGGTTGCTCTTTTTCGGTGCTCATTATCTTTATTTCAAGTATACAGGCCGTACACTCGGCCGTACACTGGCTCAACGTGGGTTCCGGATTGCCATTGTCCACGATAACGGAACATTGCTCGAACAACACCACTGGGGTCCACGTGCATTCGGAAAACTTGTGTATCTCCTTCCAGTAGTTGGAATCTTGTGGTTTGGCCTTCGAGATGCATTACGCGGTCGTTCGAAAGAAGCGGAATACCGTACATCCGTCGATGTCAAGAATCATACCGTTGCGGCAGTCGACTGGTCTCTGCCTTCTGAAACACGCCTCCGACTGCGATGAATCGTGGATGCTGCAACATTGAGTTGAAGTAGGACTTTGTAGAGTGACTTCTACGGTGACAAACATGAGTGACGACCATTCAGTTCGAGCGGCATCTCTTGAAGCACGATTATCCACTGTTCAGATGGAGATTGATGATGACGATGAAGACGTTCTTTTGGTTTCTATCGACATGACCAATGAGGCAGCAATTCCTCTTGGCGGATTAGAGGTTCATGTCTTGACAAGCGATGGAAAAAAGGTGGAGTCTGATTCTGGAATCACTTCGCTTGGCCCTGGTTTGACGCGCAACTTTTCATTTGAATTCCCTCTCGAAACTGGCACATGGACCTTTTCGGTTTCTGGAGCCGGACAATCTCTCTCATTAGGTCCCTATGAAGCAGATTTCACGTATGAAGCAGAGCAAGGTCGGGCGTTTGGCAATGCGATAGGCTCAACTTTATTCAGCGGTGCATTTGATGCGAACCTCGACACCTTTGGTAAAACGGCGGAGCGAGAAATCATTGACCCATCCTCGGTTGTTCTTACCTCCTATAGCGGAGAGAATGCTGCTGGAGGATCTACCAAAATCTCACTTGGTGAAGAAAAGGTTGAGGTCAAAAAACAATCCAAAGACGGTCCTCGAACCCCCCCCTGGGAACAGAATAAAACCGTCGAACCTGTTCAAGCAGAACCAACCCGAGCCTCTGGAGATTTACTTCTTCACGTTGCTCAAACCAATCTTTCCCCAGACCCTATCGTTGAAGATATCCCGGAAATCGTAGAATCTGTAACTCCTGAGGTTGCAGCGACACCACCGTCTCTCCCGACTCCTCCTGCGACACCTGCAGTCGAGGCACCAACACCAACTCCTCCATCCAGTCCCCCGAGTGGCCCACCATCCGGTGGCCCTCCAAGTGGCCCTCCAAGTGGCCCTCCAAGTGGCCCTCCAAGTGGTCCACCCTCCGGCCCTCCAAGCGGTCCACCCTCCGGGCCTCCAAGTGGCCCTCCAAGCGGTCCCCCCTCCGGTCCTCCAAGTGGCCCTCCAAGTGGCCCTCCAAGCGGTCCCCCCTCCGGTCCTCCAAGTGGCCCTCCAAGCGGTCCACCCTCCGGCCCCCCATCAGGTGGTCCACCATCAGAGCGACCGCCTCAACGTCCTACAGAGCTGTGAAGTGACACCATGAGCGAAGGATTTGTGATGGAATTATGCGGGAACAGAGCCGCATGGCAAGTTGTTCCTGATGGAGTCACTTCCATCAATCTCGAACATGTTGGAAAAAGAATTGAACAGGCTGGTTACACAATCGGAATTCAAAACCGACTCTGTTGGACATTTACAGGCCCATGTGATCTGACACTCTATCCGAGTGGCAAACTCTTGATTAAGTCGGAAGACAGACAGATAGCAGCCTTAGTAGCTGAGCAACATGCGTTCACTTGGGCTCATGCTGAAGGGTGAGGGTCATGGGAACAATTCCCGAAGCGACGCAAACCCATCTACATTCAAATGGTGTTGTGGCGTATCCAACATCGACTTTGCCCGGACTGGCAACTCTCCCCACAACTGAGGCCCTTGACGAATTATTCGCTTTGAAAAAGCGCCAGGCCGATCAACCCGTGAGTTTAGGCGTGGCCACACTTGAACAGGCATCGCTTTTGGTAGAGGTCCCTGATTTTGCATATCGGCTTTTAGCGGGTTTTGAAAGAGGTTCTTTGACGCTTATTCTCGATGCGCATTCACCTCTTGACCCTCGGTTGGGAGGCCATCGCGTAGCGGTTCGAGTTTTTGCACACCCGCAAGCGATAGACTTGGCGAACACGATGGGGCCAGTTACAGCGACTAGCGCCAACATTGCGGGGACTCCTCCACTTTCAAGTGCGGAAGATGCAGGTCAAGAATTGGGCTTAGTGGCCCATGCAATCCTCCCTGGAAACTGCCCAGGTGGGCATGGCAGCACTCTACTTTCGGTCGAAAAATCTGAAGGCTCACCCATGGGGTATTCGGTAAGCATTATGAGAGAGGGCGTCATACCTTATACTGACGTGACCTCATGGATGTCGAAGAATCACTGAAGTATTGGCGTGATGCAGGGCATGTTGCTCGCCGTACATTAGAAGCAATGAAACTTGAATTGCAACCGGGTAAGACATATCATGAAGTGATTGAATCTGCTGAACGCTACATTCACAGGCATGGGGGGAAACCAGCATTTCCAGCAACAATTCATTCAAACGACCTTGCCGCACATTTCACGACCAATCATTTGATTGAAGGTCCCGAAGGATGGGAGGGAGACATGGTTCTTGAGAAAGGAGATTGTGTCAAAATCGATTACGGTGTTCATATTAAAGGGCATATTGGCGATAATGCATTGACCTATGAAGTCGGAAACACCAACAATCACACTGAACAAATCAAGGCTGCTAAAGAAGCACGTGATGCTGCAATTGAAGTTATGCATCCGGGGACTCCGTGGTATAAAGTCGGCGCTGCAGCCGCACAACCTTCGATTGATGCAGGCTTCCAACCGATTCGCAACCTTTGTGGTCATCAATTGAAACCTTGGGAATTACACGCAGGTGTTTCTATCCCGTCTTATGCATGTGGACCAGATAACCGTGGTTTCAAAGGCGTTGTTGAAGAAGGTGGCGTCTATGCCGTTGAGCCGTTTAATACAACTGGGAAATCAGGGTTGATTGAAAATATTGGTTCTCCAAGTTCTTCGAATATTTACCGAGTGACGGGTCTGACCACTTCTCGCAAGGCGCGTGCAAAAGGTCAATTGAAGCCTCTCGGAGCTCAACTTGCACGTAATCTTGAGGAGCGATACTCGACCTTGCCATTTGCAGAACGCTGGGCTTACCCAATGCTTGAGAAGCCATTTCCTGAAGCAGATGAAGCCAGCCGTCAAAGCAAATGGAATGCATTAGTAAAGAAATTGATCAGTATCCGATTCCTCGAAACATACCACGCCTTACGTTGTATGGATGGGGGAAATATTTGTCAATTTGAGCATACTGTTTACATTACAGATGGCGGGGCAGAGATTCTAACAGTTGAGTGATGAACTTAGCGTTCAATCCCCGAATCCTTCTTTTTCTCTTGAAAACCAATATAAACCGCGATTGCGTGGCTTGAATTGAACAGGGCTGTTGAAGTTCTTGTTGAGTGCATCCCATCCCCTCCGCATTACTCTCACCCTGTTCACCTTAATTCACTCCAGCCTTGAGGCTTCAAAAAATAACAAAAAGGAAAAACCTCCCTTTTTTCGTTTAACCGCGCAGTTCGCGCTTACAAACTCATTGCTCTACTCGCTACGGCCTCAAATTTTACAAAAAGGTAAATTCCTATAATCGGGCTTTTTAGACCGTTCTGAGGCGTTTTAAGAAGATTGTAAGAGGCAGGGTTAAATATCACGGGTACGGTAGAGAATCTACCCCCGATTTCGGGAAGGAGGACAAAAATATGAAAAACGAAAATAGAAACGAAGAAGCTGTTAGCCCAGTTATCGCTACCATTCTAATGGTCGCAATTACTGTGGTACTTGCTGGTGTCTTGTATGTGTGGGCTAGTTCCCTCGCAGAAGGCAACACTGATGGAAACCTTGCACTTTACGTCATGGACGCTGAAGATGCATCTGGATCCCCATCAGATGGAGTAGCTGACAAGCTCGTTCGTGTAACAATGACCCAAGGAAGCGACATCAACTGGGCTGCAATCTCTGTGAAGATTTCAGTCAACAATGAAGCTCCTGTGACCTGCAACAACCCTGGCGCTGAAGGATCTGGCGGCGGCTGCGACCTGCTTGAGTTCGGCGACTCCAGCGACCAAGTTTGGTCTGTTGGTGACGGCGTTACCATCATGGAAAACGGACAAGACATTTGCTCTGCATCTGCAACTTGCACAGTTTCGGTTACAATCACCAACACACAAGAAGGAAAGACTCTCGATGAGTCCTCCGCTGTTGCTGAGTGATTTCAGTTAGAAATTAATTTTAACTGATAAGTCAAACACGTGTTCCGTTGGAATACGAGAGCCGCCCCTCCGTAGACTTCGGTCTGCGGGGGGGCCTTTTTTTTTTTATTAATTCACTTCGTCTGATTCAGCGAGAGCCATCCGTGTATCACTGTGTTGATCCCAGATGTGGAGTGAACGGCCTCTCAATGATTGCCAATGAGCAGCGAGTAGATGTTCCATTCCTGAAAACAGAGAGCCTATCGTTGAGAGAAGTGGGATTTTGATTCCTTGACGATCAAGAAGCCAGGCAGTCAAACACCCTAATTCAATCATAGCAAGCGTTCCATGCAATACAGCAAGTGTTCCATTTGGCATTCCTGCAAGACTAATGATACTCCAGCGAATAACTGCAGCAAATGCAGCTCCAGCGAGGAGTAATGGGGCAAACAGATGGAAGTGCGCCTCACGTCGTAGAATACTCGCAAAAGTCCCTAACCTCCGGTCAAACCATCGTTTGCGATGGCTTACCAACAACCGTTGCAAGCCTTGGCCTCGGCGGATTTTTTGGCGCCTTTGTCCTTCAGGAGTCGTTGGTGCAACGTCTTCAAAGTAGACATCACTGTCATGTAGACTGCGTAATCCATTCAATCGAATACCAGTTGCAATTTGTGCATCATCTGCATTTGATTGAACATTGAGTTGCGTTGATGAAAAACCACTGTGTCTCCACATCATGCATGAGCCTTCAAGAAACGGTGTAGAATCTCGAGCCGACTCTCCCTCCCGAAGCATTTCGAACATCGAACGGTGCGTTCGTTCTGCTTGAAGCGCTTGTTTTCGCAACGCCTTTGCTCCAACAGCACCAATGGATCGGTCAGCAAACCACCCTTGCAATCGCGAGAGGGCGTTTGGCGGTAGCATAGCGTCAGCATCCGTCATGCAGACGAGACCGTGATAGTCTCGCTCTTCCAGAGAATGGATGGCTTGACGTACAGCCTCAGTCTTTCCGAGACGTTTCTTCATTTCAAGAACAGTTGAGTTCTCAAACGCCTTTGGATTTTCTTTCAACCATAACTTGGCAATTGATAGCGTTGAATCGGTCGAAGCAGAATCAATCAAGAGAAGAGAGAATCGCATGTTTTGTGATGCAAGGTTGTCAAGTTTTTTCTTGAGGATTAATTCTTCGTTCCATACGGGCAAAAGAACGGTCACAGAAGGCAATTCAGCAGAATGTACCGGATACTCAATCCCCTTCTTTCTCCACATTCCTACCGAAATTCGGTGAATAAGAAATGGAGCCAAAGCAGCAACTCCCAAACCGACTTCAACCAAGGCCGGAATCCACACCATGACCATTTCAATTCAGCACTCCCCTTGATATCTCCCCTCAAAATCAATGCCTTAAGGTTGATTTTGTTGCGGAACTTCTTCATCCGATGGCTCTGAGGGTGTACTATGCCAAAGGTACTCCACATCGGTCCGTGTGAGACGCCAGGCGGTATGGCAAACGTGATGCGTATTCTTGCAGAACACCCGCCAGATGGTTGGGAGGCTGAAGTTCTATCCTCCCATGCAGTTGGCTCTCCATGGGCGAAATGGAGAGCATATCGTCAAGCACGTGCATCACTTAATCAAATACTCAAGGATAACACACGACGTCCGGATATTGTTCATCTTCATACGGCTGCTGACTGGTCGTGGTGGAGAAAACGCCGATTTGCTCGAATGGCACACATGGCAGGAGTTCCAAATGTTGTACATATTCATTCTGGGCAATTCGACACCTGGCTTGAATCTCCGGAATCGAAGCGTAGTCGAACATTGAACGCATTTCTCAAAGCCAACCAAAGCCATACAGTTGTATTGGGAGATGGCTGGAAAAAGCGTCTGGAGCCTTTTCTTGGAGCTGTTTATCCAATGAATAATCCAGTTGATGCCGACATTCAACCAAGTTCGATTGAACGCGATGTATCTCACCTCCTTTTACTTGGGAGAGACGATGCTGTGAAAGGCCATCAGTTTGCCATCACCGTATGTGAAAAGGTACGGAAGGAATTTCCCGAACTCAAGGTTACGATGACTGGCATCTCTTCAAGCCCTCATGAGTGGCTTTCTGCTCGTGGATGGGTGAGTGATTCAGAAAAGAAACACCTTCTCCAAACCGCTTCACTTCTCCTCGTTCCCTCGACCTTTGAAGGTCAACCACTGGTCATTTTAGAAGCTCTTACTTGTGGCCTTCCCGTACTTGCCTCAGACCGAATCATTTCTCCTGAAGGAATCGAAAGTGCCCCTTACCAAGATGTAGATGGATGGGCGTCGTCAATATGTGATGCTTTGAATTCTTCAAATGTGAAAACAAGTGAAACGATTCAAACAGATGTGTTCAAAACCGAATATGTATCTCAGCAATGGGGACTTTTCTATTCAACTGTCTTGGGCAATGAGTGAAACAATCGATGCTTCAAGAGCGTCAACAGAATGAGACCATGCAAGGTATTCTTCCGCATACTTTCGGGATTGAAGGGCGAGATTTTCAATGTGTGATTGTTCAAGACTTTGCAACCATTTCACTCCTTCATCATGAAACTCTGATTGTTGAACCAGTTTCATCCAATCGAGTTTCACTTTACTGGTAAATCGATGTCCGTCATGATTTATTCCAAACATCAAAAGTCCTGATGCTGCGTATTCACTTCGCTTGAGTGGACTGGAAATCATCCACATTTTTCTTTCGGGCATTGGTAACAATCCAATATGGCACTGAGATAAAATGGCTGCCAGATCTTTTTGTTCTAATGTAGGGTGAACAGTGACGTACTCATTTGTCGCTGCCATGGCCTGTAGCCCCTCAACGCAATCTCCTTCGCCGATCAGGATTAACTGGACGTTGAGTCCCGAGGTTCTTGCTTTTTGAAGAAGCATAGGTAAGGCAAGAACACCTCGATGTTGGTCGAGTTGACCGTGATAAATCATGGTCAATGTATCATAGCGTTCTGCCATAGTGAATTTCTCGAGATCAACTCCAGCAGGTAAGACAGTAATTTGAGCTTGTTTCACGCCAGTTTTCGTACTGACAAATTCACGATGCTTCAAAGAAACGACACAACCATGACCAGATTTTTCGTCTCGAACTCGTTTCCAACTTCGTTTCCATGAAGGCCATTGCAAGAGGGAAAGAAGTCCTTTGTCTGCAGGTGGGCTGCGGTCGATGAGAATCCACGGAATTTTTCGACTTTTTAGCTCTGGAATCAAAATATGAGCAATCCGCCAATCCACCAGTGCGAACGCTTCTTTTCCAAGGTTGTTTTTTCTCAACCAGTGTTTCATGTTTTGACCTAGGCTTTGAGAACGACGCCCAGGAAAAGTAGAGATTGCAATTGACTGGTGTTGCCAAGGCCATTTCTCATGACTCAGTTCAGGATCTGAATTCACAAATGTGAGGTCATAGCCACGCTCGATAAGTCCGGAGGCGAGTGAGGTTTGAGTCGTTGCACAGAGGTCCTTCATTGAGCGACCTGTGAACCAATAGATATTCATAAAAATCCCCATTGTAAAATCAATCGTTTTTCACGATTTCATCGGGAATAGAGTTACCGACATGAATGTATGAAAACTTAAGGATTACATATGCTTTGGTATTTAGGCTCGATAAACGCTTGTCCTGGTAAATCTTGATACGCTCCACAACTATCTGTAAACATGATTCGGCGGTTCCTGATGCGTCGGGCCTACAACGACGGTTCTTGGGAGAAAGCAAGAAGGTATGCTTTTCAAATCCTCGACCAACCGAAAGAAACCCAACTCGCTCGTAGTGTAATTATTCGATCTTTTTGGAATCAAGAGAATACTACTGAAGTAATCCGTCTAAATTCGCTCTGGGATAATGAGTTTGATGAACTCTCTCTCAAGGCCGAGTATGTTTTGCAAAAAGGTGAATCTCCGAATTCTGAAATACACCATCCGCGGATTTTGAAACTTCATAAGAACCAGATCCGACCTCAAAATGAACAGAAACAATGGAATGATGAGGACATTGTGGATAATTTTTGGCAAGAGGGGTCCCGTGTATGGATGTTACACCCACATGGTTGGACGTTTTGGGATATGCCGGGAAATTTTTCTCTTTCTACAACACATCCGGACTTGCTAAGACTCACAGCAGAAGTTTTACTTTACCCTTGGCAAAAATCGACCCTTCAATCGTTTGAAGGCACTCGTAAACTCGGCTCCCTGCCAGCTTTGGCTTTTTCCGCAGGTACAGACTCAACTGCTGCGGCCTTGGTCATGCCCGAAGAAACGATTCTTGGATACCACCGACGGAATTTTGAGAGTATTCTTGATCATCGTAATGCCGACAAATTACTTGAGCATATGAAAAGGGATAGAGGAAAACAGGTAGTAGATATTTCTTCAAACCATGAACTTATTCGAACTTATTATCATAAACAGATTGGGTTTTCTTCTGACTTCGCTAGTGGCACTCACCTGATTCTTCTCGCTGACCACTTCGATATTGGCGCAATTGCTTTTGGAACACCGTTGGATAATACATGGCTTTCAAAGGGCAGAAAATTTCGTAAGTTTGAGGATACCAGGTATTTCAAATACTGGACAGAGCGTTTTTTATCTGCAGGAATTGAATTGTTCTTACCCATTGCAGGAATTTCTGAAGCAGGAGCAATAAAAATATGTCAAGATTCCGAGATACTTCCATATCTCAACTCCTGTTTGCGAGGTGATGGAAAAAAGGGCTGTGAAGGTTGTTGGAAATGCTTCCTCAAAAACGGACCAATTGGACGTCCATTCGATATCCAAGCAAATGAGATACAAACCTTTCTTCGACGTAAACCTTTACCAACCGCTACACACGCGTTATGGGTTTTACAACAATTAAATCTTGAATCTGAAATACTTGAATTAAGTACATTCTTGGAGTCTGATTTATCATGGTGGACTTCATCATATCCGCCTGCCAAAGAAATCATTCCTTTACGATGGAGAGAAGAAACATGGAAGAAGATTCATCAGTATCTTGCTCCACTAGTAGAGCCTTACCCCATAGAATCGATAAATCTCTACGATGAATGATTTCATACCTCACACTACGAAAGGGCATTAAAATATCGCTATTCGCCAATATGACAATAACATAGAGCAATTGACACACAATCATAGACAGAGGTGAGGCAGCATGGAAGATGGAGAAACACGGCTTTTTCGCCTTCAAAGAGAAATTCATCGTCTTCGGACATCGCCTTCTCTTCGTTTAGGATCTCATCTCACTAATGCTATACGAATGCCCTGGCTCGCTCCATTTCTTATCTTTAGTTTGCCTTGGATGATGTTGATGATTGGATTTGAACTTCTTGGCTGGAAGTCACAACCTGCTGCCCTGGAAATCAATTCCTCGGGGCGATTATCTTCGAAGGGTAATTGCATCGTGATGTTTCCTACCAATGGTGTGGGTTTTGGCCATTTTACTCGTATGCTGGCTGTTGCCAAGCGGATGAAAAGCATCGATTCTAAGTTAGAAATCATTTTTTTCACAACAATGCCTACTTTACACCTCTTGAAACCTTATGGCATTCCAGCTCATCACATCTCAGGCCCGAAATATTTCAGAGACATGGATTCAGCAGAATGGAATTCTCTTCTTGAAGAAGAATTGAATATTTGTTTTGAAACACATCGTCCAAGTATGTTTCTCTTTGATGGCGCCTTCCCATATAGGGGAATGTTACGCGCTATACAGGGGAGAAAATCAATGGAGAAACTTTGGATGCGACGCGGCACATTCCGCAAAGGCTCATCTATCCCAGTTGATAGTATACAATATTTTGATACAATTATCCATCCTGAAGATAGCGTTTCAACAGCTGGAGATAACCTTGATCATGATCTCGAAGTGATTACATGCCCACCGATTGTAATGCTTGATCATGATGAACTTCTATCAAAAGAAAAATCACGGTCTCGTTTGGGCCTCCCTCAAGATGCTACTGTAGTTTATGTTCAACTTGGTGCGGGCGAGATTAATGAAATTGAAAGTGAAGTCCGTCTTACTTTGGAGGCGTTACTTGAAAACCCAGAAGTATACATCGTTCTCGGTGAATCTTTGATTGGTGAGCGTATTCACTTTGAATTACCACGTGTTCAAATTTTACGTGATTATCCGAATTCAGTATATTTCCGAGGTTTCGACGCAACCGTTCAGGCTGGTGGTTACAACTCATTTCATGAAACTCGAACGTTTGGCTTACCAGCCTTATTCTATCCAAATATGAATACTGGAATGGATGACCAACTTGCTCGCTGTAAGGTTGCTGAACAAGAAGGCTGGGGGATTGTACTCGAAACAAGAACGCCAAAGAAGATAAAAAATTATTGCCGGCAATTAATTTTAAGCATAGGTCCTAAAAACCAGTTAAGTGTTGAAAATGGAGCACACATTCTTTCTAAAACCCTCGTAAGCCACTTAATCGAAGACTGAAAGACCCGTAATTTCTAGGGCTGTTTGAACTGTTAGTAGAAATAAGACAATCAATGGTTTCGAGAAAAGGAAAATCGTTTGTATGCACGGCCTCAATTCGAGTTTAATAATTTGGATATAGATTTCAATTGAATCTCCCCAACAATTTCGAGTTTGTCTTTTGCATAGTGGTTAAGGTCATTGCCTTCTTTCATGAGTAGATCTTTAGCTTCATATTCTTCAAACATTGTTGCAGGATTAAACACTTGTAGGTTTCTTTCTTCTGCATATTCATTGATAATGTTGCATAATTTATTCCGTGAAGTAATGAGTTTACCATTAGTGCCTGGCAAGTTAATGTGATTGACAAATAAAACTGGAATTTTAGCAAGGTTTCTGATTTCATCTAAGTCTGAAGAAATTATCTTACTGTCCTGTACTACTGGAACAAGTTCTGAGATGAGGTTTGAAAACTCTTCGGGAAATTCGTCAGGTATTTTTTGTTTTGGCATTTGAACAAAGTGCTCTCTTTTATTGAATGCATTGTTGAGGTTTTGACGCAATTCCATTCCAAAGTCGCCATGTGGGGTGCACATGTGTCTTGCAACTTCATTAAATTGTAGTGGGTTTCCATTTGCAGACAATGACTTTATTGTAGAAATCTCTACAACTAAAATATCGGTCTCAGAAAAATCAAAACCCTCGTCGGGCTTGGTTTTTTTCTCATTTGATTCTCCGACCTGAAGTTTTAGAAGAGTTTCCTTATATGTTTCCAATTGCAGTAAAACTTTGAGTCTTAGCACAGCTTCTGGCGTACTGTGAATGAAAGTTCCAAGACCACCATTGTTCATTACAATACGTTTTTTTTCTGCTAGATTACGTAGGGTGTGGTGAACTCGACAAGTCCCAATTACCGTGACAACTGGCAATTTTCCTTCTAGGCCCATGTCTTTATGAAGAGCGCATTATTTATCAATCTTACACAAATCGAGTCGCTACTGTACTTCGGTAAAAGAATACATTGTCAAAAAAGAAGAGAAACCTTTGAAGGATAAGTCAAATGACGAGCAAACATGGTAGAAGAGGCGACTTACGCACAAATGCATGTTCTTGTTACAGGCGGGGCTGGTTTTATCGGTTCCAATTTAGCCGAAGTCTTGATTACAAGGGGTTGTAAAGTAACAGTGTTAGATAATTTACTTACAGGGCATTTAGAAAACATATCTCACCTCCTTGATCACCCTCGGTTTTTTTTCATTGAAGGGGATATTCGAGATTTTGCAACATGCCAATCCGCGATTAAAGGTTGCACACATGTTAGCCATCAAGCCGCCCTTGGCTCAGTTCCGCGCTCAATCGATGATCCACTATTGAGCCTGCATATCAATATTCTCGGAACTACGAATGTATTTTTTGCTGCCAAAAAAGAAGGGGTTAAGCGTGTTATTTTCGCCTCAAGTTCTTCTGTTTATGGAACCGACGAGACTTTGCCTAAAGTTGAACAGATAACAGGAACTCTTCTTTCACCATATGCTTCAAGTAAACGTTCAACAGAACTGATTCAAGAAGCATTTGTAAGCAGTTATGACATGGAAATTATCGGATTCCGATACTTCAATGTGTTTGGGCCCAAACAGGACCCGAATGGCCCTTATGCTGCGGTGATTCCAAAATTTATTTCTTCTATGATGGATGGGGAAATACCACAGATATATGGAGATGGAGAACAAAGTAGAGACTTTACGCATATCAGTAACGTCGTAGAGGGGAACATTCTAGCACTCACTTATCCAAATGTTAAAAATATAAACGGGGAAGTGTTGAATTTAGCTTATGGGGGGACAACCACAGTAAATGACATTTTTTATGGGATTCGCGATGCTTTAGCTAAGCATAATTCGGGCTTGTCATCTCTCGAACCACAGTACTCGAACAAGCGTAAAGGGGATATTTTGCACTCACATGCGAATATCTCTAAGGTTATATCTCATCTTGGTTATTCCCCTCAGACAGATCTTCGTGAAGGCTTAGATCAAACTATTTCTTGGTATTTTCATCAAAACCAGAGTTGATAAACGTGATAATTTCTTACCACTACGAGCAAGGTAAGTTAGAATTTAACTATCAATGTGAGTCGGAGGAACCCAAGGAATCTTCTGCCAAAATGTCTCGAACTAAATTTTTTGTAGAACTCCCCGTTGATGTCCCGATTGACTCAATCCATCCAGATCATCTCGCGCTATGTGCTTTCTTGGTGATTCGGCCTTGGGTCAATAAAAAATTAACTTTTTCAATTCCAATTAGTCAACGTTTTGCAGATGGTTTGAACAAATGTAATTTCACAGTTGGCCCTGTGGACGAAAATCTGGAACCGTATTTACCTAAAGGCGGTTTGAGTTATATGGGATTGGCATACAGCGGGGGCGCAGACTCAACTGCCGCTCTTTCGGTTTTACCTAAAACCACTATTCCTATCTTTCTTGATCGGCCAAAAATGGAAAACACTCTCTATTCAAAAGAAGCTGCAATACAATCCTGTGAAAATCTTAAAAAAGTGGGATACCAGTGTTTGCTAATCAAGTGTGATCTTGAATCAATGCGAGAACCATTAGGATTCCCTACTGACCTTTCTAACGGAGTTCCGGCGATACTTCTTGCCCAAAAATTAAATCTTTTTGCTATCTCTTATGGTACAGTTTTAGAATCAATGTACGGGTTAGGTCGTCTAAAATTCAAAGATTATGAGGAAACATCGCATAAGCGAATGTGGTGGGATGTGTTTGAATCAGCGGGCTTGCCTCTTACTTTTCCCATTGCTGGTGTAAGTGAAGTCGGAACAGAATTAATCTGTTCACGTTCGAATATTGGTTCAATTGCGAGATCGTGTATTCGCGGTACTGCCTCGGAACCTTGCTATAAATGCTGGAAATGTTTTCGAAAGTTGACACTTAAGCAAAGCCTTGACTTAGGGGCTGAGGGTGACGAACACCTCATTGGCCTAATTTCGAATAAAGAAGTAAGGACTAAGTTGTCTAAAATGCCAATAAGCCACGAAAATGTTCTCCTTTATGCCTTCTCCAAACTAGAAATGAGCATTTATCCCCCAGGTTTTTCAACCCGGTTTTCACATAACCTAGATCTTGATTACTTGGAAAAATGGTATACTCCTTCGAAGGCATACATTGATTCCAAAATAAGATCTGAAGTAATTTCAAATATTAACCAATATATTTCACCCATGCAAGAGAGAGAAGAGGAATTAGTCAAAGAATGGGACAATCAAGTACGTATTGAAAAATTAATACCTTTAGAATATGATTAATTATGATTGTTCATGATGACTTTGACAAGTTTTTCAGTACCACTCTCAATCCCTAGTTTAGCCATTCTTTCTTTGAGTTGGACTTGAACATCACTGTCAGCCAACCGGTTCAAAGCAGCGTCGATAAGTCCATCGCCCATCATTGAATCAAGATACATGAGAGGCAAATCATCAGTTCCAAATTCTTCTGATAACTCTTTCAATGTCGTTTTTTCGTCAGCAATTGATAAGGTTGGAATATTCAAATGAAAAGATGTGTGAATACTGTAATGGTCTGGGTAAAGAACGGCTGCATCTGAAACCATCATTGCCCCAGAATAGTTTAGATTCTCATCACATATCGTTCTTGGATGATTGATTACAGATAAAATCTTCATGTTTTGTCGGACGAGCAAAAATACATTTTCATTGGACAAAAGGCTCAGTGCTATTTTCTCAGTAAATTCATCTTTCACGCCAATATCAAAGAAGAGTAATGTTGCACCAAGAGGTAGGTGCTTTTCACGGAAAAGTAGACAGTCATTTCGACTTGGCGAATGGCTAATTATTGGGTTACAAAATATGGAACCAGACCTCCCTATATTGATGTCAGTATCTGTTGTCTTTGAGATACTTGGATGAATAATTGCGTCGAATTGTTCAAATCCATCAATCGGTAGTGATGAAATCTTAAAGTTTTGAGAGGATTCTCGTACCCAATACCGATTCATTCCCTCTCGAAGACCCATCGCATTTAGCATTCCTCGGAACGGATAGTCGCCATCAAAAATAAAAGTTTTAGGAGAATATATATCAAAAATAGTATTGAGAAAAACCTCACATTGGTGATTCCATAATTTTGGATTCATTCCTTTCACACTGCTGCGTTCAGGAAAGGTATAGTATTGCACGTTTTTGTTCTGATTATGGACCCCGTCTTTATGGGTGGTAATGTGAAAGATTTGTGTATTCTTATCGTTTATGCTTTGAATTATTGACTCACAGCGATCAAAGTGCAACCCCCGGGGAGATTTGGTTGAAAATAAGACTACACAATTGCGCATTATTCGTGGTTCCGACTTGTGATCAAGCCCCTTTTCTCTTAAGATGGCCCACATTAATTTTGGAATTGAAAAAGGCAGAAAAAAGATTTTCCAAGGTCTTTCGATTGCTTTTACCAGAAGGTTTCCAAATCGAAAAGACGCCGTTTGGACGTATTCTCTTAAGTTCTTCTTGCAGAACCTCCTCCTTCCGAGAGAGTGTAAGAGGAACATTGTATTCTTCCACAAAGAATGCTACTTGGATTTGGTTAATGACATATGTGGCATTATCAGCATTGAATCATGCCAATCATACACATTACATATTGAGTGGCGGCCATGTTTTTACAAAAGGGGTTCTAATGAGCGCAGTTAGCAATCCGAATGCGTTAAGAAAAGGCTATTCCTTACATGGAGTGAGTTTAGATCTCCGTGATCAATTTTCGTCCATCTCATATGTGGACTATGAATCGCTTCCAGACATTACAACTCTGTACAACAGTTTAGATGACGAACAGATTTTTGACACCTTTTTCCAACTTGCACTGGATGGCCAAATCCATGAACCAGATGATTTTTATCTGCTTGTAAGATCTCTTTTACGTTCGAGAAAACCGGATGAAGCCATTGAATTAATGAATCGTAATATCGAACTTGTATACTCCTCTCGTAATGTGATATATGAGTACATAGTAATCTCCAGTAAACTTGGAAAATATTCCAACATGAATAAAGCAATCTCCCACCTTGATGAAATTTATGCACTGAATGGAACCCATTCGAAAGTTTTGCAAGCTTTAATTCAGGCCCGTGTTGATGATTCTCGAATAAATGATTATATCGAAAAAATGGATTTACG